>JAJNBD010000007.1 GCA_021156105.1 Gammaproteobacteria bacterium | reverse complement strand
AGCGTGCTGGCAATAAATATAACGATAGCGATAAGAAAAGTGCGTTTAGGAAATGCAGGCATGGGGATATTCCTAGTTTTCATTTTTAGCTTATGTGTTACTTAAGTTTTGGGCTTTAACTGCCCCCTGACGATCGTGGCGCTGAGGCCGCGGTTTACTGTTTGCTTATGTTTGTGGCTTTGATAGGGAAGTGTAATGTTTAACATTGAGACTTTTTAAGAATGCAACAAAATAAAATAAAAAAGTCTAAGGAGTTTTTTGCATAGTGCTTGCTAATAGTTGTTGAAGAAGTCTGTGGGAAAGGCTGATGTCAAGACAGAAAAATATTAGTAGTAAGTAATATCCTAAAATAGAAATGTACTTTAAAATACAGTAAGCCTTGATTCAAAAGCTATAACGCGTTAAAGTTAAGAGCCTGGTATAAAAAATATTTTGTCAGATCTAATTGGCAAAATAAGATCAAATGGAATTTGTTTAAATGAATATTCAGTGTATTTATAAAACTCCTTGCATTCTTGGTGAATGTCCTGTTTGGCATCCTGTTGAAAAAGTTCTCTATTGGATTGATATTTTAAAGCCTGCTTTGCATCGGCTTGATCTTGCTACGCAAGAGCATCAAACGTGGCCGATGCCAACGAATATTTGCTGTATTACTCCACATGCGGATGGTGGCTTGATGGCGGCCATGCGCACTTATCTTGCACGTATTGAGATTCCAAGTGGTAAAGTGATTAAACTTGATCAAACAGTACCAGAAGATGGGCCCTATATGTTTAATGATGGGAAAAATGATCGGCAGGGGCGCTTTTGGGCTGGGACAAAAGATGTAAAAGAAAAATCACCAATTGGGACTTTATATCGCATGGACCAAAACGGTAATGTGACTCCTATGGCGAACCATATTGTAGAAACCAATGGTATTGCTTGGAGCCCTGATAATCGCACTTTATATTACTGCGATACCTTGCCTCGACACATTTGGCAATGTGATTTTGATCCAGTAACAGGAAATATTTCTAATCAACGTATCTTTGTGCAAGTTCCGGAAGGCGAAGGTTTACCTGATGGTTTAACCGTTGACGCTGCAGGTTATATTTGGAGCAGCCATTGGGATGGTGGGCGTGTTGTTCGTTATACACCCAGTGGAGAAATAGAGCGAGTAATTCATTTCCCCGCACCGTTGACGAGCTCTTGTTGCTTTGGGGGCGAAGATTATAAAACACTTTTTGTTACGACGATTAGTCATGGTTTAACGCAGGAAGAAGAATTGAATTATCCGTTGTCAGGTTGTGTTTTTGCCGTTTATATTGATGATGTTCAAGGATTGCCAGAACCTTGCTATAGCTATTAAATTATTTAAGGAGAATGAAAATATGTCACAGCTACAATTTGGTGTAATTGGTTTAGGACGCATGGGTGGAAATCTTGCAGCACAAGCGTTAGCGAAAGGAATGAAAGTTGCGGGATATGATTTTCATCCAGCAAGTGCAGACTTGTTAGGCAAAGGTTTAATTCAAGTTCAAGACTACCAAGGCTTTGTTGCGAATCTTGCGCGTCCCCGAGTGATTTTCATTTATATTCCTGCAGGTCACGCTGTTGATGACTGTGCCGATAAATTAAGTGAAATTTTAGAAGATGGCGACGTCATTGTTGATGGTGGAAACTCTTATTGGGGTGATTCTATTCGTCGGCATAAAAAATATTTAGAAAAAGGCATCCATTTTGTGGATTTGGGAACGAGTGGTGGCATCTCAGGTGCCGAGTCAGGTGCTTGTTTTATGCTGGGGGGAACGCCGGAAGAGTCTGCAATTATCGAACCGATCTTAACATCTTTATCTGTAAGTGGTGGTTATGTACATGCGGGGCCTCCTGGTGCGGGCCATTTTGTAAAACTTGTTCATAATGGTATTGAATATGGTATGCTCGAAGCAATTGGTGAGGGCATGGCTTTATTAGAAGCATGTCCATTAAAATTAAATATTCAAGCAACACTGGATGTTTATACGCGTGGTTCAGTTATCCGAGGTTGGCTAATTGAATTAATGGCCGCGGCTTACCGACAAAATGATGGCTTAGAAAAAATTGATAGTTATGTTGATGACACAGGTGAAGTCAACTGGTTAGTGGATGATGCGATGCATATGGAAGTTCCTACACCGGTTATTGCAATGGCTGTTATGCAACTTATTAATAGCCGCGATGAAAAGAAAAATTGGGCGAAAGCCATTAGCATGATTCGTCATGGTTTTGGTGGGCATGCTTATGGACATTCTCAAGTTTCAGAAGATGAGCGGTATCGAGGGCGTGTTGGGCAATACTATTTTAATGGTCTTGACCCAAATACGATTGTACATCGCGAAGAATAGCTTGGAAATTGATAAATAATTATTTTAAGGATATGTTATGAAAGCGATAGCAGTTTTTCCTAAAGAGCGACGGGTTACGCTGATTGATAACCATCCAGAACCACAAATTACTTCACCAAATCAAGTGAAGTTAAAAATTATTGAAGTAGGTATTTGCGGTACCGATCGTGAAATTTGTAGCTTTGCTTATGGAACGCCGCCTGAGGGGTCGGATTATCTTGTTCTTGGCCATGAATCTCTGGGGCAAGTTATTGAAGTAGGGGCGGGCGTTACAAAATTTAAGCCTGGTGATTTAGTGGTAACGATGGTTCGCCGGCCATGTGATCATAGCGATTGCATCGCTTGCCGATCAGGCCGTCAAGATTTTTGTTATACCGGCGATTACAAAGAGCGAGGTATTAAAGGGCTGCATGGCTTTATGACAGAATTTGTGGTGGATGAAGAATGCTATATGTTGCCTGCGCCACAAGCATTACTACCGATTGCTGTGCTTACCGAGCCATTAACAATTGCAGAAAAAGCCATGAGTCAGGTATGTCCTATCGCTAGTCGCTTTCCTTGGACAAACTCTGCGCAAGGGCAAGGCGCCAATATTGGCAAGCTGGCAAATTATAATCGTGCCGCTATCTTAGGCGCAGGGCCTGTTGGTTTACTGGGCGCAATGGTTTTTGTTAACGCGGGTTTCAATACTTTTGTTTATTCTTTAGAAGCTGAAAACTCTCCTCATGCCAATATTGCAAAAACAATCGGCACGCATTATGTATCTGCCCAAGATAAAACAATACCTGAATTTGCCGCAATGCTCGGCAATGTTGATTATGTTTTTGAAGCAACCGGTGGCGCAAAAATCTCTTTTGAAATGGTAGATGTTTTAGGTATTAATGGTATCTTTGCTTTTACAGGTGTTTCACGAGCAGATGTGGTTGCGTCAGAGCCAGTGGGTGACATTATGCGTAATCTCGTGCTAAAAAACCAAGCGCTTGTGGGTACGGTGAATGCTGCTAAAGCGGATTATCAAAAAGCAATCGATGATTTAGGCGATTTTTTAGCTAAGTGGCCAGCGTTGATGCAGACTTTGATTGTTAGGTTTCCAATGGAGCAATATGAAACCTTATTGTTTCAAGCGAATGACAATTTCAAAAATGTTTTAAAAATTTCTTAATGGGGTTTAATGCTATGACTATAAAGAATTGTCCTTTTACGCCAGAAGATATTAACGCCATTAAAAATAATTTACTAAATAATATTGCAACACCTAGTCATGCGTTAACAAAAGTAACGACTGGCGCTACGATTGAAGCAATGCCAGGCGCCGTAATTGCTTCGCCATCGCTTCCGGGAAATACCTTTAGCCAAGATTATTTTTTTTACTGGGTAAGAGATGGTGCAATTGTCATAAATGAAATTGCGGTATTATATAAAACTGCTACAGATCCGCAAGAGAAAAATAAGTTTAAAGAAATTTTACTCTGTTATTTGAATTTTGTTAAAAAAGTTCAATCGCAGCCTGAATTAAATAGCATTGATATTTTAGGCGAACCGAAGTTTAATGTAGACGGTACGCTTTGGACGGGAGTTTGGTCAAGACCACAAAATGATGGTGCAGCTTACCAAGCGCTGACATTAACCCATATTGCCAATATTTTTTTACAAGAAGGTAATAAACAATTTGTTATCGATAACATTTATAACCCTCAAAGTTTTGCTAGTATATTAAAAGCAAATTTAGAATATACGGCGGCTAATTGGCAAGCAAATACGATTGGACCTTGGGAAGAATTATTTGGTCTGCATTTCTCTGTGCAAATTGTACAGCGACGAGCTTTGTTGGAAGGCGCGGCTTTGGCCACACAGTTAGGTGATACAGGTGCGACTAGCTATTATCAAACACAAGCGCAGCATATTGGTAATGCTTTAAATATGCATTGGAATGATAGCCTGGGTTACTTTTCTGAAACATTAGCGGCACAAGACCAGCGCGGCGGTGGAATTAATACTTCAGTGCTTATTGCTTTACTGTATGGCCAAATTAAGCAAGCGAATGATGATTTTGCTCTAACCTCGGAAGAGGTTATAAGCACAGCCTATTATGCCCGCTATGCATTTGAAGGGCTTTATCAAATTAATACTCGAAATAAAGCGCTTGGTATTGGTGGCTCTCTGGTAGGTAGATACTGTTCTGATGTTTACGATGGCAACCATTCAATCTATGGCAACTCCTGGTTTTTGTGTACAAATATGTTGGCGGCTTTCTATTATGGTCTTGCTCAACAACTACTCGAAGGAAATAGTATTTCGGTTAGCTTTTTGGTAAAACAATTTTTGCAACAGGTAGCGCCTGCAATTGATATTGCGATTGGAGATAAGCTTAGCAAAGCTTCACCATGCTTTAAGGCATTAATTGAAACACTCGTTACTCAGGGTGATGATATTTTGCAAGTGATAAAAGCTTGCAGCGTAACGTATAAAGATGGCAGTGCATTGCATATGTCGGAGCAAATTGATCGTGCGTCCGGCAAGCAAATAAGCGCCCAGGATTTGTCCTGGAGTTATGCAACTTTGTTAACTGCTGTGCGTCTTCGGGCAGAAACAGTAAAACTATTGGCTGCAGCGTAAACGCAAATCTTTTGCGGCATTTTGAAAGTTGATGTAAGCAGCGTAGGGGTTGTCATAATGGCTAAAGTATTTATGAACATCCCCATCTGCGCACCATTTTGTGCACATATAATAGAAGTGGTCGGAGGTCAATAATGACCGCCATTTTTTTAGCAAAGCTTCGTCTTGCTGGGCGTGTACCGCTGCTTCTAGTTCATAGATGTTCTTTAAAGCGCTCTCTTGTAATTCATTACCTCGCCAAGCGGTGAGGTCCCTATCGATATCTGCCCATGAGCAAAAGTTAGGTACGTCGAGTATTCCATGAGAAGGATATCTTGCGGTTGCTTCCTGGGGAGTGCAAAAATCAAAATCATCGTGAGATAAAATTTTATTTGGTAAAGCAGCAAGGAATTGAAAAATGCCTTTATCTTCCCATTGATGCTCACCAAAAGTTTCATAATCCATGAAAAGATTAACCACTTCACCATTGCCCGCAGTTTGGTGAACCCAATGCGAAAACTTTTCTGCAGTTAATGGGTGTTCTTCCCAGTCAATATTAGAAAAGCGGAAAGCGATATCATCTGACAGGGGATAATTACGTAATAATAATTTTAATTGTTTACATCCTTGTGCTTGATAAACGAAGTTTGGACTACGGCCGTTAAGAATTTTTTCTGCGCCTTCAGCTAAGATAGTGCGATAACCTAAGGATTCAACGAATTTCGCTAAGTCATTATTGTAAATTAATTCAGTGTTGCGAAATGTTGTTGGTGTTTGGCCAAACTCTTGTTGAATTAATTCTCGATGTAACTGTACTTGAGCTAAAAATTCTTTTGGTGAAAATAAAAAACTTAAACTGTGGTAATACGTTTCATTGAGCATTTCAACGCAGCCAGTATCCGCAAGGCGCTTGAAAGAGTCTAGTGTTTCTGGACTATATTTTTTAAATTGCTCAATAGTTACACCGCTAATAGAATAAGCAACTTTAAATCTGCCTTGGGTTTGCTGAATAAGTTTTAAAATGAGTGCATTTGTGGGTAAATAACACTTATTAGCGACTTTTAACAAAATTTCTTGATTAAGCGCATCGTCTTCATAATGGCTTTGGTGACCAATATCAAAAAAAGTATAGGGTCTTAAACGTAATGGCTGGTGTACTTGAAAATAAAAACACACAGATGGCATGATAGTTCCTCAGGCAAGCGAGTTATAAACAGAAATAATATTTTTGGCAGCTTCATCCCATGTGAGTTTAGCGAGCTGTTTATGAGAGTGCATAAGCATTTCTTTTTTTAGCGCTGGATATTCCAACAAAGCTAAAATGCATGCTGCAAGTTTATCAGTATCCCAGTAGTCTACTTTTAATGCATGGCTTAGTACTTCAGAAACGCCAGATTGTTTAGAGATAATGACTGGTAATTGATAAGAAGCTGCTTCTAAGCAAGAGATGCCAAAAGGTTCAGAAACGCTGGGCATGACATAGATATCGCTGAGTTGATAAATTTTTCCAACATCATGCGGAGCTAAAAAACCGGTGAAATGAATATGCTGAGAAATATCTAAACGTGCGGTTTCCTGCATTAGCGCAGGCAGCTGATCTCCATCACCAGCAAGGACAAATTCAACGTCTTGACGAACAGAGAGAACTTTTTCAGCCGCTTTAATAAAATAATAGGGGCCTTTTTGCTCAGTAAGCCGTCCTAAAAATAACACCGTAAAATAATCCTTTTGTGCTTTTGGGGTTAGTAATTTCTTTGCTGTTGTCAAAAGACCATTGTAGACCACGGAAATCTTTTCAGCGGCAATACCGTATTTTTCGATAATAATATTTTTAGTGTATTGGCTGACGGCAATAATCCTATCTGCTGCTTCTAAGCCTAGTTTTTCAATATCAAATACCGCTTGATAAATATGCTGTGGGCAGCGGTCGACTTCTAAAGCATGGACATGAAATACCAGTGGTTTATTGCTAATTTGTTTAGCTTTCATACCTGCTAAAATTGTTAACCAATCATGTGCGTGAATAATATCGTGAGGTGTATTCAGTGCTAATTTTCCTGCAGTTTCAGCATAGCGATGAACTTCTTCCCAAAGATCCTTTCCATAAAGCGCTGCATGCACCTGTTTTTCTTTTAACGACAGATATTGGTTAGCATTTAAATAAGGTTGTAACAATGGCTGTGGTGTTGGTCCTCCAGCTACGTCTGCATCTAGCACATTTAAATAGTGGAGGTGCTCGTTTGTGAAAAGGTGGTCACTAATCGTAGGCAAGGCTAATTCAACTTCTGCTCCTGCCGCTAGCAAGCTTTGCACGATGCCATAGCAGGCAACGCCTAAGCCTCCGCTGATCAAGGGTGGAAATTCCCAGCCATACATTAAAATTTTCATTGCAATATTTGTATTAATCTAATGAGTTCACCTACGCTCCACGCCTGCTGTATACATCCGCGTGCATTGTAAGGCGCAGAACCATCAAAAATTTCAGAAACACAAGCCAAACCTGCTTGTGCCGTTACGTGTTGCCACAGTGCTTGTAAGCAAGGTTGTAGAATTTTACGGGCTCTTTGCCGAGCAAGCAAGCCTTGGGTTTTTAATAAGGCTTCTCCAAAAGCAGCAAGCAGCCATGGCCAAGCAGTGCCATTATGATAGGCTGTATCGCGCTGTGTTTGGTCGCCTTCATAAGCAGCATGGTAAGCTGGGTCTTGCGGTGATAGTGTGCGTAAACCATAGGGGGTTAGCAAGTGCTGACGCACGGTATTTGTCACAGCTTGGGCCATCTTAAGCTCTAGCGGGGAATAAGGCAGAGAAACCGCAAAAATTTGGTTGGGACGAATTTGTGCGTTTGATTCATGTTCATTCACAAAATCATACAGGCAGTCAGATTGAGCATTCCAAAATACTTCTACAAAACTTTTTTTCACTTGGGGAATAAGTGGCGCAAGTTCTTTGGCAATGGGATCTTGCAATGCTTCAGCTAACTGATTAATAAAGCAAAGCGCGTTATACCATAAGGCGTTGACTTCTACTGGTGCACCATTGCGTGGCGTTAAAGCAAGGTTATTAATTTTAACATCCATCCAGGTAAGTTTAATTTCTGGACTGCCAGCATAAATTAAACCATTTGCCGCTTGTTTAATGTTAAATAGCGTTCCTTTGCGATAGTAATACACAATGTTTTTTAAGGTTTGCCAAAGATTTTTTTGAATACCGGTTAAATCTTTTGTTTTGCTGTAGTACTGTTGCACTGCCCAGCAAAACCATAGGCTTGCATCAACAGCATCGAGTTCATCTGAGTCAGTTGCTAATGGTGCGATACGGTTTGGGATAATGCCTTGATATTCATGGCTAGCAAAATAGCTAAGAATTTGTAGGCAGACTTTTTCTAAACCTGAATAAAGTGTTAGTCCAGGTAGCGATATCATAGTGTCTCGGCCCCATTCTGTGAACCAGTGGAAGCCTGCGACGATAGCGGCATTGTTGCTATTAGGATTAACAAATAGTTGAGGTGAAGCCTGTTGTTTTAAGATGGCTAAAAGGTTAGCGGTGCGATCACGGAAACCAAGATGATGCTTAATCTGTTGCCACAAAGACGCTTCTTTTGCCGTAGCTTGTTTGGCAAAAGCTTGCCGGCGCGCGATTTCATCGTGCCATAGTTTTGCTAAATCAGTTTCAAGATCGTCTTCAATGGAGCAAGCTAAAATAATTTCTTGTTGTTCACCAAAGCTAAGCTCAATACTTCCTGGCGAAAATAAATCTTCCGTGTAATCATAACCACGCGCTTTTTCTTCAAGGTAAGCAAAATCATAATACCAGTAGGGCTGAGCATTAAAACTGAAGGGGCCGTTGGCATATAGGCGTAGCTTAGGCATTTCCTCGTAGGGAGAAAACGTTACGCCATTTTCTAAAAGTGTTGCTGTGCTGCAAATATTTGTATTTGCTTTGGCGAGTGCGTGGTAAGAACGATAGGCTAGCAGCGGACGCAAAAGCAGTTTAGCGTTTGTATTTGGTTGTTGAATGCGATATTTGATTAGCAAAGTGTTTTTGCTATTTAAGAAAAGTAACTCTTTGGTTATTTCTAATCCATTACAAACATAGCGGAAACAAGGATTCGCTGCTAGATCAAAGCAGTTAAAATTTGTAAAGCCGCGAGCATCTAAAGCATTTAAATACTGACTAACGCTTAAAGGAATATAGCTGTCGTTAATCAATACTTGCTCGTCAAATTTTGAAAGCAAAACAAATTTGCCATAAGGCGCTTGTAGTTTAGCCACCAGTAAGCCATGATACTTACGTGTGTGGCATTCTACTAAGCTACTTGAAGCATAACTGCCAGTTTCATTCGTTTCTAACCATTCTTTGCTAGTGAAAGCATCAATTTGCAGCGACTGTTTTGGATTTGTTAGCATCATTGCTATGTTCTCTTCCTTGGGTTTTTAATTTTTTCAGAACTTCTTCAAAAGAAGTGGTTTCTTGTTCGCCAGTAGCGCGGTTTTTATATTCGACATAATTGTCAGCAAGCAATTTTTCGCTGACAACAATACGATGTGGAATTCCAATAAGCTCCATGTCGGCGAACATCACACCTGGACGTTCATTGCGGTCGTCCCAAAGGACTTCAAAACCAGCAGCAGTTAATGTTTCATAAATAGCTTGCGTTCTAAGTTGTACGGCTTCGGATCGATGCATATTGATGCCGATTAAAGCCACTTGGAAAGGCGCCATGCTGCTTGGCCAGATAATACCTTTGTCATCATGATTTTGTTCGATAGCTGCTGCGATTACACGCGATACACCAATGCCATAACAACCCATCAGAGGTGTTACGGCTTTACCATTTTCATTTAATACAGTCATTTTTAACGCAGCAGAATACTTAGTGCCAAGCTGGAAAATATGGCCAACTTCAATGCCTCGTGCAGATTCAAGTGTGCCATGGCCATCAGGGCTTTTATCGCCAACCACTACTTTGCGTAGATCCTTAATTTGATCGGCAGATAGGTTTTGCCAATTAGCGTTAATAAGATGGAAGCCTGTTTCATTTGCGCCGCAGACAAAGTCAGCTAAGTTGGCTGCATCTGCATCGACAAAGAAAGGAATTTTTGAATTAATCGGGCCAATAAAACCGGCTTCTGAGCCACAGGCTTTGCTAATATCACTAGCGTCTGCCATGGTAAGAGGGTTAACAACTTCAGCAAGCTTGGTAGCTTTTACTTCATTTAATTCATGATCACCACGTAACACTAAGGCAATGACAGGTTCCTTCATGCCTTTCACTAACACGCATTTAACGGTACGCTCAGGCGATACTTTTAAAAATTCACTAACTTCTGCAATAGTTTTTTGCTCAGGTGTTGCAATTTTTTCACAAGCTTTGCCGCTAGGTGTTTGTTTAGCGGAGGGTATAGTGGTTGCAAGTTCTACGTTAGCAGCATAATCGCTACCATTGGAATAAAAAATTAAATCTTCACCGGATTGAGCTAATACTTGAAACTCATGAGAGCGACTGCCACCAATACTGCCCGTATCAGCTTCAACAGCACGAAACTTCAAACCAAGACGCTTGAAAATTTTGTTATAGGCGTCATACATAGTTTGATAGGTTTTGGCTAATGAATCTTGGTCAAGATTAAAAGAATAAGCATCTTTCATGGTGAATTCGCGCGCACGCATGACGCCAAAGCGTGGACGTATCTCATCACGGAATTTAGTTTGAATTTGATAAAAAGTGATAGGCAGTTGTTTGTAGCTGGATAACTCACCGCGTGCTAAATCAGTAATAATTTCTTCATGCGTTGGACCAAAACAAAAAGCGCGATCATGGCGATCAATAATGCGTAATAATTCTGCACCATATTGATCCCAACGACCAGATTCTTGCCATAATTCTGCTGGTTGTACAGCGGGCATTAGTACCTCTTGTGCGCCTGCGGCATTCATCTCTTCCCGCACGATTTGTTCAACTTTTTTCA
This sequence comes from Gammaproteobacteria bacterium, assembly GCA_021156105.1. GTDB lineage: Bacteria > Pseudomonadota > Gammaproteobacteria > CAISUE01 > CAISUE01 > JAJNBD01. Next base: position 107,308 of record JAJNBD010000007.1, on the reverse strand, counting down.
GCACACGGAAGCCTAAGGGTAGCCAGGTATATAATCCAGAAGCAAGTTTGCGGATTAAGCCGGCACGCAGCATAAGCTGTTGGCTGATAGTGTCAGCATCGCTAGGTGTTTCACGTAAAGTTGCAAGAAAAAAGTTTGAAGTGCGCATAAGGGGTATTCTTCGACAATTAAATTATTAAACTTTAACAGTTTTGCATAAAATTTGGAAGAATGATAGAGTGGTATTTATAGCCGTAATTTTATAAAAGCTTGATATGGGGTTGTATGGTCGTTAAGCTAAAATAGGTCTTGTTGTTAACATCATCCTGTAAACATTCGATAAAATTTGCATAGCAATAGAAGAGGTAATAAATATGCGTAAACTTATTTTTGCTTTAGCCATCGCCTGCTTGCCTTTGGCGGCATTTGCTGATGGTGCACAATCGATTTCTTTAACCCAAGATATTGCCGCGGGTTTGAAAGTCGTGATGGGTAAAGATGCTGGCAAAAAAACGAAAGAAAAGGTCTATTACTTTGAATTTTTTGATGTGCATTGTTCTTATTGCAGAGCAAGAGATCAGCAAATTCATGACAAGCTTCATCCCTTCTATGTGAATTATCCTTTTTTAGGACCTAGGTCTGAACCTGGCGCAACTGCACTTGTTGTGGCAAGGCTAGCGGGCAACAAGGAGCAGGAGCTAAAGGTGCATAAGGCCATCATGAGCTATATAGGGGTACTTGATGAGCGTCAAATGGGAGCGTTTGCGCAAAAATTTTTAAATCTTTCCTTTGCACAATATCAAACAAAGGCAAAAAGTACTGTTGTATCGAATGAATTAGCGTCAAATGCCAAATTAATTGATAGTATTAATGTAGCAACGGTCCCTGCAATTTTGATCGTCAATCCGCATAGCATTCAAACACAATCAGGAACAGCTATGCTTTGGACCGGTCCGTTTGAAGATGAAAAAGGCAATGAACTGCCTGAGTTTAAAGCAGCTGTTGCGCAAGTTGAACAATCGCATTAGAAATCAAAATGTGTTGTATACAAAGTATGTTGCAGATAATCAGCTTCTTGGGTTGATAATGGTTTAACTGAGAATAAGCCACTAATCTGACCCAGAAGCTGAGATGATTTTTCAGTTTTTTCTTTTGTTTCAGAACGCATCGTATCTTCTGGTGTCACTTCAAGCAGCGGTTGCTTCGTTTGATTTGCTTCCATCATGGGAAATAAGTGCTTAAAGATAACAAAATCTAAGCCTTTATCGGCCAAAATGATTAAAGGCAAAGCTAGGCTACCTTTACAAACGTTGGCCACAGCACCACTAAAAAATTTTCTCTTTCCTCGTAGATATTCGTCTTTTAATATTTTATAAGTACTGTTCATCTCAAAAATAACCTTATCTTCTACCGTTCTTATTGCCTTAGTTTGAGACATTACGCCGCGTGCAAGGTTATATGTTGGGGTGGTTAATAATCCTGCAATGCCGCCTGCTAAAGCAGAACCCGCCGTATCTGCTGTGAAGTCAGATAAAAAACAGTGCTGCTGTAAAAGGCTTTTTAGATAAGGGGCTAACGTCATAAAAGCGATGGCATTAAGCTGGCTATCAAGAGCTCGTACCCAGAATGCTGATTTTGAAGCCTGTATTTGCTCGATAAACTTTAATTTACCAAACGCAGGATTCATTTTTTGGAAGACATTATTTGCTGTAAAAGGTGAAGTTACAAGAGCGCTAGTAATACCGGCAAAAGATGCCAAACCTGTTTGAAGCATAAGTCCTTTAGCGGGTAGCATTTTTTCGCCGAGTTGTTTTTCTTTAATCATGGTAGAAGAAAGCTCTTCCTCGCGGGCGGTTTGGCTTAGTATGATGTTAATGCCATTTCTTGAGAGGCTACTTTTAACATTGCTTTCTAAACCATCTGTAAAGATATAATAGAGTTTAGCAAAGCGATTTTTCGTTTTCTCCAAGCCTTCTTTACCAATACCATTTTTTAAGTACTGCAAATTAATAATACAAGTTAAGGCTGTCGCAACAAGCATAGGGGCTGTGATAGCGCAGCTAAATGAATGCAGCGTCCTCATGATAACTTCAGGTGAAACGCTTTTAAGTGGTTGCTGGTTTTGTTTTTCAGCAGTAATGCGCTCGTGAGCAATGCTCGCCAACGCAAAGAGTTCTGTAAAATATGACATGCTTTTTTTATTATTGTTCTTTTTATAGCAAAATTTTAGCAGATAAAGCTTAACAGAAGCTTAAAAAAGCCTTCTTTTTGAAACTATAACTTTGTACTGGGTGAAAATTAAAGGATTCTCGTTCTTCCCATTCAAAAGTAGGGGCTCTCAAAATTGCCGCAATGGGCTACAGCATCTGCTTCAATAAAGGCAGTTTTATCAGGAGCTTAAGCAATATCCAGCTTATAATGGATTTATTTTTGTACGAGAGTGTTGAGACTTGTTGGCGATATTTTTTGCTGCCTACGCATAACTCCATACGCGAACAAGGGAGATAATATTATCTGCTTGTAGCCCTTCTAATTTTATCAGTCCTTGTTTTTCTAACAATTTTTTATTATCTATGGCTCTTTTCCATATATGTTATGGTCTTATCGCGCACTTGCTGCGGCTGCAGGTTGTTCTTCACTATCTAGTTCAGTTGAAAATTGAGCAATTGCTACAGGTGAAGCGGAGGGGATAGCTCGGAAAAATTTGCGAATATACTCACTTGGAGAAGCTGGCGCAGATACCACTTGTCGTTTTAAACCGCTCATATCACTATCAATTAATCCGGCTGGTACTTCAATGGTACTAGCTGAAACGCAGCGGCGAGGTGAAAGCAACATGTCCTGATGTTGAGTACGCAATGCCTTTGAGAATTCAAGTGTTCGCGTAATTTGCTCTTTATACTCAGATTTTTCTGACGTTTCAAACACTACTGCCTTTAATTCTAATGGGTTATCATTAAATACCGTCCAATCTTTAGAATGATCCATATAATATTTCAAAGCGCCGCAAGGAGTTTCTTTAACATCTACTGGAAGTACTAGTTGTCTTGCAATTTCGCTAGGGAGTGGTACGCCATCCTTGTAATCCCAAGCGGCAGCAGAAGACTGAAAGTCTTGTTGGCACAAAGCTATGACTTCTTGGTCAACATCAGTTATTATTGCTTCGGCTACGCCAGCTGCCATACGGCGTTTTGTTTTGGCGTCCATATATTTCTCATACTCTTGCGCTATTGCAGGATTAATTATCACTTTTGCAGGATGCTTATCTGAAATCCAGGTGCAGCTAGCTATGTCATCAATAGTTTTAGTATAAGGGCTAAGCTGTGGTACTTGATAGCATAGAGTAAAGAAAGTATTGCAAATAATGCCTTTTTTAGCATTAACTGGTGGTAAATCACGACGAGCTGTATATTTAATACTAGCAAATATGCGGTTTTCTTCAAGATATTTTTGCTGCGAACGCTCACAAATCTGTTTGTCATCATTATCAAATTCATCTTCTAATGCAAGCGATTTTTTTAAACGATTGTGACTGTAGGGTGGGGCATATTGCGCCCATACCATAGCTTGTTGCGCTGCTAATGCGGCAATGCTTGAATCTTTACAGCGAGCAACAATAAATTTTAAATCATGCGTCACGCCATCATCATCGACGATTGTTTTAGGATTAAGCGTTGTCTGTAACACACAGTTGTAACGTTTATCATCAATGGCGTGAATGATCAGTGGTAAGCCATGCTTATCGCGTCCGCTAATAATGCCAACGTGATCAACATAACCCCAGGGAGTAACAAAAAAAACAACATCACCTGGTTGCAAGTCTGAAGGATTCATATTTTTTATTTTTATAAGTATTATTTTTTTTATACTTGTATTATAGATTAAGAATCTTAAGAAAAGATTAACGACAAAGATGATTTTTAAGCGCTATCTTTTTTGCAGGGGGATAAAACAGTTTTGCTGTGTAAGCGGCGAAGTAAAATTATTTGCCAATATCCGTGTAGCTGTGCAACTCATTTATTTAACTGCTTTTTCACAGTTGTTTCAAAAAAATAGTTTACGATATAAGGCGACTTTAGCGTATAATTGTTGTGGGTTTTTAAGTTTGGAGTAAGTTATGCGAAGAAAGGTGCTAATTTTAAACTCTAATGATTATGATGTTTGATAAAATGGCTGGTGTCCTTTTATCAGTGCTACAATTATTATCAAGAGAACAGCCCAGGTTTTACTGAAATTGCCTACAGAGGATTTTGTTTTTAATAATTTGGTAAGATTAATAAGCAATAAAGAGCATGCGATTTTGGTTTCGGTTTTTGCTAAAATTAAGTCAGTTTTCTTCAAAATAAGATTAGTCATAGTAGATGGTAAATTAGAGAAGAGCCAGGGATACAATGTATGAAGCTCGCTTTATGTATTTTTAAATATTTTCCCTTTGGTGGCGCGCAGCGCGATATGTTGAAGTTTTCGCAACTTGCGCTGCAACAAGGGCATGAAGTCATTTGCTATACAACAAGTTGGCAAGGGGAGATTCCTGCGGGTCTTGAAGTGAAACTTTTGCCAGTAAAAGCTTTCAGTAACCATCAGCGTGTCAAAAAGTTTATCTATTTATTACATCAAGCGTTAACAAAAGATCCAGTCGTAAGCATTGGTTTTAGTCGCCTGCCAGGATTAGATTATTATTTCGCCTGTGATTTATGCCTGCGTAAAGAGGCGGCGCGAAAACATCCTTGGCTTTACCGATGGCTGCCGAGGTATCGCAGTTATCTTGCGATAGAAAAGCAAATATTTGAGCCTTGCGCAAAAACCCAGATCTTACTTTTAAATGAAAGCCAGCAGGCCATTTATCAACAATATTATCAAACCCAAGATGAAAAATTTCATCGTATTTCAGCGGGTATAAAATTGCCTGATATGCCTCTAGCAAAGGAAGATGCGCGCTTACAATTAAATCTTTCCTTTTGTGAAAAGAAGGTAAAGTGGTTATTAATGGTGGGGCATAACTTGAAGTTAAAAGGAATTGAAAGAGATTTACGCGCTTTAGCTGCTTTACCAAAACATATTCTAGAAGATGTTTATTTTTTAGTTGTGGGTGAACAAAGAAAAACATATTTTGCTAAGATGGCAGAAAAGCTAGGCATCGCTGAGCATGTATGCTTTTTAGGTAGCCGAAAGGATGTTTATACTTTAATGCAAGCTTCCGACATCTTTTTACACGCAGCCTATCATGATACAACAGGTACAGTGATTGCTGAGGCGCTAGCTAATGGTTTGCCAGTGTTGGTGACGGACACTTGTGGATATGCCTCCTATGTTAGACAATCGGGTGCGGGTAAAGTGATCTCGGGCCAACCATTTCAGCAAGGGGTTTATAACCAGGCTTTGCTAGAAAGCTTGGCTGACTTACCTAATGAGCACTGGCAAAAATCTGCGCGTGGTTATATGCAGCAACAAGACCAAACAAGTATTGCAGAACAAATTTTAAAAGTGATAACAAAAACGCCGGGCGTAGTAAGCGAATAAACTTATATTTTCAAAATACTTATGAAAAACTTTTTTCAAAATTTATCCTATCCAAAGCTGCTAACGATTGCAGCGATTTTTAGTTTGCTTTTTAGTTTAAGCGCGCTTTTATCAAATGATCCAATTAATCCGGACGGCATGGTTTATATTAAAACAGCCCAAGCTTATTTGCAGCATGGCGTAAAGGCTGCATTTGTTGCTTATAACTGGCCTTTCTTTTCTATTCTGGCCGCTTGGGTCGCAAAAGTAATAAGCATTAAATTGGTATATGCTTTTCATCTTTTAAATATTATCTTTCAGGTTTTGCTCGTGCTGGGCTTTATTCGTTTATTAAAGATCTTAGGTGCTCAGCAGCGGATACTGCTCTGGTCGGCATTGGTAATTTTAATTTTTCCCACACTTAATGGTATGCGTGATTACGTGACGCGTGATTTTGCTTATTGGGCGTTTGCGCTTTATGCTTTTTCTTTTTTAATAAATTATTTAAAACAGCCTAATTATAAATATGCGTTATTTTGGGGACTGTTCATGATTATCGCAAGTCTCTTCCGCGTGGAGGGATTTGTCTTTTTAGCAACAGCTCCAATGGTTTTACTTATTCAGCCAGGTGTTTTTTGGCGTCAGCGAATAAAGTGCTATCTTAAAGTAAATCTTTGTTTATGGCTTGGACTGGTAGGCATGATTACTTTCCACATTATTCACCATTCTCCAGAGCAAGGAAATAGTCGTTTATATGAATTAGTTAGTCAGTTAACCCAAACTTTGCCTGCAACATGGCATAAAATGCAAACGGATATTCAAACGATTAAAGCAACGGTATTAAATTACCTTTCTAAAGATAGTGCGCCAACTTTGTTTTATGGCGGATTATTAGCTGTTTTAATTATGGGCATTATTACTGCTTTTAAACCTTTATATTTATTTTTAGCTTGCTTTGGTCAGCAGCAAAAACTCATTAAAAATACCGATGGACAAGTGACCTTATTAAATTGGACGATTTTTGTAAACTTAATCATGCTTGCTTTATTTGTTGCAGAGCAGTATTTTATCGTGGCGCGTTATCCGATTTTTATGGTGTTGCTTTGGATGAGCTGGGTACCTTTTGCGCTAGAAAATATTTATCAAGCTTGGCAGCAACAGCATAAAATGGCACGAATATTTTGGCCAATAATTTTGCTATGGTTGCTTGGAATGGCAATAAGCGGCTTGTGCCATTTTGGTGTTTCAAAAGCTTATATTTCTAATGGTGGGCGTTGGCTATATCAGCACATGCAGCCAAATCAAACTTTATTTTCTACCAGTAACCAGCTCAGTTTTTATGCTAGCGACGAATATGCCGATGAGATGCGTCAAGCGAATATTACAGATGGCGAATTAAGAGATATTTCTAAAGCTGAAGATTATGATTGGGTTGCATTAAGAATTAATAAAGATGATCTACTTAGTGACAATGTAAAAAACTTTTTAAGCAGCCATCAACCAATGAAGGTTTTTATTAATAGGCGAGGGGATCAGGTTCAGATTTACCACCTAGCAAAATAATAAGCATTAAGTATGTTTGATTATTAACTAAGGGTGTCGCTAGGTTAAAAAATACGCTTTTATGACCAATTTTTGATTTTAATAAGTTTGTGGTATGCTTTTTGCTAAGAGTAAGAGAAAAATAACTATCTAGCTTAATAGCCTATTCTGGAGGTATGCCATGCCTTTTTCTGATCCTACGTTGATAGAATCATTTGCGAAGGCTGCATTATATTATCATGCCAATACCGAATATTATTTAGCTTTCTCTAATAAATTTCCTACTGATTTTAAAGACGCGATTAGCGCTTTAAAAAATAATGAATTTGCCAAAATTAGCAAGTTATTAGAAGCTCGTCCTGAGTTAAAAAATATTTCTTCCGGAAGTTTTTTGGTAGATGAAACTTGGTATAGAAATGGTGAGAATGCCAAGGCACAAGAGGCAAAGACTGAGAGACAGATAAAGCATTATGGTTTTTATCTTCTAATCGATTTGTTGACGAAAATAAAAACTGCTTTACAAGGAAAAAACCAATCTTCTATTATTTCGCATCTTCTTTTAGATTTGCAACGCTTAGAGAATAATTATCAAGCGGCTATTTTGGCATATCCAGATTTTCTGCAGCGCTTATTGACACCATGCATGTGTTTAACAGAGGATGAAAGCGAAATATTGGCCAAGCTTTATTATCAAGTCAAAGAAAGTACCCCTGACTTGGCTGCCGCTATTAACCAGTATCTGCAATTCCATAATGTCGAAATTGATTCAAATGCCCTATCAAAAATTTGTGGCAGTTTAAACAAATTATGCTCGGTGCTTGGCAAAGGTTTTGCGAGTGCGCAGTGTTTTATTGTGGGGAAAAAAAGCAGGTATGATCTTAAGCAGGAAGATTTTGGTAAGATACAAAAGGATTTTGAAGAGGTTAGGGCAGAGTTAATTACTTATTTTGCGCGCTTTTCTGATTCGAAAGAATGTTTACAAAAATTACAGTTTTTTTATCGTTTGAGATTGGCGCAGTTTCCTAATAAAGCTTCTTTCTGGTTAATGAAGCGGGTATTTACAGAGTTTCAACATTTAAAGCCTGGTCAAAAAAATATTGATGATACAGTTTATTTGAGGCATTTTATTTCTGCAGAAGAGCTTGAAAAATTGGCTGGCTTAAAGGACGAAAACGCTTATAAATTCTTGTCTGAAAAGATTCAGGAAATAGATAAAGGAAATTTTTATGATGACGAATTACAAAAATTTGCTAAGAATTATTTTTCATTACAACACTTTGAGACCGTTGCGATTTCTAATTTAATAGAAAAAAATACATTTTTAAGGTATTTTTTAACAGGCCTACGAGAATTTAGTATGGCTGAGGTGGTGGAGAAATTCCTTCAATACGATCCGACCATTTTAGATAAGTTGCAAGAGGCATATATTAGCGTATTAAAAGACCCTAGGGAGTGCGAGAAATTCAAACGATTTTTTCAATTGAGCACTCAAGTTTCTCAAGATTTTTTTACTTCCCCAGAATATACTTTTACTGGTTTGGTGACGAAAGCCGCGCTTCAAGAAAATACTCGTTTAATAGATTTATTAACAAACATTGCATCTACACCGCTAGCTTGTAGTATGAGTTTTGAAGAAAGGATTGCGATGTCTCGTGATAATGCACTTGAAATGGCGATTGATGAAGTTGTAAGCAGGAACGTTTTTCCGAGAAACTTGGGGCCGTTGGTTAAGCTTTATTCAGATATAGTTAATATGGCAGGGCTGGGGGCTTGGTTGTTAACTCAAATTGAAGAACCTTTAACGACGTCCGAGCAAAGGAGCCGTTTTAAACTTGATTTAACTACGTTCTTCCAATTAGGTTTAATGGGTATTGCTAAATACTACCAAGCTTTTACGGCAGATAAATTAAAAATAAATTTAACTCATATTTTTGCAGTAGATTATTCATGTCATAGTTTAACTTTATATTTCACACAAAATTTTTCAGCACGCTCAGACTCTGAAGAATCGCTTATTAAATTTGATCCAGAGGAAATTTCTTTATCTAAAGAGCGAGCTATTATGAAAATGCAGTTTTCTCGAAAGGGCTTTGGCTCGCCATTTTGTCGGGAAAAAATTACCATTAATTGCCAAGGTCAACCTGAACGGTTGCCAGAGCTAAAGTATAACGAAACGCTTGTTTTTGAAGCGTGCCAGCAACCTACCTCTGGTGTTGCTCAGCTGATGCAACGTGGTAATGGGCTTTTGGCGCAAAGAGCAGCCGCGGCAATTCCAATGCCTGCTGATACTAGTACGCGATCAACGTTGCCGGGTAGTGCCCGTTCTCGTCCTGGTCTTGGTTAAGGGTAAGGATTTGAAAGAGAAAATGTTGATATAAAAAAACTTTTATTATTACTTTGCTGATAGTTTTAGTGTTAGCAGCTTGTACCAAAACAACAGCCGAGCAGGCTAAGAGGGAAGGCAAGAGGCGTCCTATGAAGCTTGTTGATATTCAATCTGATCGAGCCTTAGTGTTGAGGCAAACTTCACAGACTGTACAGTTTCCGCTTGATGAAAAAACAAAACTTTTGATCATAGAAATGAAAAATTTTTTTTCTACTCTTCAGGGGGCTTATGGCTCGCCTGTGGGTTTGGCTGCGCCGCAAATTGGTTAGTTGTGCCTCGCAGTATAAATTTAGTCCTCTGCCACCTTCATCGCTTAACCAAGCAGCTTGCGGTGCGTTTGGGCATTCCGTGAGAGCGGCTTGTGCAGGCGATTATTGCCGGGCAGCTAATGGAGATTGTTATGGTAATTTTTGTGTGAGTACTAAAGGCAATTGTTATGGTATGGGTTGCTCGACGCAAAAGGGCAAGGTTTATTCTTTACAATATCCAAGCTGGTGTCCTAATCCACCCGGTAATGATTATGCGGAATGTTTAATTAACTGTAAGTTGGCGTTACTTCTTAATTCATAATTTAAAGCACTTTCCTAGGAACAGTTTTTTGCTGTTCCTAGGCAAAGATTTTGTCAAGCTTTATTTTGATTCAATAATGTTTGCTGGCAAGTCACTGTCGCGCCCCCGGTGCCTAAAACATTCAAGACTTTAATATCTCCGTTACTGTTTGGTGTTTGGAACTCTGCTCTCATACGTAATAAACCTATATCGTAGGTAAGGGTGCCTTGACCCGCTGGATCCATTGTTAGATCTCCATCGCTGTAAGTTTCAACATAAAGTTGTTTATTTTGGGTGGAGTGAACAACACACTCATAGGCGTGTTCTTTTTGACTGTTGGCTTTAATGGGTACGGCAAGATAGCCTAATGTCTTTTGAGGTAGACTGCAGGTCTGGCCTAATTGACACTGGCCAATTTTATTATTCATAGCTGCTAAAGGGACGGTTGCATAAGCCATGCTGGTAGAGATAAGTAAACTACCTGCTAATACAAGATGTAAATTTTTCATAATACCTCCAATAAGTTAAAAAGTATTTTAGAATAGGAAGCAATTATTGTGCCCTTAGTGCTTTGATAAAAGTTGCACATAAAGTTTACCTGCCATGAACTAACACACACAGCAAAATAACTGGCTTAATGATAAAATGGCCGTCCTAAATTTCTAATAAAACTTAAATATGTTAAAAGAGAAGATAGCAAATTTTTTTCATTGCCTTGAAGGTCCTTGGGATGACAAAAGAAATCAAGCAGCTTTGCTTGAACTTATTGCTGCATTGAAATTAGAGCAAGCAAAAAAGGATAAGAAGGTTCTTCTGGCATCTGAGCTGAATGCAGCGCAAATCCAAATCCTCCAAGCGCAATGCCTTTATTACGCCGCGCGAGGTGTGGATGAGGCATATGGTGCTTTGATAAATTTTCTTGATTTTAATTTTTCTAGTCAGTTACCAGCGGTGCTGCAAGTTTTAGAGAATAAAGCAAAAGACGCACCGCAAATTTCTGCTGGTTTAATATTCGAGTTAGTTAAAAGCATTTTGGTTTTGCCTTACAAAATTCATCAACCACTATTGAATATTTTACTGCTTCAAGAATGTGGCGCTATGCTTATAGATGATGGGAGGATGCCGATGGTTGATGACATAGACTGTCGGCTAAGACCACACATTTACTCGGCTTTAATCATTTTGGATCAGCAGAAAAAAATTATTTTATCTTCTAAAGTTTGGTCAATTATTCAAGCGCAGTCAGAGCATGCTTTATCCGTTACTGAGGATAGGCATGAACGAACCTTTTGTAAGCTAAATGTATTTTATTTTACAGGCCCCGCTATTTTCCCTCACAATTTCTCTCAAGCGTGTGAGCGGGCAAAAACTTTATTATTTGATGTGCAGCAAAGGCTATGGAGCCAAGTATTGTGTACTCGCTTGTGCCAAATATTAGCTTTGCGGGCACAGCAACTCGAGGATGTGTTGCGGTTACCCCATTTCATTAACTTATTAACTTGCTTTCAAAGGAAGCTTGCAAAAGTTACGCTTAGCGAAGCCAAGGAGATGGTTGAATTTTTAGAAAATTATACCTATTTGCCAACGCCAGAGGTCTCTTTTATTAAAGCAATGCTACTTTGGCATGGTTTTCAAGTAGTGGAGGTTAACCGAGGCGAAGCCTCAATATTCTTTGAGCAAGCAATTCTGTCTAGCGCAAGCTTCATTAAGACGATTGCAGGAGAGATGCTTCAACAACAAGCTACTAAAGCATATAAGCGGCCTGTCCCTTTATTGCCTATGGATGCAGACTCTAGCAAAAGAGCAAAAAGAGCAATAGATGCTAGCCAGGTTGGCATTTTTAAAAAGCCAGCGGCGAGGCCTGCAAAATTGGTGGCTAATGAAGTAAGGTATCAGCAGCCAGGTATGAGTTATATTTCTTAATTTATGCTGGAAGAAGTTACTCACAAAAGCTGTGGATAAGTTTGTGGAAAACGTTTGGGAAAGAGAGCGCAGCCCTTGTAGCATGGGCTTGTCAAGCGGGATGCTTGAAAAATACCCATTCTAAATAAGTTTGAATTTTATCAATTGGTTATGAATTTATTTTTGAATAGCTCTTTTTCCTCTTTGTATTTCTAAGAAAATTTTCAATGGCTTTAGCTAGGATGTGCATAAACCTTGATTTGAAGATGCTCTAAACCTTATTTACCTGATAAAACCTACTCAAATAGCTGAATTATTATTTCCTCAAAAATCTCCCATTTATCTGCTATCGCATGGTATAATTGACCTTTTAAAATTGATCATTTTTGGGATTGTTCATGAGTGGATTCGCCCGCGAAATTTTACCTATTTCAGTTGAAACGGAATTAAAAAATTCTTATTTAGAATATGCAATGAGCGTCTTGGTTGGGCGTGCATTACCTGATGCGCGTGACGGTTTAAAACCTGTGCACCGTCGTATTCTGTTTGCTATGCATGAATTAGGAAATGATTACAATAAAGCTTACAAAAAGTCTGCCCGTATCGTCGGTGACGTGATTGCAAAATATCACCCGCATGGTGACGTGGCGATTTATGACAGTTTGGTGCGTATGGCGCAAACATTTTCTTTGCGTTATGTGCTGGTAGATGGTCAAGGTAACTTTGGTTCAATCGATGGTGATGCGCCAGCGGCTATGCGTTATACCGAAGCCCGTATGGCAAAAATGACGCACTCGCTTTTAGCTGATCTTGAAAAAGAAACAGTTGATTTTGTGCCAAACTATGATGGTAATGAAAGAGAACCAACGGTTCTGCCTACTCGTATTCCTAACTTGTTAGCTAATGGCTCTTCAGGTATTGCTGTTGGTATGGCAACCAATATGCCACCGCACAATTTAGGTGAGTTGATTGATGCTTGTATTGCTTTGATCGATACCCCTGAACTTTCTTTTGAAGAATTAATTTCTATTATTCCTGGCCCAGATTTTCCGACCGCAGGCATTATCAATGGCCGTGCAGGTATTATTGAAGCTTATCGCACTGGCCGTGGCCGTATTCGGATTCGTGCCAAAGTTCATGTTGAGGAAGATGAAGATAATGGTAAGCCAAGTATCATCATTACTGAGCTGCCTTACCAAGTCAATAAAGCACGATTAGTAGAGCGTATTGCTGAATTAGTAAAAGAAAAAATTGTTGAAGGTATTACCCATCTGCGTGATGAGTCTGACCGTGAAGGTATGCGAGTCGTCGTTGAGCTGCGTCGCGGTGAAAATGCAGAGGTGATGATCAACAAACTCTATACGAATACTCAGCTTGAAGTGGTTTATGGTATTAATAACGTTGCGCTATTAGATGGTCAACCCCAAACCTTAAATCTGCGCCAATTATTAGATGCATTTTTGCGCCATCGCCGTGAAGTGGTAACTCGTCGTTCGATTTTTGAATTGCGCAAAGCGCGTGAGCGTGCGCATATTTTAGAAGGTTTAGCGGTTGCGCTTTCTAATATCGATAAAATGATTGCGATCATCAAAGCTTCGCCAACGGCAAACGAAGCAAAAGAAAAACTTATGGCAGAAGTTTGGGAAGCAGGCTTAGTGAAAGCATTGATTGAAAAAGCAGGCAAAGATGCTCACACTTCTCGTCCAGAAGACTTAGCGATAAACCTTGGCATGCAAACGACGGGTTATTATTTGTCACCAGCACAAGCCAATGCGATCCTTGAAATGCGTTTGCAACGTTTGACTGGTTTGGAGCAAGAAAAAATTGTTGAAGAATATCAAAATTTATTAATTGAAATTGCTAATTTATTAGATATTTTGGGCGATCCTATTCGTCTCATGACAGTCATTAAAGAAGAACTAGCAGAAGTAAGAAAAGAATTTGCTGATCCCCGTAAAACCGTGATCACGGAATCTGAAGAAGATTTATCCATCGAAGATTTGATCCCACAAGAAGACCGGGTGATTACGCTTTCTCATGAAGGCTATATTAAAACGCAACCAGTCTCAGCTTATCAAGCACAGCGTCGTGGGGGCAAAGGTAAGAGCGCAGCAGCAACCAAAGAAGAAGATTTCATTGAAGCACTTTGGGTAGCAAATACGCACGATATGCTATTGTGTTTCTCCAATATTGGTAAAGTATACTGGTTAAAAGTTTACCAATTACCAGATGCAAGCCGCGCTTCACGTGGCCGTCCAATTGTGAATATTTTAAATTTACAAGAAAACGAAAAAATTACCGCGATATTACCTGTTAAAGAATTTGATGATAAGCACTTCGTCTTCATGGCAACCTCAACGGGAACAGTGAAAAAAACAGCTTTGAGCGAATTTTCACGTCCTCGTAGCACGGGTATTATTGCCATTGATTTAGAAGAAAGTGAAGTACTTATTGGTGCTGATTTAACTGATGGTACTCGCGATGTTATGTTGTTCTCTGATGCTGGTAAAGTGATCCGTTTCCCTGAAGAAAAAGTCCGTCAAATGGGACGTGGCGCTCATGGTGTGCGCGGAATGCTGTTGCAAGACAGTCAGAAAGTCATCTCTCTTGTCGTCGTTAAAGAAGGTGGCGCAATTTTAACAGCCACTGAAAATGGTTATGGTAAACGTACTGAGCTTGAAGACTACCGCATTACAGGCCGTGGTGGTCAGGGCGTTATCTCTATCCAAGTCAGCGAACGTAATGGCTTAGTTGTTGCTGCAACAGAAGTTCAAGAAAGCGATGAAGTTTTCTTAATTTCTGATGCTGGAACGATGGTGCGTACGCGCATAGCAGAAATTTCTTGTGTTGGTAGAAACACACAAGGTGTGCGTTTAATTAACTTAGCCGAAGATGAAAAGTTAGTTAGCTTAGAAAAAGTTGCGGATGCTGGTGGTGAAGGTGATGAAACTGGCGAGGCCGTAGAATCTGCTGACGTTTAAGATGTTTTTAGCAGTAGCGCAGTCGTTTCATCTGCGCTTTCTGCTGGCGTCGACTGGTCTGGATTGCTTCTCGTTGTGGTTTGAAATACCGGATGAGGATAGGTATTTATTCGTCTTTGCGGTATTCGTGGCGTTGCTGTTGGTTCTTGTCCGCTAAGCACAACCTCGTTATCCTCTTGAGCTTGTTGCTCTACTGGGGGCAATGGTAGATACTGAGTTCTTGCCGTGTAAAGATCAAGTGCATTTGCCTCTGGTTGTAAAACGCCCAGAATTTTCTGTTGCAGCTCATTAATGCTTTCAAAAATAGTACTAGCGTTAATAATGAAAAAATTTAATCTTTCTTGTTGAGCTTTTTTACGTTTAAAATGATGATGATCTCTAGGGTCATTGTGAGTTAACAGGGCGACAATTTCTTCGCTGAGTTCTGTAGGTCTGGTTTCTAAAGTTGTTTTTAACGCTTCCAGGTCGCTGTTAAGTTTTTTGAGCTCGCTATCACTTAATTCTCCTGAATAGAACATATCATAGAAGTCACTCGCTCTAGAAAAAATTACGCTAATATGATTTTCAACGTCAGTTAATTTATTTTCTACTTTATCAAGGAAATATCTTTCACCAGTAAAAATTCTCCATAAAGTTTTATCAATTATTTGTCCCCAATAACTTAACTTATGCCAAAATGCGCCTGCTTCTGTTGTTGCGATAATCCCAAAAAAGCTGGCAGCTGACCAGGCGAGAGCTAGTGCACGTGGTAATGCTATTTCTTTTGCGTAATGCATTAAAAAACTTTTGATCTCTCTTTCTGTAATCGCTGTTGATGTAACAACGATTGCGGTAATAGCCCCAGCTGCTAATAATGCCATGGGTATTTCTGCGATAGAAAATTGGTAGGTATTAAATACTCTGGGTAGTGATAACGGTCGATCTGGTTGCCGTAAGGATTGATCGGGTAAGTGTAAAGCAATCTCATGGTTAGTATCGTTCTCAACAGGGTCAACCACTCCAGCGCCTATTTGTGGTTGAGATTGTTGATAAGATGATATTGGTGCAGGAAGTGGGGCGGTACGAGATGCTAAGTATTTTTGTTTTCTGTTTATCTGAGGAGTGATGATTTTTATAATTTTACTTTGAAGCTTATTAAGTTGTTTATTGGCTTTATGGTGCTGAGCAATAAAAAGATTTAACCTGGCTTGTAATTTTCTTTTTTTTTCTAGGTGTTTTTTATCTTCGGCTTCATTATTTAATAATAATTGTAGAATTTCATCACGTAACTTTGGCATGGTATTCAATTCTTTTTTCAATTTTTTTAATTTTTGGCTAAGCTCTTCTAATTGTTCTATTGTTAAAGCGTATTTATAGAATTCTTGTTGGCAGCGCGTGGTTTGATTGAAAACAATGTTAACAATTTTTTCAATACCTTTTAATTTTGTTTCAGCAAGATCCAGGAAGTATATTCTGCCAGTAAAAGCACTTGCTGTTTGATTATCAAGTTTTTGTCCCCAAAAAGTTAATTTTATCCAACTGTTGTCGATTAAGCGTGAGAAGGTAGCAACGCCGGTTAGTGCACCTGTGGTCCAAGAGATGACTTGGATTGCTGGCTCAGTTAATGAAGCGGTATAGCTTGATAAAAAATCTGCTAGCCCTTGCTTGGTGAATAATGTTGTAAGAAAGGTAATCACGCCAACACCGACAACCGCCAGTAGCTTGGCGGGTGTTTTCCAACTAAAAATTTTACGGAGAAAAGAGCGCTTTGCCATGATTAGGGAGCCTGTTAATGGAGTTTTTTGACATTATTATTGACTTGCTGCAGATTGGTGCTCTTAGCACTACGCACCAATCTATTTTTAACATGCAAATCTTATACCATAAGCTTATTCTAGGAATTTAATAGATAGGGCAAGCCCTTACTCAAACTGCTTTGAGCAAGGGCCAAAAAAATTAATGATGGGATTAAGTTTTAGCTTTCTGATTCATCTTCTGCTGGGTTAGCAAATAGAGGGTTTTCTCGCAAACCAACACGATCATTGCTAACGATATCGTTGCGCCATTTAAGCTTTTGATAAATAGACTGATCGGCAAGATCAAAACGTGGGAATTTCAAAATATCAAAGAAAGGCGAGTCATCAAAATCGCTGGGGGTAAATAAACGTGTGTTACGTGGCACAACTTCCACTTCATTTAAGTGATCAATGATGACTTCAGGTAGAATAGGATAATAGACAGAACTAAACGCATCGGCTAATAAGCGCGAACAGCTTGCCATAGTTGGGTCTTGAGCATTGTGTTGAAACAGCGTGGTACGCCATTGGCGTGGCAAAGGAATATATTGCCATGGGAACATAAAGCGTGCTAAATCTAAAATTTGCCGTACATCATATTTCAAGCCTAAGCGCTGAATGCAATAACTTGCGACTTTTTCAGTGTCTTTGCGGTTAAGTCCAGAAGGACGGCAGATGCGCAGTTCTTCATGGCGGTAATATTCTAAAGGCGTAACGATTACGCCAGAACCCATTTGACTTTCAACCAGCAATTGCGTATCTTCATGGCCGCTAAAGTATTGTTGAATTTTTGCGCGAAGTTCTGGGTCGGTAATATCACGTAAGCGCCCAATGTAAATTGCCGCATGAGACCAGCGGCTTTGCGTAATGATTTTGATCACTTCGCTAACCCGGGTGCGGCCGTTAACTAATACGACGTCGCAGGGCTTTAAATCATAGCAAAGATGGTCAAAGCTATACAATAAATCCTGGGGTACAGGATAAATGTCAGAGATTAACCAATTGGTCATGATCCGAGCAATTTTTTGTTGAATAAATTTAAGTGGGTTAAACATTTTTAGCCAGATTTCAGTAAAATGATATATTAACATGGTGCCTGGCGCCAAACAAACCAAATTCGGTGCCAAGCACCGCTGTTAATTTTTATGAATTTTGAAAATATTACGATTATTCTTGTTAATCCTAGCCATCCCGGTAATATTGGCGCTTGTGCGCGAGCGATGAAAACGATGGGATTAAGTCAGATGCGTTTGGTAAAACCTAGGCGTGAAGTTGATGCCGATGCTATTGCGCGTAGTGCAGGAGCGGAAGAAATTTTGTACCAAGCGCAATATTTTGATGATTTAAAAACGGCTATCGCTGACTGCCAGCTTGTGATTGGTACAAGTGCTCGGCAAGATGTGCCAGATGTGATCGATTTATCTTTTCGCGAAGCAGCTTCTATTGCCGTTGAAGCAGTAGCTGAACGAAAAGTAGCGCTGGTTTTTGGTCGTGAGCATGCAGGATTAAATAATGATGAATTAGCTTTATGTCAGTATCATGCCTATATTCCAGCTAACCCTGAGTTTAGCTCGTTGAATTTAGGCGCTGCTGTACAAGTGATGTGCTATGAGGTTTTTCTAGCGAGTCAAAACATAAGCAAACCTGTTGAAACAAGATTGCAAGATGCTTATGCAACACAACATGAAATTGAATTATTATTTGCGCATTTTGAAAAAACGTTGGCAGACATTAACTTTTACGATCCAAACAATCCCCGCCGCTTAATGCCTAAATTGCGAGCGATGTTTAATCGTACCCAATTATTAAAATCCGAAGTAGCAATTTTGCGGGGTATTCTAACAGCAGTAGATGCAAAGTAAGTATTAATAAAAATTTTAGCTAAAGCCAATCGATATATTTTAAAGAGGAAATTTATGTATACCAAAGCGCAAGAGTTTATGGCTGAATTTTTTGGAACGATGTTTATATTGTTATTTGGTTGTGGCGTAGTTGCGATGAATAACTTATTTAACCTTGGCGGCTATACCAATATTACGATTGCTTGGGGTGTTGGTGTGTTTTTAGGTATTTTAGTCAGTAACCGTATTAGCGGGGCACATTTAAATCCAGCGGTGACCTTGGCTTTGGCGGCAACGAAAAGGTTTCCTACTAACAAAATTTTGCATTATATTATCGCGCAAATGTTAGGTGGCTTTGTTGGCGCCGCAATAGTTTATTATTTTTATGCTGCCAAACTAGTATTAATTGATCCTAGCCTTTCTCATAGCGCTGGCATCTTTACAACTTTTCCTGCAGTCTCTGCTTTTATGCCAAGCTTTATGGCGGAATTGATAGCTAGTGCAATTTTATTATTTGGTATTCTCGCAATTGTTGAGCATTTTAATAATGAAGGTGCTGGCTGGCTGGCACCATTTGCGATAGGTGGCTTAATCGTGGCGCTCGGTATGTCTTTTGGCGGCATGCATGGTTATGCGATGAACCCCGCACGTGATTTAAGTCCGCGGATTTTTATTAGCCTTATGCATTTTAGCAACACCGGTTTTGAAAATACCGCAGCTTGGCTGCCGCCGGTGTTGGGGTCCGTGATTGGCGCAATAGTTGGCGCAGTAGTTTACAGCTACACAATAGGTCAAAAGCCGACCTTATACAAGACAGATGCAGAATCACATTAATGATGCTATTGTTTAACGATCGAAACACCTGTGCTACTTTGGCTGACGATTGCATTACCGCGATACTGCACATGACTTTCGCCGTTCATATTCGCGAGGATCGTTTTATTAGCATAAAGTGAGATATCAGATTCTCCTGCGCCTAACACAGTTACATTATTGGCAATTAAATGCTGTGCTGCAATGTTGGTTTTGCCGCTTGCTGTGATGCTAAGGTTATTAACGCTGCCAGATAACTGCGCTTGGCTTTTGCCGCTGGTATTTAATCTTAATGCTTCACCATGAATTATTTTGGCTTCAATATGGGATTTTCCATTGGCGGTTATTTGAAGATTTTTAATATTGCCTGTTAGCTGTACTTGGCTTTTACCACCCATGGCAAGATCTAGATCTGTGGTTTGAATATTATCAACCGCTAGATGGACTTTACCGCCCAAATGGATTTCGTTAACTTCAGCGTTTGTTGTAATAATAATTTTTTCTTGTTGCGAAGGCGATAATGATGTGCCTGGTTTTGTGCTAATTGAGAGGAAATCATCTTTGTTATTAATGACTAGAAAGGGCAAGATATTCTCATCAGTCGTAATAGTAAGGCTATTAGTTTTGCCAGGCTGAAGAATGACATTTAATTTTCCTTTTAAGCTAATGCGATTGAAGCGGTCCAAGGAGGAATTTTGTGTTATGGTTTTCCCATTGCCTTTGATTAACTTGTTGAAAATAAAAAAGTGGGGTGAGAGCCCGCACTGGCCGTCTTCCGATTGATAAAAGGCACTTAAATTTGTGATCAGACCAATGGTTAATAGCGCAATAATTGCAAACGCGCCAAGCAAGATTTTATTACTCTTTTTCATAGGTTTTCCTCGTGTGATAAAGTTCATTTAATGCTTCAAAGCTGATGCCGAGTAGATCCATCGAGCGAAAAATTTGCGGTAAATCTTGCTGTAAAAACTCTGTCTTTTTTAAAGATAACGCTTGTGGGTAAGCATCTTCAGCGACAAAATATCCAATGCCACGTTGTGTTTGAATAATTTTTTTATCTTCTAAAAAGGCATAGGTGCGCATCACCGTATTAGGATTAACCTCTAGGCTAATTGCTAACTCCCGGATGGAGGGTATCTTATTGCCTACTTGCCATTTCTTTAACAAAATTTGCTCACAGACATAGTCTGCGATTTGTAGGTAAATAGCTTTTTTATTTTGAAAGTCCATTATTTCAACTCACATTCAGTTAGTCGATAATAGGTTAATAGCCAGCAGAAAGGTGCTAATAATAGCCAAAAGGCATGATAAACAGAGGAGATTATTTGCCCTGTTAAAGGATAAGCAATACAATCTGCACAAAACATCCAGGCGAGTAAACCTGAGAAAAGACTATAAAGTAAAAATAGGCAGCCTATGCATAAAGCAACTTTTATTAAAGCATGGCGCTTAAACAAAATAGAACCCAATAAAATCACTGATTGCAAAACGATATATTTTTTAATCCCTAGCCAAAGGCCTGCGTCAGTTATATATAATACTTGCATATAGTGGTGAAAAACAAAGGTATTCATAATAAAACTCAGCCAGGAAAAAGCATAATAGATTGCTAAGATGCCTAGGGCATAGCCAAGAGAAGTCAAGAACCATTTGGATAAAAAACGCTCAAGGTTAGAGCAGGGAAGGCTTAAAAATAAATAGGCTTTTCGAGGATCGTGTGCTTCTTCAAAGGCGGAACTAGAAATATAAAATCCGCCTAGATATAAAATAAAAAAATAAGCGCCTGTATGGCTCGTGACATGGAAAGGCATTAGCGCACTGAATATAATCAATGTTGCAGCAGTAATAAAAATAATTTTTTTTCGTAAACGTAGATCATTTAAAATAAGCTGTGAAAAACGTTTTAAGCAAAAGATATTGTTCATAAGATTATCCTTGTGCAAAGTATTGTTGGATTTTTGCTTTATTTGTTCTGACGGTATTAAATAAAGTTTCTAAGTCAACACGTGTGTCTTGTTGGCCTGTATTCGGTTTCACAATAAAATAGCCGCCAAGTTTTTTCTCGTAATAAAAATAATCATTAATTTCAGGCATATCGGCTTGTTCGGTGAAAGCTAGCTTTTGTGTGATATTTTCTAAGCTTTGTTGGAAAATAACCTCGCCATTTTCAATAATAATTACTGTATCAATTAAGTTTTCGACATCATGCACTTGATGGGTTGAAATAATAAATAACCTATCTTCATGGAAGTTTGAAGCTAATAATTTACGAAATTGCGACTTGCTTGGGATATCTAAGCCATTGGTCGGTTCATCAAAAATTAATAAACGGCAATTTGTCGCGATGCCAAAACTCATTAAAAATTTTTTCTTTTGACCATGCGAAAGCTCGGTCAATAATTGCTGACTAGGAATTTCAAATTCTGCTAAACACTGCTTGAGTAATTCATGGTTAAAGCGTGGGTAAAAAGTTGCGTAGAAATTGACATACTGCTCAGCAGTAATAGCGGGAACGTAAATATCTTCGGGTAAGAAATATAACTCTTGTAAGAATTGTGGTAAGCGTTTGCTGGGTGTTTGACCCATGACTTGGCAGTTGCCGCTGCTTGGGAAAATTAATCCAGCCAGAATTTTGAGGAGGGTTGTTTTACCAGAACCGTTTTCGCCTAATAAACCACAAATGCTGCCTGCATTAAGCATAAGTTTTAGGTGGTGAAAAAGATCATTATGTTTTTTATAGCCAAAATTAAGCTCGTCAAGATAAATCATAACCAACCCCGCTGCTTTACTGTATTAGTTACATAGTACAGTGTTTTTTATGGGGCGTCAAGCTCCCCCTAGTGCTAGAGGTAAATTTTAGAGTGAATAGGTATCGCTACAGCGATAAAATAAATGTAATCAGGGGCTTTGCCTATGGTAAGATTTATGGATCAAACTTAAAGACGAAGCTGAGGCATGATCAATTTCTTTAAAAAAATTTGTTGGACTTTTAGTTTTGCTTGTATAAAAGTAGAAAAGCTCTTAGGTCGCGACAAAATTATTCGAGTTAAGCGGGCGCGTGTTTTGAGGCAGAATTACTTAGTGATAGAGTCGAATATAATTAATATGGCTTGTTTATGATATTGATCCAAGGCCCACTTGCCGGCATTAGTTGCGCACCGTTTCGTGCTTTAATCTGGCGCTATAGTCAGCCAGCATATTGTTATACAGAAATGATTTCTTGTAAGACTTTAAACGAAGGTTCTGCTGCGCTTAATCATCGTTATGTTGCAAAAGATCCAAGTGAAGGGCCTGTTTGTTTTCAATTATCGGGTAATGATCCTCAAGAGCTTGCAGAAGCGACAAAACGTGCAACAGATTATGGCGCTGATTTGATCAATCTAAACTGCGGCTGCCCGGTAAAAAAAATCCGTAGCAAAGGAGCAGGTTCAAGTTTGCTAATGGATCCACAAAGGTTATTTCAGTTAATGCGGGCAATGAAGCAAAGTACGCATTTGCCAGTATCGATTAAAATTCGCGTTGAAGGTCATGGTCCTGATCGGTTTCATCAGACGCTTGTACAGGCGATTCAAGATGCAGGTATTGATTCTCTTACGGTTCATGGCCGTCATTGGACTGAGCACTACGAGACGCCTTGTCATTATCAGCATATTCAATTTTTTGTTGAACACTTAAATATTCCTGTGATTGGTAATGGGGATGTTGCGGATTTTGCTTCTCTGCAGCGCATGTTAAAAACAGGTTGTGCGGGCGTAATGATTGGCCGCGCTGGGGTAGGGCAGCCGTGGTTAATTGCAGAGCTTAGCGCAAAACTCGCGGGTACAGAGTTTTTATCGCCTATGTTAAATGAGCGTAAACAAATGTTTTTAGATCATGTGCAAGGCTTGATTGCTTTGATGGGTAATGAGACAGTTTCTTTAATGCAGGCAAGACGTTTTGCAAAATATTATGCAAGAAGATTAGCGTGGCAAAAAGAATTTCAGGATGCGGTGAATCTTTGTGAAACATTTAAAGAGCTTGAAGAAATTAGTAGTAGATATTTCATTTAACTTAATGTATGCTTTGGATTATATAACCAAGGCTTTGGTCATTAAGTTTTAAGCGAAAACGGAAGAGGGATTATTAGAGGAATTTTATGAGCCAATATCGCAAATTGTTATTGTTAGCAGGTTTGTTATTACCTTTAAGTGGGTTTGCTCAGGATACGGTTTTAAATATTGGCTCGGGATACTTTGGGCCAGTAGATAGTCAATCAAATGATGGAATTCCTGCGGCAAATACAATTGCTCAGAACGTAGCATCTTCAGGTGATACGAGCTTAAATTCTTTAGCTATTGCGGAGGGTAAAACTTATACAGTTAACGCAGGCTCTTTAACAGTTTTAGGAGAGATTTTACTCCATCCAAACACGACCCTAATTGTGCAAGGAAATATTTCCGCGCAAAATATCGTGGTAGAAAATGGTGCAACAATAAAGGTCGATAATAGTAATAGCGGTAACGGAAATACGGCAAAAATCCAAGCAAAGCTTATTACCTTAGAATGGGTAAATAACACAATGCAGGAAGATAAAAAAACTACAGGAAAATTAAAAACTATAGCGAATGCAGGAACCCCGCAGTTATATCTAGTAGCATCCCAAGTTAATGTTAATAGCATTCAAGGTATAGGGGCTATAAATAGCCAGAATAGTTTAGTCAATATGTGCTTTGAACAAAAAGCCTCAGGCATTCAATTGCAAGGAGAGATCAGAACACAGTGTTAAATGATCATTAAAAAGAGTGCGCAAGACGGAATCCAAGCGCCATTATCGAGGGATTAAAAGTTTCAGCGTTACTAGTAGCGGACACTGTAACACCCTAAGCATGCCTTTTTTAAGACTACATCTAGTGTGCTTTTTTGTGCCATATTTTCCACCATCTTCTTTACAAAATCCCTTATATTCAGGATCCTCTTTACTTGGGAATTCTTTTATAAAGGTTTGGATGCAAAAAACCTTGGATGGCCAGATAAGAATAAGGATAAGCTAATTGAAACTTTTCTCGCATGAAAGTAAGTTCTTGATCATCTATTTTACTGAAATATTTAAATATATTTTTAATTATAATAAAATCCTAGCTTGCACGATTGAAGTTGAGATTATATCATTTGGTTAATAACAAATAGCCAGTTTTAAAAAAACCACGAGAAATTTATGCAAAACGAAACTCCACCGGGCCATTATCGAACCATCCGCAGCTTTGTGCGCCGTCAAGGTCGCACAACGCAACGACAAACGCGTGCCCTTGAAGCACTTGGCCCTAAATTTTTATTATCACTTACTGAGGAATTTTTCGATTTTCCTGCAATTTTTGGTAATACTTATCCAGTTGTTTTAGAAATTGGCTTTGGTATGGGGCATTCGCTGCTTGAACAAGCCAAGCAAAATCCACAAACGAATTTTTTAGGTATTGAAGTGCATGAGCCAGGTGTCGGTGCTTTGTTGGCTGGTGTGCAAGAGGAGGGTTTAACCAATATCCGTGTAATTAACGGCGATGCTGTATTAAGTTTAGAAAAAATTCCCTCACAAAGCTTACAAGGGGTGCAAATCTTTTTTCCAGATCCCTGGCATAAAAAACGTCATCATAAACGCCGTTTAATTCAGTTGCCTTTTGTGAATACGTTAGCTGAAAAAATTCGTGCTGGTGGCTATTTGCATTGTGCAACGGATTGGGAAAATTATGCACAGCAGATGTTAGAAGTTATTGAGGCTTCTCAAAAATTTGATAATACTTCTAAGGATAAAACTTTCGTGCCACGCCCTGAAAGCCGACCTGTTACTAAGTTTGAGCGTCGTGGCTTAAAACTTGGTCATGGCGTTTGGGATTTGGTTTATATAAGAAAGTAAAACTTGCGTGCCGTGTGAGTTTTGGAAATTCTCACACGGTTTACATGAGGTTTTGAAAGTTACTCAGCGTTGGTTTCCAGCTGTAGCTGTGCAAACTCTTTTTCTACAATATGGCTTGGTAATCTTGTCTGAATTGCAATTGAAAAAATAATTAAACTAAAAATGGCAATGATTAAAAAATCCCAGCCAAAAGTAATAATGTGATGGCCGCCGCCATATTCGCCTAAATAACTTAAAATGACTAAGCCAGCGAGGTAGGGGATTAACCACCAAAGGCTTTTAAAGCCAACTGTTGGATTACTTAAACGGAAACGTGAATTCGTAATAAATAGAAAACTGCCAACAATTAAGGCAATAGCAAGCTTCCATAAAGTATCCCAGCCAGTCCAGTAGCTAATGAGGTTGCAACAATAAAATGCGACGAAGCATAAAAGCGTATTAAAGGGCAAACGGAAGCTACGCTTGATGTTGGGTAATTGTTTGCGAAGTGCGACCGTTGCAATAGGGCCCATTGCATAAGAAATAACGACCGCAGATACTAAAAAACTGACCATATTTTGCCAGCCAGGTAATGGTAAAAACAATAAGATACCCACCGCAAAATTAAACCAGATGGCAAATAATGGCATTTTTTGTTCGCTGAGTTCCGAGAAAAAAGGGCTTAAATAATGATTGCGGCTCATGGCATAAATAATGCGTGCGGTTGACGTGACATAAATTAAGCCAGCGCCTAGCGGAGATACCGCGGCATCAACTAATAATAATTTCACTAACCAAAAAATACCTAAGCTAGCGGCTATACCAACAAACGGACCGACATCGCCGCTAAAGTGTAAATTAGCCCAGCCATGAGTAAGTTCGGAAGGTTCAAGCGCGCCAATAAAAGCAATTTGCAAGCCAACATATAATATTAAACAAATGATGACAGAACCAACGATGGCAAGTGGAATGGAAAGTTTAGGCTTGGTCATTTCTCCCGCAAGTTCCACGCCGTGCTTAAAGCCCGTAAAAGCAAATGCAATTCCGCCAGTTGCGACAGCGCTTAAAATGGCTTGCCAGTTTAAACTACTTGCACTGCTAGCAGAGAAAGTAAAATTCTGTGGATGAAATTTGGTGGTGATGAGCATCGCAATCGTTAGAATAATGACGAGAACTTTGAAGCTAAAAATTAAAAAGTTTGCGCGAATAAAGCCTTTGAAGCTGGCAATATTTAAGAAAGTCAAACCTAGCATTAAAATGACAGCCCACATTAAGCCAAAGCCACTTAATACTGGCATGTGATTATCAGAAGTAATCACTAAACTAGGTATATAAGTGGAGATATATTGCAATACCGCTTGTACTTCAATAGGCGGCATGGTGACACAGGATAGCCACGATGCCCAGCTAATGATAAAGCCTGTTGTTGCGCCGTGAGTTAATTCTGCGAAGCGTGTTGTGCCGCCAGCGGTAGGCAGAAGAGAAGAGAGCTCTGCAAATGTGAAAGCAATGAGCACTGTTGCTGCGCCGCCAATTAGCCAAGAAAGTAAAACAGCTGAGCCAGCAATCTTAGCAGAATAAAGCGGTGCGAATAGCCAAGCTGAGCCAATGATGCCATTAATGCTTAAAAACAGCATGTGTAATGGTGAAAAACGGCGGGAAAGCATGCAGAATCCTTAATCATAATCCTAAAGGGTAAGAATAGCGGAAATTTGGAGAGAGGTAAATAACAATTCTACAAGAGAGAGCACTAGTGAATGATTTTACAGAAGCAGTATTAACTGCTTCTGCCAATCAAACATTATTTTTTACCAATACGCATGCTCAGACTATTCTGACGCTTCAGTTGAGTTAATAATTGATCTTTTCTTGTCCATAGCGTATTCATATACTGATGAAAGTATGCTCGAAAGTTTGGATCGTTTTGATAGTCGCCAATTAAGTCAGATGAAAGAGGTAATTTGTGTAAAACAATCGTCACTTCTTGAACTTTGCCAAGAAAAAGTTGCACGATATTGGGTGCTGGCTGATGGTAATAAATTGTCATGTCAATGATACTGTCTAATTGATCATGCAGAATTTGTAAAGCATAAGAGATACCACCACTTTTTGGCTTGAGCAAATTTTGAAAAGGGCTTTGCTGGCGTTTATGTTTCTCGGCTGTCAAACGAGTACCTTCAGGGAAATTATTTAATTTAAAATAAATGCCACGTAGTTGCTGGCAGGCTCGTTTAGTAATTTCCACATCTTTCCCTTTGTCTTCTGGATGTTTGGCTAAATGTTCTTTAGTAAAGCGATACATATAAGGAAAATTAAGTGCGCGGCAGGTCCAGCCCGCAAGTGGAACATGCAGCAAATTTTTCTTAATAAAATAGCGTGAGAAGCCGGAGTGGCCGAGCAAAGCTTCTTCCAACATTAAAATATCAATCCAGGATTGATGATTAGCGATAACAAAATAATTTTTTCCAGGCATGATATTGCCTAGACCTTTGATATGAACCTTTACGCCTAATAACTGCACTAAGATAAAATGATTTGCAGTTGCCCAAAATCTTGCAGATGCTTCAGAGGCATTCAAGCATGCCTTGCAAAGCTTCTCTGAGGGCATAATTCTACTAAGCCCATTTAAAATGAGTACAGGAAAAGGCAGCAAAAAAACCATTAATAGTTCAAGGATAATAGCAAGTGGGCAAAAGATAAGTTTCCGTAACATACTTATTCCTTATTGTGGTCGTTAGGTAAGGCGGACAGTGTTTGCGTCCGCCTTGTATATTATTCATTAAAACAAGTCTGCTTCACTATGGCAACCAGACTTAATTGCAATAGCTGGCATGTCAGGTAATTCTTCTGGTTCTAATTCAAAATCTATTGAGTTGGAAAAATCTTCTGCGTTTGTGCGCAATCCTTTAAAATCCCATAAACTTTTATCCATTAACTGACTAGGCTGGATATTGGTTAAGGCATGTAACATATTGCTTGGAATTTTAGGATTTTCTTTCGCAAGATCATCAATGAGTTTCCGTACTCGCACGCGAGCTAAATTCTCTTGTGAACCGCAAAGCGAGCAGGGGATGATCGGGAATTGTTGCTCTTGGGCAAATTTAATAATGTCTTTTTCTTGGACGTAAACAAAGGGGCGAACGACAATATGTTTTTTGTTATCGCTTAAGAGTTTGGGTGGCATAGCGCTCATTCTTCCACCGTAAAGAATTGACATTAATAAAGTCCGAATTAAATCGTCACGGTGATGGCCTAAAGCGATTTTATTAAATCCATGCGTTTCGGCATAACGATAAATAATCCCACGACGTAACCTTGAGCATAGTGAGCAATAAGTTTTGCCTTCAGGAATTTTTTCTTTCACGATGGAATAAGTATCTTCGCGCAAAATTTCATGAGGAATTTTCTGCTCTGCCATCCAGGCGCGCATAGCGCTATCGTCCCAGCCAGGCTGGGCTTGATCAAGCGTAAAAGCAAATAGTTCAAATTTGTTGCCAGAGCGCTTGCGTAAAAGATTCAGGATGGTTAATAAAGAATAAGAGTCTTTACCGCCGGATAAACACAGCATTACGCGATCGCCTTTTTCAATCATTGCAAAATCGCTAATAGCTTTGCCAGTGTAGTGTAATAATTTTTTCGTAGTCGGTGTCATGTAGAGTTTCAAGAAGTTAAATGGTAAAACTTTCGCCACACCCGCAGGTGCCTTTTTCATTTGGGTTTAAAAATTTAAAGCGTGCATTTAAACCTTCACGAACATAATCCAGTGTACTGCCATTAATAAAAGGCAGATTTTTGGGGTTAATTGCAACAAAGTGATGATTTTCTTGCTCGAAAACAAGATCATCTTTGGCGGGTTCTTTAATGATGCTTAAATCATAAGAATAACCAGAGCAGCCAGTCGTTTTAATCGTAATGAATAAACCATTGCCATTTTGCTGCTCGCAAAGCTTTTCAAGTTGTTTGAGTGCTGCGGGTGTTAATTGGAGACTGGGTTGCATACAGTTGCCTCGGTTGGAGCTTGATTTTTGCCTTGGATTCTATCAGAAACTTTATCAAAAGTTTCCTCGTATTTTTTGTCTAAAGTACCAAATAAACGGTCCCAAAATAAGAAATAATAGGAGTAATTAACTTTGGCATGTTTGTGGTGAAAATAATGCGCCACTGCATTATTAAACCATTGTTTTGAAAGTTTGCTTGTGAACCACTCATAACCATTATGGGCATAAGCAGCATGTATAAGAATCAGCATGTATAAAATAATTAGTGCATTTACATTGATCGGAAATAAAAAAATGCACATCGGAATTGAGAGGGAAGTTAACATAGTCTCAATAGGGTGCAAGGTCAGAAAAGTTAGCGCGGTTGGATTATGGCTATAGTGGTGAATACGATGGATCTTGCGAAATAACCAGCGTGTGTGTATTGCTCGATGCATCCAGTAATAATAGAAATCATGGAAAACAATTGCTAGAAGAAGGCTAAAAATAAAATAAGGAATACCGTATTGGTGGATATCGGTATATACAAAACCTTTATGCATGACAACGCAGTAAGCAAAAAAGATGCTACTAGGATAAAAAAACAATGGCGAAATGAAAGAAATGCAAGCATCTTTAAAAATTCTGTTAAAAGGTGGGTAGGTGGGATCCACTTTACGACAGGCTAATTGTTTCCGAAACAAAAAGGCAAAGATAACAAAGCCAGCGACCATGAGCAGCCATAACGGAAGGAAAACAATTTTCATGATCATAATGGGCGTTAATGTCATAAGCTTAGCCTTGTTTAGTATCTGACATTATACAATAAATTTGTACTAAAACTGTATAATTTGAATGAAGGTTCAGCGGCAGATTACGCTGAATATTTTGCTGTTTTCACATAATGCTTTACAGTCTATGCGCTATGCAGTTTTTGCATGGCTTTATCAAGCTGGCCTGAAAAGAGAAGTTCGCAAACGCTTAAACTTTTTTCAATACTTGCTTCAATAGCGCTTAAGTCTTGTGCTGATGGTTTGCTTAAAACATAATCAGCGACACTTTGCTGAAAAAGTGCCGGTGGCCTGGCGATACCAATACGTAGTCGCCAAAAATCTTTCGTGCCTAATTTCTGAATAATATCTCTCAAGCCATTATGGCCTGCAGGACCGCCGCCTAGTTTTAATTGAGCCCGGCCGCAAGCTAAATCTAATTCATCGTGCACAACTAAAATATTTTGCGGTTTTATATGGTAATAGTTAGCTGCGGCTACAACGGCATCCCCACTTAAATTCATAAAAGTCTCAGGTACCAATAGAGCAACTTTGCCATGCTCGCTGTTGAGCTGTGCGAAACGTCCGCGAAAACGTTTTTCGTTGCTTAACTTGATATGGTGGCTTTCTGCAAGCGCTTCAACAAACCAGGCGCCAGCATTGTGCCGAGTATTTTGATATTGAGAACCAGGGTTTCCGAGACCGACAATAAGCTGGATGGAGGACATAGGTGAATATTTTGAAGTGGGGTGGGCGCACGCTTACGCGGTTTGCCCACCTTGCAAGCTTATTTAGCTTCGTCTTTTTCTTTACCTTTTGGTGCAACAGGAACTTCTGCTGCAGGTGCTGCTGTTGTTTCTTCAGCCAATGCTGCTCTTGGAACTTGGATGTTCGCAACTGCCATGTCATTACGGTGAAGAAGCGCAGTCGCTTCAATACCTGTAGGCAATTTAAGATCAGAAATATGCACGCTTTCGCCGAGTTTGAGGTTGGATAAATCAACTGCGATGAACTCAGGAAGGTCTTTTGGTAAGCAGCGTACTTCAATTTCTGTTACTAAGTGTGTCACGATTCCTTTGTCAATTTTCACGCCAGGTGCAACATCTTCACCGGAGAAATGCAATGGAACATGCATGGTGATTTTTTCGTTACCAGTAATACGCTGGAAGTCAACGTGTACGATGATAGGACGGTAAGGGTGACGTTGTAAATCTTTTAATACCACTTGTTGTTTTTTGCCATCAATTTCAAGGGTTAAAATGTGAGAATAAAAAGCTTCGTTCTCAAGCAGTTTGGTTAAATGGTTGTGTGCAATCATGATGGTTTCAGGTTTGTTTTCACCACCATAAACAATGCCTGGTACCATGCTATCTAAACGTCGGAGGCGGCGGCTCGCACCTTTACCTTGTTCGCTACGACTTTTAGCGGTAACTGTAAAATCATTCTTGGACATAAAGGCCTCTTAAATCATAAAGTTAATAGTTGTTTTCCGCGACCAGAAAACATAAGCGCGAAATTATAGCATATTTCAATCAAATTAGCTCATGCTTGAATAAACTATTCTTATTTTCGGCCTGTTAACTCAGGCTAAAACGTCGTTTAGTCGTATTTTTCAGGCAACGCTGGGCGCATTGGTAAGTAGTTTTTTAGGCTTATCTCTTCGCGGTTAATATCTTATATCTTTGAAAATATAAATAAAAATTGCGTGGTTGTTTGCTGGGAGTTGCGAATAGTTCTCGTTGACACTTCATATTGGCTTCTACAAAATGGGCTTAAACGAGCGGCAAAATTCGCTACTCTTTGGAGAATGCACATTGGGTGCATTTGATGAAACCCAAGAGATCAGGAGGTATATATGTCACTAGAAATTTTCTTCGATGCTTTAGAAAACGCAAAGCTTAGCGCTGACAACCAATCTTTAATCAAGCAGCTATTAGCCTATCGCAATTTACCCACGTCAGCCAGCTTTATCCGTTTAGTCCAGTCGGAAAATGCAGCAATCAAAGTGATTTTAGCTTCTCTGCAAGATGGCTTGCTCAAGCAAAAATCCCGATATGTTTTTGAAGTGCTTAGTCTTTATAGCAAGAACTTTTCTGAAAACGGTTATAAAGAGCATGTACTGCAAAAATATGTGGTCGAAGGGGACTTTGCCGGTGTTGCCGTTGGGATTGAGTTAGGTGTTAATCCAGATACTCAGATAGGCTACTTACCTGATTTATCACATTCTAAGATTCTCCAAGGATTGCTACAATTGCTCTCTTTTAATGCCCCAACCGCATGGTATAGCAATTGGCACCATTGTACACCTCTGGTATTGGCTTCGGTATTAGGTCATTACCATATTGTGCAATATCTGGTTGAACAAGGGGCTTCATTAAATACTGAAACACGCCACCATAATACGGCGCTTGACTGGGCGAGCAAACGAGGGCATTGGAGAATTGAAAATTATTTAATGTCGCAAGGCGCGCTTAGAAATACGACTAGCGACGCTGCAAGTTTAGATGGTTTGGCAAGTATCGATTGGTAAAATAAGTAAGTCAGCACTGTCACCGTTTATCATGCCATATGGCATGATAAACTAAAGTGACATTCTTTTTTTCCGCTTTATTCTTTGAAATTTACATGTTTGGCTTTTTTTAAGAGCAGTTTTCTTCATCTCACACTTGCGGCTCTGATATTAATATTCCATAGAGCGATTGGGTAAACGTGAAACAATTTTATTCCTGCAAAGATCCTCGTCTCTGTGGGGTATGAAAATGGTGGGCACGCGCTGTAGGGTGGGTAAAGGAGCGCTAGCGACGTGCCCACCAAAGCGGTAAAAAAAGCCCCTTGCATAGCGCTTTGCCCACCCTACAATAAATTTCATACCCCACAGAGGATCCTTGTAGATTTTTCTCCTGCTGTTAAGGAAACTTTAATTTTATTCAGGTAAAATGGCGGCCATTTAATAATAAATAATGAGTGGAAACCTATGGCAGGTAAACGAAAAGACTGTGATCGTAGCGCTACATGCGAGCAAATAGATTTAGAAGAGATATTTGAAGAGCTAAGTTTAGAAGATAAAGAAGTCACAAGCTTAGGGTTGTCATCAGTATTGCCTCTTCGAGACCGAGCTTCTGCAAAAATACTATGTAGTAACAATAGTACATTAGAAGAACGTCTATTATCCTGTTGGATGAAGGGGCCTGAGCAGGAAGTCAGTCTCTTTCAACAACCTGATGATAATAAAACTTTCCAACCACTAGACGAGAATGACTATGAAACCTTGGAGAAGGAAACGCTTTCTGATACGCGACAACACCTCTCTGGATAAGTTTAAATCACGCAAGCGGCGGCATCTTGTTCTGCTAAATAACGTAAGCAAATTGGCATAGCTTGGTTTTCTTCTTTTAGCTTAGTTAAACTGTAATCAAAATTTTGACGTAAGAGGCTGTTATGTTGAAAAACAACAGCATATTCATCCGTATCTAATGAAATAGGGGTTAAGCTAAGGCCAGTAAATCCTGCTGTGTGAGCAATGTTGTATTTTAACAGCACAGAATCTCCAACGATCGCATCAATTTTAGGGTTATTTTTTAAAGACTGAATAGCCTCATGTAGACTATTAAAATAAATCACATCTCCGCCTAAATTCTGCATTGTTGCGCCTGTTGATTGGCCTGTAACAGAAGCGAAAGTTTTGCTTTGTAGTTGCTTAATAGATTTTTCTTGAGGTATAGCAGCAGGTGCTAAGGATAAAGTTAATGATGAAGTAAAGGCAGCTGCCACAAGAGAACTAAAAGTAATAGATAAAAAAATCACTAATAAAATTAAGAAGCGCGATAAGTGATGCTTAGGACGATCCACCAATTGACTACCAACTAGTAGCATTAATAAAGACCAAGTGGTATGTGCTATTCCACGTAAATACCCTTGACCATATTCTTTGAGCGTTTTGCGTTCTAAGAGCCAAATGATATGGGCGATGACGAGAAATACAATGAAGATAATCAAGAAAAAGGTGTTGAATGCTTTGGCTAAAACCATCAAGAGCAGAGAGCCAAACTGATTAATAGGCAGGCCGCGTTCTAGCACCTCGACTTTATTAATCATAAACGGACGAGAAAAATCTGCTTGTTTTAAGCGCGAATAGGTAACTGTAATAGGGCCAATTAGGACATCAAGTTTTTTTTCTGAAACAGCATTAATAGCATTTTCAACATTTTCTCCCATTGGGATAAATTCATACTGCCAACCATTCTCTGCAGCAATCTCTTCCCAAATGTTAACAATAATGCCGTGCCAAGCTTTATTTTTATCTTGATAAGCAATTGGGGCGCCAATAATAACGCCAACTTTAATAGGGGAGTTGTTATGATTAACTGTGTCAGCAGCAAAGCCAATATGCGCAAAGCAAACTAAGGTAAGACTAAATAATATTTGCCAAAGCTTCCTTATCAAAAAATACATACATCCTATCCCTGAAAAAATTACTTGCTAAATATTACCGCTATTAAGAAAAAAAGTCTAAAGATTGAGGCAAATGTTTCCCCAGGTGAGAAAAATTTATCTGCTAGTTTTTCACTTTTAGAAAGTATATACTCTTAATTAAAGGAGGCTATTAAAAGGAATAACAAGAAAACGTGTGATAAGTCAATCTGCTGTTAACAATAACTTTAATATTAAGGAGAAAACTTATGCCTGGTTCAGATGCTGCATTTACCCAATTAAAAGACGCTCTACTTCTCAATCTTCAAAAGCTCGAAGGTTTAAATCAAAAATTAGATCAATTTGTACAAACGGCGAAACAATTTTCAGATACCGCTTTTGCTGTGGGTGTGAAACGCATTTCGCATTGGGATGACTTTAACAAAAATATTGATGAGGCGCTGAAAGCTTTGAAAGAAGCTTTTCGTGGTTTGCAGAGCTTAAATGTTCACAATTTGAGGCTAGAGGATAAATTAGCACATAGTACTCATATGGAGCTTGGCAAAACAATGCGAGAAATTGATCGCCAGCGAGAATATTTAGTTGCTTTGTTTAAAGCAGCTCAAGATTATATCGCTAACAAACCTCGTAAATCTGAGGGAGAAAAAGTGAAGCGAGTAAAAGCGTTAGATGCGGCTATTGATCAAACTCATCGC
The DNA here is from genome assembly GCA_021156105.1 of Gammaproteobacteria bacterium. Lineage (GTDB taxonomy): Bacteria > Pseudomonadota > Gammaproteobacteria > CAISUE01 > CAISUE01 > JAJNBD01. The sequence continues at coordinate 72,302 of JAJNBD010000007.1, read as the reverse complement.
TTATTAAATGATGCTGGTAACCAAAAAAATTATGAATATGCAGTTAAGTTACTTAAGGCCCACCCCGTGTTACTTGCCCAAAGATTAGCAGATGCAAAAGCAAGGTTGGGCGGCGGAGGGCATGTTCGCTCACAAAGCACACCTCCACCGGAAACCAGAATTGCTGACCAGTTTATACCTACTCCGGGTGCTGGATATGCAACTATTGGTAGGTTTGGAAGAAATACTTACTCTGCAGGGGAAGTAGCAGGTACTCCAAGCGCTCCAAGAGAAGATTCTGAGGTAATGGCAAGGAGACTAGCTGACACTTATCGTGCTTCGCAAACATTCTTTGGCGATGGTGAAAAACAGTCTCTTTTAGGAAAAAAGCCTAAGTCTTCTTGCTGTTGCGGCGACACCTCTGCTGCTGATACGCCACCACTTCCTAGGCGGTCTTACTATGGGGCAATATAAAACCTAATAAGGAAGGTAGTAAGCAGCTGGATAGCTGAATCCGCTGCTTACCTTTTTTAGGTTTTAACTTCTTGTTTCTTTTTTGACTTTGTTAGCACAATCAAGTTATTCACAAAATCTGTGGATAACTTTGTGGAAAAGCTTTGGTAAAACTTCGCAAAGCCTTATAAATAGCGTGGGTCAAGTGGTGTGCTAAAGAAATAAGCGTATTAAAATAAAGCCTGTAAATACAACCAGTTAAGATAATTACTGCAAGCTATTTAGCGGTCTGTTGTTTTTCGCCAAATTTTTTTCTTAACAAGTTTGATCGGTGTGAATAACTTTACGAAGTTGATAAAAACGATGCGTAAAGAATATTTAAATGTTAACTTCACTAACTTAATCTTGCTATATTCAAGTACTTTAGTAACAGGGAAGAACTTACTCACAAAATCTGTGGATAACTTTGTGGAAAAACCTTGGTAAAGCTTCGCGAAGCCTTATGAAATGGGCGGGTCAAGTGGAGTGGTTGGCAAATAATCAATCAAAAATAAACTATAAATAATCAATAAGATAGGTTATTTACCACAAAAAATGTTCCCTGTTGTTGTTTTTCTTAAAATTTTTTTCTTTTGTTTTTTTTAAATGTGCATAACTTTACCCTAAAGCTATCCTCGCAACCCTGGATTCCTGCTTTCGCGAGAATGGCGCTAAATTTTGTCCCTTGCAGAAGGAAAATTCTTACGCTTCTCTAAAAATACGTACTTAATAATTTAAGTTATCTCATAAATAGTTTTCTGTTTGCCTCTCAGGTATAATCGAAATTTTAACTCTATTGTTTTTATGATCGATCTAACAACGCTGGTTAAAGAAGCGCAAATGGCTATTGAAAAAGTTCAAACGCTTCCGGAATATGAACAAATCAAAGCACATTTTCTAGGTAAGAAGGGTGTGCTGACAGAACAATTAAAATCGTTAGGCGGCTTATCTCCCGAAGAACGTCCCAAGGCAGGGCAAGTCATTAACCAAGCGAAAGCTGCTATTCAAGCGTTATTAGACAGTAAACTGCAAAGCTTGCAATCACAGGCTGTGCAGCAAGAGTTACAAAAAGATACTGTTGATATTAGCTTGCCAGGCCGTCGCCAAAACTTAGGTAGTTTGCATCCAGTGACGCAAACGCGCCAGCGGATTGAATCATTTTTTGTGCGTGCCGGTTTTGATATTGTGGAAGGCCCAGAAATAGAAGATGATTGGCATAATTTTGAAGCTTTAAATATTCCTAGCCATCATCCTGCGCGAGCCATGCATGATACGTTCTATGTCGAAGCGAGTGCGCCCCTCTCCCCAACGGAGATAAGCGCTGGGGATGAAGAGGCGAAGTTGCCACCTTTGCTGCTAAGAACCCATACTTCCTCTGTGCAAATTCGCACCATGAAAAATCGTCAGCCGCCTATCCGGGTAATTACCCCAGGCCGTGTATACCGTTGCGACTCTGATTTAACGCATACCCCTATGTTCCATCAAGTGGAAGGCTTAGTGATTGATGAGCGTAGCAGCTTTGCGGATTTGAAAGGCTTATTGTTAGCGTTTATGCGTGACTTTTTTGAAAAAGAAGTAGAGATTCGCTTAAGACCCTCGTATTTTCCCTTTACCGAACCTTCTGCTGAAGTTGATGTTTCTTGCGCCCAATGCGAGGGGAAAGGCTGTCGCATTTGCAAAAATACCGGCTGGTTAGAGGTATTAGGCTGCGGTATGGTTCATCCGAATGTGTTAGAAGCTGTTGGCATTGATTCAGAAAAATATACGGGCTTTGCTTTTGGTATGGGTATGGACCGTTTAACGATGCTGCGCTACCAAATTCCAGATTTACGAATGATGTTTGAAAATGATGAAAGATTTTTAGAACAATTTTAAATACTTTGTGCCTGCAGTGATTAAATAAAGTAAGCAGTAATGCACGTGAGAATATATTTATGAAAGTTTCATTAAATTGGTTAAGAGATTATTTTGAGAAAAATTATTTGCCAGTTGCACAAGCGTTTCCCAGTGCAAAAGAAATTGATTTTTTTATGCCGCGCGGTGGCTTTGAAGTTGAAAGCATGGAGCAGGCGGGCAATGATACGCTAATTGATTTTTCCATTACGCCGAATCGTGGTGATTGCATGAGTGTGCGCGGTTTAGTGCGCGAGATTGCTTGTTTAGGTTTTGCCGACGCCGCTGTACCTTTGCAAAAAGCGACTACTTTTGCTGCAGAAAAAGAGCATCTTGCATCCGTTAAAATTGATGCGCCAAGTGCTTGTCCCTTATACACCGGTTGTTTCATTCGTAAAATGCCACAAAATAAAAAAGCGCCCGCCTGGATGATAGAGCGACTTGAAAAGTCAAGCATTGAAAGTATTCATCCTGTCGTGGATATTTGTAATTATGTCATGCTAGAAATGGGGCAGCCGCTACATGCTTTTGATGCGGATAAGGTTAAAAATCTTTGTGTGCGATTTGCACAAAATGGTGAAAAGCTCACCGTGCTAGGCGGCCAAACATTAACACTTGCAAGCAATACTTTGGTGATTGCCGATGATCATGGCGCGCAAGCAGTTGCCGGTGTTATTGGTGGATTAGATTCCGGCGTTGCCCCAGCAACAACCAATATTTTTTTAGAAAGCGCCCATTTTGCACCAGAAGCCATTGCCGGTCGTGCACGCCAGTATGGTTTACATACGGAAGCTGCACAGCGCTTTGAGCGTGGTGTTGATCCTGCTTTGCCATTAATAGCTTTAGATTATGCAGCGGCATTAATTATTGAGCATTTAGGTGGGGAAATTGGTGAATATGTAATCAGTAAAGGTAGTGAGATTTCCGCTCCTAAAGCAATTCCTTTAAGAAAATCGCGCATTGAGCGAATTTTAGGCTATGAAATTCCATCGGCAACGGTAGAAAAAATTTTAACTGCGTTAGAGATGAAGGTGCAGCAACTTAGTGCTGATTATCAAGTGACGCCACCGACATTTCGTTTTGATATTGCCAAAGAAGTCGATTTTATTGAAGAGTTGGCGCGTGTTTATGGCTATGATCATTTACCTTTGCACCAACCCCGTATTGAACAATTAGCGCCAACGCAAATGGCAGTTGACCAATTTCAAAAAATTCGTGCAACGCTCACCAGCCAAGGCTTTCGTGAGATCATTAGCTATAGTTTTATTGGCGAAAACCTGCAAGCGCAATGTATGCCAAATGATAAAGCAGTGAAGTTGAAAAATCCTTTATCCGCTGAGCTAGCTATTATGCGCACCAGCTTATGGCCAAGTTTATTAAATACAGCACAATATAATTTCAACCGTCAACAAGCACGTGCACGTTATTTTGAAATTGGTCGTGTTTATTTTAATGAACATGACGCTGCTAAAGCATGTTTAAAACAGCCGATGATGCTAGCCGGCTTAATGGCTGGCGCAGCCGTGCCAGAGCAGTGGAGCAATAAAGCGAGTGAGACAGATTTTTTTGATTTAAAAGGTGAAGTGGAGTTATTGCTCGATAGCTTAAAATTGCCCATTACTTTTGAGAAGAGTGAACGTCCTATGTTGCATCCAGGACAAGCGGCAAAAATTATTTCGCAAGATAAAGTTATTGGGCATCTTGGCCGCTTGCATCCTTCCTTGCAGCAAGATTTTGGTTTTGCAGTACCAGTTTACTTATTTGAGTTGGCTTTGGAGGAAATTGCGCTGCCTGTACATATTAAGTGTCAAGAAATCAGTAAGTTTCCTTCTGTGCGAAGGGACTTTGCTTTTTTATTAAACCGTGGTCAAGCAGTAGGGGAAATTATCAATTTTGTAAAAGCTAAGCTGGGCGCGCTCTGTGTAGATGTCATTGTGTTTGATATTTATCAAGGTAAAAACATGCCAGCTGATCAAAAGAGTCTTGCATTTGGCGTTGTGTTGCAAGATAAGCAAGAAACTTTAGCAGATGAAAAAGTTACACAACTATCAGAAGGTCTTATTCAGTCCTTGCAGACAAAGTTTGCTATGGTATTAAGGGATAAGTAACAAGGAAAAAAATATGTTATTTAAAAAAGTTTTTTGTCTGGGTTTGTTATCTTGTATTTTTTCCATTAATGCAGTGGCAAGTACAACGCAATGTCCGGTTGATGAGGTTGATTGTAGCCGTTCAGTTTGTATCCCAATTAAAGCTTTGTCAGGCTGGAATATTGCTTTTCAGGCAGGCTTAAAAGATGGTCGTTATTATTTTGCAGGCGCCCGTGCAAATAAAACTCCCGCGGTTGATGTCCATGGGAATTGCCTCTATACATTAAATAGATTATTTCCAGAAAAAGGTCAAAAAGAAGCCGTAGCATTACTTGATGCTGCTCAAGAATTAACACCAGATACGGGCTCCTGGTCGCAGAGTACTGTATACAATGATGAAGAAGATTGTAAAAATGCAGATATAGCGTTATGCAAGTTTAAAGTCCACTAATGATGGCTCTAAGATTAATGTTGAAATAGCCATTTGATCAAACCTGAAATAATTTTGTCCCTGCAAAGGTACGCATTTCTCATATTTAAATCGCTTAATAAAGCCTTAATATTAGGCCTGTATAATGTTTGGCATCAATAATATCTAAAATAATAATAACTTATGCCAAAATTTTCTAAAGAATATGCGCTTGCCGCTTTGGCTAAATATTTACAAGAGCGTGGACAAAAGCTCCCGGTTATTACGCAAGAGGCTTTTACCGTCCTAATAGACTACGATGCTATTGATAGCAATAGCGCTATTAGCCAAGACAACGTCTCCGCTAGCAGTATTTCGCCATCTTCTTTTAGGGCAAATGCTCATTTTCCTTCATCCCCTTTGCCTTGGGCGCAAAGTCCAATTGAAGGTATTTTTAGTCGCATTAAGCACGCTTCACGTAATGTTAAGTGGACAAAAATGAAGTGTGAGTTTGCAAAGATTATTTATGAAAAAATTGCTTTAGAACCACTTAATTCTTCTCAGCATTATCAAAAGTTAATTGTCTTTCTTGAGGCTAACCTACAAATGCTAAAAGCGCAAGCAACATTTTTAGCCGGCAAAGGAGAGCTAGAATTGCTTGTGAATACTTTTATAAGAGAACTCACACATGATAGAGCTGAGAAGTTATTTGTCGATTTATCCGTTAAGGCCGCAGTTTTTTTGGCAAGTTTAAAACAGTTAAAAGAAGTTAATTTTCGAGCCCTAGAGGTTATTTCTGACCGGTTAAATATTTTAACGCGTTATCTAGTTGTTTATGCTTTAGCCGTTGTTGGCGGTAAAGAGGCAGATTTTACCCAGGAAGAACTGACACTTATTGCTGAACAATGTCTCTTAGGACTAGTCAATAATGAGGCTCTTAATCAATTTATTCTGCGAGAAGAATACAAACCTTTATTAGACACGCTGATAGCAATAAAACCGGATGTTCAAATAAAGATTGATCGAATAAAGCAACAGACTTTACAAGTGCCCGACGCTGAAATTGTTCCCAATAGAAGGTTTCACTTTGGTTATTAAATTCATTTTAACAATTTAACCCCTTTCATCAAAAAGCGAAATAATAAACATGAAAACAGTTTCTTTGCTGACGGTTCAAAAACTTTGCGAACAATTTTTATCAACCTCAGTTACTGAGATTGCAAAACGCTCTGGCTATAATGTAAGACTTTTCTCAGAGGATGCCGCAGAAAGGTCTTCTGAAATAGCGCATGCCATAGTTGAAAAATATTTAAAAGCGCTTAACAAAATTTATAGCTCACCATTATCGGCTGAAAAAAGTTTATTAGCATTTCAAGTTTTTTGCGCAAAAATTTTCCAACAAGCGATTCAAGACAATTACCTTGGCCAAAGCTATTGTGAGATTGAAGCTGCGATAGAGCAAGAGCCAGAAAAATTACTGGATTATGCGGGATTAGTTTTTTTACATGATCTATTGGTCGAAAAGTTCGCACCAGAACCATTAGAGTTTATGAAAGCTTCAGCAGATAAAGAAATCACCGATGCCTTACAAGAGATTGAGCGTCAAGTTTCTCGCTCAGTTACGTTTGGAAAAAATGTCACTCGTTTTTTCACGCCTGGTTCTCCGATTAATAGGTTATCCCCCAGCGAAAAAGAAAATCAAGCTCCAACAAGTGATTTAGCTGAAAGTAGCTTATACGCAGGTATTCATCCTGCTTTTCAGGGTTTAAAGATTTCCTATAGTTCTATTTAATTAATAGTGAAGCGCATCTGGTATCCGTTATGGAGATGCGCTTTAGCTCAGTTGTTTCACCCGATTCAAACATTTCCATCTGGTCCTGGCGCTAATACTTCACGATTGCCATTGGATTCCATTGGGCTAACAAGGCCAGCAGTTTCCATGGTTTCGATTAAGCGGGCAGCCCGGTTATAACCAATTTTTAATCGGCGTTGGATATTGGAGATGGATGCTTTGCGAGATTCTAAAACAATTTTGCAAGCTTCATCATATAAAGGATCTTGTTCATCAGCACCCTCTGCGCTTTCACTTGGGTCGCGGATTTGCGTAACTTGCTCAATATAAACTGGCTCGCCACGGGATTTCCAATCATTCACTACCGCATGCACTTCTTGATCGCTGACAAAAGCGCCATGGACACGAATAGGCAAACCTGAGCCTGGTGTGAGATAAAGCATGTCACCATTGCCTAATAATTGTTCTGCACCTTGTTGATCCAAAATAGTGCGTGAATCAATACGTGAAGAAACTTGGAAAGCAATACGAGCAGGGACGTTAGCTTTAATCAAGCCCGTGATGACGTCAACCGAAGGACGCTGCGTTGCTAAAATCATGTGAATCCCTGCGGCACGTGCTTTTTGTGCGATACGAGCGATTAATTCTTCAACTTTTTTTCCAACCACCATCATCATATCTGCAAATTCATCAATCACGACAACGACGAATGGCAAGGTGGTTAAGGCTGGCTGCTCTTCGCCTAAGGAATTAGCGGGATTCCATAAAGGATCTAAAATAGGCTTGCCTGCTTTTTCAGCTTCTTTTATTTTTTGGTTATAGCTGGAAAGGTTACGTACGCCAAGCATTGCCATGAGTTTGTAACGGCGATCCATTTCTGCCACACACCAACGCAAGGCATTAGCGGCTTCTTTCATATCCGTTACAACAGGAGTGAGCAGATGCGGAATATCAGAATAAATGGATAACTCCAACATTTTGGGGTCAATCATGATTAAGCGCACTTCATCGGGCTTTGCTTTAAATAGTAAGCTTAAAATCATTGCGTTGACGCCAACAGATTTACCAGAACCTGTTGTACCTGCCACCAGTAAGTGAGGCATTTTAGCCAAATCTACGATCACAGGGTGACCAGCAATATCTTTGCCTAAAGCTAAACTTAAGAGTGATTTCGCTTGTTCATAAGGTTGCGAAGAGAGTACTTCGGACAAGCGAACAACTTCACGATCTTCATTAGGGATTTCTAAGCCCACGGTGGTTTTGCCGGGGATGACATCAACGATACGCACGCTTGGCACAGAAAGCGAACGCGCCAGATCTTTGGCAAGGCCACTGATTTTGCTGACTTTCAAACCAGGCGCAAGCTGCATTTCATAACGCGTGACGACGGGGCCAGGATGCACGGCAACAACTTGGACTTCAACACCAAAATCTAATAGACGTGCTTCAACTTCACGTGACATGCTCTCTAGCGCAGCGGTATTAACTTGAATTTGTCCTGAGCCGCTAGGCTGATCTAATAAAGCTAACGAAGGTAAGGTGGTATTGTCGTTACTTTGGAATAAAGTTTTTTGTAAATCTTTGCGCGCGCGAGTGGATGGGACAGGTGCAGGTTGAGGTTTTTCAATCCGCGGGGGAACAGCGCTGGCCGCGACTTTTTTCTCTTTGATCCTTGGTAAAGGCTTTTCGGGAATAACAGGCTTATTTAATTGACGTTTAATTCGACGTTCAATTAAAAAAGCTTTTAAGCGTTTGATATTACTAGAAATATAGTTCATTAACCAAAGGCCGCCGCGACCAACATTATCAAGCAATTTAATCCAAGATAAGCCTGTAAATAAAGTCACCCCAATCAAAAAACATACCGCAAAAATTACAGCACTTGCCGCAGCCCCAAGGACACTCATCGCCAGTTGGCTAAAAAATTCACCAAAATAACCACCCGGGTTAAAGCTTAAGCTCATGTGACTAAAGGCAATGCTGATAAAACTATTTGCGCCAATTAAGCCAAGTAAAAAACCAAATAAACGCAAAGAGGCATGGCGATAATCTTCTTTAGGGAAAACAATTCTTGCTCGGAAAAATAACCAACCCGCAAAAATAATGGCGGCAGGTAATAGATAACTGACAAAACCAAAAAAGTTTAAAAGTGTTTCGGCAATCCATGCCCCCGCATTACCACCAAAATGGTCAAGAATGACATGTTCAAATGCGAGTAAAACAGCAAAGATTAATCCCCCTAAGGCGAGAGATAAAAGAAAAACAGCTTCTCTTAAATGTGGGTTAATGGCATAACTATCGGTTTCTGTCGATAGTTTTCTTTTAGGGGTGGCTTGCGAAATTTTGCGTTTTGACATAAATTAAGATTGCATCCATTGAATCTTTGTTATTATACCTTGAGTGAGTGGGGGTGCAAGGGCTTGGGTTAGTGAGTAATTAAGATTTTTCTTTTTCAAAAGGAGTTTACACTAATGAAGATGAATAAAATTGTTTTATTAAGTGCTTTACTAGGTTTGGGGCATGTGGCGTTTTCGCAGGAGCAGTATGCTGGTGGCGACCTTGATGGTCTTGCTGCTCCTGCGCCTAAGGCTTCAGGAACCGGGGCTGGTGCGGTTATTAATGAGGCTCTTTTGGACACTCTTGCAGCTGATCACTCTACCGCTGCTTTCTTTGCTGCTACTAATGATAAAGACATTAGAAGAGCAGCTGCTACGATAAATATTGACGCTGTTACTAGGGTTTTCCCGCAAACAGGACAGATGCTTGCGCAGTATGAGTCTACATTTGGCCTAAAACAGCGTCGAGAAGTTTTAGGTCAAGCATTGACGCTTGTTCGCATGGATAACCCTGATAAAGTAGTAGATTTTCAACTTGTTTTGCAAAAGTTAAAAGCAAGGGAGGCTTTAACTCTGCAGGATTTCCAAGCAGTGCAAAACCTAGATGGTCTTTATGCAGCAGCTGTGTCTCAGAGCGCAAGGGATTTATTAAAAACACAGGCACAGACTAAAAGACAAGATCGTCGTCCGATAAAATAATTTTTTTACATAAGGAGATGAACCATGAAGTTGAAAAAACTATTGTTAGCTGTTGGATTAGTGGCGTTAACGTCTTCGGCGTTGGCTTTTGCTGCGGATGTTAAATTATTCTCATCGCCAAAAGATTTCCGTTCAGCTCTTAGCGCTACTACTGGCTCTTATGCTGTTGCTAAGTGGGGCAGTCCTGCTTCCAGTAATGTTTTTAATGATAAAATCCTACAACAACTCGCTGCTAGAAGCGAAGTAACAATCCGAGCAGTAGAGTTAGAAGATGCTTTACCCCGTATTCAGGAGACTTATGGGGCTGAAAACTTGACATATGCATACATCCCCCAGAGCGTTCCCCCGGCCGCTATGGCAGATGAAGCAGACGAGTGGGATGTTAATGCGATTCTTTCGGAACAAGGCTGGCTAACAATGGACAAGAAGGCCGAACTCGTTTCTGTTCTCAAGAATCTCGATGCTCCAGCAATACCAAGCAGTACGGTTAATTTTCTATATGAATATTTGCCTAATACAGCTACAAGATTAGGGGCAGATAATTCTTTTCAAAGTGTTAATGATTTAATCGGGGCGCTGGCAGCAGTTAAGAGGCAAGACCCTGTTCGCTATGGGAATACTTTAGAAGCTGTGAGCGGCAGCCCTAACACCGTTGTAGTCTTTGGTATGCCACTTGGTAACGGAGAGGTAAAGCTTAAGCTTATGAAAGTTGTTAAACTTTCAAAAGAGACTTTTCACTCACTTGATGTGACGGTGGCCAAAGAAGTCGATCGGCGCAAAGCTCAACTCAAAATTAAAAGATAAATTTTTACCTTCGCCAAATCACATGCAACAATCGCCCGGGGTCCGTTGGATCCCGGCGATAGGAATATAATTCCTCTTCATATTCAAACGTACAATGTGTTTCCCCAAAAACTCTTTCGATACCAGCTTGTTGTAATTGCATACGCGCAATGGCATATAAATCACATAACCAATGACCTGGGCGATTTTCATGAAAGCAATGTTCTAAACCAGAAAAAGCATTGAACACTTGTTGATCAACTTCATAGTGTTGCGGGCAAATCGCAGGGCTTAGCCAGGCGATTAATTCTTGTGCGGGGGCTTGGAATTTTTTCACGCCTTGCGCAATAATTCCTTGCGCTAAGCCGCGCCATCCGCCATGTAGCGCTGCCACTTCTTGACCATCGTGGCTGCAAATTAAAATGGCTAAACAATCTGCAGTCTTGATCGTACAGGCAATATTAGCTTGATGGGTATAAGCACCATCTGCTTTTAATTCTATTTCTGGAGTGGGAAATTCAATGATTTTGTTCTCATGCACTTGTTGCAATAAGCGCAAATCAACATTCCGCGGCAGGTCGGCGATTGAATCATCTTTGGTTAAAGTGAGTGCGTGAATATTCTCTGGTGCTGGCCAGTTGGGCGTAATCATCATAAACTCCCGTTGTGTTGGTGCTTAGGCATCGTCCTCTTCATCATCTTCTTCAGCTAAGCCATCATCTGGATGTTCATCGGCGGCGGCATCCGGGTCGTCAGGAGAAGCGCCAGCGATTGACGAGGAAGCCTGTTTAGCGTTTGCCGCCTCTTGCTTTTGTAGATAAAAATCGACCACTTGCCTTGCGATAAGACCAGCATTTTCTTCGTGCTCGTTAACAACAGCTACCGCAATTTGTGGATTATCAACTGGCGCAAAAACTTCAAACAAACTATTATCTCTTAGATCGATCGGTGTTTGTGATTTACTATATTTTACACCCTTATAGTTATAAACTTGTGCAGTGCCTGTTTTTCCTGCCGCTGTGTATTTAGGCTTGCCAAATTCTTTTTGACCAAAATGGTAGGATCCAGTACCAACTTCAATCACACGCTGTAAGCCATTAATGACCACATCCCATGTTTGAGGCTTTAATTTTACTTCAGGCAGCATTGGAGATACATAAGGCCGAGTTTTTCCATCGGGTGTTTGTTCTTGCAGTAAAAGCGTCAATTTATGCTGTTGGCCACGGTTAGCAATCATGCTAATGCCTTGAGCAAGCTGTGTGATTGTCATTGTGACATAACCTTGGCCAATACCAGCGGACACCGTATCTCCTGCATACCACTTCTCATGCTTTTTAGCTTGCTTCCAAGCTGGTGTACCAATATGTCCTGTACTTTCTTCCAGCATTTCAATATTGGTTTTTTTACCAAAACCAAATTGATTTAAAATATCCGCCATCTTATCGATGCCCATTTTGATGGCTAAGGTAAAGAAAAAAGTATCGTTAGATTGCTCTAATGCGCGAGTGACATTAACATTGCCTTGACCGCCGTGTTTCACGTTCCAAGTCCAGTTGTGCCAAACATGTTTTACTCCAGGCAAAGTAAAATAGCCGGGGTCATAAACATTTGTGTTTGGCGTAATTGCGCCTGTTTCTAAACCTTGTAAAGCATAAAATGGTTTAATCGTTGAACCAAAAGGAAACTGGCCGCGAATCGCTCGGTTAAATAAAGGTTGATGAGGATCTTTTTGTAGTGCGTTATAAGTTTTACTATCAATGCCGCTGACGAAAAGATTAGGGTCATATGAAGGGCTGCTGACAAGCGCTAAAATTTGCCCTGTGCTCGGCTGGATGGCAACGAGTGCGCCGCGACTACCATTAAAGGCTTTATATGCTGCTTCTTGCAATTGACTATCAATCGTTAGCGTGAGATTGTTGCCAGGAATCGGTGGGATATTGCTAAGTTCTTTTGTTTTTCTCCCTAAAGCATCCATCGCAATGCGTTGGTAACCAATTTGGCCATGTAAATCTTTTTCAAAATATTTTTCGACACCAATTTTTCCAATATTCGTACTTGCGCCATAGTTAGCTGGGTCAACTTGCTGTAACTCTTTTTCATTAATGCGGCTGACATAGCCTGTGACAGGCGCCATAGCAGCCCCAAGGGGGTAATGGCGAATATAAGTGACTTCAGCAGAGACCCCTGGGAAACGATATTGGTTTAACATGAATTTTGCGGTTTGCTCTTCTGTTAGTCGGTCAACTAAAGGAATAGGGGCAAAACGCGGGTGGCTTTTGACATCTTTTAAAAATATTTGAATTTCTTTTGCTGAAATACCTAACAAGTCTTGTAACTGAGCCAGGGTTTGTTTGAGGTCTTTAACTTTGTCGCGCTGTACAACCAAGCTATAGACAGTAATATCATTGGCGAGTACAACACCGTTTCGATCGGTAATAAGCCCACGGCGTGGTTCAATGGCTAATAAGTTTGAACGGTTGCGTTCTTCTTGATCTAAATAATAATGATGCTGCTGAATTTGCAAATAAAAAAGGCGCGTCGCTAAAACAAGTACTAAGCCAAAAAGCGCAATCAGCAAGCGCGTTACACGCTTATTAAATTGCTTGTCAGCAAGTTTCGTTGGGTTATATCCTAGCTGGCGAGGCATGGCTTAGCTTAGTCAATGAAATGGCTATTTTAGCATGATATCGCTAGGACGCGAATCAGTGATACACTTCATGGCTTGCTGCTAAAAAAGTTAAGAAGGAAATTTCTTTTTAATTGCAATTTATATTTTTTTGTATATAATCAAAGTTCGCATATCAGGATGATTTTGCATGGAAATTAAAAAACTTGGATGTATTTTTCTTTTGTCTGCTGTTTCTTGCACTTCTTTTGCTTTTTCCCCAAATTTTCTGAAGGATATTGAAATATCTGCTGGTACGGGTATCGATTGGTTGCATAGAGATAATGGCACCATGATGGTTGCGCCGCCAAATATCAACACCGAGCATGTATCACATACAGTAACCAGCATGCCTTGGAAATGTGGCATTGGTTATCATGCTTTTGCTGACCGGCTTTCACAAAATACTTATTTGAATGATCTTCTATTACAAGTCAATATGTATCATTCGTCAGGGGCATTGCAAGGAGAAGTTTACCAATACCCGACAGATACTTATAACTATAATTTTCGGGCGCCTGTTAACAGTACTCGCGTGATGTTTGATGTTAAACCCGTGCTTTTTACTTATCACAGCTTTTCACCATATGGCGTTGTTGGTATAGGTGAAACATGGAATAAGCTCTCCTACTATGAGTCATCAGCTGATCCAAGTAATCCTCCTAATTCAGCTTATAACTTAGGCTCTCATACAACTGCCCAGCTTGCTTATGATGTGGGGGCGGGTGTACGCCGCGATTTTACTTCACACTTAAGTGCTTCGGTGGAATATTTGTACAGCTCGTTAGGAAAATCTTCTGCTGCTGGTAATAGCGGAAACCTTCCACTAGAAGTGCCACCGAAATTTAATTTAAGAACACAAAGTGTGATGTTAGGAGTGAGTTGGAAGTTTTGATTAACACGAAGAGGGCATAAGCATGAAACGTTTAATAACAACAGTTGCATCAGGATGTTTGTTTTTCTCAGGGCTAGCTTATGGAATTCAGCCAGTCGAACTTTCGCCATTAAGCAAAAGCTTAGGGGCTCTAGCGGCGGGTACGACAACGACAGTCACTTATACGCTGACAAACAATACAGGGGTTGATAACCTTACTGTAGGGATTAGCGGTTTTATTAGCCCTGTTACCTTAGCGACCAATAGCTGCGGTGGTAGTTTAAGGTTAAATGCGAGCTGTACTTTTACTGTGCATGTTTCACCAACGAGCTCCCAAGTGTCTCGAAGTTTTAATCAATCATTTTTTCAAGTAGATTATCAAGGGGAACGTGTTGGTTATCATCCAACGCTGAGTTTTTCCGTCAGGGCACCAACGCCAAGCGCATCGCCATTTTTAAATGCTGTTGGCTATAGTGTTCAGTCTTCTACCTATTATCCGCTTATTGCGGGATCGTTAAACAGTGGTGGTGCTTGGCAGACGGTTCTTAATGATACAGCGACAGAAGGTCACCTGAATAGTAGTGCTTGTTTAGGCGATACACAGCAAGGCTTTTGTGCTGCTGTAGGAGAGCAGACTGACGGCGGCGCGTTGTTGCTTTATCAAACAACTGATGGTCAAACTTGGAGCAAGTTGACAACAAGCAGCTTTGCGACAGACGGTTTTCTTAAAAGTATCGCTTGCACGGGAGATGGTAGCGCCAGTAATAGTAGCTGTATCGCCGCTGGAAGTGAAAATAGCGGGGCGGCAGGAAAAGCTCTTCTTTTGCTGCGTAAAAATGCTACGTGGAGCAAATTAAACGTTATTTCCCCCTCAGAAGAAGAAATAGCGTTTACCACGGTGGGGTGTACTGATACAGGAAATTCGACCCTTTGTGTTGCTGGCGGCGTTAACTCAAATGCGGCGACGCCTGTGCTTGCGGAATCCACTTCAGGCTTGGAAAGTACTTGGACAGTGATTTCGAATTTAACGGCGGATAATGGTACATTTTCATCCGTTAGCTGCACGGGTTCAGACGCAGACAAGCGTTGTGTCGCGGTAGGATCAACAGTTGCTGGTGATACTTTAATTGCAACGAGAGATGGGAGTGGTAATTGGAGTCTTGCGTCTTCAGTTGCGGGTAGATTAAATAGTGTTAGTTGTACAGGCAGTGGTAATAGCGCAGCCTGTGTTGCTGTAGGGTCGAATGCAGATTACTCTCAAACCTTACTAATGACAAGTGCAGACGCGGGACAAACTTGGACTAAAAATACCCAGGTTTCAGACATAAACGGATCGTTCACGCAGGTGAGCTGTACTGGTGGCAGTGGTTCTAACTTGAGATGTGCGGCCGCAGGAAATGCAAGTGTTTCACCTTTGTACCAAGCTACCACTGGCATTAATAGCTGGGAGCCTGTTACTGGTATGGGGGCAGGAAGACTTGCTGCCGTACATTGCACAGGGTCGGGAAGCACGGCAGTTTGTACGGCAGCAGGACAAGATGGTGCAGACAAAGGAAAAGTTGCTCAAACGATAAATGGCGGTTCTACTTGGTCTATTCCAAGTGTTAGTAGCATACCGAACGAGAGCGGCTTTAATGGAACAGCAAATACCCAAAATTCTGTTATGCGACGCGCGCCTAGGTAATATAGCTATCCTAATAGCACTTGCCCCGAGTTTAGTTCGGGGCAAGTATTATAAGTAGACTTCGCTTGAAAGCCCAAAAGTATAGATTCTTAACGGCAAATGCCTCATAATAGCGCTGAGGTAAATACTATGCAGCAAGCTAAAAAAATCCAATTACGTCGTCAGGCGCACCAATTACATCCAGTCGTTTTATTAGGCCAAAACGGGCTCACCCCTGAAGTTCATCTGGCGATTGATGAAGCATTAAATGCTCATGAATTAATTAAAATCCGTGTTAATGCAGAAGATAAAGAAGCACGCAAAGCAATCACGAACGACATTTTAAACCATCACCAGGCTGATTTAATTCAATCGATTGGCCATATCATTGTTATCTATCGTGAAGCTGTCGAAGATTAAAATTATTGCAGGTAAATGGCGTGGGCGTTGGATTGAATTTCCGGATACGCAAGAAATTCGTCCCACGCCTAATCGCGTGCGCGAAACTTTATTTAATTGGTTGATGATGAAAATTTCTGGCGCGCGCTGCCTTGATGCATTTGCTGGCAGTGGGGCGGTGACACTAGAAGCGCTTTCTCGAGGAGCAGCCAGTGTGATGGCTTTTGAAAAAAATCCAAACTTTGCGGCTCAAATTAAAGCAAATGCCATAAGATTTGCTGCAGAAAATTTAAACCTTCAAGTAGCAGATTTTTTCCACTCAGCCTTTGTTCCAGGGACACAGTTTGATATTGTTTTTCTGGATCCGCCATTTCAGCGTAATCTTTTAATGCCAGCCTTAGAAATATTGATACAGAATAATTTGCTTGCAAGCGAGCACAGTATTTATTTTGAAGTCGAAAAACAATTTGATTTAACCCGGCTACCACCTGAAGTTGAAATTTTAAAAAACCAAGTGGCAGGTGAGGTACGGTATGGTTTATTAAGGGTTCAGAGCCGCTGACACGGCTCCGAAGATTATTTTTTCAGCGACAACATTAAACCTTTTGCATAATACTCCGCTGCTTTGGCATATTCTTGATGGCTTTGTGCTAATTCGGCTAAAGCATGGTAAGTTTCTGGCGTTTCTGCAAGATTGAGGCTAGCTTCCAGATAACTACGTGCTTTTGCCCATAATTGTGCGCGCGCACATAGGCGGCCTAATGTTAACAATAAAACGGCATCATTTTCATGATCAGGCAACCATTTTTCTGCTTGTTTCAATTGATTTTCAATATTGTTCGTGACGGCTAAACCATAGCAGCGCACTAATTCATCATCCCAATATTTCTTCAAACTATCGCGTAAAGCTTCTTCAGCCATGTTACCTTGGTCTAAATCAACTAAGGCTTTCGCATAGACTAAAACCAGCGAGGGCAGTGTTTGATACTGGCTAGGAATCGTTAGCCAACAAGCATTAAGGGTTTTAACATCTTTGCTATTAGCCGCTTCAAGTATTTTGGCTGCATAAGCTTTGCTTTGTAAATCTTCATGCGCTTCAGGCGTAATAATTTTGCGCTTGCGTAATAGTTGGGTAATTTTTAAAAGGGGATCCCAATGCCCTGCGCGCAGATGCAACTCTTTGGCAAGCATTAATGCGCGTGGTTGGTAAGGGTCTTCACTTAATAATAAATCAAGTTCTGTTTGAGCTTGGCTGACTTCATTTTGTGCAATGAGCCATTGGATTTTTAATAAGTGAATGGCTGATTCTGCATCAGGAACTAGATTTTTGGCATTCAATAGGTAAGTATCACGTGCTTCTGTTTTACCTAATTGATTGGCGCAGTAAGCAGCAATGATATAATCAACAAGCGGAATTTCAGCATTGGGTAATGCTTTGTTAATATTTTTTTCGGCGCTTTCATAATAACCTTCGATACATTCAAGTAAGCCACGTATGGTTAAGTTATTTGAGCGGGTTAATTTACGGCGTTTACGCCATGCATGCCAATTGCTTGAAATATTACCAAACATCCGCCAAATGGTAACAAGAAAAATAATTGCAAAAGCAAAAACTAACCAAAGGATAATTCCGAACCATAAAGGCGTTTCGAGGGTCCATTGATGCCAAGCAAGTAGCATATAGCCTGGATCTTTAGCGATGCTAATGCCAGCCCAGGCAGCAAAACCTAAAATAATTAGTAGCGTTATGAGACGTTTCATACTAACTCTCCTTTTGAATCAGAGAGTTTGGGTTTTGTGGGAGCAGCTGGTATTGCAGGTTTTTGTATGGAAGGGTTAGGGGCTGGCTTTGTATCAGGTGTTGGGGAAGTGTCTGTCTCATCTTCTTCATCCAAGTTTTTTGTTACAGGTTTTCCTAGAGAAAGCGTGCGAGATTTATTAATTTCTAACTGTAGTGTATGTAGTTGGTTCATCAGTGCGCCAATATCCGGTAATTTTGGCTCAAGATCAATTTGCTGTAGTTGCTGAATGTTTGTTTGAAAGCCTTGATTCGCTGGGTTGTTATCGGCAAAGTATCGCTGAATCCATTCGCTTGCCTGGGTTAAGCTAAAAGTATAAATGCTTTGGTTATGCTGTAATACGGCCCAAGAAGCTTGCTGCAAAATGAGTTGTAAGTTCTGACGTAAAAATTGTTCTTGTGTATCAGAAATTAACGGTGTGATATCTTCATGACGATTACGAACAACCACTAACGTTTTTAAAGTTTCTAAGGTTTGTGCCCAAGTTTTTTGCCAAGTGGTCTTTGCAAGCGCAAGGTTATTGCTTGGTGTGTTTTCTGGCGCATTGTGAAACATTTGCGTTTTGGTGGTAATTGCAAATAATGGCAAAGTTGCTGTTTGTTGGCTAAGGGCATTAATTTTTGTCAGAATACCGACATAGTCTAATTGCGGCAAAGCTTGTAATTTAACAATGCAGCTTGCTAATGCTTGACGTAGAGAAATAACTTGAGAATTTGAAACAGCATTTAAACGTTGATCGGCCGCTTGTAGTAACGCAATAGTACCCGCAATGTCATGGTTAAAAGTGAGGGTTAAATTTGCTTGTAATAAATAATGGTCGACTTGTTGTAAAGCAATATCCGTTTCATAACCAGAATTTGCGGCTTGCATACGGTTAAAGGTTGCTTGTAGCGCTTGTAACTGTTGGCTTTGGTTGGCAATTTGCGTCTGCAAATCAGTAATCGTTTGGCTTAACTGGGCCGTATCAGTTAGCGTTTGGTGAAAGCTACTTTGTAACTGACTATAATTTTTTGTGCTACGTTTTTGTTGATGAACTAATTGAAACCAGGCGCCAAGTGCAATCAAAATCGCGAGTAGCGCAACCCAGCTAATCCATGAGCGGCTCTTTTTCACCGGGGTTGAGGGGGTAGAAGTTTGTTCTTCGTTCATCATAAGTAGGCACCCATAGTGTTTAAAATGTCTTCAACTGTAAAATGTTTGGCACGCAAAATTTGGCCAAATCCCTTGTTTCGCGCGATTTGTTCTAAACGCTCGCTAGTTACTATAAGCGTTAAACTGTATAACCAAGCCTGATCCACTTGAGTGGTAAAAGCATTTAAGCTTTCCTCACTCGCTATTAGCAAGAACTGAACATAATTATTTTGCCAGATTTTCAAGGCATTTGTTAAGTCAATTTGCTTAGGGCGGCGTTCATAACAGTCCATAGTATATACGATTGCACCGCGTGCTAACAGCGTTTTCTCTAAAATATCTCGTCCACCTTTACCTTTAATAATGAGAATAGATTGGCCTTCGACTTGCTGTAGATCGCTTAGAGCAAGCAAACTTTCTGCATTAAAGATTTCTGGCGTATAAACGTTTTTTTGTATTAAAGCCTCAGCTTTTTTTGCAGTGTTTTTACCGATGGAGAAATATTGGGCTTTTGGGCTGAGCTGTTGATAAATGATCTTTAAACCATATTCGACAGCATTCGCACTGATAAGGATCACTTTGCCAACGCTTGCTGGCATCTCATGCGGGTAATCTAAAGCGACAATCTCTAGGGGATTAAATAAAAGTACGCGATTTGGTAAAGCAACGGCTAGTGCTTTAAGGGTATCGTTATTGCCAAGCGCAAGAATATTATGGGGTATCGACATAAGGTTTTAAGATTTCATCAGCGCCTTGAGCAATGAGCTGTTCTGCTAATTGCGTGCCTAAAGCTTCGCAATTTTCAGCTAAGCCATTAATCTCATCGCGCAAAATCACGCTGCCATCAACTTTGGCGACTAAGCCTTTTATCTGTAATTGCTGGTTATGAACTGTTGCATAGCCTGCAACGGGTACATGGCAAGCGCCGCCTAAGCGACGATTAAAGGCTCTTTCAGCTAAGGCGGCTTTTTGCGTGGTTTGATCATTTAAACAGGTTAGCATGCTCCGAAGTTCTGAATTATCCACGTGGCATTCAACCCCTAAAATTCCTTGCGTAATTGCAGGTAAAAATTGATCAATCGTCAGGTATTCTTTAATTTGATCTTGGAAACCTAGACGAATAAGGCCGGCGGCGGCAAAAATCAACGCATCAAATTCGCCAGCATGAAGCTTCGCCAAACGGGTATTTACATTTCCCCGCAGCATATCAATTTGTAAGTCAGGTCGTAAATGTTTTAATAAAGCTTTGCGGCGTAAACTGGCTGTGCCAAGCTTTGCGCCCTGAGGCAAATCTTCAAGTCGTGCGAAATGCTGACTTACAAAAGCATCGCGAGGGTCTTCCCGCTTTAAATAAGCGGCTAGCATAAGGCCCTGAGGAAGATCAACAGGGACATCTTTCATGGAGTGAACAGCAATTTCGGCTCTGCCATCAAATAAAGCATGCTCTAATTCTTTGACAAAAGCCCCTTTGCCGCCAAGAGCGGCTAAAGTATCCTTTTGAAAGCGGTCACCGCTACTAACGATAGGGACAAGTTCATAGTGGAAGTGGGGGAATTGTTTAATTAACAAAGCTTTAATGTGTTCGGCTTGCCAGAGGGCAAGAGGGCTTTTACGTGTTGCAATACGGATGGTTTTCATAACTGAAAGCATTAATCGATATCCTATGATAACATAAGCTGACTTAAGGGAACTTGTTTATGGATATTCCAAAGTACACTGATTTTAAAGAATTTTATCGTTATTATTTGACTCAGCACCAAAATCCTATCTGTCGATTTTTACACGTTGTGGGCACTTTGTCTGCAGGGATTTTTATTTTGTTAGGGCTAATTTGTGGCGTGTGGATGTTTTTAATTTTTGCTGTTCTTTGTGG
This sequence comes from Gammaproteobacteria bacterium, assembly GCA_021156105.1. Classification (GTDB taxonomy): domain Bacteria; phylum Pseudomonadota; class Gammaproteobacteria; order CAISUE01; family CAISUE01; genus JAJNBD01. The sequence continues at coordinate 51,428 of JAJNBD010000007.1, read as the reverse complement.
TTATGGTTTTGCTTGGCTTGGGCATTTTATTTTTGAGCGTAATCGTCCCGCAACGTTTAAACAACCGCTTTATAGTTTAATGGCTGACTTTGTTATGTTGAAAGATATTTTATTTGATAAGTTGCCAAATCAGAAAAAATAATTTTTATGAATATTAGTCTTTGGATTGATCAATTGGTTGCGTTAATTGCGGCAAGTCAACAGGCGATTGGCTTAACCTTAAAAATTGTTGGTGTTCTCTGGCTAGTGCAATGTGTTAATGCCTTAGTTGGTTATCGTTTAAATCTATTAGGCATCTGGCCCCGCAAATGGTATGGCTTGCCAGGAATTATTTGTGCGCCATTTTTACATGGTGGTTTTAATCACTTGTTTTTTAATTCAGTCCCTTTATTAGTTTTGGTTAATTTAACTTTGCTATATGGTGTGCACACTTTTATTTTTCTGACGGTTTTTATTTTTGCATTATCAGGATTCGCGACTTGGTTATTGGCGCGCCCAGGGATTCATATTGGCGCAAGTAGTGTGCTGATGGGATACTGGGGGTTTTTATTAATGCAGAGTATTTTTCAGCCTAGCGTGATGACGGTGATTGTGGCGCTATTATGCCTTTACTATCTAGGTAGCTTATGGATGAATCTCATGCCATCAGGGCCTGGCGTTTCTTGGGAAGGGCATATGTTTGGCTGTTTAGCTGGGGTAGCAGGCGCGTTTATTTTTTAAAGTTCATGCGACAGGTTCGCTCTGTCGCATGATAAAAGTTTTTAAATAACCTTTAGACAAGCTCGATAGCCATTGCGGTTGCTTCGCCGCCGCCAATGCATAATGCTGCAACGCCACGTTTTAACCCATATTTTTTCAAGGCATAAATTAGCGTGGTTAAAATACGGGCACCGGAAGCACCAATAGGGTGGCCTAAGGCACAAGCGCCACCATGTACATTAACCTTGGCAGGATCAAGCTTTAATTCTTGGATTGCTGCCATGGTAACGACAGCAAAGGCTTCATTAATTTCCCATAAGTCGACTTCTTCCATACGCCAATTAATTTGTGCTAATAATTTTTTTATCGCGCCGACAGGGGCTGTGGTAAACCATTCAGGCTCGCTGGCAAAAGACGTGTAGCCAATAATTTTTGCTAAAGGCTGGACTGAGGTTTGTGTTAAACCTTCGTCATCCGCAAGGATAAGCGCAGCAGCGCCATCAGAAATAGAGCTAGAGTTTGCGGCAGTTACCGTGCCATCTTTATTAAAGGCAGGCTTTAAGAATGGGATTTTTTCGGGTTTAGCTTTGCTGGGTGCTTCATCTTGAGTGATAAAAGTTCCATCTGCTTTGGGGGTAGGGGTGATTTCTGCCTCAAAGCTTCCATCTTCAATCGCAAGTTTAGCGCGTTCTAAAGAGCGAAGCGCGTAAGCGTCTTGAGCTTGGCGATTAAAGTCATATTTTTTTGCGCAAGCATCTGCAAAGACACCCATTAAAGTGCCTTTGTTATAAGCATCTTGTAAGCCATCTAAGGTCATATGGTCATATAAAGCGCTTTCCCCAAGGCGGTAGCCTTGACGGCCTTTGAGTAAAAGATAAGGTGCATTAGTCATGCTTTCCATTCCACCTGCCACAGCAAGGTGGTTGTGGCCAGCAAGGATGCCATCGGCTGCGAGCATGGCAGCTTTCATGCCTGAGCCGCACATTTTGTTAATTGTTGTTGCTGGAATAGTGTTAGGCATACCTGCTTTAATCATTGCTTGACGGGCGGGTGCTTGGCCTTGGCCTGCCATCAAAACATTACCCATGATCACTTCTTCAATTTTTTCAGGCGCAAGTTTTGCCCGGCTCAAAACATCTTTAATAGCGAGCGCGCCAAGTTCATTAGCGCTAAAATCTTTTTGCGCGCCTAATAATGCAGTCATTGGTGTGCGTGCTGCACTGAGAATATAAATGGGTTTAGATAAATTCATGGTAATAACCTCTTGGACGATTATAGCAAAACTTCGAATGTAGATTTATCTTTCTTCTAGCCAGTTAGCTCGCTCAACTTATTCAAAAATGGTCTTTAAAGTGTAAGTAATGGCTAATGGCATGATGGCTAAGCTAAGTAATAGCATAACACCAAGCCATGCGATGGGGGCGGCATAAGATAAGCCCAGCATGACCCGATTTACGGCACTGGTTGAAAAAATTAAAATAGGAACAGTCAAGGGTAAAAATAATAAATTAATAATGAGGTTATTGTTGCGTATCGTTAGTGTTAAACTAGAAACAAAAGCACTAAACAACGTGAGAATAGGGCTGCCTAACAGTATGCCTGCTTCTAAAATAAAGATAGCATGGACTGATAGATGAAACATAGAAGCAAGTACTGGTGCTAAGAGAAAAATGGGTAAATAAAAAATTATCCAAAAAGAAATGAGTTTAAAAAGCACAATTAAAAATAATTCATGTGGGCTTTGCAATAACTCAGCTAATACACCATCTTGATAATCATCACGAAATAATTTTGATAAATTTAATAATTGAGTTAGCAATAAACCTAACCAAATAATACCAGGTGCAAAGCTTTGCAAAAGTTGCGGGGAGGCAATATTTGTTAGCGGAAAAAAGCAGACAAATAAAAACCAGAATGATAGCGCTAGCAGGTAATCACCGCTTTGACGAAAACACAGTTGGCAATCGCGCCAAAATAAAGCTTTAAAAAGTTTCATGGGTGGCTCGTGTCAGCTCAAGACGTTGAATTGAAAAAGTATCAACATCAATAGGATGATGGCTCGTAAAAATAATCATGCCATCTTTTTCTAGAAAAATTTTAAATAAACGCAATAATTGTTGAATATGTGTTTGATCAAGGCCAGTAAAAGGTTCATCTAATAACCAGATAGGTTTACGATTAATTAATAATTTTGCCAACTGCGCACGGTGCTTTTGGCCTGCCGATAGCTGTTGCACCGGTAGAGACAATAATGATAACAGTTGAAAAAAATCACAAGCAATATGAATTTCTGCCGGATTTGTTTGCATGATACTTGCGTAATATTTTAAATTTTCTTCTAGCGTTAATGATAGTTTTAAGGCTAAATCATGGCCAAGATACTTTGCCTCTTGGCTTAAGGATAATAATTTTTTACCTTGCCATAAAATACTGCCGCGTCTTGGTTTTAAAAGCCCGGCAAGAATTTTGAGGATGCTCGTTTTGCCAACACCATTAGGCCCGCAAAGCTGCAAGCAAGCGCCAGGAGCAAGGTCAAAATTAACAGGTTCGAATAATCGTTGCTCGTTTAATTCTAGCTGAAGATTACGTATGCTAAGCATGAGTTTAAAAAAGAAAAATATCTGTTAATCATACCATGGAGCAGTAAACTCTGCAGGCTAGAGCCGCGACCGTGAGCGGTGATCAATAAAATAGTTTTGCTGCAGCCATCCCAATCGTGCGCCTACCATTTTCATACCCCACAGAGGTTACCCTAGGGAAGGCGGTCTATTTTTAAGGTTTTGTTAAGGTACAACTGCTAAGCTGTAAAAAAAGGAGATATGCTTATGGCCTACGATTATGATCCTCTGGCAATTTTACTGGCAACGCTACCCAATGCTTACCTCCAGTTTTTTGAAGGACGCTATCCCGATAATTTATTAATAAAAACAGCCAGGGAGCTTAAAGAGGTGGTTTTAACTGCGCCGCGCTTTGTGTGTTACGTGCATTATTTTGCTTTGCTTAAGCTTTTGGATCTGCGGCAACTTTCCTCCGACAAACATTTACCTCAGCTGGGCGAGTTCCTGCAAGGAAGCGACACGTGTCCAAGGATACCTACTAAGCCTATTTTCTCAAAAGCACCTGAATCTCTTCCCTATTTTTCTCTTGCCTCCCCTAAAAAAATGGACGAGGCTTTTGCTTATCTTGGAGGAGGCAAAGCTTTTGGTACTGTTTTGTGTCAAGCTTATTTAAGAGAGTACTTTCAGGCTGTTGCAAAAGAAACGGAGTCTTTGGCAAAATCAGTTTCTCAAGGAACAAGGCCAGTTTCTCAAGGAGAAAGTATCGAGCGTTTTTTAGTGGGATCTGGGTTTTCAAGTTTTATTAATGGGGTTCGTTTATCGCTTGTTCCTCGTGATGAGCGTTTGTCCTATGCCAGATATGTTTTAGCCGGTTTAACTGTTGACTTGTTTGAGGCACTAAGGCATACCAAGAATTTATGTATGACAGCAGTAGCCCAGCTGCAGACTTTTTTTTATGAAAAAAAAGGTGTTTTCTTGGCTACGCTAGAAGACGAAGGCTCCACAGTCTATCAATTTGACTGTGAAGAACCTGGTGCGCCAATACGGGTAACAAGCACTACCTATGTGCACCGGGTTGATCAGATAGATGATCCGCAATTAACTAAAGTGACTGCTTGTTATGAAGTTTACTTACCTGGGCAACGTCTCAAAAAACATGACTCAGTTGCTTGGCATATTCATGAAGTTAAACCAAAAAATGCAGAAGGTTTTCCTTTTAATATGCGGGTCTTTTGCCCCGTTATTGAATTAACCTCTAAAAAGAAATCTGAATTGATCACAGAACTAAAGCATCAGGCTGCTGTCTATGATGCGGCTATTGCCAAGATAGATTCTACCTTATCAGCTTCTAAACCTAGCCCGCGCATATAATAAAATAAGGGCGATTATGGTATTATAGTCAGCAATTTAAAATTCAATCTTCATGCTGCTATATGACATTATCTCCTGAAATTTTTCGTGCCTATGATATCCGAGGCATAGCGGATAAAACCATTACTGAAGAAGTTGCTTACGCTATTGGACGTGCATTTGCTGTTAGTTTGCATGAATTACAGCAAACCCAAGCCTGTGTAGGGCGTGATGTGCGTTTAACGGGGGAAAAGCTAGAAAATGCGTTGATTAAAGGCTTATTAGATAGCGGTATTAGCGTGATTCGCTTAGGCGTCATCGCAACACCTTTGTTATATTTTGCAACGCATCAATTAAACTGCCCTAATGGTGTGATGGTAACAGCAAGTCATAACCCGGCGGAATACAATGGCTTTAAATTTGTTTTAAATCAATGCGCGCTTGATCCAGCTCATATTCAAACACTAAAGCAAAGAATTATTGCGCAGCAGTTTATTCAGGCATCGCCTACTGCGACAGTGACAGAATACAATATTATTCCTGATTATATTGATTATGTCGCAAAGCAAGTTCATCTAAGCCGTCCTTTAAAAATTATTGTTGATGCGGGTAACGCAGCCGCAGGGCATATTGCGCCTGAATTATATCGTCGTTTAGGTTGCGAAGTAATTGAATTATATTGTGATTTAGATGGGCGCTTTCCAAACCACCATCCTGATCCTGGTCATGCAGCCAATGTAAAAGATTTGCAACAAGCAGTGCTTGAACACCAGGCTGATATTGGGCTTGCTTTTGATGGCGATGCCGATCGTATTGGTGTGATTACGAATAAAGCTAGCATGATTGCGCCTGATCGATTGATGATGCTGCTTGCACAGGCCGTTTTAAAAGAAGCCCCTGGTAGGCCCATTTTATTTGATGTGAAGTGTACTAACCATTTGCCTCGCGTAATTGACGCTGCAGGTGGTCAAGCGGTAATGTGGAAGACAGGCCATTCTTTTATTAAACTTAAAGTTAAAGAAATTCAAGCGGCACTTGCAGGAGAAATGAGTGGCCATATCTTCTTTAATGATCGTTGGTTTGGTTTTGACGATGGTATTTATACCGGTGCACGCTTGTTAGAAGTGTTAAGCAAAGCACAAGGAACCAGCGATGAGTTATTTGCCGTATTTCCTGAGACTTGCTCCACGCCAGAAATTAATTTAACTGTTCAAGAGGCAGAAAAGTTTAGCTTTATCGAAAAAGTCATTGCAGGTGCAGTGCAAGTAAATGCAGAGAAAAATTTGCTTGATGGTTTACGTTTAGAATATCACGATGGTTGGGCTTTAGTGCGTGCTTCGAACACTTCGCCGGTGGTTGTGCTGCGATTTGAAGCTGATAGCCCTGAAGCGTTAGCGCGAATTCAGTTAGAAGTGAAAGCAATATTATTAGCGGTGAAATCAGACTTGCATATACCTTTCTAAGGAGCAGAATATGTTTACCTGGCTTAAGCGTTGGAAACTGAATGGATTACTAAAGACTTTAAAAAAAGTACAATATGCGCGTGAGCAGGGAGATGAGAAAGCTAAAGCGCGAGAAATCCAACTGCTACGGCAGATCGCGGAGTTTTTTTCAGCGCAACAATATAATAAAAATTTTCCTCAAGCAAAATTGCAAAAATTTGAATACTATCGAGCGGGGGCAGGCTTAAATGATCCTGTGGCCCAATATGCTTGCGCTTTGATGTGTTTTGATGTTGGTCGTTATTATGAGGCATGGTCACATTCTGAATATAGCCGTCCTGTTCACGAGCACTATATGAAAGAAGCTTTTGAACAAGCCTTTAAGTTTTTAGATGCAGCTGAAGCAAATAAATCTGTTGAAGCAAAACGCTATAAAGGCTTGGCTTACATCTATGGTTGGGGTGTGGCTAAAGACACGAATAAAGGATTCCAATTCATTTTAGACAGTATTGATATGGCAAATCAATGGGCACAGGCAACAAAAATTATTGAGAAATTAAATCTTAATTCCCCTGCGTTTTTTCAAGCTTTAACACAATATCAGTCTAAAAATCACAAGGGATAAAGCATGTTTCGTTGGTTCTACACCTTCTTGGTGTATGTTATTTTTTTGCCATTAGCGTTATTAAAACTTTTTTGGCGTTCTAAAAAAAATAAAGCTTATCGCCAAGGGATTGCTGAACGTTTTGGTTTTATTTCTATTCCTAGCGATTTACCTGTTATTTGGGTCCATGCAGTATCTGTTGGGGAAACGATAGCGATTCGTCCTTTAATTGATGCTTTGTTACAAAAATACCCCAATTACCGCATTTTGTTAACCAATGGCACAATAACTGGCCGTCATCGCGCAGAGGCTTTATTTGGAAATCGCTTGCTCTATAGCTACGCGCCTTATGATGTTCCGCAAATAATTAAGCGCTTTTTATTCCGCGTAAAACCTGCTTTAGTTTTAATTATGGAGACAGAGCTGTGGCTCAACTGGATGTATGTTTTAAAGAGCCCACATATTCCTGTTATGCTAGTGAATGGACGTTTGTCAGAGCGTTCTTATCATTCATATCAACGTTTTGCTTGCCTTTTTAAGCCAGCTTGGCAAGCATTCACATTGATTGCAGCGCAAGGTGAGCCAGATGCTAAGCGCTATGCATTACTTGGGGTTGAGTCAGCACGTATTCATGTTACGGGCAATCTTAAATATAATTTTACTTTAGCGCCAAATTTAACAGCTGAAGTTGCGGCATGGCGGCAAGTTATCGTGACGTCACAAATATGGCTAGCGGCTAGCACACATGAGACAGAAGAACAAAAATTGCTTATAGTTTTTAAAGCGCTAAAAGAACAATATCCAGAGATGTTATGGATCTTAGTGCCACGACATCCAGAAAGAATTGCAGAAGTTAAAAAGTTATGTATTTCAGAAGGCTGGTCTGTGGTACTGCGTAGTGAATACGCTGCTACACCGCAGCAAACAATTGCCGCAGATATTTTGCTAGTTGATACCATGGGTGAGCTGCCTTTGTTTTATGCGCTTGCTGATGTTGCTTTTGTGGCAGGTAGCTTAGTGAGTAACAAAGGCGGGCATAATATTTTAGAAGCAGCAGCCGTAGGTACACCTATTATGGTTGGTCCTTCGATGTTTAATTTTGCGACAATTTTGTCTGCTTTTAAAGACGCCAATGCTATTATCCAATGCCAAGATTTAGCAAGCTTAACGCAGCAAACGTTAAACTTGTTTAAGGATAAAGTTTTGCGTGAACAGCTTAGTGCTAATGCTAAGGTTTGCTTTGAGCAAAATCAGGAATCATTACCAAAACATTTGGCATTGATTGAAACGATTCTAAAGTAAAATAAAAGAACCGGTGTCATCACGAATAAAATAGGAGAGCATGATGAGATTAAAAAATTTAATGGGTTTTTTGCTTTCATTTGGGCTTATTTTGGCTGCGCTATTTTTTCAATACTACCAACATTTAAACCCTTGCCCTTTGTGTATTTTGCAGCGTTTGGCGTTTATGGGGGTGGCTTTATTATTTTTAATTTTCTTAATTTTTCCTGCTAAAAAGTGGCTAATACGCTTACAGGCAGTTTTAATGTTTTTAGTGGCAGGTGGCGGTTTAGCAGTTGCAATTCGCCAGGTTTACTTGCAGCATTTACCGAAAGACCAAGTGCCTGGCTGTGGTCCTGGGCTTAATTATCTTATTCAAAATCTGCCGCTCAATGACGCGTTATTGAAAATTTTTCAAGGCAGTGGAGAATGCGCTGTGGTTGATTGGCGCTTTTTAGGTTTAAGCATGGCTTCTTGGTCAGCAATTTGGCTAGCAGTTTTTGTGGTTTGGGCGATTAAGCAATTTTTTTATGATTAAAATTTTATGACTTATTTTATTCCTGATTTTAGTAAAGCACGCGTGTTAGTTGTGGGCGATGTGATGTTAGACCGTTATTGGTCCGGCCCTATTCATCGTATTTCACCAGAAGCACCCGTGCCAGTAGTAAATATTAAAAGTGATGATGAGTGTCCAGGTGGCGCAGCAAACGTGGCATTAAACGTCGCTGCAACAGATGCAAAAGCCTATTTGTTAGGAATTTGTGGCGAAGATGCCGCTGCCAGTGCGCTCGAGAAAAAACTTGCACAGCAGCAAGTTGAAGCTCATCTTATTAAAGACCCACAGTTGCAAACGATTGTTAAACTTCGTATTTTAGGTCTGCGCCAACAACTTTTGCGGCTTGATTTTGAAGGTGGTAAAGTTAATAATCACATTCAAGTTTTAAAAGAAAAATTTGAGTCATTAGTACAAAGAGTTGATGTGGTAATTTTGTCAGATTACGCAAAAGGGACGTTGGAACATGCGGTAGATTTAATCCAAATTGCACAACGTTACCAAGTGCCTGTTTTTGTGGACCCAAAGACAAATAATTTAGCGCATTATCAAGGTGCATTTTTAATTACCCCAAATTTAAAAGAATTCCAAGAAATCGTTGGCCCCTGTCCAACAGAGGCAATCCTATTAGAAAAGGGTGAAAAATTACTTAAAGAAACTGGCTTGCCTGCCTTATTAGTGACCCGCAGTGAACATGGTGTTACTTTGTTTCAGCAAGATAAACCTCCCATGACACTCGCAGCTCACCAACAAGAAGTTTATGATGTGACTGGTGCTGGTGATACTGTCATTGCTTATTTAGCGGCAAGTGTTGCTGGTCATGCGAGTTTAGATGAGGCGGTAAGGTTGGCTAATTTAGCTGCAGGTATTAGCGTACGGAAATTAAATGCGGCAACAGTTAGTGTTCCTGAATTACGCCGCGAGATTTGGCAGTTAAAGCAATCCTATAATGAAAAGCATATCTTAACTCAACAAGAGCTATTGGTTGCTGTGGATGATGCAAAAGCCCATGGCGAAACCATTGTGATGACGAATGGCTGTTTTGATATTTTACATCCTGGTCATGTGGCATATTTAGAACAAGCAAAGCAACTAGGCGATCGCTTGATTGTTGCTGTAAACGATGATGATTCTGTACGCCGTTTAAACAAAGGGCCTAACCGACCTTTGAATGATTTAAGAGCTCGTATGCAAGTGCTTGCAGGCCTTCGTGCAGTAGACTGGGTGACTTCATTTTCAGAAGATACTCCGGAAAATTTGATTGAAAAAATTATTCCCCATGTATTAGTAAAAGGTGGTGATTATAAAGTAGAAGAAATTGCTGGCCACAAAGCAGTGATTGCAAACGGTGGTCAAGTGATTATCTTGGATTTTGTGCCAGGTTTTTCTACGACGGGATTAGTTAATAAAATAAAAACTTAAATAAGCATTTGCACTAAAAAGCGATTATGATTAAAAATAATGAACCTATGTCACTGCATACTTCCTGGCGCGTTGGTGGTCCTGCTGACATTTTTTTTATGCCAGAAGGTTTGTTGCAGTTAAGTGAGTATTTAAAAACATTATCTGTTAACACGCCGATTTTTTGGTGTGGTTTAGGCAGTAACTTGTTAGTTAGAGACAGCGGCATCCGCGGCGTAGTCATTAATACACAGCGCTTTTTAAATAAAATAGAAGTGTTGGATAATACAACCATTCGTGCTGAAGCGGGTGTTTCTTGCGCGACGCTGGCGAGATTTTCTGCACGGCAAAATTTAACTGGTATCGAATTTTTAGCCGGGGTGCCTGGCACCGTAGGCGGTGCTTTGGCCATGAACGCAGGCTGCCATGGAGGGGAAACGTGGCCGCATGTCAAAGCGGTAGAAATCATGGATCGTTATGGAGAGATCAAAACTGTCGCGGCAGAAAATTTTGTTTATGACTATCGCCATGTAGAAATCCCGGCAGATCATTGGTTTATTGCCGCGCATTTTCATTTATCTGCTGGAAATAAAGAGACAAGTTTACAAATGATTCGTGACCTTTTAGACTATCGTTCTAGTACCCAGCCAACGAATGAGCCAAGCGGGGGGTCGACTTTCCGTAACCCACCAGGCAATTATGCTGCAAAATTAATTGAACAAGCAGGTTTGAAAGGGTTTCAAATTGGTGGAGCAATGGTTTCACCAAAGCATGCTAATTTTATTGTTAATCTTGGTGATGCAACAGCTAAAGATATTGAAACGTTAATTTATAAAGTACAACAAATTGTTGAAGAAAAATTTACAACTCGATTGGTATTAGAAGTTAAAATTATCGGTGAATAGCTTTAAAATCAAAGCCGCAACCGTAATGGAGCGGTTAACAAACAAATACACCTAGCCTCAGCGCTAGAAACACAGTTTATAAATGAAGGAACGATATGAGTTTTTCACGGCGATATGCAAAAGAGCATTCTCGTAAATTAGCACAGGATTCTACCGAGCTGGAGGAAAGTATCTCCCCTCATGTGCCAGCCGAGCCAGAACCGGAGCTTAGCATTGAGGTAGAGGTTAAGGCTTCAACCAGCGAAGAAACGGACTCACTCAAGCCGAGTATTTCACGGACGCTTTCTAGAGAGGAGTCTGATCAAACCAACAAGTCAAAGCCAACTTTTATTGGTCGTTTGCGCGAGCGGTCTGAGCGCGAGCGCGCTGAAGAACAATTTAAAAGACGCTATACGCATCAAGCATCCCGTTTATCACAGGGCTCATCCAAAGAAGAATCGCAAGGCTGGGGCATTCCTTGGAAGCAAATCTTTTTTTCTTTATTATTTATTGCAGTGTTATTAACCAGCATTGTGGGTTGGCGCCATCGAGATAGCTGGATTTTTCCTATTAAACATATTGAGTTAAAAGGAGATTTTCAGCGCGTTGATCGCTTAGCATTGCAAGGCGTACTAACGCATTATGCTTCGGGCAGCTTATTATTTTTTTCTGCAAGCGAATTAAAAGAGCGCTTACAAGATTTGCCTTGGGTACAAAGCGTGAATATTAAGCGTAAATGGCCTACTACGCTGTTGGTGAGTTTAACAGAGAAGCAGGCTGTCGCACGCTTTGGTGACAACCAATTACTGAATTTTGACGGTGCGATTTTTTCAGCTCCAAATATGCAAGGTATGGACACGCTACCTTATATTAATGGTCCTGAAAAATTAGCACCGCAGCTATGGACTGCTTATCAAGCCCTGAGCAAATTGCTTGAACCTTATAACTTGACCATTTGGCGCATGGAAGTTTCGCCACGGCTTTCTTATACTTTGGTATTGAATAATGGTGTTACACTTTACCTAGGATCAAGCAATGTTGTTGATCGTTTAAAAGTTTTTGCTAAAGTTTATGAGAAAAATTTAAAAAACCGTGCCGATCAAATGCAATACGCGGATATGCGCTATAACTCTGGTATGGCGGTAGGATGGAAGAGTCAGCCAAAAGCACAAGAAACAAAGCCGCGTCGTAAAGCTTCTTAAGTTTTTGGTTTTTAGATTAACGGCTTATACGCTTTAAACGAGCCACTTAACATTTTATTATTTTTTAAAAAGGATATTTATGAAATTTGGAAAATTTAGTATTGCAATCTTAACAGCTGTTACCTTGTCTTTTTCAGGAATAGCAATGGCAAAGACAAAAGATTTTGAGGGCACTGCAGGAAATGGAGTATATAATAAAGATTCTCTTCCTTCTGATACAAAGAAACTTCAGGATGAATATTTTGTAGAAGCGCTTGCAATAAAAATCCAACAGCCTGTAAGTAAAATAACGGGCACTTATGTTCATGTAGTGAAAGAAACCGGACACAAGAATATCTATTTTACGGTGAATAAGAGGGTTTATAAACTTTCTCGTGCGCTTGCAGCTGCTCTCAAAGAACAGGCGCATCATGCACAGTTGGCTGCTGAAAAGCAGCTTGTGGAAGATTAGGGCTAGTGTCATACAAAGTGTCTCAATGCTGAGCATGAGTAAATAAATTAGCAGTAAAGTTTGCTGTATTTACTGTGTTTTTTGTCAATATTATTTAGCTGCGGCGAAATAGTATTTTGAGCTTTCAAAGCTTTATTTACTCATGCTCAGCGTTGAGCATTTTTAATTGTATTTATATTATGCTGACTTATTTAAACCATCACTTGCTTTATGCCGCACTTTTGCGTATTTGGGAAGGTTTATATCAGCAAACTATAGAGAAAAATAAGCGCTTTTACGTGGATCCAGCGGGAGTGAGTTTAAATTTTTTAAAACATCATCGCTGGCATTATTGTCATTTATTAGCTGAAGAGTTATCGAGTAAGTCATATCAAACTTCTCCTGCTAAACGCTGCCATTATAAAATTAGAAATAAAACACGAACATTTTTTCATTTGCAATTAGCCGATATACTTTTGCAGAGATTATGGTTTGAGCTTTTAATGCCGCGGTTAGAAAAATATCTTTCACCACATCTTTTTTCTTACCGTAAAGGAAGATGTATCATAGAAGCTATAAAGAGTTGCAGTGCTTTTATTCGTAAAGCAAGAAAGGCAAAAAAAGATTTGTATGTTTTTAGAGCTGATATTAAAGACTTTACTGATACAATTCCTGTGCATTTCCATTCTTTAATATGGCAACAATTAGAAAGTCTGCTGCCAGAAATGGCATCTGACAAAGCCGCGCATGCTTATAGTTGGGAGCTGCTACAGCAGCTGACCCGTCCAGCGATTCTGCAAGAAGATGGTACTCTTTATCAAAATTTATATGGACTTCCAACAGGAACAGTTTTCTCAAATATGCTAGGAAACCTTTATTTAACACCATTAGACCAGTGCTTAGCGAGTATTGAAGGTGGATTTTACCTTCGGTATGGAGATGACTTTTTATTTTTACACGCTAGCGCTGATAGGGTTTTGGAGGCAAGTCAAAAAACTAGTGAAATCTTAACGTCGTTAGAACTAACTTTAAATTTAAAAAAGCAAAAATTTATTTATTTAACAAAAGCAGGCAAGAAAGATGTGGATGCGCCTGCGTTTTTGGGGGCGCAGTATTTTGAATTCTTAGGGTTTAATATTTATGCTGATGCAACACGAGCGCCTAAAAAAGGGCAAACTCGGAAGTTAATGCGCTACTTTCGCCAACTTATTCTCGTGACGGCAAAGCTTACATTGGGTGAAAGCTTAGAAGACCGAGCGTATGCCCTATGTGAAGCACTTAATCAACAGGCTCGTCTGTTTGAAACGGGTATAGAAAGCCAGTCAGATTTAATAGCTTTATTCCATTCAACCAATCGCTTTTATTTTAAAGAATTAGATAAGCAGATTGCTTTAAGCATTGCGGAGACATTAACCGGCAAGAAAGGGGTAGACGCTTTTAACCTTTTACCTTATCGCAAACTACGTAATAAATATGGCTTGCTCTCTTTATGCCAAATTAAAAATAGAAAATGTAAAACGTAATGGCTCTTCTGCAAACTTGGTTGTTTAAGCAAAAGCAAAGACAAGAAAAAGTAAAAACTTTATCACAAGCGTTGTTGTTAAATTTTCCTATCGCTTACGCATGGTATCGCTTGCGCTATTTACTTTTAAATAATGGCTTTCGTACCATTTTGCATCTGTTTGAATTTTATTTTCTTGGTTTATTCTTTAGTACAAGCCAATTCGTTTTTTTAGTTTTGCTGCGTGCGGCAACTTTGTTTATTAATAATGGTTGGTGGGGGGTATTAGAAGTTCTGCGTAGCTCGATTCGCGAAAGCTACAAGGCAAGGAAAATATTTGATTTACAGCATACAATTACTTGCTGGAGTTGGTTAGCTTTGCTTTTGCTCTTAGTTGTTTTGTCAGGGGTTTCTTTGCTTGGTTTTCTTACCGCTTATAGCGTTCGGGGTTCTACATTAATGTATTGGTATATGGCGGCGATTTGCTTTCAACTAACGAGCGATACTGTCATTAAGACCCTGCATTCCGGTGTTTATGCTTTGCAGCGCATCTATCGTCCTTTTTGGGCAATGGTTGCAGCAGAATTATTGGGTTTTTTTGTGATAATGTTGCTATGGCATTGGCAAAAACCTTTATGCTTGCCAATTTCATATTTCTTTTCTAGTGTTCTGAGCTTAGGACTAACTTGGTATTTTGTTCACCGTGCGTATAAAGTTTTAAACTTCAAGTTAGTATCGATTAGCTTAAGTGATTGGTGGTTTTTTCTCAAAAATCAGCATTATACGCTAATGATTCTAGCGGGTAGCTCGACTGCATTAATGGGGTTAGAGGGGATATTGCTTTGGTTGTTAAAGCCGCATGCTGGTCATCATGAAAGTTTGTTTAAAGTATTTTATTTGATCATGCCTCAGGTACTTGCAGGTTTTAGCTGGGCAAAAGTTAACTATTTTGATTTTAAAAAATTAAGCCTCCGCGCTTCATTTTCTATTTTTCGTAAAAGTTATTTCCATAAATTTTTCTTTATTAGTTTATTGCTAGGAATATGGTTTTGGTTAACATCGAGTTTGCTAATTTTATTTTTTATGCCAAATTATATTAGCTGGACTTTATTTTTACTGCCGATGTTTTTGCTGCGCTCCATATTAGCTTATCTTCAAATTAAATGTTTTGCCATTGAAAAATATTGGGCAATTATTTTAAGTAGCCTATTTTTTATGCCACTTTTTTTTAAAGTGCATTCTACTTGGGAATATCATATGCAGCTTTTGTTTTTTGAAGCTTTGCTTGCTGGCGCAGGTATTTTTTGTTATTTTGCTTGTCAGCGTTATTTTCGCCAAGCGGATATCTTTAGACCAATTTATCCTGCTTTGAAACATTTTCTTGTTCAGCATGCTCCTGCAAAAATTATCCAGTTTCGTTGGAATTACCACTCTAATACGAGAGAAAGCAGAAATTTTCAACAAGAAGGATCGTTGAGGAAAATGCTACAGTATGGTGCAGTAACTAAATTTGGGGGAAAGGTTCTTCTTTTGTTGCATAAACAGGTGCAGGAGATAAATTGGCAAGAATCTTTTTTAAAGGTAGGGGCTGAAAATCTGAAGGACTTTTATGATACAGGTTGGTGTTCAGATAATATAAAATTGCTTGAAATGTCTCGCCTATTAAAACCAAGTTATCACTTTTCTCTTATCCAGAAAAATTTTAACGTGGAAGAAGCAGAAAAAGAAGTTCGCGCACAGTGTGGTGAAGTCTACATTTGCTTGCTCAAAGATTTTTCAGCTTTAAAAGGGTTAATAAGTTTGCCAGAATGTGCTTACCATTTGGCAAATATCATTGGCCAGTGCTGGAGTAGAGGTTATGTAAAAGTTTGTAAAAATACCTATCACTGCATGCTTTATTGGCATCCGCTTGAGCCTAAATTCTTCTTGGTTTATGTTAATGAAAAAAATATTAGCCTTGTGCAACAATGGCAGCATATATTTTTGCGGGAGAGTATGAAAAATTTAACGCATGCGCAGGATAAATAACCCAGTTGCATAGGATAAGTTCTGCAGTTTAAGGAGATAGTGGTTTATTTTGTTCTCTTGGCTCATCTGCGTAACTTCTATTGCCGCAACAATAGCCACAAAAAAAATTTAATTTCATGCTTAATTTTTTTATAGTACTGAAATTAGCTGTCATACGCGACGGGTTTGCTTTGGGCTGTTTGTTAGAATTTGCTTCTAACAATGTTGTTCTTTCAGAGGCTGTGCATTCGCTTTGGCAAGCTTCTAGGCTAGTTTGTGCTTGTAATAAAGTTTTTCCATGCAGATAACTGATTTCACTATCTTCAAGTAATTGCCGAAACTGTGTGATTCTCTCGCATAAAGTATTGGCCCTTTTATATTGCGTTTCTGGTTTTGGAGAAGAATTTTGTTTGATATAGTCTTCAGCTGCATCAATAAGCTTGAGGAAGCGATAGCGTTGGCGGTCGATTCCTTGCAGTGTTTTTCCTAATTTCATTTGTTGATGTCGATTCAGTCTTTGCGTTGGTGAATACTGCTGGATATTCATTGTTCTTAGCTGGCTCAAGTATTCTAACAAGCATAATTCGATATCATCCATCTCAGCTATAAAACTTTCTTCTTCCGTGAGGCTTTTGTCCTGATGCTGAATAATCGCAGCTTGCTTGCCGTCTCTTACTTCTCCAAGAATTTCCCCTAGCCGTTGATTAATGATTTTTAGTGTTTGAATATTTTTTAAAAGTCTAGCTTGCATTTCCTGCAGGGTTTGGGCGGTGTTTGTCATATTTTTAATGATCAAGAAGTTATGGGGCTTGACTAAAAAAAGCATTTTTTATGCCACTTTAAGCTAGGTAAAACATGCTTAGTTAATCGCAATGTAAGAGGAAAAAAGAGGTACGGGAGGAAGAAAAAGCTCAAAAGTTTATCTTATGCTAAATTTTGAGCTTTTTGAGATAGGTTTCTCTGCACTCGATAAAAATCATCGTGGGGTACACATGCAGTTTCTCATGTGCTGCTGAGCAAGTTGCTTGTGCTCTTTTGCCACGCCGCCTACCATTTTTATCTAGTGTAGTGTATAAGCTTATGGTCTAGGGCTTGAAGGCTGTTCTTCCCCATATAATTCAAGAAGCTTATCCCAGCGTAATGGATCTTTGTCTGGCGTAATAAGCATTTCTGGGCGGACAGACCTTCGATTGTCTTCACTATTCTCTTCATCTGAATTACTTGTAGATTCTTGAGTAGTATTCTTAGCCTGGCAATATAATTTATAGAGATTCTCCATGCTAAGGGGATCTTTATCTGGTGTAATACGCATTTCTGGACGGACTTTTCTTAATAAGCTTTCATCGTCATCCTCAGATATTGTGCTATCTGAAACAAGTCCAGAGTCTAAAGAAGATTGCGTTTGTGAGCTACTCAACACCAAGTTAGGCTTTTTTTCATCCTGTTCTTGAGAAACAGGGCTTTGGGGCGCTTGAAAAAGTCCAGAGTGGCAGTAATGTTTTGAGCTGCTTTGTGCAAAGGAATTGAGTTCGTCGCTAGTTCTTTTAGTCATATTTTTATATTCATTAATTATTATTAAACTCAAACATTATATCGTATTAAACTTAAGAAAAGCTTAAGAAAATTTTCAAAATTTTGTGCTAACAGCTGCAGGGGGAAGAATTAAAATTGCTTGTTATAATTGCTCAGCAGCGGGGCTTTCTAAGAAGATGTTTCTGCAAGTCAGAGCCGCGGCCGTGAGAGAACGGTTAAATAAATTAACCACATTCTTACGGTTGCGGCTCTGAAACTTATTAATCGTCGGATTTTACCACGCGTAAATAAGGCGGTAGTTCAGTTTTTTTAGGTTCAGAAATGGCTTCAGGTTTGATTGCACTTGGGGGCTCGAATAACTTTTCCCCTTCGCGAATTTCTGAATCATTTAATTCAAAATATAAGCCTTCATCATTTTCAAACGCATATAGCGCTGCAACTGCATAGTAGGGAACCATAACTTCGAAAACGGCTTCATCAAAACGCGCTTCAAATTGGACACACTTATTATTCAGGGCTAAGCGATTTGTTGCCACTGCGGAAATATTCAAGACAATAGTGTTATCTTCTTTATCAATATACTTTTCTGGCACTTGTACATGTGGCAAGTCAGCTTGTACTAAAAGATAAGGTGTACATTGGCTGTCGCAAATCCAATCGTAATAAGCGCGAATTAAATACGGTTTTAGAGGTTGCATATTAGGCGTCATAAGTTATACCTTGTAGATTTTATCAGGTTGATTCTGAATCTTTTGATTCTGGCTGAGTGGATTTTACCCAAAAATAAACCATTAATAACAAAATGGCTAGAAATGCGAGAATGCAAATACCAATCCAGATGCGGAGCATCTGCTGTGGTTCGCTAATAAGGTTAAGAAAGTTAACCAAGTCATACATCGCATGATCAAATTCTAAAGGCTTTAATTCTCCAGACTTTGTGGTGACAAAATGATCAAATTGTTGGTTATTCCAAACAGCTTGCGTTTCGCCGCGCAGAGGTTGAAGCACATTCGGCATAGCGGTATTTGGTGCAATAACATTGTTATAGCCAAAAGCTTTGCTGTCATCTCGATAAAAAGCCCGTAAAAAATTATAAACCCAAGCAGGAGACTTTGTTGCGGTAATATTAGTTAAGTCAGGGGGGATAACACCAAACCATTTTTTAGCATCTTCTGGCTGCATGTGGCTTTCGATATAGGCATGAATATCGCCATGCAAGTTAAATAGCAAAGACTTTTGAATTAAATCGGTATAAAGCCGGTGAGTTGGATCTTCCACGCCAATGGCATGGCCAAGCTTGGAGTAATGCTCATAATGTAAACTATGACAGCCATTACAGTAATTAAAATATATCTGTGCGCCACGTTGTAAGCTGGGTTTGTCGGTTGCGTCTAATGCTAAATC
Organism: Gammaproteobacteria bacterium; assembly: GCA_021156105.1. Classification (GTDB taxonomy): domain Bacteria; phylum Pseudomonadota; class Gammaproteobacteria; order CAISUE01; family CAISUE01; genus JAJNBD01. The sequence goes on along the minus strand of JAJNBD010000007.1, from coordinate 32,579 downwards.
ATTAACAAAATAACTATCATTAGACGCGCGCGAAATTAACGCCATAAAGCTAAGAAAAATAATACTAAAAATTATTTTTACTTTAGAACTTTTCAACGGCGATTTCCCATATGGTTGACAAGGTTACCTAGCACGTTTAATGCAACAGAATACATAACATAATCGGTTTTATTTGCATGCTGTAATTGCTGCAAAGTCGTTTCCCAGGCTTCTAAGGCACTGTTACATTGACTTAACCAATGACGCAAATTGCCAGCAACGTCATCTGTGTTTTCTGTCAAACAGGTAAGGGCATGCTGTGTAATTTGTGTTTGTATTTGATCTAACATATCACGCAAGGTGGAATGTGCCAATGCTTCCCAACGGTTAACCACGCCTTGGTTAGTGATTTCATCCCGTAACCAGTCAGCGCCAAGCATTTTTCCAAGATTAAAATAAACTTTTGCAACATACTCAGGGGCTTTGGCCGTTTTCTCAGCAATCGCATTAATTTCTAACAATAAATAGCCACCATAAACATTCGCTAACGCTGTTGCAATTTCTTGAGGAACATGTGCTTCAGTGTAATGTTTAATTAGACCTTGATATTTGTCAGCGGCAAGCCCAATAAGTGCTTTTGGCATTTGATGTAGCATTGCTTTAATTGGCTGTAATCTCTCAATGGTTTGCTGTAAGTCATTTTCAGTCACATGATGACGAATCAGCCAACGTGTACCTCGACGCAAGAAACGTACAAGATGCTTACGCATTTCATGCTGGGTTGATTGAGCAACTTTAAAATCTAAGGCGCGGATTGCATCATAAAGCTCCGGTAGACCAAAAATTTCTCGAATGATTGCGTAACAGCAAACGATTTGTGGGATGCGTGCATTGGTCTCTTCTTGTAAGCGCTTGATGAATACAATGCCAGCTTCGTTCATCATCTGGTTTGCCAACTGCGTGATAATAATTTCACGATGCAATGGGTGTTTTGGCAAAAATTCATTAAACTCAGTATTTAAAGCAGCTGGAAACTCATTGCTGATCAAGGGTTGAAAATAAGGATGATCAGGTAAAGATGATTTTAATAAATGCTGCTTCATGTCAATTTTGACATAAGCCATAATGACGGCAATTTCCGGTGCAGTTAAGCCTACACCTGCCTGCAAACGTTCGGTTAACATACGTTCGGTGGGCAAGTATTCAACGGCACGATTGAAGACATTCTTTTGCTCAAAATGACGAATACTGCGGGTATAAATTTCAATTTCGTTTTCAGCTTGGGAAATCGCAAACGATAATGTTTCTGTTTGGTCGACATTATCTTTTAATACGAGTGCAGCCACGTCATCAGTCATTATGCTTAACAAACGGTTACGTTCATTTAACGTAAGTTGTTCAGTTTGTAGTGCAAGATTCATCAAGGATTTGATATTAACCTCATGGTCTGAAAGGTCAACGCCCGCAGAGTTGTCAATAAAGTCAGTAAAGATTAAACCGCCATATTGGGCATATTCAACACGTGCAAGCTGGGTAAAGCCAAGGTTTCCACCTTCGCCGACACATTTGCAACGAAGCTCACTGCCGTTAACACGAACACTATCGTTACTTTTATCGCCCACATCTTGGTTGCGTTCGGTGCTTGCTTTAACGTAAGTACCAATACCACCATTAAATAATAAATCCACATTTGCCGTTAAGATAGCGCGAATCAAAGCAGCGGGTTCGACATTATCTTCGGTAATGTTGAAGCGTTCTTTAATTTGTGGTGTAAGCGGAATGCTTTTTGCAGTACGATCAAAAACACCACCGCCTTCAGAAACTAAGAATAAATTGTAATCTGACCAGCTGGAGCGTGGTAATTCAAATAAACGTTTACGTTCTTGATAACATTTTTCGGTATCGATAGGATTTGGATCAACAAAGATATGTTGATGGTTAAACGCAGCAATGAGCTTGATTTTTCGGGAAAGCAGCATGCCATTACCAAACACATCGCCGCTCATGTCGCCAATACCAACGACAGAAAATTCATCCACCTCAGGATTGATCCGCAAGGCTTTAAGATGGGTTTCAACAGATACCCAAGCGCCTCGAGCAGTAATACCAATTTTCTTGTGATCATAACCTTGACTACCACCAGAAGCAAAAGCATCACCTAGCCAAAAGTTATATTCAGCAGCAACGGCGTTTGCATAATCTGAGAAGGTTGCTGTACCTTTATCGGCAGCAACAACAAGATAAGGATCATCTTCATCATAAATTTTAGTATTTTCAGGATGAACAATTTTTCCATCGACTAAATTGTCCGTCAGATCAAGTAAGCCACGCATAAAGTTTTGATAGCAGAAGATGGCTTCTTGCTGAATTTCTGCACGATCAGTTTTATTGGCAATGGCTTTTAACACAAAGCCACCTTTTGAGCCGCTAGGTACAATGACAGCATTTTTCACTTGTTGCGCTTTCATTAAGCCTAATACTTCCGTACGGAAATCTTCCACACGATCTGACCAACGAATACCGCCCCGAGCCACTTTCGCGGCGCGTAAATGAATTGCTTCAAATTGAGGCGAATAAACAAAAATTTCATAAAGCGGGTGAGGCAGAGGAAGGTTAGGGATTTTGCTTGAATGGAATTTTACAGCAAAATAAGCTTTTGGCAGGCCATCTATCGTGTTTTGATAATAGTTTGTGCGTAAGCTTGCATCAATTAATGCTAAGAAACCTCTTAATACTCTATCTTCTTCAAGGTTTTTTACATCATCTAAACTACGCTTAATTTCTGCTTTTAAAGTAATTGAATCCGCATCGTTTTTGTGATGAATATCGAAGCGCGCGGTAAAAAATTGCAACAATTGTTTACTTAAGTTTGCATGCTTGGTTAAGGTGGATTCAATGAACTGCTGGCTGTGTAAGCTAATCAAGCGGTAATATCGGCAATAAGCACGTAATACGCTAACTAAATGCCAGGGGGTTGCACATTTTAAAACTAAAGCATTAAGAGGGTCATTTTCTGCACGCTTATCCCATACGGCAAAAAATAAATCTTTAAATAGCGGTTGAATGATATCCAATTCAGGCGTGGGGTTTTCTTGAATACGGATATGATAAGAGCAGATCCAAAAAACTTTACTATCAAATTTACACTTATAGGCAGTTTCATTGAGGGTTTCAATGCCCATGTTTTCCAGTAAAGGAATAATGGTAGAAAGTGTGATAGGCGTGTTTGCTTGGAGCAATTTAAAGCGTAGCTGAGTCTTGTCTTTGTTATATTCCAAGCGAATTTCGAGCGGAGAGCCATCAGAAATGTTTTCTAAGACTTGAATATCTGCAATGGCTTCTTCAGGGGTAAAGTCTTCTTGATACGCAAGGCTAAAAGCGCCTTGATATTTTTGGTACAGTTGTGCTGCTTGTGGCACTGGTTTAGCCACAAGCGCTTCTTTTAATGATTCAGGCCAGGATTTGCTAGCGGCATAAATCTTTTCTTCAAGCGCTGCAAAGTCAATTAATTCATCACGTTTGTCGACCGGAATACGAATAATATAATGCAATCGGCCTAAGATAGAATCGTTAAGCTGCAAGTTTAATAAGGTTTCATTACCATGTAAATTTTCTTGCAAAATCTTGCCAAATAATTGGCAAGATTCCGTGGTAATTTTTTCCTTCGGTAAATAAAGCAGGCAAGAATAAAAACGCCCATAAGCATCTTTTCGGATCAACAATTTAGAAACTTTGCGTTCACGAATGCTTAAAATGGCATTGGTGACATCATAAAGTTCATTTACATGCATTTGGAAAAGGTCATCGCGTGGAATTGTTTCCAAAATATGTAAAATTGCCTTACCTAAATGGCTAGAGGGTGATGCTTTGCGCATTGCCATTACGGCAACAGCTTTTTGCCTGAGATAGGGAATATGCTTAATGCTTTCATTTTCGGTCGTATAAGGAAAGAGACCAATAAAACGATGTTCACCAAGAATCTTACCTTCTTTATTGTAACGTTTGATGCTAATGTAATCGGTATAGGTACTGCGGTGAATACGTGATTTGGTATTAGTTTTTGTGATCACTAACGGGAAATTAGCGCCTGCTAACCGCTGAGCTTCCTGAGGCATGGAGCTGATTAAACGCTGTTTTACTGCATGGCTTTCATCACGTAAAAGCCCTAAACCTGTGCCGCTAATAAGATCTAAGCTAGGTTCTGTAGATTCTTCATTTAAGCTGTATTCACGATAACCTAAAAAATAAAAATGATCTTCTAATAGCCATTTCAAAAAGGTAATCGCTTCCCGTGTTTCTTCAGATGGAAGGTGACGTTTATACTCATTTAGCTCATCAATAATAGATTGGCATTTTTCGCGAAGCAATGGTTGATCTTTTTGAGCTTGTTGTACTTCTTGCAAAATGACTAAAAGTTGTTCATGAAGATGTTGTAATTTTTCTTGCGGCAATGTATACGGGATGCGGATTAAAATAGGATCTTCAATGATAGTATTTTCGGTCGAAGTTTCATCATCAATAACTTGCTGCAATTCGCCGCTATGAGCGCGTACTACACTGAGACCGCCAACGCTGAAAATAGGCTGGATATCAATATGTAGTTGGTTGAAAAGGATTTGCAGAGAATCAATAATGAAAGAAGCATCTTCTTGGTTAATGAATATTAAGGTATGTTCTGGCTCGATATTGCCTGCATGTGCATCTGCTTGTACGATATCAATTTTAATTTTTTGTGACTGACGATCTTGGATAAAACGCCAAAGCATGAGCAGTTGACTCTTGATCAATTGCAGATCTCTTTGCCAAAATTCATTACTTTTAGTACGATTAAAGGTGTAGGCTAAAAACTTTTTGAAATTTTCATTATTTGTAAGATCTTTTTCATTAAATAGTGCTAAAAGATCAGTGAGTGAAGTTTGCTTTTGGTTTTGCGAAAAATACATCGGATTAGTCATAATAATTTTATGTGAAAAGCGATTGCGCTATTATACCTGAGCTTGGCTCTAGGTTAAAATTGACAAGCAGGACAAATCAAGGTAAGGTTGGTCTTTTTTTAAACAAAAGGCCAGTTTTTGCTGAAAAGTTATTAAAGAGCGGGTTAAAACTTGTCTTTAAACATTAAGATGCGCAGATTGGTTTAATTTTGCACCCGTAGCTCAGTTGGATAGAGCATCTGGCTTCGAACCAGAGGGTCGGGAGTTCGAGTCTCTCCGGGTGCGCCAGTATTTTCAAGGGCTTAAGTGAAGTTCACTTAAACCCTTTTTTGTTGGGTGTGCCAAATTTGTACCAACATCAGGGTCTATCCCACATTAGGGGGCACTCACCTAAGAACACAAAACTTTAACACGCAACCTGTAGTTTTCAAAATTTCGAAATCCATAAGCACGTCGTTGAATGAGTTTCATCTTGCGATGGAAGCCTTCTGTAATGCCATTGTTTTTCGTAAATCGCCACATTCTGACAATCTCTTCCCGCCATTGATACAGGGTTTTTCCAAGGGTAACTAATTTTTTAAAAGGACTTCGTTTAAGCATCTCGACCATCTTTAAAAAGATAGGAATTAACCGTTTACAACGTTTAGCCGTTAATTTTTTTCGCGTTAACAAGCGATGGAGCTTTCGCTTAAAGAGATAGATAGCTTGAATCGCAGGTTGCTGCGCTAGATATTCATCCCGCCTTTTTAATCGCTCAGGTGTGAGGTTGTCAGGGTGTGTTCGTAAAGCGGCTAAAAGCCCACGATGGTTTTTAATTTTAGGATTGATTTCTTGATAAGTTTGCATACACATCTGCAGCATTAAGCGAATAACGTGGAACCGATCAGCCACATTTTAGCGTTAGGGAAATAGCGCTTAATGAGTGAGCGATAGTTGCTGCTTAAATGAATGCAAATCACTTTTACGCGATCTCTTCCTGGAAGCGCTTCTAAGTAAGCGGCAAGTTCTTTGGGTGACCATCCTTTAACGACATCAAAAATTTTATGTTTTCGCAAGTCACACAGTGTAGTGGCGTAACCTTGCCTCTTACTAAAGAAATGCTCATCAATGCCCAAGACGCTTGGGCATGGTCTTGCTTCGATTTCTTTATAAGCCAATACATAATGCTGATGATACCAGCGTTCAACCGTGGCTTTGCCTAATTTAAATTGCTTTGCCAAATCCGTTTGAGAAATCCCTTGGGTATGCTGATGAAAGATTTGAGATGTAGAAGATGATTAGTAAGGTGCAGTTATTGGGTTGTGCAATGCAAGTTTATAATTTTTTATTCATTTTCTATCCGTACGAAGTACGATCAGTGATTACTACGGATTTCAAAGTCTATGAACTAATCTATCATGTAAACAGTATGCCAAGCGTCTTTAGGGTAATAATAGTAAAAGCTAACATGCATGGGGGATATATTATGAAAGCGCTAAAGAATTACAAAGACTCAGTGACCAATCTTAGTGAATTATCGGTTCTTTTAGTAGAAGATGACAAGCTGCAACAAAAAATTTACCAAACCTTTTTGAGTGATATTGGGTTTGGTTGTATCGAAATGGTATCAAGCGCTGAGAAGGTGGTTGATCAACCGCTAGAAAAATTCTCCTTTATAATGAGCGATTTGTATTTGGGCTCTGGAAAAAATGGAATAGAATTAGCCGACTACGTCAAGCAGCGCTACAAGTCTATGCCTTTTTTGCTAATAATTACGGAAAATAACCCAGCTATTTCTAAAGCTCGAAAAGAGTGTACGATTAACGAATTTCTCCAAAAACCTTTCACGAAGGAAGCTTTAAATGAGGTGGTTAAAAAAAATATTTTACATCAGAACGCCACTCAAACAAATAAAAATTTAGTGTTTTCTTTGCAGAAATTTACTTTTCTTTACCAACATTTTCTCAGTAGTCAGTTAGCTGCTGCAGTTAAAAAAGTACAAGTTAAGCGGGGTTCTGAATATAAAAGAGCTTTAGTAGTTTCACCCGTGTTATTTGAGCAGAAGCTCGTCTCTCGCTTATTAAAGCGCCTTGGGTTTGCGGTAGTGATGGTAGACACTAAGCAAGACTTGATGGCTTTAAAATCAGAGACATTCGATCTAATTATTGTTTCTAGGATTTTTGAAGCTAACCCATTCCACATGGGGCATATATTAGAATCTCTGGCTCAGGGTATTATGCATTACCCAGTATCCTTTTTAATTACTTCAGAAAATACATTGTATGAAAATTTTCAATTTAAATTTGATCGAGTTTTCTGTCCAAAGTTTACTAGAGCAATCTAGTTTTAAATATTCTGCTTGTCTTATTTAAATTCAAGCGATATGAGCTATGAGACCTGGATATTATTAAGTTAAATAATTCTTTCTCAGCTTACTCTTTGCTTTTTAAAAGCTCTAAAAACAGGTCGTAACGATGTTAGCAAAAATATTAGCTTTTCTCATCGGAAAGAGTTTTAAGTGAGGCTTTCTTCGCTTGCTTTAGTTGAGCAATGGAGGTTTGGTTTTATCCCCTCAAGGAAGCTGCACTCTATTGCCGCTTTAATAAGCTCAGATCTGCCTTTGCAACCAAATTTTTGTTTGACTATTTGTAGTTGAGACTCCACCGTGCGATGAGAGGTCTTTAATAATTTTGCAATTTCTTTGTTTGTAAGCCCCATTGTTAAGCATGTCAGGCACTCGGCTTCACGTTTTGTTAAATAAACACCTTTATATTTTCCAGAAAGATAGTAGCGAACCTGAGTAAAATCTTTTAAAACCATTTGTAGATCGAGCGATTTTTCTTTAGCTTTCTGCTCCGCTATTTCTTTGGCTCGTAGTGCTTCTTCCGCAGTTTCTTTTGCCTCACGTAATTCGGCTTCTATCTTCTTAAGGTGAGTAATATCAACTGTGTTGCCAATAACGCCAATAATATTGTTCTTTTCATCATGTAAGGGGCGCTTGGAAGACAGTTGTATTAGTTTAGAGCCATCTGGTAAGCTAACCCCTTCTTCACTGGTGATTTCAATGCCTTTATTCATGACTTCCAAGTCATTTTTACGATAAGCATCAGCGACTTCTTTGGGAAAAAAATCATAATCGGTCTTTCCAATGACTGCATCTTTTTCTAAGTTATGTTCTAAGTTGGCACTTTGCATTTTCTCCATAGAAAACGTGTTTCGGCCGAGGTAAATGCCGTTTTTGTCTTTCCAATAGATACTGCCTGGAAGGTTTTCTAAAACGCTTCGCAGCTGAAAGATTTCAGTTTTCTGTTTCTTGATAATATTTATTAGAGTTTTTATTTCATTATCGTCGGCATTGCACTCCGAGGCAATTTTTGACGTCATAACTTGTTTTCTAAATTTAATCGTTAAACTTTTATGTAAGTAGAGGTGTTTTTTCAAATTTTATCATATTAATTGTAATTATTAAGATTTTTAAGGTCATTTGTTTTGAAAAAAAGCCGAATTTAAGCCGAAAATTGCTCTTGTTGTGAAAAAAACCTTTAAGATGCATTTCTAATTCTAAATTTATTTAAGGTACTTTTTATGATCAAAAGATTAGTGTTTTTAGGGGTATTGGGTTTAACAGGCTGTGCCTCAACAGTTCACTATGCTGAGCCACAAACAACAGGCCAAGAAACGCCTGCCACCATTATAGGCTTTGCTGATACTAAAGACCACGTGTTTATTTGTCATCTTAAAGCAGCTAATGTGGAGCGGATTGATGATTTAAAAGTTAAATATCCGATGAGCGCAAATTATTATGAGTATGCTATTAAGGTGCTGCCTGGCAAACATGATTTTGTTATCGATAATAGCTTTATCACAGGTTGTAGCTCAGGGAAAAAAGGAGGGTTAACTGAGTTTGATGCAGTATTAAAGCCAGGTGTGCATTACAAGCTTGCCAACAAATTAGATGAGCAACATGTGCAAAGCTGGTTGGAAGATGAGAAAGGAAATCGTGTATCTGATGTGGCAACTACCCCAATAGAGGCTCAAGCGCCAGAAACTATTTTTACTTTATTGGCAGATAATTAATATTTGGAGGAAAAAATGAGGATTTTTATTTTAAGCGCATGTTTATGCTTGGCAGGCTGCGTAACTGGCGGATATCAAGAACCAACTACAAGCTCAGCAAGCCAGCCATTAGCTACTATTAAAAACTATGCGGATAATAGTATAACCCATCCTAAATATGCTTTTGTTGAGAGTATTGATGGGCAAAGACGTATATACAATACTCTTTTTGAAAGTGCCCCAAGTCAGTCAACAAAAGTTAAAGCTGGAGAACATGATTTTGTGATAACAAATACCTTTAATCCTGGCTTTCTTTCATTTCCAAGAACAAGTACGGCAGAACTAAATATAGATTTGAAACCAGGTATAAATTACCAATTACAAATGAGCGTTGAGGGAGCTCATACTTTAACGTGGCTAACAGATGAGCAGGGGAATACAATTTCTCAAGTTGTTAAGGCGCCTTATAAAGTTACACCAGGGTCAGGCGTGATTGTTGTACCAGTGGCACGATAGAGAGAATAACAAGGGGGCAGGTTAGTTGCTGTAAATCCCCTTGTTTCATTATGCCCGTTGACTCATTCAAAAAGGTAACCGAGAAGTCAAGATCGTTGACTCATTGAAAAGGTAACCGAAACTAACTTTAAAATATGTTTAACTTTCTGGTCAATTATACGTATACGCTTTAAAGCAAAAGGGTTTAAAGTTTGGTGTTTTTCTTCTAACATTTTTTTCTTTTGAGCGTCAATATCAGAGCAAGTCATGATGCGTTGATAAGGGGTTTGTGGTTTGTCATATTTTTTCTTATATTTTGAATTGATTTTTTCTTTGGCAATAAGTTTCATCGTAGGGCAGAAATGGTTTTGATAAAGGCTCCATTCGTTTTTATAAAGACCGTTCATGAATTCCACTAAGCGCATGTCTTGGAAGCACTCATAACCAAACAATTGCCTGACGTGCGTCTAGTTTTTTTGTTCAATATGGGCGTTATCGTTTTTATGATAAGGGCGAGAACGTGTGAATTATACAGGGTTTTGTGGACGATCTGTAAAGTAGCGCTATAAATGGGCATTGAGAAATTCAGAACCGTTATCGCAATCAAAGCCTAAGATCGCAAAGGGAAGGCTCTTTTCAACGTCTTTCGTTTGCTCAACAACACACCGGCACTGCCTTTATTCCAAATAGCTCTATTCTCTGTCCAAGCGTTGGAAATATCGGTATAGGTGATGGTCCAAGCAAAATTACCTGCCAAGCTAGTACCGCAATGCGCCACGGTGTCTGCTTCAAGGAAACCAGGCTTCGTGACATCCCAATGATCAACTTTAATGGGAATGTGGTTCTTTAATAAAGTGCCTGGCTTAGTGCCACTTAAACCACTCATGGGGCAGTCTTCATCTTTGAACGACGCAAGCCAGCGGTCAATTCGTTGCTAGGCTTAGTGCATACATCTGACCGCGTATTAAATCCGTTAACGCCCCTTGCTCTTTTTCGTAAAAAGGTAATCATTCCAAAATAGCCACTTTTAATTTTTTACTTCCCATGTAATTCGTGGCAGCCCAAATTGTTTTTAACGGAGCAAGCAAATTAGCTTTATCGTAGCGTGGATGGCCTTTTCTAGGCTTGGGTTTGCGGCGCTTTGGTTTTTTATTTAAAAGCCGTATGGCGTATTTTCGATTATACCCTAAGGTTTCACAAAACTCGCCTAAAATAGTACCTTTTTTCACCTTATCTGCTTTTAAATAGCATTGCCGTATCACTTCTACATAAGCTTTTTTCTCATTGCGCCCCATACTGGTAACCCTTTTTTTCGGTTACCTTTTTAAATGAGTCAATTCGGGGATATTTCATCATTGGATACAGGAAGCGAAAAGGGCTATACTAAAAAATAAAATAACAATGCTGCAGTCACCTGAGCAAGCGCAAGATAAGAGTACAAAAACATCTGTAGCTTCTAGACCTTAGATATTTAAATTATTTACCGGAGGCAAATTATGTTTTTTTCACGAAGCCATTGTAGCGCCCACCCTCAAGATAATTCTGATAAAGGATTAAAGAAAAGTAGTGATGGTTTTTTTACGTCTTTTAAAAAGAAGCTTCGCTATTTTGTTTTTCTTCGGCAATCTGACATTGATAAGCTTGAACAAAGTACCGGGGAACTTAAAGAGATAAATGATAGAACTGAAGCAGCGCTTCAACAGGTTATTGAGAATGCTCCCCCTGAGCGTAAAGAAGAATATCGACGCTGCCTACTTGGCGTGGTTCACCAAGGAGGCGTTAAAGAAGCCGATAAACCGGTTGCTACAGATTCTCCACGTCCTAATAGTTAATTAACTAAGTAGTTTTTTCTAAGGCTGAAAATTTCCTTTTCAGCCTTTTTTCCTATAAACAACGTTTTATGAATGCAATTTACTTTGTAAGGTATTCCTATGCCAAAAATTTCTATTAATACCCAGGATGTCGCTTGTGGCTATGAAAAACGCCAAAGTATTGCGGATTACTTACCTTGGAACGATTATAACTATAAGCACAGATTGTTTTTACTTGAAGGTGCGTTTGTCAAAAGCATTAATCATTAGTGGTTACTGCTGCTGACTAAAACCTAATAAGCTGCTTCTTTTTCGCAAAGAAAATAAAGAAGGAAGCGTTTTAATTCATATTTTTGATTTAATTCTGTTTTTGATCCTTGTAAAAAAGAAAGTCCAATCCATAATAAATTAAGAAGTATCATCAAAAAGATAGCGATGATATATGAAGGCAATTTCAAAAGCCACGGACTTAATGTTGAAACTATTGCGCCGCCGATAAATAAAACAATGGGGCTGTTCCAAAATGGTTTTGAATTTCTTACCGTAAGATCAATGTCTAATTCTTTAATGGCTTCTTTCGCAATAAAAATAGAATTTTCGGGATACGTTTCTTCAAATTTTTCTGCAAATAGGCGATATCTAAGTGCTGAGTAATCTTTGTCCAATGGATAATGAACCCCCAAAGCTGTGGTAATAATATTTAAAGATTTTGTTTGTTCGTTTGGTGCTATAAGAAACTGCCAATAAAAACATACCTCCCCAGAGAGCGATCCCATATGTATATAAAACATGACAATTAAGTATGAAAGGCACAAAAGCAGTTAAAGATTGTAATGACCACAAAAATCAGAGTAACCAACTTTTTTTTATGCCTGGCGATAGGTAAACCTTTTTTAAAATAAAAAGATAATTAAATTGCTTATAAAGGTAGTTGGTCTTGGCATAGGCTGATAACATCAGGAGCTCCTTAAAGTAAAGCAGTTAGATAACTTAACGTTAAATACGGGGGGTAAATTTTATAAAAAATTATTAAATTAGTGCAAGAAGTTCTTATTTTTTTTTGATTGCTGTACAATAATCAAATATCATAACAAAAGAGAATAAAAACATGACACGTGGTGGTAGGCGAGTAAATAGTGGGCGTAAGGCAGGTTTTGGTAAATTTGGCGTGCCAACTAAGGCAATTCGGATTCCTGAATATTTGGTTAAAGAGGTTTACCAGTTTGTCCAAATGAAAACAGCTTTTTTAATACCTTTTTATGGTTCAACTATCAAAGCAGGTTTTCCTTCGCCCGCGGATGATTATCTTGAAAATAAACTTGATTTAAATAATCACCTCATTAAACATCCTGCAGCAACTTTTATCGTACGCGCTTCTGGTACATCGATGATTGGTGCTGGGATTTGTGATCAAGCCTTGTTAATTGTGGATCGTAGCATTGAGCCTGGCCATGGCAAGATTGTTGTTGCTGTAGTTAATGGCGAATTTACCGTAAAGCGCTTTCATAAGGCAAATAAAGTTTGTTTTTTAGTTGCTGAAAACCCTGATTTCCCTCCGATTGAAATTAAAGAAGGTGACGAACTACAAATTTGGGGAGTGGTGACGCATGTCATCAATCAAATGTCATGACTTTTGCTTTAGTTGATTGTAATAACTTTTTTGTTTCGTGTGAGCGCGTATTTAACCCTAAGTTAGAAGGCAAATCTGTGGTTGTACTTTCTAATAATGACGGTTGCGTAGTAGCGCGCTCAAATGAAGCGAAAGCTTTAGGGATTGCGATGGGGGTGCCTTTATTTAAAGTTGAGCATCTTATTAAACGCTTTGATATTCAGGTGCTTTCTTCCAATTATGCTTTATATGCCAACTTTTCTTCGCGTATAGCCGCATGTTTATCACAGTTTTGTGGGGATATTGAAATCTATTCGATTGATGAAGCTTTTTTAAGCTTTGATACATTGAAGCCAGAAGCATTAATTGAGCATGGCATTGAGATGCGAAAAAAAATTAAGCAATGGACAGGAATACCTGTTTCCATAGGCTTTGCGGACACAAAGACTTTAGCCAAAATTGCTAATCATATTGCTAAAAAATATTCTCATGCTGGTGTTACTGCGCTTATTTCTCAAGAAAAACGAGAAACGGTATTAAAGAAATTTCCTGTTGAAGAAATTTGGGGTATTGGGCGTAAGCTTGCGCCAAAGCTAAAACAACTAGGTATTAATACTGCTTACGAACTTAGCCAGTATTCGCCTAAATTATTGCGCAAAACTTTTGGCGTTGTAGTGGAAAAAATGGTTTATGAATTACAAGGTGTTTCTTGCTTGCCGCTGGAAGAAGTGATACCAAGGAAGAATATTCAATCTTCAAGATCCTTTGGAAGGCCTGTAACAGAGCTTCAGGAATTAAAAGAAGCGATTAGCGTTTATGCAGCAACCGCGTGTGAAAAGCTTCGCGATCAAAAAAGTTTAGCACAAGGTTTATGCATTTATTTACATACTAATCATCATAAAGAAACGATAGCGCAATATGCTAATCAGAAAATGATTTCTTTTAGCCAAGCGACGAACGACACAAGAATTATTACAAGCTATGCAGTTGAGATGATGCAAGAGATTTATCTGTCAGGCTATGAGTATAAAAAATGCGGCCTTATTTTACTTGAACTTATTCCAGATCGCCTGCAACAAACGGATTTGTTTAGCCAGGGACTAGCAACACACATGCCGTTGGTAATGAATATTATGGATGAGATTAATAAAAAATATGGTAGAGAGACTTTGTCTTTAGCGGTAACCGGTATTAGGCGTGAATGGCAAATGCGTGCAGAAAAGAGATCTCCTCGGTATACTACTCGTTGGGATGAATTGGCGGTTGCCAATGCTGATTAAGATAAAAGTATTTGAGGTATGATAGATTTGCTTTAAGCGAAGTTGGAAGTAAAGCACTTGAACCAAGAGAAAAGCATTCTAATGTGAGAAGCGTAATTTTTGAGAGCAGCTTATAAAGACTTAATTTTTCTTTGGCATGTGATCTCAACACACCAAAAGTCTGAAGTAGACAAGAAAGTCAAAATAATTCGAATAGAGACATTGAGTACTACCAAAAGAAGGATTAAAATAGAATAAATCCACCATGTTACGAAATATGAATAGACCAAAACCACCAACGCAAAGTAATCAGCCTCCAAAACGAGGTTTTTGGGGGACATTGTTTTTTCCATTTACTGTTAGAGAGGAAATTCGCCAATCTCTTCAAGCAATGCAAGCTTCTGCTCAGAAAGATGATGAAGAGGAAAAAGCTGATGATGAGCGCTTTGACAGAAAACTAGAGGCTTCAGTGGATGCGTTTATGAAAAGGCATGGGGTTACGCAAGAGCAGGTAGATGCTGTACTGGCAGCTAAGCGCGCAGCAACCCTCTCTCGCACAGGCCCTGGCTAATTATTAGATTTAGCAATTACCCACTCTTTAAATTTCGTCTAGTTGAATTTAATGCAATTCACTTTGTAGGATATTCCTATGCCAAAAATTTCTATTACCACCCAAGATATCGCTCGTGGCTATGAAAAGCGTCCGAGTATTGCTGATTACTTACCTTGGAAAGATTATAACCATAAGCATAAATTATTTTTACTAGAGGATGGCAAAAGCTTAGGCGTTTGTTTCGAAGTAAAGCCTATTGCATGTGAAGCAAGACCAGTTGAAATGATGGACGCTATTATGCGCTCTATTGCTGAGGCTTTAAAAAATGCAATTCCCTTAGAAAAATAAAATCCTTGGATATTACAAGCTTTTGTTAAACGTATTAATCATCTAGATGATACGTTAGAACAAATCAAAAATCATGTGGCTCAAGCAGATACGTCTACTTTAACCGAAGCGCATTTAAAAACTTTAGAGGCGCACTTAAAGTATGTCACTCAAGCAGGAGGTGTTTTCTTTGATCAACAGGTAACGAATACTCATTTCCGTGGAGGACGTGTTCAGGTGATTGTTTGCCTTTATCGTAGAGTCCATGAGGATAAAAAGCAAAAGTTAGATAACCAATCGCTTCGAAAATTGAGCACCGAAGAAACGCTAAGGAATTCTAGAAAGTTAGTAGCGCAATTACAAAAAATTGGTTTGAAAGATGCTCATGGTCTTCGACATGCTTATGCTCAAAAGTGTTATAAAGAATTAACCGGTTGGGAGGCGCCAATTAATGGTGGTCCAACGTATAAAGAATTAACAAAAGAACAAAAAATTATTGATTATCAAATTAGATTGGTTCTTTCGGAACGTCTTGGGCATAGCCGTGCTGCGATTCTGAAAAATTATTGTGGGCGGTAACTAAGGATTCATGGTATATCAGGACTGCTTTTATGGGCTTGGTGGACTGTAATCTAAAGTTAAAAAATTTGCTTGTTTGCATTCTTTGTTTACATGGCTGCGTAATGCTTGAAAAAAGCTTTGTTCATTCCAGTTTTGCGAAGCCATGTCCATAACTGAAGAAAAGAAAGCGAAACCTTTTTTACCTACCCCCCCAAAGCTTGTTGGTGTAGCTAAAGATAGATGTTGTTTTAATTGAACGATAGGAGGTTGTCCCTGTGCCCACGCTTCGATATCTTGTAGTAGCTTAGTATCGCGATCTGTATCATCTCGCTCAACAGAAAAAAAGCACATTTGTAATAAAACTCGGTAGTCTTGATAATCAAATTTTGGATAGTCAAAGTGATGAATGTTAAAAACACGATGCCCAATAAACGCAGCAAGATCTAAAGTACCACTGGTGTTACCAATAATGCCGCAAAGCTTTAACTGGTCCTTATTATCATAAAGGTGCAGAAGGAATTCTAAGTGCGCAAGTTTTCCAAGATCTTCTTGGTCACTTAATAAAGTAGTATCTTGAAAAGGTCGAATATTAATGTCCGCTTCTGCAATGGTACTCGCACTAAATCCTTTTAATCGAGAATCTACATAAACCGTGGCTACATTATATCCCTTGGCCTTTAAGCTTTTGATAGTAGGTTTGACTATGTTGCTCAAGTCTTGATCGCTGTTACTTTTTCCGGAAATTCGATAATGAATTACAATTAGGGGTAATCCATTGGTGGCAATATCTGCTAATTCTCGCATTCTGGCTGCTACATAGCGGCTAACTTTTTGAACACTAACTTTGGGTAAAAAATTAACATTTCGTTGGCGAAATCCTTCTCGTAAAGCAGCTGTTACTTTTTCAAATCCAAACTGCCTAAAATGTTCTGCAATAACACTAGTTGAAAAGCGATGGTCTATGTAATGTGTAACCTGTAATTCGGCAAGCTTTGCTTCAAGAGTAGCTTGTCGAGGAGCTGGTTGGCCGCTTGAAAAAGGAAGAGTTTTTCGAAAAAAACAATCTTCATACCCTAAACTAGAAATAAACGCTAATGAACGAGCAACTTGGAGCCCAGTCGTAATCTCAGTTTGCGTGGCTCGATAAACTTTAGGTGGTTCTTGATCATAAGTTAATAGAATAGGGGGCATCTGAGCCTTGCGCTTTAAAGACAAAATTACAAAAGCCAGCATATGATAAATATCGCCAGAGCTATTAACTGGGGCCATAGCCATGACTACCCGTCTATGCTGAATAGTCAATAATGTAACATCTAACAACAAATAAGGACGTTGGTTAAGTAGTTCACCAATCAACCTTGCCCAATTTTTACAGACGCTTTTAAGTTTAATGATCTGTTTTGGCAGGAGCAGGAAAGTAAAGAGGTATTTTAGAAGATCATCAGGAAGGTCTGTAATTAACATAGAATATTCACTGGGATGAGAACAGCGAAGCAAATTTTAATTCTTCGCTGTTTTTGAAATTAATATTATTTTTTACTTTTGTTAACCGCATCTTTCAAGGCTTTACCAGCTTTAAAAGCAGGTACTTTGGAAGCTTTGATTTTGAGTGTTTCGCCAGTAAGGGGGTTACGGCCTGTACGAGCAGCGCGGCTGCGTACTTGAAATGTACCAAAGCCAACGAGGGTAACCGTATCGCCTTTTTTGAGGGACTTAGTAACGCCTTCAATAATAGCTTCTAATGCTGTACCTGCAGCAGCTTTAGTTAAATCAACAGTTTTTGCGATATGTTCGATAAGATCAGACTTATTCATAAAAAATCCTTTAAAAATTAATAACAGAGCCACTGACTGGCTTTTGCCAAATAGTATTCTTTTGTTTGAAAATAGTCAATAAATAGTGGTCATTAATAGGATTTTTTCAGTTTTGAGTGTAGCCTTATTAGCTTATAGCAGCTATAAATACTATCAGTAAGAAGCAAAAATAAGATAAAGGTAACACCGATAAAAATACCAGCAGAAATATCAGCGAATGCTATATGCTTAACCGTATGCCTTGCTGCATTAAATACGACAATGCAATACGCTCCTATATAAAGAAACAAGAAGAGGAAGTAAAAAATCGTAGCCATAATGGAACGAAATTTTACTTTAAATTTTCCATTATCATATGAATAATAGTATCTAAGCCGTAGAGAATCATTTATGCCAAGATAAGGTTGAACGCTATAAATTGCTTGTCTCAGCGATTGCCCGACATCTTTAAGTCCTGTATCTTTTTCAAACAAAAGCTTGGCTAAAGCTTCTTTTGTGAATGGCATACGTTGCATTGCTTCTTCATCAAACTCCTTATTCATTAATTGTAATTCGTTATATAGTTTTAACTTTGTATGCTGATACTTTTTTCTAAATACAAAAAGATCTTTTAAATAAGGAAGTGTGAGTAGACAAAAGATAATCAGGAGTGATCCTGGGCCAGGAAGATGAAGTGACTGAAGAATGCTATAGATTTCATTCATACATAATTTTCCTAAGGGTTAAGATTTTAAATTTAGCTTTAGGTTATTCTTTCATAAGTTTTTAGGCTTAAAATAAGCGCTATGCCTAAAACTGCCACAACAGGAATAATAAAAAAACCGAAGCTAAAAACACTGAATACTTTATTATGTGGGATATAGGGAGTACCACTTAACCTTGCTAGTTTTAAACCTAGTCCAAGAAAGACTGAAGAAATTGCCACACCAAAACTAATTGAAACTTGGCGACAAGCATTAAAAATTGTATTGACGGAGCCTATTTCTTCTTTAGAAAAGCCAATAACGCTTAACGTTTGGATAGGCGTGCCGCAAAGACCACTGAAAATACCTCGAATAAAAAATAAACTAAAAGCAAAGAGTGTCATCCCAGCTTTAATTAATAAGATGCAAGGGCTCAATATGGCTACACCTAATAGTCCAACTGCAATAGGTAGTTTAGGGCCATAAGCATTAAATAACTTTACCGAAGGTCTGCTGGTGATCATCGCTCCCACGGCTTGCATTCCCATCATTAATCCTGCCAAGCTCGCTGATAAGCCTATGCCTAATTGCAAATACATGCCGACTAAAAAAATTGCGCCTAAATGACAAGTTTGAAAGCAAAGCTGAATTAAATTTGCTTTAATAAAGACCTCTTTTTTAAAAAAATCAAGATTGATAAGAGGAAAGGGCGTTTTATTTTCCCACCAAATAAATAAAACGATAAGAGGGAACAGGATGGTGCTGGTTCCAAGTGCTACAAATGATAAGTCATTTTTTCCTAATTGGGATAAGAGGTAAAAAATAGACATTAATATAGTGGCAGATAAAACAAATCCAAGCCAATCAAGTTTGCGTGTAACTTGATGCACCTCTTCTTTTAAATAAAGAATAGAGATGGTGGCGAGGATTAAGCAGATTGGACCCGAGAAAAGGAAGACAGAGCGCCATCCAAAACTCTCTAATAAAATGCCTCCCAGAAATGGAGCAATAGCTGGAGCGATTAACGAAGGAATGAAGGTAAAGCTTGTAATGCTAGCGTATTCTAACTTGTCGAAAACCTTGTATATCATAGTCATTCCAACTGGAATTAACATGCCTCCGCCAATTCCATGAATGGACCTAAGAAAAATTAATGTGTTTAAGTTGTTGGCGAAGGCGCAAAGCATTGAGCCTAAGCCAAATAAAACCATCGACAGGATATAAATTTTTTTAAAGCCGAATCGTTCAGCTAACCAATTACTAATCGGGATCGAAATAGCTAAGGCTAAAAGAAAAGAAAGGTTAACCCAGTCAGTTGCTACAATGGATACGTGAAATACCTTAGCAACTGTTGGCAGGGTGATGTTTACAATCGTTAAATCCAAGCGGTCTAAGAATAGTGCAACAGTATAAATTACAGCAATCAAGTATTTGTAGGGTGACCGTATCATGTATTTTCTTTATGTGCTCTTATAGAAAACATTAGCAATATGATTAATATAGCCCATAAGATTTCTACAAACCACCAAGGATGTTTTGTATAAAAGCTTTGATTTTCATAAATTGGTGCTATAGCAATAAGGATTGCTTTATTTTCACCTGTTGCATCAGCTTTGGCGATAATTTCGCCTGTTGGTAGCGAAACACTTAAGTAACCCCCACGTGCAGCGCGTACTAAGGTGTAGCCATCTTCAATGCCGCGCATCCATGCACCTGAAGCATGAACTTTCGCATCGACATCAAAGTCCCAGGCGGGAACAAATAAAATTTGTGTGTTCAAAACGCCGTATTCGTGAGACGGATTTGGGTAATCCATATCACGGCAAATTCCCACGCCAGTTTTCTGCTGCAAAATGTTAAAGGGTAATAAATGTTTTCCTGCCGTAAATCCTTCTTCAGCCGCTGGAACAAAGTGACGTTTATGGTATTCGCCAATACGATTGCCATTTTCATCAAATACCCATGCGCTATTAAACATTTTTGATTTTAGGTTTTCATGCACGCCTACAATTAAGTAAACATGGTGTTCGCGAGAAAAACGAGAAAATAGTGTTTGATATTGAGACTTGGTCTCTTGTGTAACTGCAAAAGCTTCTTCTGGTAATAAAATAACCCCAACATTTTGTTGTGTGAGTGTATTTAATAAAGGTTGATAAGCAGAGACAATTTTTGATGCAAACTCTGGATTTAATGCTTTTCTAGGTGAAAAGCTTAAAGAAGCTAAACCGATTTTAATTTCCGCTTTCGGTGTAAGTGTTTTAAAGGTTTCTAATCGATAATAACCATAAGCAATGAAAGACAATACAATAAATAGCCCTAGCCCTAAACTACTTAATACCTTTCTTTTCTCTTGCCAAAAAATGATGGAATAAGCAATACTTGAAGCAAATATCCCCAATATAAAACTTACACCAAAAAAACCGGTTAGCGATGCCGCTTGAATGACTGGCAAAATTTGTAATTGGCTATACGCAAAGCTTCCAAAAGTGCCTGCTGAAGTGAGAGATTGCCCCCATTCTACTAATGCTAAGCATGTGGGGTAAGCAAATATCACTAATGGTGAGGGGATTCTTCGCATAAAGAAACGGCTAAGTAAAATAATAGCTGTCCATGCAGTGCTTTGTGCAATCGCTGAAACAATAAAATTACTAGCAGGAATAAAGCTTGGCCAATAGCCAATAATATCGTTTAAGCCAACAGCAAGTCCTGCAATAAATGCTACACATAACGTTTTTAAAAAGCTTTCATGATAGGCATAAATTAATACAGGAATAGGCGCAATCCACATGAGCCACCAAATATCATGAAAACCTGATGAAAAATAAAAAGCGATACCAGAAGTAAGGCTAACTAAGATTGCAAGAAGAAATTTTTTCATAACGCTTTAACCGGTTTTGTTGTTTTGTATTTGGCGATACCAATTAGGAAACCAGCTGGTGATCCATATCGCTATAATACTTGGCAGATAGGAAAGCGTTTCAGCTAGCCAGGCAGGTTCTGAAGGGTAGTAATATCGTATTATGTGTAAGCCTAAGCTGAGTAAGAAAGCAAATCCCCATACGGTTGTTAAAATGAAATTTATTCGAATAAAAACGGGATGTTGCCACTTTTCTTCTGGTACTTGTTCTCTCGCATATTGAAGCGTAAAAGGGCATTGAATAGCCAAAGAACCGAAAGCAATCAAGCTCAACATGCCATTCGAAAAAATCCATTCATGCTGCGCAATCCAAGTATTTTTCAGGATTACAACAGCCATATAGAGAAAAACAAAAAAGATCAAAGTTCCCCAGCTTAAGATAAAACCTTTTTTAAGGCTTTTGAACTCAAGAGCAATCGCTGTGATAGCAGCAACTGTAATAGCGAGATGAAGCTGCGAAGGAGACTTTCCCAGCAATGTAAAATATAAAATCCATGGAAGAAAACCTAGAAAAATATTTTTTAACATATTTATCCTTCTTTCAGTAGTTTTTTAGATGCCGATTAAAGCAAAGAATGACTGATTGCAAATTCATTATATTTTATTATAAATAACAAAGATTGTGGTTAATTATTAATAAAAAAATGCCGACTTTAGGAAGAATTTCGACTAAAATTAAAAGATGTTTTCCTTAGTGGGGATTTTTATTAGGCAGAGTTTGAAAGAAATGATTAATCCACTCTTCTAATTCTTGCGGTGAAGTGGCGCGCAGTATGCCAGCAAGCGGTAAATCATCAGTCTGGTAGCTAACTTTGTCTGATTTTATCTGCTTGGAAAAGTTTTGATGCCAATGCAGTACTTCTTTCATTTTTCCAAACCGTGCGATATTTTCTTGAAGCGGTAAAAGGTCGTGCGTGATATTTAGTGGGAATAAAACTTGCCCGTAAGTATGAGAGCTTTCATGAAAAGATAATTTTTCCTTTGCCAGTGTCCCTGCGATTTGGGTGGCGATATCAAGTTGATGTAGATGAATTCCTGTTTTTAAGCGGAAGGTTTCAATAATTTCCGAGCCGCCAGCACGTGCGGCGCATTCTAGAAATACAGGGCCATCCGCAGTCAATATAAATTCTAAATGAAAAGTGATGCAGTCACCACCTAGTGCTTTTAAGCATTTTTTAGCAAATGCTTCGTAATGATTTTCAACTTGAATCGTTCCTATTGGTTGTCCTTGAGCATACTCGAGACAGGTATTAATGTAGCGATTTGCAAGCATGGTGATGATTTCGCCATTATAGAAAAAACCATCGAGGTGGAATACAGGGCCTTCTAAAAACTCTTCAAGTAAGTAATTATTAAAATTAATATTATTCTTTTGTGTTTGAATAAACTTCAAGGCGGATAGTAAATCATCAAATTGATAAATGCCTACGCTGCTTGCGCCATCTTTTGGTTTTAAGACAGTCTTTCCTTTCCAAGCTAAATTAGCACTAGTTGGCATTTCAAGTTGCGCTAATGAAATGGCTTGGGGAGCTCTAATCCCAGCCTCAAGAATACGTTGTTTCATGATGGCTTTATTGCGATACGCAAGCGCTTCTTCGGGAGTTAAACCCGGCAAATGAAAGAAAGCTCTTACATCTGCAGCAAATTGCAGTAGCCTTTCTTGACGAGTAATGATTCTATCTACGCCTCCTATGGCTTGAATTTTACTAATTAAGTTAGCTTGATTCCATTCTTCAACCAGCCATTTTTCACAAGCTAATCCTGAAGGTATTTGGTCAAGAAACTTTTTTTGGCCACAGTAAATAACATGATGTTTTTGGTGATCTACGGCTTGATCATATTGCACTTTGTGGTAAGGGTTTTGATGGAGAAATAAAATTTTCATAAATAAAAACCTTCAAATTGTGTCAGTTCAATGGCTTGTTTTAACATTACTTTAGGCGCGTTGCCAAATAATTCAATATCAAAACTCGACATGTATCCAGAGGAGGCGGGACCAATTTTGTCACCAAGGTTTGCTTTGATTTTATAGCGGGAAAAACTTTCTTTGTTCATTGCATAATCAATATTGCTTACCCCATTAAAAGTCATTTCTTGTTTGGGAAAAGGAGTAACAATAAAAAAAGGCCGAGTAAATTTAACATCCAGTTCGGGCTTATGGCCTTCTAACATGCGAATATATTCGTAATTTAAATCAAATCCAAATGCTTTTCTTAATAAGTAGTTTCGATGTCCGCCTGGTCTAGTCGCTATCTCAAGCAATTTTGGTCCTTTTGGGGTAATAATAAATTCGGCATGAAAAGCTGTTTGCTTGATCCCTAATGCTTTTACTGCCTTATGTATTAAGTGAGTAGCGTTTGTATTTATCGTGTCAGGTAAAAAACTTGGCGTATAGCGGACTCGATGGCCAAAATCATTGGCGCCAATATCGCGGCCTGTCAAAACATCGACTATGGGAGAAAGAAACACATTGCCATCTTTATCGGTTAATCCATCGATGGAGTGTACGCTACCATCTAAATATTCTTCGACCAATACAACGGCTGCTGCTTTATTGGGGACATTTTGTTTGGCAAGATAATCATTTAATTTTGTTTTTACTTCTTGATAAGCAATAATAAACTCTTCTTTTGATAATACTTTACGTACAAATAAACTGCCATATAACGCTCTTGGTTTAATAACAACAGGAAATTCAAAGCTAGTTAAAACTTCGTTAATATCATTTTCTGATTCTAGCGTGATAAATTTTGGAAATACTTCGGGGCCGAGTTGACTAACAAGCATTTTTTTCATCAACCATTTGTCGAGAGATAAGTTAATGGTGAACCCTGAATTGTCATGATGCTTTAAAATAGAATTAGCTAATTTTTTAGCAGGAATAAAATATTCCCTCAAGCAAAGAACAAAATCAATTAAGTGCTTTTCCGCAATGTTGCGTATAGCACTTACAAAATCAGCGCCAAGGTTTTTGAGATCTGCAAAATAAATGGCGGAAAAAATTTCATGGTTAATCGTATTCTTGTTGGCAGAAATATCGCCTAATAAAATTAATTGATAACCATGATTTATTAACGTTTCATATTCGCCTTCTCGAATGTTGCCTAATACTAATATATTTTTATTGGTTTTCATGGGTAATCCTTGAGATAGAGTTTTTATTTAAAAGTGCGCTTAAAACGGTTAATAAGCCCATCAGAATAAACACAGCAGAGTTGCCAAAAAATTGTAATGAGAGGCCACCAATAATTGGACCAAAGGAATTGCCAAGATTTCTTAAGGTGGAGGCCCCGAAATATAAACCACGTTTTTCTTCAGGTGCGAATAAGTCAGTTAATACGCTCTGTGTGGGAACTACCAAAACTTCGCCAATAGTAATTAATAAAAAGAAAAGGACTATACTTAATTTGGAAATCGCAAAAAATACAATAATAAAACAAGTTACAGCAAAAATGGTATTGCCTAAAAAGATAGTTTTTTTAGGCTCAAGCTCTTTGGTCAAAAAATAAAATATTGGTTGCATGACTACCACGCTAATGCCATTGAGCGCACACATCCAAGAAAAGAATACGACGCCATTGACGAAGGAATGTTCTATGACCAAAGATAAATTGCTGCTGATTTGCGAATAAGCCATGCTAAACAAAATTGAAGCAAGAATGAGTAAAGAAAATTTTTTATCTTTTAAGACAACACTGATGGATTCTGCTAATCCTGGTCTGTGTGTTGATGCTGTGTTGTTTACTGTATGTTTTTTTATCACAATATAGGTAAACAATGTATAGAGGGTATACAAAATACTTGTAAGAAAAAATGCTTTATTGCCTGCAGATATGCCAGCGTATGCGCCGGCTACAGGCCCAATTGCGGCACCAATGTTAGCGGCCATATATCTTGCATGCAAAAATTTTGTTTTTTCTTCTACCGTCATGCAATTGTCGCTAATTAAAGCTTGGCTAACCGGGGGAAAAAAAGAAGCGAATAAACCATTGGCTAAATTTAAAATAGAAAAAAATATTATTTTGTATAGCGTTAAGAAGGGTAGGGCGGCAACCCAAAAAAATCCAAAATAAACAAGGGAAGAAGCCGCTAAGGATAGCAAAAGAATTTTTTGTCGACCAAAATGGTCGGAAAGATAGCCGCCCCAAAATCCTGCCATGCAAGCAGCAAAAGGTTGGCAGCCCACAACAAAACCAATCCAGCCAGCAGATAAAGCTGTATGGGTAGATAAATAAATAGCAAGGAAAGGCAAGCTAAGCATTGAAGCTGCTTTGGTCCAGAAGTTTCCAAACAAAATTATCGTTAATAATGGAGAGGGTTTGCGCATAATAATATTTTATAGGGTGTTGTAGTCAAGTAATAGCATATCGCGGAAACCAGCTTCTTTATCTATTGCTGGGATTATAGGCGTAACAGCATGCCATACTTTTTTGTCATTGACAAAAATAGTATCTAGCGGGTTTTCAAGTGTTTTTTTAGTGAGTTCTTGCTCGGGCGAGCTATACAAAATACTTTCTCCCCCCGCGATATTTTTTCGTGTAATTAAAATTTGCGCAACATATTGGTGCCCGTCTTGATGTATTCCTTCAGGTGTTGCCTTGCCAGCAACGTTTGAATTACATTCAATCCGGATTTGATGGATATTAACAAGCCATTTTGTGGCTTGATTCACTAAGGGGAGTTTGTTGGCAAAGTGTCTGATCAACTGAGCCAGTATTTCAGAGTTTCGTATATCTTCCATGAGTGGTTCAAATTGTCTTGCTATTCCACCATTTAATGAATTATATTCTTTTGCTTGAAAAAACGCATTGTTACCGACCCATACCACATTATTTGTCCGCGTATCTAATTTAAACTGGCCAAATCTGCGTCTCCGATATTTGCCATTATCAAGCATATAAGGATCAATAGGCAAGATTTTCCAGCTATCAACAAATTGTTGCCATAAAGGATGTTGAACAAATGATTTTTGAGGAATGAAATCATCTTCTGTTAGGAATTCATAGCCTTGAATTTCAATGTTGGAGGCCATAGTTATCACCATTAATAAGTTGTGTTATCCAGGCGTTATCGTCAAAGCTATAGTGCACATGTTGTGCGCTATGCATTAAAGAGATAACTTCATCATTTATTATTTGAGAGCTTTTTTTCGAGTGTAGCGTTTGCGCAATTAAATCGCTTAGGTGCACCATTTGATAAGGTTCAAAGCCTCTGCGTGTGATTTCTTGTGTGCCCAAGCGCATGATGGCTTTTTCTCCTACCATTCTTAAGTTAGTTAAAATTCCTACCGAAAGTAATTGTTCAAATACTTTTTTTCCAGCGGCTTCACTGCCTAAATCAAGTAAAATAATATGGGTAGATTTTTCCTCGGGGTATAAAACATCAAAGCCTAGGATTTTTAAATGCTTTTTTAATGCTATGGCGTTTTCAATCATCTTTTGTGCATAATCTTCAGCCCATTGCTCCATTTCGAGTAAAGTAATACAAAGGGCCATCAGATTATGGGTGTGTTGGCTAGAAATTAAGGCTTGATCTAGCGCATTGGTAATTTTTTTTGCAACCTCGTGATTACCAAAAATGAATAGGCCTTTTTGTGGGCCAGGAAAGGATTTATGCGTATTGGCTTGAATAATGTCGCAACCTTCTTTTAAAGGCGATTGAAATAGTCCACCTGCAATTAATCCTAACGAGTGAGAAGCGTCATAAATAATGATGGTTTTTCTGCCGACAATATCGCGTAATTTTTTTAAATTTAAAGGTCGTTGAGGTGAGCCATGTTCTAAGATAATGAGCGGTAAAGGCGATTTGCTATTCCAAGATGAGGCAAGTGCCGCAAAGTCCACATCGTCTTTCTCTTTATCCCAAGGTAAGAAGGCAGAGTTTCTACCGCTGGTTTTTGCAATGGCGCTAGTAGCAAAATGACCGCCATCGTTTGGGGTAATGGACAAAACGGTGTCACCAGGCTTTGTAAGCGCAAGAATAGAGCACAGCGTCGCATGAACTCCAGAGAGTGGTCTAAAGTCTGCACTGACGCCTGAAAATAATCTGATGGCAGCCAGGTGTGCGGCAGATTCTAAAGAAGATAGGCCTGGTTTTGTGTGAAGAAATAAATTATTTTTGCGATTAAAAACAGCTGCATCTTCTTGTTGTGTGGTTTGGCCAAGCCGATAACGGAACCCTAGTGGGCTTTGCAAAAAATAGCGCGCGACTTTTGATAGTACATTATCGTAAGCACAAAGGTTCATTAAAGTATTATCTTTTTGTTCTTCGCGAATAAGCTGCTCAATTAAAGAATAATGCTTTAAGCATGTTACGGGTCCTTTTTGTGGCGAAAGCTGCTTATTGGTTTGCATAATTATCCTCGCGCAAAATGTCTTGAACGAACTGAGAAGTCATCTTGAGATATTCTTCTGGTGCAATAGGGCGGGAAAATTCATCAACAATAGCTGCGCCTTCATAGCCGCATTTCTTGATATAAGCTAATAATGCTTTGATAGGGAGTACGCCCTGACCAAGAGGAATGTGCCGATGTTTGTTTTGTGGCATATCATTAAAATGAATGACGCGTGTAATAGGGGCATAAATGCTTATTTGCGATTTAAGCTCTTCCCAGCTGAAGCCCCAAGTGCAAAGATGGACTAAATCAAGCGTTATAAATATCCCGGTTTTATGGTGCAGCTCTAAATGTTCTTGTGCATCAAATACAAGATATTTAGGTCGCTCGTTACCCATGTTTTCCATGCATACCTCGACTTGATGTTCCTTAGCGTAAGGGATAAGAGCTTTAAGTGATTCTAATAGCCACATGGTTGCGGTAGCTTTATCAGGTGTATTAAAGCCAGGGTGGAAAGTTAAATGTTTTCCTCCAATATCAGCGCAAAACTTAATAGCTAATTTATGCTTGGTAATAGCAAGGTTTCGCATTTCCGGATTGTCAGAAGCCAAATTGGTATCCTTTTTTAGGTAAGGGGCATGCACCGATAAAAATTCTACTTGCTTAAGCTGCGCTTTTAATTGCTCACAAATATTTGTGTATGTTTGTTCGTCCGAAGCGGAGATTCGTTCTAGTGCTTCATCTTCTAGTTCAATTTCAATGGCATTAAAATCAAGCAAAATTTTTTGCACGACCTCTTCAATTTCTGCAGGGTTATCAAAAACATTGGTGGAAAACCCTATGCATGGATATCGATGATTTTTATTGGTTGGTAGGGACATAATTTTTACTCCGTAAATTTAGTTAATTAATTCGTTGAGCGTCTTGCGTTTTCGGTTTAAATTCTCTTTTTATCATACTGCGAAGTAAGTATATTTTGTTCAATTTTTAAATAAAAAACGCCGAATTTGCGGCGAATTTAAAGGGAATTTTATTTTTTAGTTTATGACAGAACTGATTTATTAAGGTAAGGAATAAGGCCCTCATAAAAAATTTTATGATGGGGTGGCTTAGCGTAAGATTGAATGACAATATGGTCGGAAAAGTTAATAATGTTTTGCACTTCATGATGCTTTGAAGAAGTAATACTTGGCTGCAAAAATAGAAAGTGCATCCCTCCAACATCTTTAATATCGGTTTCTAATATCACGCCTGTAGCTGCTCTACTGAGACAAGCATTTTTGGCAGCTCGTTCGATAATATCAAACTTGTTTATATTAAATCCGCTAAAAATTAATGCGCCTTAGGTTAGCTTCTGAAAAATAGTAATATTTTGTGGTTAATTAACAGATAAAAAGCAACCTAAAGTAAGCATAGATTTGTTAGACTTAAATCTTTAGCTTCAAGATAACAAAAATTTTTCTATTAATTTAAAAGAAAGCGTCATAGGTCCTGGTAGCTGAGAAGGTAAATTGTCTTTATGGAACCACTTAGCATTGGTGATCTCGCTTTTGTCAATTTTAATTTCTCCGCTTTCATACTCTGCCATAAAGCCGCACATTAATTGATTTGGAAAAGGCCATGACTGCGAAGCAATATAATGCAAATTCTTGATTTTTAATCCAACCTCTTCAAAAACCTCCCTATGGGCAGCTCCTTCAATGCTTTCACCTGGTTCGACAAAACCAGCTAAAATACTATATGTTCCTTGTCGAGGTGACAAGACATGTTGCGCAAGTAAAATTTCATCGCTACGGGTAATGGCAACAAGAATACAAGGAGAAATTTTAGGGTAGTTTATTAAACCACATGAAAAACATTTCTTTGCTCGATTTTGGTCAAAAAATTCAGTTTTATGACCACATCTACCACAAAAGATATGATTGATTTTCCAGTCTAAAATTTGTCTGGCTCGTCCAGCAAATTTAAACAGCATCTCACCTAGGAGTTTATAGGTTTCTCTTAAATTAAAATAGGTTGTGTCGTTAGTGGTAATTATATTATTTGCTTGGCAAATAATGTATCCCACATTTTTTTGATCAAATAAGGTGAAATGTTGTATAAGATCGTGATCCGTTAGATCAGTATTTTTAGGTAATTGCCATTGGTCATTTCTTTGAGTCAATAAAATATGGTCTTGCGCTAATACAATGTAAAATTTTTCCATAAGTATATTTAAGAGTGCGTTGAAATTAATTTCTATTCCACAACATAAATCTGTCCTGTTTGAGCTCCTTCGATACTTTTTACATAAGCATTCGCAACCTGCATGGCAGATACAGTTTCAAATCCTAAGAAGCAGCTCCCAAAGCGTTCTACAGATTCAGTGAGAACTGTTGGGCTGACAGTATTAATACGAATGCCTCTTGGCATTTCAATTGCGGCCGCTTTAGTAAAACTATCTAATGCACCATTTACCATGCTGGCGGAAGAGCCTCCTCGGACAGGATCGCGGTTTAGGATGCCACTTGTTAGTGTAAAAGAACCATAGTCATTAACATATTTTAATCCATATAGTACCAAGTTAACTTGACTCATAAGCTTGTTTCTTAAGCCTATTTGGTAAAGCTCATCTTTCATTTCCATAAGAGGTGCAAAGTGAATGTATCCAATAGTAATTATCACTGCATCAATTTTGCCGACAGCTTTATACATATGTTCAATAGAGGTTTTGTCTATAGCGTCTACTTGAATATCGCCATGGTTGTGACTGGCAACAATGATCTCATGTCGTGTCAATAATTTTTCAGCAACAGCTTTTCCAATTGTACCTGTGCCTCCAACAATAAGAATTTTTTTCATGATTTTTTCCTTTTAAAAAATTGGCAGAAGAATGACTTCTGCCAGATATTGTTTAGGCTCGGCAAGCGTGCTGGCAGCTTGAGGCGTGGTAATTGACTAATCTTGAAAGTGCTTCTGCTTGTTCTACTGCGCTAGCATGTGCCCCTGGTAACATTTCCAGAATAGCTCTTGTTCGATGAGCTAATTCTGTAGACTCCTCAGGTAGTGCGGTAATATCTTTCTCTGAACCAATAACAATGGTTGAGACGCATAGTTGATCAATCCATTTGTTTGAATCAAATTCGACGAGTGCTTCATATTGGCGCTGGTATCCATCACATGTTTGCGCATAAGGATTCGCGTTGCTTGTTTCATGTATAATTTGCCTTAAGCTTTCTGTCACAAACCCCTCAATAAAGACCCAAGGAATAATGGCGTCCATAATTTCTGATTGGCGCGCCCCCTGCTGATGCAACTTTAAAACGTGGCCAAATGCTTCTGCGGCTTCATCATTGAATTTTATAAAAGTATTGCATAAGAATAATTTTTTAACGCTCTCGGGATATGTATGCGCAAAGGTTTGTGCGATAGCTCCTCCTAAAGAGTGCCCAACAATATGCGCAGAATTGATTCCTAAGTAAGTCATTAATTTTTTAACGTCGTCAGCCATATCTTCGATGGAAAACTTTTTACCATCATCTGTTGTTTGGCCGGTGCCGCGATTATCAAACAAAATGATTTGATAGTTTTCCTTTAAATTATCTAAAGTAGGAGCCCAGCCAGTATGATCGGCTTTTAAGCCATTAATCATAACCATCGGTTCTCCTTTTCCATGAATTTCATAGTACATATTCACATCATTATCAAATTTTACAAAAGGCATATAGATCTCCAGTTTTAAAGTTAAAAATTAAGCAGCTACAGAAAGTAAGTTTTCTTTAGCTGTAGGTTTACCACTTGTTGAGTTGGTTAACATTTGGCCCTTTTTGATGAAAGGGCGCTCAATTAAGCGATAAGATATTTCACTAGCAATACTTGTTAACATGAATGCCATGATGGTATAACCCCATGTTAAGTTTGCACTGATAGGAAAATTCAGGTGATGGCTTGCTCTAAACCAAAATTCTTGTGTTAAAGTAAATATTGGTAAATGGATAAGGTACAAGCTGTAAGAGCGTGAGCCAATATAATCTAATATTTTGTTGGCAATATTTCCAAAAGAAATAAATTTTCTTTCTATTGAGGCGATGCCAACCAAGCAAAAAGATAATATACATCCTAATGGAATAGCAGCTGCATTAGGAAATCCAACAGAAGTAATAGTGCCTAGAGCAAATAATAAAATTAGCACAGAATAGGGGCCAAATTTTTGATTATTAGTTGGTGGACTAAATAAAGCCTTAAACCAGGGCTGAATGGTTAAATAATAAAGCAAGCAGCCATAAATTAGTCCATCACAGCGGTTTTGTGTGTAAAAGATATTATCCTGAGAAAGCGGGCGAATGAGAAAGGTTATCAGTATCAACGCTCCTAGTAAAAGTAAAACGCGATGCCGATGAGACTTTATAAAAATTAATAAGAAAGGAAATACTAAATAAAATTGTTCTTCAACGGATAAGCTCCAATAGGGAGATAAGGTAAACCCATGGTACTGTCCAGATCCAAAATAATAATTGAAGGTATAGGTAAAAATTGTTATGCCTGATTCAATAACATTTTCTGGTGTGGAAAAATTTCCACTATGATTAAAAAAAATACTGCAAAATAAAACTAAAGCGAAAATAGTCCAAGCGACAGGGTAAATTCTAAAGAAGCGCCTAATATAAAATCCTTTTATATATTGAGATAGCTCCGTTGTATTTCCTTTTAAAGAGTCTATTTTTTCTACAATCATCTTAGAAATAATATAACCAGAAATCACAAAAAATAAATCAACGCCGGCCCAGCTATTTTCAATTAAATTTAAAATGGTCGTTCCATGCGTATAGCCTTGGTGAATATTCCAAGGAAAAAATATCCTTGAAAAATGTATGAAAATTGTCATGAGCACAGCAAAGGCTCTTAAGCGATCAAGCTCTAAATTCCTCTTCAATTGAATCATAGAAATCTCCTAAAGGAGCCAAGCTTATTAAAATAACGAGCTTGGCTTATGTTTATTAAGTGGTAGTAAGTTTTTCTAATCCAGTAGAGGCAAGTTTAAAATCCATATCAGTAACTTTATAATCTGCAACGTCTGCTTGAACATAAGAATCTTCAGCAAGAATTTTTTTAAGTTCAGCTTTATCCATAGACTTAACCAAGATAACGCCTCCTAGCTTATTTTTATTTGGACCTGCGGCTAGAAAAACTCCTAAATCAAAGTGTGCTATGTGGCTTTGGTGTAGGGCTTTCTTGGGGGGCAATAGCTTTGGATTTATCACAAACAAAGTTTATACCTCCGATAAAGGT
>JAJNBD010000012.1 GCA_021156105.1 Gammaproteobacteria bacterium | reverse complement strand
AATTATTGCGGATAAGTATCGAAACCGCAGAAAACGATTTGGACTGCGCTTCAATTTAATTGCAGGAATTTATAATTTCGAGCTCGGAATTTAGGTTATACAAGAACTCTATTATCTAAAGAAGTGAGCGATACAGATACGACAGCTCCTGCACCACCACCAATCTGGCAACCTCCAACCACTGGTGTAAGAGAAACAACGCCCAACAATAAAGAAACTAATAATTTTTTGCTTTCCATAAAAATTTCCTTGATTAAAGAATCCAGCTTAATCCTACAAGAAATTTTTATTAAAGGCTACAAGCTTTAATCAACCCTATAAAGCAAAAGCTTGCTAATAAAGCTCAATCTTCGTAATATTCCGACAACTTTAATGAGATATTTTCATCATGCCAAAAGATTCTTATATCATGAACGTCAAAGAAGCTCATAACCAGAGCATGCTGCAATCGATTGCTCAACGTGGGTTATTTATTGAAACTAGCAGTGATGAGCGTATTTATTCTTATGACGATCAACGTGGTGCGAGAATTTGTTATTTTTACGTACCTAGCGCCACACAACAACAAATCACCACACCTAGAAAAAGCTTGTTTTCACTCATGGAAGGCGGCTCTCACAGCTTCTCATCACCGCTTGAAAGACTTCAGCATAGAGAATTAGATGGTCTTTGGTCGCTGTTAATTGAAAGAGAACTTATGACCACTCAACCTACATTAGAAAAAAATGCCGATCGCTTTGAGTGGGAAGACCGATTAGTCAATAGCATTTTACTTGTTTTAAAATGCCCTGCTGCAAGATTACAGCAAGATAGACAAATTTCAAAAATGCCTTATGAAATCACAGATTTACAAACCTCCACTCCTTTTGCGCCAGGCGATATTGCTGCGGTTTTATGTCCACGCGCACAATTAAGCCTAGTACAAAGTATATTTACCTCTCACCCAGTATTTGGCGTAGATCAAACGCAACAAAGTACGGCTTGCAGTGGGACACTAGCAGAGCAGCATAACGAATATTTGGATGGTCCTGATTATGCAAAAAAATTACAATCTCTTATTGACCAACAAAAGCTCACTTATCCTTTTGCCTTGCATATCGTACGTCTAGCAAGTCAACGTGATTTTTTAAAGATTCCCGCACTAACCAAAAAATTATCGATGACCGATTGCATAGCCAACTTTAAAAGTGCAGACCCAGCTGTCATGTTAAGAAAAGCTGCTGCTTGCGGAGAAAGAGAAGATATTGAATATTTATTACCTCACTGCGACATTAATGCGCAATCTCCAACAAACGGCCAAACGGCACTACATTGGGCAATCCAAAAGAACCGTATTACAAATATTAAAGCTTTGTTAAAGCACGGGGCAAAAAGAGATATTCCTGATAAACAAGGCAAAACCGCAAATAACTATGCCGCTGAAGCCAATATTAATCTTGATGAAATTATCAATGGAGCATATGATAAAAAAATCTTTATCATTCGCGCAAAAGCCGACCCAAGCAATAAAATATTGGGCGCAATGACAGATTTTGTTGGAAGACATTATCGTGCGCCGGGGTTATAAATAGGCATTTTAACTAACTAAGGTCTCTATTTCGCAAAGATGTTTTGCCATCTGCCACAAGACCATATTTTTTGGCATTTGCAATCCCTCTAACAATACGTATCTAGCAAAATAAAACTTATCAGATAGCCACTTCAATCACTTATCTTTATTACTGCAGTGCTTCATACGTTAAACGGGAAAATAATTCCACTATAGTGCACAAAGCGCAAGCAAGCATTGTAGTCTTAGCCCCACATGCCATGATGACGCCTACTAGGTGGCGGCAAAGCATCATCTTCTCTATCTCTCTTACCAGTGCATGTACTTCCATGTAAAGTAAAAGGCGTTTCCTGTGAATAAGTTCTGCAGCGATCGCTAATTAACAATAGCTTTTTCAGGGTAACCGATTTGCCATTACACTCTTTTACATAATGTTTTAATTCTCTAAATATGCTATTCATTAACCTAGCGTTAATAGCATTAACTGATAAGGCGTCTTGACGGGCAGAAAAAAAACTGCTTTTTTCTCCACAGAAATAATTTTTTATCATATCCATGATAGCCCGATATAAATCTTTTTCGTTCCAAAATGGCGCACTGCAAAAGGTACGTATGGCATGCAATGGTAATGCTAGCTCGGTAGGGCGACTGATTATTCCGTGACCTGCAGCATAAAATCTCTCATAACACTTTAAAACCTGATCAGCTAACTCAAGAGCTGAATCTCTTAAACAAGGCGTAGGAAGTAAATGTAGCATCTGTACTTCTTTATGCATATAAAGATTTTTATATTCAACAAATGGTCTTCTTAATAAAAACACGACTAAATTGCACCAGTTCAGCGATGAACATTGTTTGCTAAGCGGTTTATAATAGAACTCATTGTAGGAAAACTCACCAGCACGAGTATCACCAACAAACTCTCTAAAAAATTGTTCGTACACATCATTATCATTGCAAGATAGCGTTTGAGTTTGCTTATGGGCATAACAGAATCTTTTTAAAACGAGTTCACATAAAAGCTTTTCATCACCATCAGGTATACGATTTAATATTAAATAGACATCATTTTTCGCTTTAGTAAGATTCTGATAGAAGTTACCAGGTCGCATATTCTTATCTCCCATTATGTAGTCGGAATTTTCAAATTCTCTTAGTTGCAATGTGCGTATTGAGACTAAGGCTATGTATATCAAAATAGGTCATTCGGTCATAAATTAGCAAACTCGAACACTACTTTTTCAAGCTGCAATAATTTAACCCTTTTGTAATATTTTTCAAAACATAACGCAGCTCCAATAGGTGGATTTTCACCTAGTTGCATTACATGTTTTTTAAGCCATCTTAAATATAATATCGTCATAAAATTTATTTTCATTAACGTAGACTTAGGAGGATTATCTGGATAGAATCCCGTGGCAAGCCATAGCAGCGTTAAAGCTAAAAAACTCAAGGGACAACTCAGATGAGAGACTAACTGGGGCAGTGACTGCTGCAATCTTTTCAAGGCAACGAGCTAAAGAACAGCCTTCAATGAGATCAAAACCACTGCAAGGAGTGGACAGAATTTCTATCTTTGGCATATTTTTTATTATAACCAATTATTTTTATTATAAGATTTACATTTTACTTCTCTCTGACATAATATTCAAGTCTACTGCTTTGATACTTAAGAAATTTTATCTACAAGTAGAATAGGCAAAACACCTGCATACCCACCCTACTTCAAATGCTTGTGGCGATATATCTTCCACTTCCCTTGTCACAGCTTCCTAAAAAGAATAAACATCCGCTTTGTGGATAAGTTACAAATCTTACAAAGATTCGCTATAATTATTAAAGAGTAAACTTATTTTAAAGCTAAAAAAGAAAGTTTAACAAGCTAAAGGTTCAAATAACAACTTTTCAATAAATACGAGCCAATATTATTTCTTAAAAGTATTTAAACGCTCGTTATTGAAGGAGAGCCTCATGCCGTTAGCTGAAAACATGCTTCAATCTATTAGTTTATTTTCTAACATCTCCCCAGAAAGCTTCAAAAAAATTGCTGGTATAGCAAAAGTACATTTTTATAAAAAAGGCACTTATATCTTAAACGATTCACAAGCTCAGAATACTTTTTTGTACGTGGTCAACGGGTGGATTAAGCTTTTTAAAGAAAGCAGTGACGGCGAAGAAATTATTATTGATATTTTAACTAATAGTCATTATTGCGGGGAACAATTTATATTTCAAACTGACGTTGAAAACATCTATACAGCGCTAGCAATCTCTGATATTAAAGTACTTACTTTGCCGCTTCAAACACTCAAACAACTCATTCAAACTGACCATATTTTATCTTTAAATTTTTTACAGGCAACACTGCAAAAACAGCATCAATTAAATATGCACGTCGAGCACTTATCCATTCAAAGTGCGCTACATCGAATAGGGTGCTTTATTTTACGGTTATGCAGCCTTCACCTTGCTGAAAAAGAATCAACTATTGCCGTTAAGCTTCCCTATGATAAATTCCTATTAGCAACTAGGCTAGGCATGCGCGCAGAGACTTTTTCACGAGCGCTAACAAAGTTATGTAAACAATGTGATATCAAGGTTAAAGGCGATACTGTTTATGTAAATGACATAAAAAAACTGTCAGCCTTTGTTTGCGAACAATGTTCAAAAACCTTCCCTTGCAAAGATGTTATACACGAGAACAATCAGACCTTTTAAGCCATTTATTTTTCTTTAAATAACTCTGCCAGTAATGCTTTATCATGCACCCGTTGGACGATGTCTCCTAATGACAGGATACCACAAAGCTGATCATCCTTATTTTTTACTAATACACGTCGCATTTTATGCTGTAGCATTTGCTGAATTGCCGCTTGTAATAACATATGTTCTTCACAAAAAAATACAATTTTTGTCATGATATTTTTGACCAAAGTTTTACCAAGTTCTTTTCTATTTGCAATGGCACGAACAACGATATCTCGATCAGTAATAATGCCAACGATGTTATTAAAAGTCCCCACAGGTAAAATACCACACCCTAAACCTTGCATCTTTTTTGCCGCATCAAGTAAGGTCGCATCTTCATCAATAAGATGTGGCTTTTTAGTCATTATATCGACGATCTTCATGGTACCTCCATAATTATTTGAATATGGCAACTTTACCGCCTAAACAAAAAAAATGACTTGACTTTTGTCAATGAAGAAATCACTGGCTTAAGTTAAATTACCATTGGTGTTTTTTAATTTTATTTAGAGAAAACTAATCAAAGCTTTTTATGCATTGCCAATCAAATTTTTTTTCCATTTAAGCAGCGCTGATAGAGATTTGTTATTTTCATTAGACCTAACGATATAATTTTCTTTAAATATATCGTTTAATTTTTACAGGAGACTCATGTCTTATGATGCCCCCAACAACAGCAGAAAAGGATTCTGTATTTACAGTACTGAAATGGGTACTGTTAATCACAGCAATTGTTTGCTTTGCCGCTTTAGGCATTGGCACTTACCGAACTTATCAATCAGCCCCTCCCATTCCTGATCAGTTTGTTACCTCTGAACACCAAACCTTATTCACACAAGAAGATATCGTTTCAGGGAAATCAGGCTTCCAGCAGGCTGACCTCATGGATTATGGCAGCTTATATGGCATGGGATCTTATTATGGTGAAGACTATACTGCAAAATATTTAGTTGAATTAGGCAATAATGTTGAAGCTCAATTGGCACAAAGCTTATTTCATACGACGCTTGATAAGCTGACGCCGGATCAAAAACTAATCACACAACACCATATGCAGCAAATGTTGCAGCATATCGATCTAGCAAGCTCGCAATCAATTTTACCGTCACCTGTAGCAAATGCTGCACAACAGCTACAACAAGAAATAAGCCAAAGTTTATTAACCAATAACTTTACCACAGGCTGGACCAAAGCTTATAGCTTAACACCTGAAACAGCAAAACAAGTTGCTGATTTTTTAATTTATTCTTCTTTGACTACGGTAGCGCACCGTCCTGATAAAGATTATTCCTATACTAACAATTGGCCATACGAACCATCTGTTGGAAATACGCCTACTTCTAATACTTTTCTTTGGACATGGATATCTTTTTGCTTTGTGTTCTTAGGTTTTGGTGCCGTTTTATATATTTATCACCATTATCTGAATGGCCCAGATCAAGCACCAAAACAGGTTTTGTTTTCTGCCTTTAAACCATTAACACCGAGTCAAAAAAGAACTGGAAAATATTTTTTCATTGTTTCTTTAGTTTTACTCCTACAGATTTTAGTAGGAAGCCTGATGGCGCATGATTATGCCGATCGCGCTAGCTTTTATGGCATCAATATTAATGCCTTACTTCCTTTTGCATTTTTACGCGATGTGCATATTCAATCCCCTATCATTTGGATTGGGTTGTCCTGGATTAGCGCTGCTTTATTTTTGGCCCCCATCATTAGCGGCCAAGAAGCCAAAGGCCAAAAATATTGGGTAGAACTTTTATTTTGGGTAACCTTATTAATCGTTGGCGGCGCAATTTTGGGTGACTACCTTGGCATTATGGGTGTAGTGAAAGACCGGGCTTGGTTTTGGATTGGCAACCAAGGTTTATCTTATATTGAACTTGGCCGCCTCTGGCAACTTGGCTTTTTTGTGGGTTTAATTTTATGGAGCGTCATGGTATTCCGTGGGTTATGGCCAACCATGCAACAACTGGCTAAAGCCACTCAAGAATTTTTGACAGGAAATATTCGTCTCGAACATTTGCTTTGGGCAAGTACAATTAATATTGCAGTCCTTTACTGGTTTGGCATGATACCCTTAACCGGCATTGAAAAATCTTTTACCATTACAGACTTTTGGCGCTGGTGGGTAGTACATTTATGGGTGGAACAATCTTTTGAATTTTTCACAGTTTGTATCAGTGCTTACTTATTGATGGCGCTAGGTTTAGTCTCACGCCAATTAGCTGAAAGAACTGTATTATTCGAAACCATTTTAATCTTTGTCGGCGGTATCTTAGGAACCGGGCACCATTGGTATTGGATTGGTACGCCTGATATGTGGTTATCCTTAGGTAGTGTCTTTTCTTTTATCGAAGTACTTCCTTTAATGATGTTAGTAATTGAAGCCATTGAGCAACATCGTTTAATTAAAGCACAAGCGCAATTCCCTTATCGTCTTGCTTACTTGTATGTCATTGGAGCAGCTTGCTGGAATTTCATTGGCGCCGGGGTATTTGGGGGCGGAACCTTAAATGCACCGTTAATTAATTACTATGAACATGCTACTTTCTTAACACTGAACCATGCTCATACCGCTTTATTTGGCGCATTTGGTTTATTAGCATTAGGTATGATTTATTTCTGCTTACGCTATGCAGCTGGAAATGATAGCCGCTGGAGCGACCGCTTTGGCGTTTGGGCATTTTGGCTTTATAACGGCGGATTGGTTTTATGGATTCTTTTAAACTTCTTCCCAGTCGGTTGGGCACAGCTTATGGCGGTTTATGAACATGGCTTCAATTTTGCCCGCAGCAATGCCTTTTATAACACAACCTTACTCTGGCAATGGCTACGCTTCCCAGGTGATGTCGTCTTTGCAGCAGGCGCGCTTCTCATGGCTTGGGATTTCATTGTTAAACTCAAACCATTCTTTAAGCGAGACAATCAAGAAGAAGGATTTACGGATTAAAAAATTTATTTATAAAACGTGTTAGCGCTTTATGAATAGCGTAGCGCTCACAAGCAAAAGGGGAAGTTTACTAAAGCTTATTTATTAAAGGCTAAACTCTCTCTTGCATAAAAAAAGCCCAGTCATTCAGTGATGAATGCTGGGCTTTAATAAAAATGTTTTATTTTACTCCTGCGTAAAATATTCAACGGGAATTTCGATCCTAAACGCTTTCTGATCAACCTTTATCTTTCTGGATAGTGGCTTATAACTTTCCAATGATTTTAAAGCTTTCTCAAAATATTCTTTATTTTTATACTGAAGGATGACATATTTATTAGCGTCAATAATTTTCAGAGGCAAAACAACCGCTGTACGAAGGTCTTCAACCCTAACAAATTTTTTGCCTCCCTGAGTTTGAATTGATTTTTTTGGAATCACACTAGCCAATTTAACACCATCTGCATATTTAACAGCATCTAAATCTGTCCAAGAATAAATTCCGATTAGGCTTGAAATACCATCATCAGTTGATGACAACCCTCCCTTCATCCCTGAAAAACCATCAACTTCGGCAGATCCACCCTTGATCACGCCCAAAATTGGCGGATCTTGGATAGTAGCGCTCCCCATAATGATTACCTCCCCTATACCCTCAACGGCAATCCGCGCACCACTAGCAGTCGCCTCCAATCCTCCGCTGCGATAAAAATTAAAGTCAGTCTCCTGTGCATTGGCAAACTGACTTTCTGTCACACCCAAAATACCTAAACTTAAAGAAACAGCCAATAAATATTTCTTGTAACGCATACAATTTTCCTTAAAAAATATCCTCCTTAAATCCTACGCGAAATTTATGCTAAAAGCTACAGGCAAAAATAATACGGATTATTTTTTAAATCCCGCTAATCGTTAAGAATAAGTCCCCAAACAAGGATAAATTCTTGCATCTGATGGGCCGATTGTTCGTTTACAATGCATAAAATATTTTTTGTGGCTGCCATCGCTTAATGTGCAGCTACCGCTAAAGTCTTTTTGGCTCGTAGCAGGCCCAATAAAATCTACGTTACCTGCATAAGTTGCATCGATGGAATCTTGATATTTTCGAATAGCCCCGCCCCGCCCTGGCAACCAACCCTCTTGATCAAGCGTGGTATCGGTAATTGACGTGAGAAATATTAATGCTTGCGCATCATCTTCAGGACACTTTAAGGGGGCTGAATCAAAAGCCGTAAATAATAAAATAACAACAATAATGGTAAAAATTAATCGAAACATAGCTAACACCTTGCATCGTTTTTAATTTTTAAGATGCAATCTTTTAGCCAAGTTAAACTTTAGAAATACACTTTAGCACACACCAGATGTTTTTTTCCTTTCCATTTCACAAAGGTGCTTTGCCATCTGCCATAAGACCATATTTTCTGGCGTGTGCAAACCTTCTAACAATAGTGCCATTTCTTTTAAATAAATTCTTAAAAAACCTTGGTCGTTATTGCTAATATCTCTTGCATTATCGATTAAATCTGCCAGCTTAATGAGCTTGGCTCTAGGGCTTGCAGCAAAGGTATGTGCTCTATCTATTGCTTTGCGCTTTTCGCGATTGCCATCTTCCAGCTTACTTACATCGGTTAAATCCAGCACTAAGGCAAGCACATCTTCGCCAAACAAATTTTTAATCGCTTCCACGTTATATTGGCTATTTAAAGGCATGACGTCTTCTAAAATATCATGCAACCATGCAGCAGCGATCATATTTTGGTCTTGTGTAACAAGTGAAACTAAATAAGCAACCCGCTCACAATGACGCCAATAGGGTTCGCCCGAATATTTACGCTTGTGATTAATAGAATTATGGGCTTGTTTAGCAAACTTTTTTGCTAATTTAGCAACTTTTAGCATAAATTTACTATCCCTTCCTTGCATTTTTCTCATACCAAATTTATTTGACAAACATAATCATAAGCTCACACATTGTGACTTTATTAAAATCCTAAGAGCGAAAAGGGGCTGGATTATTAGAAGCAAAGGCTTGCATTTCCGCGGGGTGGTGGTGAGAAGGCTGCACAGGATTTAAGCGAGCCTCTTGCTCAATAACGGCTTCTAGAAATTCGGCTTCTTGATTAGCGGAATTCGCTGAGCCAGGAAGATCTTTAAAACATTGATAAAAAATATCATCATAGCGTTCATAAGCGGCTATGGCAGCTGTCGCGCCAGACGAGGCATATAACTTTTCTAAATTACCGACAACTCTATTAGCGGTATTACTTTTTGATCTTACGACTGTTATCATTTCTTTAAATAGGCGTCCAGTCTTAGGCATTGTTTTACGTATCGCATGCAGCACCCCAAATAATTGCGCCTCGCTACTAATTTGCTCGCTGGATAAATTTTGTAAAGCCCGCGCTTGTTTTTGATTCGTATGAATTGAAAAAATCTTGCCTAAAAAATAGACGGGCTCAGGATAATCTTGTAGATATCTTTTACCAATTTCTTGCAATGTTTCAACCAAGGATCTAACTTCATCAACTGCCATAAGAGCACGCTGGCTTTTGCGCGTTTCTTTATTTTCTATAAACATAAGTTATCCTATTTTATAAAAATTAT
Organism: Gammaproteobacteria bacterium; assembly: GCA_021156105.1. GTDB lineage: Bacteria > Pseudomonadota > Gammaproteobacteria > CAISUE01 > CAISUE01 > JAJNBD01. The sequence goes on along the minus strand of JAJNBD010000012.1, from coordinate 56,019 downwards.
TAAATTGAATATCTTTCCCTATAGACTGTCGATAAACGACTACCCTTCCATACGCCATTCTTTTTTAGCAAATTCTTCATCGGAAGTATTCAATAATACATGGGCAATAAACTTGCTCACTTTTTCAGGAGAAAGCAACTGATGCTGATCATAAAGCTTTTGAAATCTTTCTTGCTCTGGAAACTTTTCTTTAGAACTTGATCGCAATTCTTGCTGCATTTCCGTATTAACAACGCCAGGCGCAAGTGAACCTGCAATTAAAATTTCAGGCGAAAAATCTACATTAATACATTGATAAAACATAAACAGTCCAGCTTTGCTCATGCAGTAAGCTGCCGCCCCTGGTATTGCATAATGCGCTAGACCTGAGGAAATATTTAACAGGCGGCTTTTGTGAAAAAATGTTTGTAACATTTGCGTTAAAAGCACTGGCGCAAAAAAATTTGTTTCTACGGTTTGACGCAGCGACATCTCCTCCAGATCTTTTAAAAGCCCCAAACCTGCGACAGCAGCATTGTGAATAAGGTGAACAGGCTGATTAATTTGCTTTACCGCAGCAACAACTTTTTGCCGGCCTTCTGCCCCACTGATATCAGCCACCACAGGAATAATATTTTTATTTTCTGAAGACAATTGCAATAAACGTCCCTCTCGGCGCGCAACTGCAATCAGTTTATATCCACACTGCGCCAAATATTCTGTTAAAGCATATCCGATACCCGAACTTGCACCCGTCACCAAAATCGCATGTGTTTTGCTTGTGTCGTTCATAAAGCTAGACTTACTCTCTAAAAAATTGTTATCGTTAAGTTTCTCTGCTGTGGCTGCTTACGGTGTTCCCATAAATAAATCCCCTGCCAAGTGCCCAGAATTAATTTATTCTCCTCAATGGGAATGGTCAAACTATTTTGCGTAAAGATAGTTCGTAAATGTGCTGGCATATCATCATCGCCTTCTTCGTTATGCAAAAATAATGCCGCGTCATCTTTAATCCATTGAGAAACAAAAGCTTCCAGGTCTTGACGTACGCTTGGATCTGCATTTTCGCAAAGTATGAGCGAGGCACTCGTGTGGGCAAGAAAAATATGACATAAGCCTGTTTTAATATTGGCACAGTAAACCATTTGCTGAATTTGTTCTGTGATTTCTATCGTCCCACGTGTTTGAGTTTTAAGCGTTATGCTTTCACGATAAACATTCATTTTCCCTCCCAATAGCAATAAAATAATGGTAAACATCGTCCAGCCAGTAAAACGTAGTTCGCTGTTTTCCTACAGCTACTTTTAAACTATAATGCCACATAGTAACAATACTAATTCATCAGAGGAAATAATTATGCCAACAAGTAAATTAACCAGATTTTTTCGCACTGCCGCCATTACTTCAGCTTTAGAAAGCGCGATAGGAAATCTTCTTCATCAAGCTAAACCACAAAATTCTTGGGGAAATATTTTTGCGGCCATGGCAGTCGGTGGATCACTTTTTGGTAGAGTGTTCAGCGGGGTACTACATCGCAATGACGATGACGTAGCGCCAGAAACCGCAGGCCGTTATATTGCGGTATTGCTTCCTGTCGTCCTAGTGACATTCGTTGAAAGATCGACAGAATTAGAACCTTGCGTTGCTTTTAATCTCATCACTGCACTAACTGCCGCTACAGAAGCAGCTTTAGCATATATCTCTGAGAGACACGATAGAAATCAAGCCAGCGCTCAAGTGGCAAGACCGCAATAGCACCTTCTCAAGCACATAAATGCCTCTTTCGCATTATTAAGATCTAAAGAGGCATTAATAAACCGAGCTTGAAACCTATTCAGCTGCAAAACAAATTTTGTGCAGAAAGCATCAAGCCTTAAGATGCAACTCTTTGGGGAAAGCATCAACGACTAAATTAAGCTGAATACCATGCTCTAGCCATGCCTTAAGGCCAGCAAGTAAAAAGGTAAAACCTTTTGTACTATCGCTTACTTGAGCAATTAACTCAGCTTGGCTTCCATGAAAACCGCTATTTGTGATACTGACATAAGTACCCTTCTCGCCTAAACTAGTAAATGACCACTCAACGGTTGACATGTATGGATGATCTCCCCATTCAACAATGATAGTTTTATTAGGCTCAATTTTTTTCACATTTACGGGAATAATAAGGTTATACATTTCCCAAGTCCACTCAACCTGCTTTCCGGCTTCAAGCTTAGCACTGCCTTTGCTAAACCAAAATTTGCAAGTAATTTCTGGATTAATAAAAGCTTCAAACACTTCTGCTACAGGCTTTCGAATAAGCATGCCTGTTTTTGCAGCGGGAGATTCTAATGGATAGTCTGTCATATGAGTTAAACGTTATTAATAAAAAATTTAAGATCTGCAAGTATACGATGCTTTTTTAAGCAATACAAACTATAAAGTAAGGGATAAGTAGCGCTGCCAAAAGCTAATTTACGAATGTAAAGAAACTATCATTGAGGCGACATAAGAGTTTTTATCGCCTCGTTAATAACTTTGATCGCTTTCACATTTCGATTCTCATAGCGATAAACCAAACAAATTTCATCATGGTAAGTTGGCGTTTTCGCAAGCTTTTTCAGCTGTCCTGGCGCAATCGCTTGAACCACAAGACCCGGCAGAATACCAATACCTGCGCCTGCTGCTACTAGTTTCGCAATGGTTTCAAGATTACTCGAAGTAATCATACGATAATTTTTTATACCAATTTTATGCAATTTTTTTAATAAGTATTGGGTTTGTAAAAGATCAGGGTCAGCAATAATTGTTGCCTCTTTTGTTAAGCTTTCTAAGCTAGCCATAGACTTTTTGCTTGCGCACCAAAAAGCAAATTCATCTTCAAATAATTTTTTTATAATCAAATTAGGATTTTTAATAGGATTAACAGCAATACCAATATCAATGGTTAAACTAATCACTTCTTCAGCAATTTTTCTTGATAAGTCATGCTTTAATTGCAATTCTAACTTTGGATATTTTTTTAATAACGATGGCAAAAATTTTGGCAAAGAATACATAGCAACAGAAGGATGACAACCTAATACAACCTGCCCCTGAACCTCCTCATGAGCCGCCAAACATACAGCTTTAGTGCTATCCCATAATTGCTGTAACTCAATCGCATGCAATAAAAATTTTTTTCCTGCATGCGTTAACGAAACATGATGCTTGCTACGAATGAACAATTCAACACCAAGCGAATGCTCTAACCGTTTAATTGCAGCGCTTAAAGATGGTTGACTAATACCAATACGCTCAGCTGTGCGAGAAAAATTTAGTGTTTTGGCAAGTTCAATGAAATAATATAATTCATGAGAGGAAACAATCATTCACCATCCTTAAGATAAGGCTCAAACCAAGTATACAAGGTTTCCTCACCCAAATGGTCATAGATATATGGCAAAAGCTTTTCAATATCTCTTTCCACTTCATCGCGTGGTCTTGGCATATTATCAAAGATATTTGGCAAATGATGCATATAACCGCCAAAATATTTCTCACAGAAATCCATATAATCTTGGGTAAAAAGAATAAACTCATGCCACATTTCATCAATTTCACGCATTGATCTTAGCATGATGCAAGCTTGGGGAAAGTTTTCATTATCCGCATTCTTCATAAGATCTAGCTCATGCCTTCTGGTGAGCCATAAATATTTTAAAACTTCTGTAAAAGCTTTTTCGCTTGAGAGCTTATTAGCGGGATAATTTTGGTCATAGAGCTTTAAAACGGCAGGATTTTTATATTGCAAAAGCTCATTTAAATCGGGAAGACGCATTCTATACTCCTTTAAAAAATCCAACGCCAAATAAGAGTTTTAGCTTTATTTGGCGTTGATCTTAAATAGCAAATATTAGTTTTTTGCTTTTATAAAACTGCACTTTGCAGGGCAAAGTTTGCTTTTTTTAACGCCTTTCATAATTTGCTGGATTAATGCTTCTTTCATAACACTCTCCTAATGGTTAATATTAATTTAGCTATTTGGGAATAGCTAAATTTATTGTATCGAAGCAAAAAGTAAGCGGCAATCCGATTAAACCAATTGTGGTAATAGTTTATTTCTATAAGCAGGCAACTATTCTGTTATCATTCAGCCTACCCCTTAAATACTTTAAATAGGCGCAGCCACTGCCGATAATTTTACTTGCTGAGCAGTATCCTGCATACCCGCATCATGCTGCTTAAGCCGCGTACAAAGCTTGTAAATTCCCGTTAAACAGCTTGCAAGTTCTGGCGTCTGCAGCTTCTTAACATGTGCAAAAAAACCTGAAAACTTTTCAAAATTATCTTGGGTGGCTTTAATTAAATCGCACATAAAAGCAAGCTCACCTTTATCCGCCCTCAGCTGAAACATTTGCCTAAGAATAAACTGTAATTCATCATTAAATATTTTTTGGTAATTATTTCCTGTCACTAGCAGCAAACTATGCGTCAACATTAAGAGCTGATCACTCGTATGAATTAACGATGGTGGTATATTCCTCTGCGCCAAGAACATCCGCACCCCACCTAATGCGGCTGTCTTAGAGAAGATTTTTTGTTGCTCGAGCTCTCTTTTCATAAATGCCAAAAAATCTGCCGCAAGCGGAACCAGTTTGACATCATGTTGCGCCAAAGGCTGCCACATTGTTCCATCAAATAGCAAAGAAGTATTTTTTAGTTCAGCATAGTTAGGTTGCGCATACTTAAAAAGACTTTCCCTTCGACCTGTTATCACAGGCTCATAAGTTGTCAATAATAAATTTAAAATAAAGTTGCTTTGAAACTGCCATTCTTGGGGATGGGTAGCCAACAAAGGAAGATTTTCCCTTGTATAAGTATTTAGAGTACCTTGGATATCAAAGCTAATTGCAAAAGTTTCAGTAGCACAATATTGAAGTGAGCACTTTTGCAACAAAGGGCCTAATGCTTGCTGACGAATTTCCGCAGCACTTTCCCCATTTTTTGCAACAACAATTGCCTTAAAGCCTTCACCAATCCATTGTATTTCAGCGGCAATTTGTGAAGGATACACTAAGCGATCTGCATGTGTCATTGATATTCGTGTTCCGTCTTTATCCTGATTAAAAAGGATAATAACGTTGCACTCAGAAAAAGCATCTGTGTACAAACCTATTATTTCTTCAGAAGTATAACGGCTATCATACCGACAAGTTCTACGCTCAGGTACATTTAAAAATCTAGGCATATGAGATCTACAAAGTTAATCATTCATATATTTTAGCTCAAATATTTTCTATTACCACATCTCGGCAAAGCTGTATCAAAACACCCTCAAAGGAACTTAGAATGAAAAAATATTTTTAGTGTTAAAAACTCTTTCCCACCCCTTAACTTGTATTAGCGACTGCCTCATACTTAATAGCGCTATAAAAAGTATCCTCTCCATAAGCATTCTCTATAGAGAAAATTTGTTATAATTACAGAAAACCCCTTGCTCAATTACCCAAGGATATTTCAAAAGGAATTATTTCGCATATCGTATAATTGATTCATATAAAGGACTCATTATGGCTAAAAATGTTTTTAAATTAAGCATCCTCATACTAACACTTGGATTAAGCGGATATGGATATGCTCAGCAAGAAGGATATCCACAACCAACAACTCCTCCAACAGTTAACACACCGACTGCTCAAGATTGGGCTCAGCTTAGACTTGATACTTTGCAAGATAAGGCCCAAGAACTTGAGGTTTATCCACTTCTTGCTGAGCGAGCAACCGCAGTCAGCCAAAGAATTGAAGATGAACGTAAGTTTGAAAGCCAATTGCGTAAGGATTGGTTAAAAGAAATAACTGCTTTAGGAATATCTACAAAAAATAATCCAACCTTCCAGAGAACGTGGCTGCGGATTTCTGACTTAAAAGCAGCTTTGGAAAACCGCAATGTTAGCAATAAAGCCTTATCAGACCGGCGTAAAATTCTGTTAGCTCAGATGCAAGCAGAAATCCTGCGTGAATATGAAATACGTTATGCTCTGAATAAAGAAATTAAACGGATTCAGTCTGAAGTAACCGCAACAGGTGCAATCCTTAAAGAAAGAGCCGAGCCGACCCTAAGAAAGACCGATGCTCATTAAGCACTGCTTCCCCTTGAGGTTATCAGACAAAAGCCTAGCTTTGATCCGATTAACTTACACAAAATTTAAGCTATTTCGGTTGGCACCCCATAGCAGCGGGAACGCATTGTACCATTTGGCTTTGAAGTTTTTGCATAGCTTCAACATGACTATTTAACTTACGTGAAAGCTGATATGCATTAATATGAGCAGTAATTTTTTCACGGCAACTCAAAGGAATACCAGCGCCCACCTTACTGGAAATGTAGTCACATAGCGCCTCTACAAAACTCTTAACTTCGCTTTTAATATATTCAACATCTAATGCATCTGGTTGTTTAAGTTTTTCAATGGCCTCAAAAATAGGTAGTATTTCAATCAGCCTTTTTTCATTTGTGACGTCTATCGCGGAATTAAACTGTGCAATAATTTCTTGCGGGTCAAATACTTTTTTATTTAAATCTAATGCATAGTAAACCTCATAACGCATATCAAATCTTTTCTCATCTAAGCGCTCAAGCAAGCTTTCCTCTACCCCTTCAGCAACGCCAAATTCTTCTTTAAGCTCTCGTATTGCAGTTGCTTGCAAGCTAAAATCACCATCTTCTCTCCTTCCTCCAGCCAAAGCCGTTCTGCCTATTAGTAAAATACCAGAAAAATTTCTTTGAATAAAAAGCGCTCGATTACTACCTTCCGCATCCAATTGAAATTGATTTTTTATAATGGCATCATAAAGCGCTGGCCAATTACGATATTTTGTTTTAAATTCGCCGAATGCTTTTTGGTGGATTGCGCATTCACGCCCACTTAAGACTTTTACCTCTGACCCTTCTTGAAAATAAGGAATAACATAAGCACGTTCGTTAGTTTTTGGCTTTTGGAAAAATTGTTTTCTCATCCTACCCTCCTGAATGTTAGAGACAACTGCCACATATTATGAACAAATTCAGCAAGAAATGCCTTGCAATTCATAGGCCAACTTTTTTATCTGGACACTAAACTTAGGCACATCATTATGGGAGGAATAAAAAACACCACGGAGCCTTTCTCTTTATTTTTAGAAAATACACGTTTTAAATGTAATAATATTATGCTAAGAGCAATCCCTGATACGGCACATTTTTCCCGGCTTGGCAAAGGTCTTACACCAATACAACATACATCTGCTAGATTTATTACTAAGCTTATATAGGAATAGCATATAAAAAAAACTACTCGATTAATTTCTTTTATCATTGGATGTGGAGTATTTTCTATCGCTTCTTTTGCACAAAGCAGCTCCAAAAATAATATAGTCAACTATATCGTAGCTTTTTATAACATTAAGGCAACTTCAAAGGTTTTATCACTCTCAGCCTGCCAGGAAATGATGAAAAGCTTTAATTTTAACAAACAAAGCGAGCAATATATTTTCAATCAAAATGACAATCCAGCCTATAGCAATCACCATGTTGCTGGCGTTCTGCTCCTTAATAAAAATGCATTTTTAGAAGTAGATAATATTCAGGAAAAGTTTACCTAGCTAAATAAAACTTATCAGATGGCCACTGTATTATCTTCAATCACTTATCTTTATCCTTTTCAAGTTAGGGGTTTAGTTAACAATCCTTACTGCAGCGCTTCATATGTTGTACTGGAAAATAATCCCGCCGCAGATAAATTGCCTGTTTAAAAACGAAAGCCATTGAAAATAGCGTCCAAAGTTCAAGCAATTGTTGTATACTGAGTTAACTATTGACACTCGGCATGTACAAGCTGCAATCGCTTTGCCGGCGAAAAATTTAGAACTAAAGTCTCTAAAGTTCCTGCATTCAAAGCAGTTCAAGCTCTAAACAACGTCGTCAATAAAGGTAAAAAGTAATTTTTTAACAAACCACCAAGGAGAGTAAATATGTCAATGAAGAAAATACTACTGACAGCAGGATTAGCTGCATTAGCTAATCTTGGGGTAGCCAGCACGCAAAATGCAACAGTTCTGGACGCAGAGGCTAGAGCAGCTCTGCAAAATGCTCTTGGGGAAAGCGCAACGACAGCTCTAGAAGCAAGATTTTTGGATGGCAGAACACTCAACGGTTATGAAGTTATGGGCCATGAATCAACTGGTACAAATCGGCAACTATGGGTGGATAGCCTTAACACCGCAAAAACAGTAGCGGCGCTTGCTTGGGCATTGGACCCAGCAAAATTAAAATTACCCGCAACGAGAATTGGCTGGGGACTCTCCATCGATTCCGATAAAAGCGGATTAGGGCAGTTCGCAAGCCTAACCCCTAAACAGCGCGTAGCGAGCGAGCGAGTAAAGTTTGGCGTGAGCGTTCCTCAAGGATTGCGCTTTAATGACTCCTTAACGACCTTCACCTGGATTCCTCCCATGGATACTGATAGAGCGGGATATCGTGCTAGACTCCAAACCTTAGCAGCTGACCCAAAGTTCGCAGGCAATCTCACTGTCTTTGTAGGTGGCCACGGATTAACGCTACAGCGGTTTACTGAAGATGATCTGTATTGGAATATGCCCACTGCACCAACTGAGATTAGTTTTAGACTTAAACCGTAAATCCAATTTCTTAATGATGAAAAGCTGCGGCAAGCTATCGTTCCTTAGCTTGCTGTTGCCCCAAACTGCTTAAATCCGCACCCCACATCTTTCACCAACTGATCAAAATCATCTTAAATTGAGCTAAACATACGAATAGGTAGTCGTTTACGGGTATTAAGAAGCCATTGCTGACTTAGGCACCCTTATTGATTAGGCCTTACCGTAACCGTGCCTCTTTAAAGGCAAACATAGGGCAACAGGGAAATTATTAGATTAAAAAGGAATAAAATGACTTAATCGCGCTCGGATTCGCGAAATAGGATAAACTTACGGAAGAAGAACAAACACCCCGCGAGCACTAATCTCTTAAAGGTAGGCTCAAGGGAATATAGTCATAATGCGGCTGCCGAATGCCATGAGCAGTCGTTAAATCATTTTCTTCATAAGTTTTGCTTAAGGCTAGATAAGCTTCTTTGGCATTTTTGTCTAAAGCAGCTTGTCTGGCATCAGCCATATTGCCAAACTGCACAGGCTCATTATTCTTCATACAAATATAATAACTTTTATCTCCTTCCTTGATCTCAACAATATAAGCAAAAACGTCATCAAGAGAATAAATAATTGCCGTTCTCGTATACTGATTTATTTTCATAACGCTGCTCCATCAACAGTGAAAAGTACTATTAACAAGAGTAGCAATATACATACCAGGGACTTTTAAATATTCGACATATATTGTAATCAAACACTATGCCTTAAGACATCCACTATATCGAAAGACAGTAAAAAACTAGGCACCATTTCTTGCCATGTGAAAACCGCAGCATTGCCAAATGCCATTAAGATATTCTGGCTTAATCCAGCAGCTTGTACCTGTTGAAGTGTTTTTGATAGAAGCACCATTGACAGCCATCATGGCATAGTTGTAAGGCGAGTTAAAATTTAGTCGGAATCTTTGACAGTGAGAGTGGCTTCAATAGCTATAAAGCCTTTAAGACGAGATGCCATAACACCATCATTTGTCATTAAAATTTTAGTAAACTATAATGCTTAATATTAAACATTTTAATTAGCCTCGCCTACATTCACACAGTAAACATATGTTTAAAAATTATGGTTTTATACGGGTTAAATTAATCACCATACTTATTCTGTAGAGCTCGCGCTAACCATGCATATTCGCCCACTTACCACGTTCTGCTCGATATTGCTTATCATTATTGGCGGTATTTCAATCTATGCCTGGTTATTTCATATTCAAGCAATCCTTCAACCTGTCCCTGGCCTTATGGCCCTGCCCTTTAATGACGCAGTATGTTTTTTCTTAACCGGTATTTTATTATTTAAACTTCAGTTTTCATTAGGCTATCAGCAAGGTCTATTTATCCGTAGTCTATTAATTTTTATTCTGATTATTGCTTTACTAAGCTTTTCTCAAAATATTTTTGATTACAACTTAGGTATTAAGCAACTTATGGTTAAGCCTTGGTTTACAAATCCAAGCCCAAGCCCAGACAAAGCTTCTCCAAGTACATCGGTAGCATTTATTCTCAGCTGTATTGTTGGCTTGCTGCTTCCTTTGGGGCATAAAAAAATTGTTGGCAGCACTATTCAGATTTTAACCTTAGCTATTTTATTTATAGCTTTAACTAGCTTATTAATTTATACCCTCAAACTTGAATTTATTTTTCCCTGGTATCACTCGACCGGAATGGCAATACAAACTGGCTTAAGCTTTATTATTGTTAGCATTGCCTGGTGGTCGCTATGGAGCCAATCCTCTTGGTGTAGAAAATTTTATGAGCAAAATCAGGATAAAAAAATTATTTTTATTGTTGGCATTGTTTTATCGACTTTATCTTTAAGCGTTGGAATTGGCGGTATCGCTGGTTTAACTTATACACATATGTTTTCACTTAATAAGCATTTAGAAGAAGTTCTTCACGATAAAATTAGCACCTTTAATCATGAAACCAATGAAATTGAAGGAGAAGCTTTAGAGCTTAGCAAAGATCCTTTATTACAAAATGCTTATACTGATAAAGCACATCGTACGACCGATATTTTAAACAATATCTCAAGCCACACAAGGCTTAAACACTTTACAGCACTAGCTTTAGAGGATCTTAAAAAACAACAATTCTTTTTATTTGGCCAATTTTCGCAGCCAGAACTAAGCTTACCCATACAATCTGAGGGCTTATTAAAACAGCTTTCCTGGTCGAGCAACCATTTTTGGTTTAAAACAACCGTCCCTGTCTATTCAAATACTGGTAATAGAATCTTATTAGGTTATTTAGTTGTTGAAACACCGCTAGAGGGTTTTTCAAATAGCTACCTTAACTATAATACGCTGGGTGAGACGGGAGAAATGCGGATCTGCAAAAAAGAAGCAGGAACAAACATGACATGCTTCCCTTCCCGATTCACCCCCAAACCCTTTTATGGCAGCTATTTATATCAAGGATTACGCATACCTATTGGCCATGCGCTTGAAAACAAAGCGGGCACCATTAATGCGACTGATTATCGGGGCCAAATGGTTGCCGCAGCCTTTGAACCTCTTGGAAAAACTGGCCTTGGCATGGTCATAAAAATTAATCGCAGCGAAATTTATGCGCCTTTACGTAAGCAGTTAGCCGTTATTTTCCCACTTGCCTTATTATTGATTCTATTTGGCTTAGCGCTAGTATTTTGGCAAGTCTCTCCTTTAGTCAAAAAGCTTATCTCTGCCAATAACCTGCTATCAAAAAGCTTAGAGAACTTAAACAAAAAAAAGCTTGAAGAGACATTGTTAAAAAAATTTAATCTTGCTCTACAAGTTTGTCTAGCCAGTCAAGAAGCAGCGCAAGTAGTCGCAACTTTCAGCAAAAAAATCTTTCCAAAACTTTCGGGTGCTTTATATATTATGTACATCGGAAAAGATTATTTAGAATGCGTATCAAGCTGGGGCCCAAAGCCGCCACAAGCAACTAATTTTAAACCCACAGAGTGCTGGGGAATTCGTTTTAGCACGCCTTATCTTATCGACAATATTAAAAATGATTTGCTTTGTGTTCACGCCAAAGCATTGTATGATAAGCAAGCAGCTTACTTATGTATCCCTTTGTATGTGCAAAATGCTTTAGTGGGATTATTTTATCTACAAACAGAAAAGCAACTGGTAGATTTATTAAACTCATCTAAGCAGCTCGCTATAACCGTCAGCAGGCAAATTTCTCTTTGCCTCTCCAATATCCTTTTACAAGAAAGATTACGCCACCAATCACTGATTGATTCACTTACAGGTTTACATAATCGCCGCTTTCTTGATGAAAGCCTTGAAAGCGAGCTTGCCCGTGCCAAACGTAATGGATTAACAGTTGGCATCCTCATGATTGATATTGATTATTTCAAAAAATATAATGATAGTTATGGTCATGAAGCAGGAGACCAAGTATTAAAAAAACTTGGCGAAGTGGTCTTGCAACATATCCGCCCTTATGACGTTGCCTGCCGTTATGGTGGCGAAGAATTTACGGTTATTCTATCGGGTATCAGTCCTGAGCTAGCCTTAGAACGCACTGAATTACTGCGGGTAGCGATTAGCCAACTTATCTTCAATGTAGAAAGAGACAATATACCTGAAACCACAAGAGTTACTGTTTCAATTGGGATTGCCTTTTACCCTCAAGATGCAGACAACGCTCATGATGTTATTGCCATGGCCGATCATGCCTTATATGAAGCAAAAAATAACGGGCGCAACCAAGCAAAAGTTTATACCAAGAAAGCTTGAGCAAAAGATTCCATTTCGCTAACACTCATTGGTTTTGCCAAATAAAATCCTTGCACAAAGTCGCATCCAATATCTTGCAAAATTTTCATTTGGGTTTCTCGCTCTACCCCTTCAGCTAATACTTTAATATTAAATGCTCTGGACAATTCAATGATAGCTTTAATGACACTGACCTGCTTAGCATCTTGCTCAATATGGGAAATTAATGATTTGTCCACTTTTAATATGGCAATTGGCAAAGAACACAAATAGTTGATTGAAGCGTATCCTGTGCCAAAGTCATCAATGGCAATTTTTATGTGTAACTGATTAAATTGCTTTAAGATATCGGCACATTCTTTCATGGAAGGAATTAATGCTGTTTCAGTAATTTCTAATACAATGTCTTCCGAACGCAATTGGCTTTCAGATAATTTTTTTTGCACAAATTCGATAAAGCTGGTTTGCTGCATTTGCAAAGTAGAGCAATTAATCGAAATATAAAAGTTTGACCCGCGCCAGTTCTTTTGCCAAGTGAGAAGCTGATCAGAAGCTTTTTCAAATACCCACTTCCCAATATCTAGCATTAGTCCATAATTTTCTGCTACGTTAATAAAATCCTGCGGATCAATCACGCCAAATTTTGGATGCTCCCAACGCAATAGAGCTTCTGCGCCAATAATTTTATTTGTTTTTAAATTAAAAATTGGTTGATAGACCAAATAAAACTCTTGATTATGAATGGCGGTTCTTAGCGCCTGCTCCAATCCTCTTTTATACTCTATGTTAGCCCGTAGCGTTTCCGTAAAAATTTCAATCGCGTTTGGGCCCTTTTTTATTGCTTCGCTTGCTGCCAAATAGGCATATTGCATTAACTGTGTTGCATTTGAGCCTTGAGATGAAAGCACAATGCCAGCGTTGATAAATATGTCTGTCTGATAAATGTCGACAAGCATGGGACCTGATAATAGATTGACAAATTTTTCTGTTTGCAAAAACACTTCATGCGGATCTTTCATATTATTTAGGATAATGGCAAAGTTACCTGCATCTAAGCGCGCAATAAAATCAGAATCACGGAGAACTTTTTTAAATAGTCGACCAAGCTGCACCAACAACTTATCACCAAACTCAATGCCCAGCATATTATTAACAAAATTGTAAGAAGGCGTTGAAACAATTAAAAGCGCAAAAGGTACTTGGCTCGCTATCCTGTTGGTTACTACTTCATAGAAATAATACCGACTAGGAAGCCCTGTAATCGTATCATGCCTAGCAACATCATCTAGTTTACGTTCCATTTCCTGCCGCATGTTGATTTCTTGAACGCAGAGCTCCGTGGCTTTCACCCCCTTCTGCCAGTTAAAAACTAAAAAACTGGCAAAACCAATCGCAAGTACTAGAGAAACACTAAAAAATTGTAGCAGCCAATGTGAATGAGCTGGAAAAGGAAGATACTGACTTACCTCCCACCAAAACCAGAAAAAAATAATGGCTCCGATAAAAAGCATTAAAATAGGCAAACGATAATAGCGAACTTTAGCAAAGATCTGGTTGAGCATGGAAATGATCGTATTAATTAGCGCAAGGCTTAATATTAACATGTATTGCTGCACTGATGAATCGTACAATCGGGGCTGGTTTTACAAACTTATGACCAAACCTATAAAATTACATGCAATACCCGTCCTTAATATACTGTAGCTTCTTCGTAAATTAAACATTTCTAGACCGACAGCCGTAACGCTCTCTTACCAAGCTCTTCAAGTAAACTTGATGAGCTAAAATAGCACTACTACGGCATATAAATTTTCTATAGCATTCTTATCGGGGAGCAGGACCGGCAAGTGTTGCTGTTTTCTGCTGTTCGCCCCGCAACCAATCGATTGCTGCTCTAAATTTCTCTGGCGAAAATCTTTTAGCTTTAGCCGCATATTCTTCTACTTGGGCGGCAGAAAAGAACAATTTTGCATCCAACATTTTTTCATACAACTCTTCATTACTCATTCCCCTATAATCATAGCGAGGATAGCCAGCCTGCTCGCGTCTATGCGCTACAACCTCATGCTCATAAACACTAAATGGGCTATTATGCTTAAAGATTGAATATCGTTTTAAATAAACCTCGCCTAATCGATCATAGGGCATTAACTCCGCACTTAAAGCTTCTCTCTCTAAAGCAAGCCTTTTATCAATTTTTGCACGCTTTGCTATACCTCTAAAACTAAGATCAGGCATAATATCAAGGCCGGAAAGGCTCATATCAAGCTTTAACCTTAACGCCAAAGGATAGATCACGCTGTCCTTTGAAATGTAGTTTAAACACTCTAAAGCAGCGTAACGGTCATGAAAAGCAAAACCAATTTCTCCCCAAGCAATCTGAGCCATGAGTAAATATGCTAAAGGATGGGTAATACCATTAATATCTTCCAGGATGTTTTTAGCTTCGAGCTCGCTAAAAGACCGCGTAGGCACTAAACAATTTAACACTGCTTTGAAAGTCAATTTGCGTGCGCTTGATCTTATTAAAAGAGCAAATGTATCTGCTAATTCTCTTGCATAACGATGGCTTTTATTTATTACCCGAATATTTTCTTTTGACCCCAACCCAGCTTGATATAGGTAAACCAAACAAAGTGCCAAATTAGCATTTAATAGTTTATCAGTCGAAGTAGATGCGTGGTGAGTTAAACGCTTTGCTGGTTGTCGCCCCCCTTGAGCTGCAGCATTGTTAGAAGGGAGGCGCATAATCAAGAAGGTAACAGCCGCCCCTAACGTAAGCGTAATACTTGGAGCAAGCACCGTCAAAATGCGCAGCATTCTTGATCGTTCTTCGGAAATATCTAACCTAACCTTTGTTTTGAAATACTGTTTTCTACAGTCTTTAATACTTTCACTTTCAAATTTCAATTTGTTTTCTAAGGCTGCAATCTTTTCCTTGTATTCTATAGCTTTCGTTTCAAAAGTTTGGCGCATTTCTAAAATGCGTCCGCTTTCGCCTTGCCCCCACGTTTCTGCCTTGTCGAGCGCCTGTCTCAGTGCTGCAACTTCTAATTTTGTTCTTTCGTATTCTTGACTAAGCATCATTATAACTCTTTGTGTTGCACTGCGCTCTTGCTCAATCTTTGTAACTTCTTCAGCTTGTGCAGCTTTACGTGCCAACAACGCTTCTTGTTCTTTTCGCGCCTTTATTTCTTCAAAATTAAAATAGTGACTAAATAACGTATATAACTCATATTTTTTTTCTCTTAAATAATTTTCAATGGCAAGTCGCATACTCGCCTCTTGCTGATAAGAAGCTGGGACTACATGCTCATAAAACATTTGCACAAAATCTTGGCTCAGAGGAATTTTTTGAACGAAATCATTTGCTCTATCATACCGCCCTGTTTCAAGTAACCGTTTCACATAATAAACTTTATCGAAGTTATTATTACTGCGACTTAATAGCGCATGAACACTCCAGCAGGCGTCTGCGTTTAAATCGCTGCGATCACCTATTTTGTCACAGAGTGCAATGCGCAAATAACTCAAATCCTCTGATGCTACGCTTGGCTGAATAGTCAAGTCTGGTTGAAAAGTATATAGCTCTGGATTTTTGAACGCATGAATTGCAGCCAAGGTTTTATCATCCACCATATAATTATTTAAAAGCGCCACCAGAGCATCATATTGATGGTTTGCTAGATAAAAATTGAGCAAAATTCCTTTAACCAATGAAGATTCCTCACCAGCTAGCACAGCGTTTAATGCATAATCAACAGCCAATCGATGACGCTCTTCAAGAGAAACGCTCACTGATCCTTGCAATACAGAAAAGAAATATTGCTGCGCTTGCTCATCCATTTCTTGTTTGCTTTTTAAGCCAGGGGCATTTTTTTCAACGAATGTTGAAATGATTTTGTCTAATGCTTCAAAAGAAACTGCTGTTTCTTTTTGAGGATTTAAAGGCCATGGCAATACAGGGAAAGTGCTTAATACTAGACGTTTTAAGTCGTTTGCTTCCGTAGCTGCTTTTTCAGCTTGATTCAATAAGTGTGCATAAATTTGATGATACGAAGGGCTGTTTTTCATAACAGGCCAAATAGACTGCTCGAAGAATTCCAGAGTTTTTATGGGTGACAGCATTGATAAAACATTTAATTGCACTAAGATCTGCTGATTAATATCTAAGGCTGCCTCTGCTGGAGCTAAGATGGTTTTTATTTCTTTACCCATTGACTCGACTTCGGAGTCAGACAGCTTTCCTTGGCGTAACGACAATAAGATATTTGTATTAGATTTTAAACGATATAAAATCTCCATCGCTTGTCCATCTATTTGCATTGCTTCTAATAAATACTGCACAGCGACATCACCTTTCTGCCGCCAAACTGCCGCTTGAAAATGCATTAATTTAACAAATAATTTCCCCTCTTTTGGCAAAGCAGAAAATCTTTGCGGTATATAAAAACTTGCAAAATCTTCCAAAAACTGGGCATTTCTCTTATTATTACTTTGCAAAGCATAAAAACAAATTCCGATATATTGTAATACATCATCTGTAGTCTTTGCGCTTTGCTCAAAACAAGAAAATACGCTCTCAGGGATATGTATGACTGCTGCAGCGCGCCTTCTTCCTTCCGCTGCCAGGATATAAGCATCAAATAATTCACTCTTATGCAAAAAATGCGCATCAAGCTTTTGATATGAGCTTGTCAATTCTTTGCCCGAATTAAGAATCTTTTGGTAAAATTTTTCTTGGACGAGTTTTTCGAGCTGACTTGCAAGCCCAACATAAAAACCCTGATGTGACTCTAACATTCCTTTTGTTTCTTCTGACAAGCAGTACGCACCTACTGAAAATAAGCCATCTTGAAAATTAATTTTTTCATCTTTATTCTGAATGAAAAGAAATAAAGCTTCTTGTGATACCAAATTCGGCATTTGTTCCATATAAGGCGCGATATACTCTGAGAAAAATTGCATCGCGGATTCTTGTGAACACATAGATAGCGCTTTGACATAACCCAGCAGTGAAATAAAAGGATATTGTTCTGGGCGAATAAAATAATCCTGTAACCTTTGCCAAATAGCGATATAACCTTCTGCACCAGCCATAACATTTTTTAAGCGCGGCAATATGAAACCTAAACCAAGCGCTTTAGGGTTCTTTACTAACGCCTCTTGTAATGCGAGATCCCCACGGTCTATGCTTACAGCAGATTCAAGGCTTCGCGTTTCGTTCAGATTTGAATAAAAACTTGCCTGAGTTAAATCCAAAACATAATCAAACATGGGGCTAATTTTTTTTTCAGATTGATACCTAACATAATCGCTTAGCTGCTCAAACATCTTAGCATCTGCTTCCTTATCATACTGAAACTTTCTTAACTGCTGCGTCAATAAAATTATTTCATCACCATAGGGATGTTGGTAACGCAAAGATGCAAAAGACTGGAATATTTTTCGAACAAAATAAGGAGCATCGAAATCCTCAAGCCGGGGGGAGCGAGCAGCTTGAAAAGCCTTATCAAAAGCATCTCTCATGGATAAAGTAGCTTCAACATGGCTCAAAGGCTCTTCTTGAGGCAAGCATACTTGATGCTTTGCTTCGAGCTGTTTTTGCTGTTCTTTGATTTGCGCGATAAATTTTGCTCGAACACCTGGCGGCGGAGGACCTGGCTTACGACGTAAGCGGGGCTCTTTTTCCTCTTTGCCAAGGTTGCGGCCACGAGCCCCTTGAATGAAGCCTATTACAGGCAACACTAACGAAGACCATACTAATAGCCAGAGGACAAAATAGTGCCAAAGTTTTTTACTTGAAAATCGAGATCTTGCCATAATTAAATTCTTTATAGTTATTATTGTGGTTATTGCCTACATTAATACCGCTAATACCGCTTAATTTTTTTATTTTACATTAAATTGTCAGCACCCACAATTTTGTTATACTTATTTTAATGAAAGCTAGTTTAGTTTTTTCAAAGCACTGTTGGATTTTCTTTATCGCTGTATTTCTGGTGGTAAGATTACATGGTCTTGCAATAGAATATCCCGGCATATATCAGTTGATTTAAAAAAAGTAAATGCATTAGCAACTCTAGGTTGTTCTTTGATAACTTTCCGTAATTCTCTGTATAGATCAACTGGAAGCTGTTGCTGTAATGGAGCAAAATCTTCTGCGGTTACAACCACTTTGACTATATGCTCTTTTAAGCTTTCTAAAGCTGCAGTAAGCTCTTCATTTTTATATTCTGATGATAATGCTGATAAGATCTTAATAATATCACTTGAAGTTTGGATGCGATCAGAAAAATGTTTCAGTATTTCACTAATTTCTGCCCAACGCTGCGGTAGATATACTGCAATAAATATTTATATGCGTTGCTCATCTGATAAAATACTTATTATATCTGTCCACTCATAATTTTGTGCTAACATCTTAGGCAATTTTACTCTAATAGTCATAAACATTTTATTATATTGCTCTGGCGATAGTTTGACTAATATACACCGCCAATCAAAAACTGTTTGCCTCCTATTACACCAGTCTTGTTTAAAAATATTGGACATTCCAGCTCTGATTTTAGAATAAATTGCCATAAATTCACGAGTGGTAGCATTTTTCATGAGTTGAGTTTTGGTATAAAAATTGCAAGCTACAACATAAGATTTAAATAGATTTTTAGAATCTAAACCAAGACACAGGAAAATTTTTAATTAACAATGACCAGGTAAAACTTATGATGAAAATTCTCTTTGCAAGCCTCTTAGGCGTAACTCTAACTGCTAATGCAGAAGTTACCGCATGGAATACTACGCAGGAAAATTTGACGGTGAAGTATTTGGAATGTAATAAAGATGGGCAAGCTTGTGATCATAAAGAAGCACCCATTACTTCAGGGGAGCTTTATAAATTTCAAGCAAGCTCGCCTGATTCATATCTTGTAAGAATTTACGAAGTTGATAATAAAGAAGAAAAGGTTTCAACTAACTATGGAGAAATGTGCCAAGGGTTTATTCCAAAAGCCGAAGATGTTAGAGATACAGCTTTAGAATTGCAAATGTTACCTGATAAAATGGTTGCTTGTATCCCAGCAGCTGGTAAGTTTTAATTATTAAGCCAAATACAGATATTGACTGATGAAATTTTCAATATTTCTTTGGCGATAACGCAGACAGCATGATGATGCGCACCAGTAGATTGATTAGGCTATTGTCTATATTCCAACTTGCGCAAGCACTTGAATGCGATCGCTCTTTTTTAAACGCGCTTGCGCAAGCTCACTGAGCTTTCCATTAAGATAAACCTGATGCCAGATCGTTTTAGCTGCAAACCTTCCGTCAACAGTTTTAATGCGCTCATGCGTAGCAAAACTTGTCCTGACAAACTTTCGAAGATCAAGTGTTTAAACGGTTTCAGGATTACTGTCAAGATAGCCAATAAGTTGAGTAAAATTTTGAGATAACATATGATTCTCCTGTTAATTAAGATAAAAAATATAAACATCTTCAAGAGAGAATATTTTCCAAGGAGAAAAACTTCCTCAAAGGGTTAAAAAAAGCAAAGCAATATCCTTCTTCATCAAGAAAAAAGTATTGTTTTAGCGGTAGATTTAAAAGATAACGATTTTCATTCAAACCACGAACTCAAGCCTCGAAGACCACGCGCTTATTAAAAATAACTTAATGATAATCATTATATTTATGATAAAAGTTACCACAAACATTGCGCGTCATGATTGTCTAGTTTTTTAAAGTCAACACAGTAAAAACTAAAATGAAAAAGCCCAAGATCCTGTAAAGATGTTGGGCTTTTGAAATTTATCTAAAAATGGTTTCTATTGAAATTTAGCTTGTAATTCAGAAATTGGTACTAATAGCGTTTGACCAACCCTCCTAGGCTTTAACCCCACACCTAAAAATTCACCCCTTGCTTTCCCGCACACCTCAGGATTAGGGTAATTAAATTCACCATACCGTCTGCCCTCACGGACTAGCGCAGGAACAGTCAAAACAGCTATTATTGCTCCCTGAGGTACTCGAGAAACCTTACCAGAATGCACGCCAAGTTTACTTGCTAAAATCACTTTACCACTTCCAACGTTAAGCGCTTTTCTCGCATAAGAGGTTTCCAAAAACCAATTAGAAAAATCACCATCCTTTCGAAATACCAAACGAGATTCTTGAGGTGCAGGTGCAGCTGCAGTTAATCCACCAGTAGCTCCAGGAGGAGGACTCTCTTCATCTTCATATTCATCTGTATTTGTAACTCCTATAGCCGAACCGCCTCCATCCCTCCATACACCAAAGACCCCAGCCTCGTCAATGGTAGCATTAGGAAATTGGTAGTCTCCTGCAACTACATCACCAGCAGCAGTGCCCCCATCTATCAAAATATCCACGTCAGAAAACTGATCAGCGGGTGTTGCTAATGCGCTTTCTACAAACCCAAAGGTACCCATAGTTAATAAAAAACTCAACCCACATATTTTCTTGAACGACATAGTCTCTCCTTGATTAAATTACAGCCTAATTGATTTTATCCAAAAAAGACTTCTTTTACTATAGTCTTTCAGAAAACAAGTATTTGATATTCACACAAGCATTATTTTTGACTTGCTCATGCTTAAAATACCTATGGTTGCATTTTTGCTGAATTTGCTGAACAAAGAAAGAAAACAAATTATACCTAGTATTTATTGACTATAATTAATCAAAAGACTACTATTTGGCAAAAGCCAGTCAGTGGCTCTGTTATTAATTTTTAAAGGATTTTTTTATGAATAAGTCTGATCTTATCGAACATATCGCAAAAACTGTTGATTTAACTAAAGCTGGTGCCGGCGCAGCATTAGATGCCATTATTGAAGGCATTACAAAATCTCTCAAAAAAGGTGATACTGTTACCTTAGTTGGTTTTGGTACTTTTCAAGTACGCAATCGCGCAGCACGCACAGGCCGCAACCCCCTTACTGGTGAAACACTCAAAATCAAAGCTTCCAAAGTGCCTGCCTTTAAAGCTGGTAAAGCTTTGAAAGATGCGGTTGGCGGTAAGAAAAAGTAGTATTTATAGCTATTAACATTGGATGCTTATTATCCACAAGATTTAAATGAGCATCCATCATTTTTCATGCGACCGTAGGGCAAAAATTATTTCTTCAATACCAACAGCATAATAACTAAAGATTAGTTCCGATTAATCGCAAAAAATCACTTTCCGACTACAATAACTTTTATGGAAAGCAATCGTTTTAAAAGCCTGATAATCAAGGAATTACCCCCTTAAAACCTCACATAAAATCCTAGCTATTTTTAAAAAATTCAGCTTTAAAGTTGCCGAAGCTTTGAAAAGCTAGGGTATTAGCGGCACTTATGAGAGCTAATACCTGAAAATTTTTATTCAAAAAGAAAGTTTAGCGATGGATGATAAAATATAGGCTCAAATTCGACGATTTGATATTCTGCTACTCCTTCCTTCGCAAAAGGGTCATTATCAAGAATATTTTTAAATTCTTCTTTTGATTTTACACCAGCAATAATTACTCCTCCTATGGCAGGATTTTGCCTTCCTGAAATGAGCAATTTTCCTTCAGCAAGTAATGGTTTGATATAGGCATGATGTGCGGGACGAAAGATATCAACTTCAGCCAATGGTTTTGTATACTTCGAGATAGCGAATAACATAAATTATTTTCTCCTAAATTTTTTGCCAAAGAATTTCACGGTTTGTTCCATCCCAAGGCTTTAAAGACATTTTATCGTCATAAAAATGATATTTTCTTGGCAAGCTCTGTTCAATGTAATTTGGAAAAAGGCTACCTTCTACGAAATGCTGCACGACCTCATTTTGAAGATCAATATTATAACGGCCAAAGTACGCTAAATAATCCTTAGGAATATTTAGCAGTTCTCCTTCTGACGCATTAACAAAAATTTTATCAGTAAAGTTTTTTCGACTTTTCCTGCATATTTGTACGGCCATTTTTCCTGATGCGTCATACATGATATAACCAATCGCATCATCACCAAAGGGATAAAATTTATTCCCTTGTTCGTCAATTTCAACAGAATATACGAGCTTCCAGGTCCCAATAATTTTTTTCTGAATATCAGTCATAATTATTCCTTATTTAATCGGCGCTTCTGGATAAGTAGAAATCCCGAGAGTTAGCTGAAAGTCATATTGCAATTCATAATGATCATTTTCCTTGACAAAATTACCCATCATATTATCACTGGCGGTAAACACTACGTCTGTTTTAACAATATCATCACCTGAAACAAAAATTTGTGTGATTAAGGTTTCATAATTGGATGCTGAAACAATAAAATGAATATGCGCAGGACGTAATGGGTGGCGATGAGCAACTTTTAACAACTCTCCTACAGGCCCGTCTGTTGGTACCGGATAAGGCGTGGGCATTAGCGCAACTAGCTCATAATTTCCATTTTCATCCGTTTTAAATTTGCCGCGCAAATTCATATCTGGCTGATTGGGGTCTTGTGTTTCATAGAGGCCATTGGTTGCCGCTTGCCAAGTATCTAAAACAGCATTAGCAATAGGTTTTCCTGTGCTGTCATCAATCACTTTGCCATAAATCTTAACGCGAATGCCCGCTGTATCATCACTTGCAATAGCTGCCCCTCTTGCTCGAAAGGGGGCATTCTCTCGATAAAATGGTCCCACAAGCGCATAGCCAACCTCGCTTTCTGGACGATGATGATTTAAAATCTCTATTAATTGACTAACGCCTAGGACGTCTGCCGCCAATAAAAACTCATTACGTTCTTCATGGGTAAATTTAGCCATTCTAGCTAAAAAATCCCAAGTAAATTCCCATTCTTTTTCAGTTAAGGAGTTCTCTTGAACATAAGCATGTAAATGCTTGATTAAAGATTGCACCAATGCATTTACACGAGGGTTTTCAATTTTTGAATAAGCTTCACAAACGCGATGAGTAAAATCTGATCCATTCATAATTTAGTCCTTAAATTTAATTACAATTCGTTTTTCAGTCCCTTTCATCACGGCCTGATAAGCTTCGCTAGCTTCTTCTGGAGTATAAATTTTTTCTGCAAGGTCTAGAGGTTTGAGGTGACCACTTTCAAAACCAGGCCTTAATTCATTTAAGAGTGTTGCGTTTTCTGCAAAATCAAAAGATACGGTGTTAACACCAATGATTTCTTGGTTAGCGCGATAAAGCTCAAAAAGGTTGACGACAGCATCACGCACATTTTCGCGTGCGCCTATCGTTACAATGCGACCAAATTCACTTAGGCATTGCGTAAAACTTTGCCAATAAATATTACCCAAACTATTAAGGATAACTTGGATTTTCTTTCCTTGGTTTGCCGCAAGAATTTTTTCAGTAAGGTTGGGGTCATCAGAGTCAACTGCTTTCCAGCCTAATTTTTCTGCGCGAGCGACATCTTCTTGTCCTCGCACTAAAGCAATAGGCAAGCACCCTTTCCAATGAGCAATCGACATGGCAGCTTGGCCAACCTGGCCTAATGCACCAACGATTAAAACAGCTTCTCCTGCTTGTATTTTTGCGCGATGCGCAAGACTATAATAAGCGGTCACATAAGGTAGAACTTGGGCACCAGCAGTGACGAGGTCGATATTTTGAGGAGCTTCAGAAAGCGCTTGCACTGGAAAAGCGACATATTCGGTTTGTGTGCCATCAAATGAAATTCCTGCTGCCCCACCTGTTCCCCATACCTTTTTGCCAAGTAAATGCGCGGGGCCTTCAATAACTAGACCTGAAAAGTCGCGTCCCGGAATACGGGGCAAGCTAGCGTGATTAAAATAACCCATTGCAGCAAGTGCATCGGAGGGGTTTATACCTGAAGCGGCTACCTGAATCAGGCACTCCTCTTCTTTTAAGGATGGTCTTTGGCTTTCTATAAGGTCAATGTTTATTTGACTTGCTTCTTTTGCATGAAACTTTACTTGTAATGCCTTCATATGCTCCTCTCCTTAAGTTAATGCCTCCATTATACATTAAGAGATTAAAAAAGTAAACGCTCTTAATATGACTTTTAAATTTACCCTTTATTAGGCTATAATACAGCTATGAATAAAACCATCCTTCTTTCTTCAGCAAATGAACTTACTTTAGCGGATCGCCGCCTCTATAACTATTTGCTACACCATGCTATTCATGAAATTAAAAAGAAACTTAAGTTTAATGTTAAATTTGAAGAATTAAAAGGTGTATATACGATTGGTTTGCCACTGGAAGATCGACTTAAAGAGTCATTGCGTCGTTTATTGCGGACGTTAATTGAGTTTGAGCCGACGCCAGGGCAATGGGTGGTATTTCCTCTACTTGAGCATGCTAAAGTAGAGGAAAATAAACTATACTACGCTTATTCTCCGTATTGCCAGCAAATATTTACCGATCCTTTTACTTTAGAAAGATGCTTAATTCAAGCACACTTCCAGCAAAAATATAGTAACCTCCTCTATGAAATTTTAGCAGGAGCATTTTATGCAGGGCTGTCAAGTTTTTCTATAGAAGTACCTGATTTAAGAAGTCGGCTAAAAATTTCTGAAACGAAACTACCTAATTTTGGTGATTTTGATCGATTTGCACTCAGCCCCGCTTTAACTGAAATGAACACTTATGCCAGTTTCGCAGTAAAATTTCATACACAAAGACGCGGCATGAAAGTAACGCATGTTATTTTTGAGATGCAAGAAAAAAGAAACATTTCAGCTAACACAGATCCAAAATCTGTTATCCCCCCTAAACGTCCTAGATTTTTTATTGATGATCCTGAGCTTGAACGTGGCTATGCATTTTTACTCAACGCTGAAACGACAGAGCGAAGGAAATACTTTGAGCTTGCTAAAAAGCGCGCAGCAAAAGTGAAAAAATCAATTGACGAAGAAAATTTTGATAGACCAGATCTATGGCTTGACTGGATTAAACATGATTTAATTTCCAGAAAGTCCTAGAATAAATAAAGTCAAAAATATCTATTTAGGAAGTCCACGATTAAAGTAATTCATGCGTATCCCCTCTATAAAGATTGCAACTATTTTAAAAGATTTTTATTTTCTTTCCATGAAGGAAACTTAGGTATTGGTATTGGTAAACGCCAGCCCGCAACCGAGCATTTGCGTCGCCAAATTTTCCATCAGCATACCCAAGGCATTTCTCAAACGGATCTTGCCAAACAATTTAAATTGGGCAAAGCCACCGTTGAACGCTGGTATCATCAGCATTACGTTTTAGCTTACAAGGAAATTGAGGCAAAGCCATGCCCTAGTGCCTTAGCCATTGGTGAACACTGCTTTAGCAAGAAACAAGGGTACGCTACTACGCTGTGTGACTTACGAAAGCATAAAGTCTTTGATGTGGTGAAAGGTCGATCACCTAAAGAACTCGCGACTTATTTAGAGACATTATCGGGAAGTGAAAAGGTTAAAGTCATTTGCATTGATTTAAGCAGCAATTACCACACCCTCATTAAACGCTATTTCCCCAACGTGAAAATCGTCGCCGATCGCTTCCATGTCATTCGCTTAATGTTACAAATGTGCAGGCAAACTTATCAAGAAATTAATCCAAAAATTAAAAGCCATCGTGGGCTTTTAGCCGCTTTGCGCACTCATCCTGGCAATCTTACGCCTGAACGTTTAAAGCGGATGGTGGATATGCTTAAACGAAGCCCTTTTAAAAAGTTAGCCATCCTTGAGAAAATGCTTTATCAATCACGTGAGGAGATTGTTAGAATGTGGCGATTTACAAAAAATAATGGCATTACAGAAGGCTTTCATCGCAAGATGAAACTCATACAACGGCGTGCTTATGGATTTCGAAATTTTGAAAACTACAGGTTGCGTGTTAAAGTTTTGTGTTCTTAGGTGAGTGCCCCCTAATGTGGGATAGACCCTAAAATTTTATGTTCTTAGGTGAGCGCCCCTCTATTATGGGCGAGACCTTGAAAAATTTGGCGCACCCGGAGAGACTCGAACTCCCGACCCTCTGGTTCGAAGCTGTAGATTTTGCAAATAATTAATTGTATTTATTTATATTTTTAACATGGACGCCCAAAACAAAAGCAGCATAAAGCATAGTTAAGCAGCGTTATATTCCGCAAAATTCCCGCATTAAAGTTAGGAGAGAAGGCTCTTACAGCCAAAAGACTATGAGCCCGAGCATTTAACCGCTAACACCTTATTTAAATTTGATTTTTAATTATGGATATTCATAACAAATAGCAGCATAGATCACTGTAAAGCAGCGGTAGTTTCCGCAAACTTCCCACAAAGTTTTTAATGCAAATATTATATAATTAAGCTTTGCTGCAACGCTTCTAGCACTTGAGAATCTTCAATTGAAACAGCCGCCATTTTAGCCGTGCTGCTAGAGCCTCTAACGCTTATAGTTTTCCCCCCTGTGTTTGCAAAAGCCGTCTGATTAAAAAAACATATACGCTGCTGAGGATATTGGCTTTCTGCTAACATCTCAATTAGTTCTTTATATTTCTGTCTTTCCGATTCTTCGTCTGTTTCTTGCTTAGCTCTTACCAATCCGTCAAAAGCTTTATGATAGTGGTCACGCTCTTTCGGCTTATACGTTTGTAAAATTCTTTCGTCATTTCCATTGGCAAAATTTGTGCACTCATTAAATGTCCAACTAGGTGGCAGATGAAACATCACAACTTGTGGATGCAATTTAATATCTTGTTGAGGATTGACGCTGGCAACCGGAAGGGGAATCCCAGAGATATCGTTACCACGCCAACCTGGATGCCGCACCCCACTAGCCCTAACTGTTACTCGCAATCGAGGTTGAGAGCCATTAGCACTACCATCAACATAAGATCGTTGCGGCAAGAGATAACCAAATTTTACTGCTAAGTTTTCAAGTTCTTTTAAAAAACTTCCTTGCGCATAATTAGTTTGCAAATCATGGAGTAAGCGTTGACAGTCTTTACAAACTTCTGCCGTAGAATGTAAATCAAGCACAATGGAGTAAATCTTTTGGCCAGAAACAAAACCATGCATACTTGCAAGTTGTCTTAAAAGGAGCGCTAAATAATTTGGATCTGATAAAGCAGTACATAAAGCCCCTTCGGAATGAGTTCCTTTATTATGCTTTTCAGCAAAGGTAAGATAGTTGTCGACACAAATAGGTATAGTCAAAAACACTGGCTTATGCCCTGGAGCAGCCTTCGCTAAATTAGAAATAACAAACCCCAGATTTGCCACCACCAAATTAATTGCGCCTCCTGTTTTACCTTGGAAACGTAAATAATTTTCATAGAAAGCTTGCCGTTCATGCAAAGTTACTTTTGCTCCATCTTGAGAATCTAACAACGGGAAAGCATCAGGTATAGGACAAATTTTTGATGGTTGTTTACTACCTCGAAAAAAGTTTAAAGATGTCACATACTTTCTTCCAGGATATAATTTACCCTTACTTTCAAATAGAGGCAATAATTGTTGAGCAAATTCCTTTATGTCACAAAAGCTAATTTCAGCATTGATCAGTATATCTAAAGGCCTGGCTCCTTGAAAGTTCACAGAGTCACATGGAGCGCCTAACTCTAATAATTTATTAATTAATAAAATAGCAGACTTAACACACCCCTTTGCGCTGTCATGAGGTAAATCACTAACGTATACATTCCTTCTTCCTTGGAAGGGTTGATATAAAACAGCAAGTTTTTCAACTAATGCTTTTATCACCAAATGCATTAAACCATTACCATCACCATCTTGAAAGTTTGTTCCAAATCCAAATACAGCTCCTTCAAGTAAATCAATGGTCTCACCAAATGAAGGGATAGCGATATTACTAAAGCTTTCAAAAAACCTATCAACTGTCAGCACTTTGTCTTCCCAATTTTATAAATTTTATTTTCCTGCATTTACTTTTTCATCGTGTTTTAGGTTTGAGAGGCTTTATTCTATCATTAATGGAGTACCTGAGGGTTAACCAATAAACAGTCCAACAGCTCTCGCGGCTTGGCAAACCCTTTTCGTTTAAAAGCAACGGGGGTTGGTTTAAATACATCATCACTTCACCCCAATCAATATCAGCAAAAGGAACACCTTCAAGATAAGATTTCGAACATCTTTTAAAAAAAATCTATTAATAGACTATAGCTACTGTCAATGCAACAACTGAGGCTTTTTTAAAAAACTATCGAGTAGCTCTCGAGGCGTGCAAAAACCTTGTTTTTTTAAATTAACAGGAATTTCGTTTAAATAGCTAACAACCTCTCCCCAGTCAACATCGGCAAATGGAACACCTTCAATGTAGCTTTTGGCACACCTTTTAAAATCACTCATCACGCCTAATATAGACTTATCGAACGTTTTACAGTACTGTGCAGGCTGTTCCGATAGATGGATATAAGCTTGTTCAGCTTCTAAATGGCTATAACCACATATAAGTAAAAATTGAGCAAAAAGCCGAGGAAAAAGATCAAGCGCTTTAGCAGCGGAACCTGCTAAGCTATAGGGTATCAACAATGTGCACAAAGTTCTTGCATGGGTTGCCATTGCTATTTGGTTTTTGCCAATGGTAAAGGTATCAACCGCCCAATCATCAATGGCAGAAACAACTGTTTCAGGCAATGAAGTTACAGGGATTTTGCAATCCTCTGAAAACCTCTTTGTTAGTCTATATTGTGGCATAAAAATATCTAAGAGCTTCCTCTATCGTACTAAAGTTTTTAGCATTGCAAAACCATTCATCGCAACAGGAAACCCGCAGTAGACAATCTGATGCATTAAGATCTGGTGAATTTTTTCTAAATCATCAGGATGTTTAGTTAAATAGTCCTGCATAACTGCTTCCATTTCTTCTTCATCCCCGACTGCGATTACCGCTGCCAAGTGCGCCATTTCTTCATCTTGCAAAGTTAATGGCATTCTAGCATTCGGTAGGTTTTCACCGCGCTCCTTTAATACTTCTGCTAAAGACTCTGCCGCAATATCCACATTAACAAATCGCTCCAAGTATTTCAGCAATGCCACAAGCTCTTCTTTGGTTCCATCAGCATTTAAAAACCCATAGTAATGGATCTTGGTTTGTTCTTCTCTATGCAGGACAATCAGTGAAACAAGCGTAACGAAACTTTTATCCCGCAAGCTTAACCCTGGTAAAGCCCAAAAATAATCATAAGCAATCTCTTGCACAGCACGATTAAATACTGTGCTTATATCCTCAAGCCGATTGTAGACTTTCTTTGAGCGTTCCTCGCCGTAAAGCTGATCCATAATTTTTGAAGGATGGTTATTCATAACTTATTCTCCATATTTATCTGAATTAAAATCACTAGGAATGAAAGAAAATAAAACCACATCTTGTGGCTGGCCATTAAATATCCACTGATTTCTTAGACACCCCTCTTCTTTCGCACCAGCTTTTCTCGCGACGCGTAAGCTTTTTTCATTTTCAGGCATAATCATAATTTCCACTCGATATAAGCCAAGCTCCCTAAAGGCATATGCTGTCATCCACTTAAGCGCTTCAACTGCAATACCTTTTCCGGCATAGGATTTCCTTACCCAATAACCCACTGCTGCTTTGCTTTCAAAATAAGCACGATGCACATTAAGCAACTTAACTTCACCAATATATTCTTCACTAGCCGCATCTATAATAGCAAAGCAATAATCTTTTCCATTTTCCCAAGCTTCATGCGCACCTTGAACCCAACTTTTGCAAGCCTCTAATGTGTAGCCTTTTGCCCAAGGGATCCAAGGCAATAAATAATCTTCAGATTCTTTAATAGCCTCAAAACGACTTTCAATATCATTAAGCTTATAGGGACGGAAATATACCTTCTGTTTTAACATACAAATCCTCCTTTTTAATCAAGGATTTCTCTTATCTTATTTGCTAACAAATCTGCCAAAACCCTATGCCCTTCTTCATCAAGATGCACGCCATCGATTTCACTTAACTTCACGTGAGGCGCGGCATTAAAATAATAACAGTCAGATTGCTCTGCCAATTTTGAATAATACACATCAAATTCTTTTGATTTCGCAACAGCTCCTTCAAATAAATTTTCATCATTAATAACCCTGCCATAAATTTCTGAGCTTAGTTCAGGATAACCAATCAACAAAATTTTAGGCGGTGATTGCATATTTGAGCCATACTTTGTGGACTGAATTAATTGCGTCAACTCTTTTAAACCATTAGCAATCTCTTCTGTCGAACGGTAATAGAAATTTTTTAGATCATTTCCACCAAGCATAATAACCACAAGGTCTAGTGGTGCATGAGAGTATAAACATGGCAATAAGTAAGTTTTGCCATTCCGATCAGGCGGCAGCGGTGAATTAAGATTGGTAGTCCGCCCATTTAAACCTTCTTCAATAACGTAATAGTTTTCACCTAACAATGCTTGTAACCTTCCCGTCCAGCGCACATTTCGCGGATAGCGCTCCACATAAGAAGTTGCTGGATCAAATTTCCCAGGGACATAGCCCCAAGTATTAGAATCGCCATAGCAAAGTATAGTTTTCATGCAAATGATTACCTAGTTATTTGATAACTGTAAGTATGCCGCTTATGTAGCAAACTTCGCAAGGCTTTGTCATAGAAAGTCGGCATTTTTTTTAAAGAACAGCGATTTGGAAAATACTAATAATTTTTTTATGTATAATTATTTAAACTTTTAAGAAATAATACCCATGAAAACTATATCAGTTATATTGCCCATCAATAATCCAGAAATGTTAAGCCAAAGCGATTTGGATGCTTACCAAACATTAGAACATCAGCTTCTCTTAAATACTGTTAATACAACATTAAGAGAAATCAAAACAGCTGAAGAAGGCGCTCAAGTGACTTCTTTAGTTCTAGAGGCCATTCAACAAGCGGAGAAATCCGGTACTTCTGCCATTGTAGTTTATGCTTTTGGCGATCTTGCCGTTAAAGAAGGGAAAGCGTTAGTATCTATTCCCGTAATGGCACTTGGAAAAGCCGCTATTCATACAGCTAGTTTTCTTTGTCGAGACAAGTTTACGGTAATTCCATCAATGCTTGCACATAATCACTTTATCCAGGCAATGATAAATGAAGAGAACCTTAATCAAAAATTTGTTCCTGCTAGTTACGCAGTAGAAGAAAGTCCGGCAAATTTAAAAAATAACCCTATTGCTTTCTCAAAACTTATTGAAGCTGCAAGTAGAGAAATTGTTGAAAACAAGGTAGACACTTTTTCGTTAGGTTGCGGCGGTTTTATTGGCATGGCTAAGCCATTGCAGAATGAATTACGAAAAGTCCACAACAAACCTATTGTTGTTGTCGATCCTATTGAAGTAAGTTTAAATATTTCAAATACACTGTGTTAAGAAACTAAATTCAAGGCTTGAATCATTATGCCAAGCTAGATAAATATAAGATCGAAAGTATATATTCTAAAAAATTACCAGGAAGAACAATTGGCTTAAGGAATAATGCTAAAAAAGCGCTTGCTCTACATACAGATTACATTCACGCCAAAGCTTATTTGGATTAAGCAGGTTTTAGTAGATTTCTCAGTTAAATAATATTACGGCACATTTTATACAATCAGCCTATTAGAAATCTCAACTAAATTTGCATCGGGGTCTCGTATATAAACCGAAAGAATCCTTCCTTGCGCCCCTGTTCTCTCAACAGGCCCTTCTTCAATTTGGATATGGTTTGCATTTAAGGATTTGATAACTTCTAAAAGTGGAATAGAAGTTAAAAAACACAAATCTGCCGAGCCAGGCGTGGGGTAACATGCTTTAGGTTCAAACTCTTTCCCGAAAACATGCAGATTAATTTTTTGTGTTCCGAAAGCAAGCGCCGCACGCTCGTCATGCGCGCCAAATTTAATAAGCTTCATTCCTAAGACGTGCGTATAAAAATCAACTGTTTTAGCAAGGTCTTTAACTGTTAGTACCAAATGATCCAAAGTCTCGAGCTGTATCATATTCTATCCTAATGGTTGAGCCGCCTGATAAACAGGGCTATAAAAAAGATCTAAAGGTTCAAAAGTAAAACCCAATATCGTAAAAGCCGTCGTAATTTGTCCCCGGTGATGCGTCCCATGATTAAAAAACATGCAGCAATGTTGTTGCAGGCAAAAGATGGTTTTCAATACCTTTCGTATTCTTATAAACTTTTGGCACACTTAGTTCACCAGAAGCTTGCTTAACATAATCAATCCATTGTTCTGCACCTTGCAAAATGGCTGTTTTCAGCTCACTTCGATTCCTATATAACCCCTGATCTAGACACTTCACTGAAAAAGGTTGATCCACAAATCGGCTATACCATAGCTGATCTACTAAACAAAGATGATTCAGCGTGCCATGGATTGCACCAAAAAATAACTTCATTTCTCGATTAAAATAATCTTGATCAGAGACCTATTGCAGCGAATTAAATAATTGCTCGTAAGACCACTTGTGGTATTCCGCCATCATGATTAGTAGTTTTTTTGTTCCGGCCATAGGTTTTATGCAATAAGGTTTTCAAAATCAGGATGACATTTGGTAGGAGTAAATTCAATGATGGTATATTTTGCGATATCATTTACCTGAAAAGGATCTTGAGCTAACCATTCCTCTAATTTCGCTCTATCCTTCAGTTGAGAGATTAGCACGCCGCCAGCTCTTGGATTTTTTGGGCCAGAAGCAATCAGAAAATTCTTCTGATATGCTTTTTCTAAATAAGCTCGGTGATCTGATAAATATTGCTCTACAATTTCTAGTGGAACAAGATAATCTAATAGGACAACAAACATAATTTATTCCTTACTCTCTTCAATAAAATTTTTCAAAGCTTCATCTATTACCATAAAGCCTGGTACGCCGCACCTCGTAAATCCGTTTCCCTCAAAGGAACTAATAAGCCCGTAACAATTTCGCCATGAAGAAACCGCGCTTGATGATCATGGACAAGTTTCAGAATAAAGTAACTCTCGCCGCGAAAAAAAGATGAGAACAAAAATATTTTTAGCTGCCGGATTTCATAATTTCCTTTAATCACAATTCATGTCAGTAAACACGCCATTTCTTTCCTTCCAGGAAGGGAAATTTGCACTGTTAGCTTTTCTCTTATTACCAAATTTCCCAATATCCTTTTAACAAAAGAATCTCACTATGAATAGTACTTAAAATCTGTTAATAGCCATTAGTATGGAGTCAATTAAATCCTTAAGCAAGGAGTTTTCAATTAAATTCGGCACTTTTTAACAAAAATTAAGCTATTAAAATCAAAATTTCCATGATTTTCCGCTATAATCTACAGTGTAAGAACTAAGTCATACAATAAACTACATTTTGGATATAAAGCAAAGTCAAAACATATTTTTAACTTAAATTTTCAAAGGGTGAATATCATGACGGACTTAAAAGATAAAACAATCATAGTTACTGGTGGTAATAGCGGAATTGGATTTGCAGCTGCCAAGAAGATTGCTGAAGCAGGTGGCACCCCAATCATTGTTGGTCAAGATCAAGCAAAAATTGATGATGCCTGCACTAAAATAGGCGCAACTGCCTGTGGCTTCAAAGCTGACATCTCATCACTTAATGAGTTAGATGCATTATATAGATTTGTACAAGCAAACTTTCATACACTAGATGGAATGGTTATAAACGCGGGCGTGTTTATTCCTGAATCCTGTGAAAATATTACTGAAGAAAGCTTTAATAAAACAATAAATGTGAATCTCAAAGGTTCTTTTTTTACCGCACAAAAAGGATTACCCTTAATGAGCTGCGGGGGTTCCATTGTATTTATAGCCTCTTTAAGTGCTCATAAAGCTTTTGCTAATACCCTTGTATACTCTGCGACTAAAGCAGCAGTTATGTCGATGGCCGCAACTATGGCGCTTGAACTTGCCAATAAAAATATTCGTGTTAACAGTATTAGTCCAGGCTCTATACGCACCCCAATTTTAAATAAGCTAGGAATGACAGAAGACCAAATTAATGCTTTCTTTGATTCATTAAAACAAAAAATCCCTCTCAGGCGCCCAGGCAGTGCCGAAGACGTAGCAAAAGCTATTGCTTTTTTATTATCTAATGATAGTGCTTATGTAACAGGCACCGATTTAACCGTTGACGGTGGATTATTTTTAGGATAACTATACCATGAGCCTGATTAGAATTGATCATTTTGCAGTCATTACTCACTGTTTGAAAGAAACCATCCAATTTTACCAAGATGTTTTGGGGCTTATACATGGCAAAAATCTTGAAGGAGGCTTTGGCGAGTTTCTTTATTTCCCAGATGGAGATTATCCCGTTATTCACCTATTAAGCACTGAAAAAGCTAAACATGTAGATAACCACAAAGCTTCAGGCTTTCAAGTTTATGGCATTCCGGCAGATGTTAGTACTAATACAGGGCCAGTTGATCATATCGCATTTAAATCTGATAGCGAATATTTTCGTCAACTAGTAAATAATTTAAATCATAAAGAAATTCCGCATAGATTTGGTAAAGAGCTTGAGCCTAAAATTTTACAAGTATGGTTTTTTGATCCGAATAAAATTAAAATTGAAGTTACCTGTAATGGTGACCTAAGTAAGAGCTAAAAAATGCCATCTAAAAAACGCGTTTTAATTGTAGGTGCGGGTATTGCAGGGACAACAACTGCTGCACTACTTGCGCGCGAAGGCATTGAAGTAACCTTAATTGAGAAGTCTAAGTCTTTTATCAGCGGCATGGGCATTTGTCTGCCAGCAAATGCAACTGAGTGTCTAAAAAAATTAAACTTGATCGACATTGTTTGCAAAAATTCATTTATATCCAACTCATGGAAAATATTATCAGAAAGTTCAAAAGAAATAACTGATTTTAACTTCAATACATATTTTGGACCCAATAAACTGTTTATCGCTACTCACCGCACTGTTTTACATCATGCTTTATTAAGCTTAGAAAATTTAGAAATTAATTTTAATCTTTCTATTTCTGAAATCTTAGATAATAACGCCAATAATGTGAATGTTAAATTTAATAACGGCACTATAGAGAAATTTGACTTGCTTGTTGCCGCAGATGGAATTTACTCATCTATTCGCCAAATGATTTGTCCAGAAATTAGCATTGACTATCTTGGTATGGCTTGTTATAGATTAGTTGTACCCAAACCAAAAAATATTGACCAAGTTACTTTTATATTTGGATCGCCTGGTTTTCTCTTAATGCACCCGTTAAGTCAAGAAAGTTTATACTGTGGCTTTGTTTTTCCAGAAAAAAATAAAGGGCGCTTTACAGAAAAAAGCTTTGAGAAACACATAAAAACCTTCTTTCCATCAGTAAGATTACCTTTTCAAGAGGGAGTGCAAGCTTTACCTGGTTGGATGGAAACACTTTCATCTACAGTCTTTTTCAAAGACCGCATTGTTTTTATTGGGGATGCCGGTCATGGCTGCGCAACCTCCTTACAACAAGGTGCAGCTCTAGCCATGGAAGATTCAATTATCCTCGCAGAGTGCCTAAAAAATATCTCCCATATTCCAGAGGCACTTTACCAGTTCACTAAACGCCGCGAGCAAAGAGTAAACTGGGTAAGGCAAGAATCAAATGATTGCATGAGGAATCTCAATCAACCATTAACCGAGGAACAAAAGACTCTGCGCAATGAAAAAATTAAAACTTCAGGCTTAAATAATTTTGCTTTATGGAAAAAACTTTTTGCCAGCAGCGCTTTTAATTATTGATCCACTTAGCAAGTATTTGGTCAATAAGCAAAGCTATATATTCTCCTGACTCTCCATATACAATGGTCTCATGATTACCATTACAGAGGTAACGTGTAATCTCCGCACTACAATAAGTTCTCCAGTAATTAAAAGGCTCATTGATTTCTTTAAAATAACTATAAGCTGTTTTTGCTTTAAATAAATAAATAGGAAAGTCTATCTTGTAGTTTTTATGCGCAAATAATTGTTGCATGCGGATGTTTTGTATATTTAACCAAGGCTCAGAATTTGGTAAAGCATTGCCGCTCTCAAACCTACTTAAAAGATAAGCATGTTGTTTTTGCATAATTTTATTAAAAACTTTCTCGTTCTTTAAAGCTTCTGGAAGTTGTGCCCAACTTTCTATTAAGCCTATAAACCCAAGCTGATCATGCTTTTCTTTTAAAAGTTTAGCAACCTCAATTGCAACGATACCCCCTAAAGACAATCCCGCCAAATGGTAAACGCCTTTTGTCTGAATAGACTTAATAATTTTTAAATATTCATTAGCCAAAGCCAATATTGACTCAATTTTTGGTGATTCTAGAGAAATATCTGGATCATTAATGGCATAAATATTGATATTAGATTTAATCGCGCGCACTATATCGAGATAACAAAATGAAGTACCACCCACAGGATGTATCAAAAACAAATTAGGTGACTCATGAGATGAAAATTTTAGGCAAACGAAATTCGAATAACTTCCTTCACTATCACTTTTTAAATAATACGCGAGCTTATTAGCAGTAGGATACTGTTGTAATGAAGTTGGGTCAAAATTTATTTGATAAAAATCAGATAGCATTGAAGAAAAATCCAATATTTCTATTGAATCAATTGAAGCATCAAAAAAATTAGTATTGCCGTTTATTTCAGCTCCACTAGCCTTTTTCCAGAGAGAAAGCACCGTATTCTTAACTTCTTCTATCGCTGAATTAACAATCGACTTTGGCACTAGCTCTGATACTTTACTGACGTTCATTACAACCAAGTCCCAGCAATACGTAGGTAATGGGATTTTATTTATAACTTTATTTTGGTAGCATTCTTTTTTCCAATCAATAATTTCACCATTTAACCAGCGTCTTCCCAAATCTAGCAAGTGGCTAATGTTACTCGAATCATTTTGTAAGCTAAAATTATCGCCGGCTCTTTTATTTAGCTTATCAATTAACTCTTGGATAGTCGATGCCAAAAAAACCATCCTTTCTGAAAAATCTTTTCTGCCTATTTGCAAAGTATAAGCGACCTCCTCAACTTTCAGCCTATTTCGGTTTTGCTTCAAATATTTTTCAAATTTCAATAATTGCCCATCTAAACTCTGCTTTGTCTTTGCTGAAAAAATAAACAAATATAATTCATCATTACAGATCTTTTGCTGTAACTTTCTTGTATAGCCGGTAATGATCAAGTGCGAATTTGTACCGCCCATACCAAATGAACTAATCCCGATACCGACTTCCTCTTTCAATAATTTTTGAGGGGTAATATTAATTTTAAAAGGTGTTGATTCAAAAGAACAGTTAGGATTTGGCTGAAGATAATTAATCTGCGGCGGAATAGACTTATATTGCAAAATAAGTAATGATTTTAAAAGCCCAGCAATACCCGCAGCATGATCAGTATGACCAATATTTGCTTTAACTGAACCCAAATAACACGCTGCATTGCGACCCTGAAATATTGTATTTAAGGCGTGTACTTCTATTGGATCTCCAACAAAGGTTCCAGTACCATGAGCCTCAATATAATCGATATCATCTTTATCAAGCTTAGCTCTTATTAAGGCTTGTTGAATACACTTTGCCTGTCCTTCAATAGATGGCGCAGCAAAACTAACTTTTATTGCACCATCATTATTTATTGCGCTACCTTTAATAACTCCATAGATGTAATCGCCATCTGTTAAAGCCTGAGATAATTTTTTTAATAAAATGACGCCGCCACCAGCTCCGGGGACTGTTCCATTTGCATTTTGATCAAAGACCCGGCACTCGCCACTAGGAGAAAAAATTGATCCTTGTTGATAGAAATATCCTTTTTGATGGGGGGGGATAAGTGAAATTCCACCCGCAAGCGCCATGTCACATTCTGAAAAATGCAAGCTTTGACAAGCCTTAATAATAGCAACCAATGACGTTGAGCATGCCGTATTTATAGATATTGATGGCCCGGTTAAATTTAGCTTATGAGAAACTCTTAGTGTTAAAAAATCTTTTTCATTTTCTAAAGAAGATAAAATATTATTAGTACTTATTGCTTCATTTTCAACAGGCTCTTTTTGGCTGATGCGGCCACTACCAGCAAAAACACCAATCGAATAATCTGAACTATTTTTTGCATATCCCGCATTCTCTAAGGCCTCCCAGCACAATTGTAAAAACACTCTTTGATTAGGCTCTATCTTGCACGCTTGTTCATAACTATAACCAAAAAAATTGTGGTCAAAAAATTCTACGCTTGTAGAGTAACCACAATAAGGTACAAACTTTCTTTCTCCTTGATTAAGCTTGTTCTCTTCACTATCAAAACTCTTAATTGATACTCTAGCATTTATTAAATTATCCCAAAGTTCGTCTAAACTATTAGCGTCGGGAAAACAACAAGAAACACCAATGATAGCTATCGGTTCATTCGTTGTGCGCCAATCGACATCAGTTTTTGATGACTGATTTATGTAACCGCTTATTTTTTCAGACAATTTCTTAATAGTAGGATATTGATAAAGCTCTAAAAGAGATAAGTTGACTTTTAAGCTGCTCTTAAGCTGTTCAACAAGTTGAGCCGCAAGAAACGAGTCTCCTCCTACCTCAAAGAAACCAAGCTCAATAGGTATATTATTTCGCCCAAGCACTTGCTGCCATATTTTTTGCACTTGGTCTATTATTTCATTTTCCGTAAAATTCTGTTCCAATTCATAAGGGCGAATTTCTTTATCAAGAAGACGGTAATTAACCTTCCCATTAACTGTTAAAGGAATCTCGTTTATAAAGAAAATACTATGAGGAATCATGAAATGTGGTAAAACACTATAGAGATAATTTGAAATATATAACCTTACCTTTTGGCTTGGTTCAAACTTATCTTTAAGTTTTATATAAGCGATCACCTGCTTTTTATAATTTGCTTCTGTTGTAATGCTAACTACCGCTTGATCCACCACATCAATTTCTTCTATTTTTTTAATGATTTCATTCAAATTAACAAGGTTTCCACTAATTTTAGTTTGAAAGTCGGCACGACCAAAATAAACAAATTTACCATCTTCTTTTTGATAAACAATATCGCCTGTTTTATAAAATAGTTCTTTTTTATTTAAGAATGGCCAGTTTTTTAAAAAAAACTGAGAGTTTTTTGGAAGATTAATATAGCCCTGCATTAACCCATCGCCAGAAAGGCATAACTCACCTACTGCCCCTCTAGGCAATATATTAAGATTATGATCAATCACAATGCCATGAACATTATGAATTGTATGTCCTAAACTAATATTATGCGGATTATTAACTTTTTCAACGGTTGAGTAAATGCTATTTTCAGTAGGCCCATAAAGATTATAAACAATGCCATATTTACCCAGCTCTCGTGCAAGGACAGTTGTTAAAACTTCTCCACCGCTTAGTATTTTTAAACCTGCACAAGGCCGCTTAAAATAGGAAACTATTTTTTGCAAATACGCTGGCGTAGCTTCAAAAAAGGTAATTTTATATTTATCTATATACTCAGCAATTTTCTTAGGTTGTCTAATATCATCTTCTTTGGGAAGGACCAAAACCGCCCCACTTAGCAATGGTAACCAGATATCCATAATAAACATATCAAATGAAATACTAGCAACAGAAATACATTTGTCTTTAGGAGATACTTTTATAATTTTTTGGATTGAATAAATAGTATTAAAAATCCCTTTATGTTTTAATATTACCCCTTTAGGTGCACCAGTTGAACCGGAAGTAAAAACAATCTGCGAAATTGAATTTTCAGGAACAGGTTTTGAAACAAAGGAGTTTGATTTTGGAAATTCTTTTATATCTACAAAGATTAATTTTACATTTTGCTTTAAAGCTTCAAATCGCTGCTGATATTTTTTATCAATAACAATAAAAGATACTTGTGATGCCTTTAAAATAACTTTAACTCTCTCATCTGGCTGCAGAGGATCTAAAGATAAAGAGGAAGCACCCACTTTTAGAATGGCAATTGCCGAAACAACGAGTTCATAAGAACGATCCATACACATGGCAACTGTTTGATGGTTTAATACCCCCTCTTTGGCTAAATAGTCAGCAAAAATCGAAGAATCCACATCTAACTTTTCATAGGTATACTTAACATCCTCATAAATAATCGCTGTTTTTTGTGGACACATTTTAGCAACCATTTCAAACTGCTTATGTAATAATGTGACTTTTGGTAAAGCTTGCCTTTTAAAATATTTATGCTGTTCTTCATACTCTTTATCTTGTATAAGAGAAATTTTATTTATTTTAGTGGAAAAATTTTCAATACTCGTATAAAGTAAACTCAAAAAACTATTAATGATTTTCTTGATTAAGCTTGTCCCTATACAATTATTGTAATAATTCAAGCGAAAACTAAATACCTTACCTTCCCGAGAAACCTCAATATTTAATGGGTATTCTGTTTTAAGATTAAAATATGCGTTTAAAATAATATTGCCAAAAGTTTTTTTTAATTTCTCATAAAAACTTTCAGTTTTATAGTCATATAAAATGCTAAAATTTTCATATTCGCTATCTTCCGAAATATGGTCACAAATAAAATAATTTATATGTTTTCGCAATGCTTGGTTTTTTCTTCTCACTTTTTTAATTGCAGAAAGCAGGGTTGTTTTTTCGCTAAAATCTATATTAACAGGCAAAGTATTGATCAAAAGTCCTAAACAATTTTTGGTTTTTGCATAAGGAAATCTCCTAGTAACACCAAGAGTTAATTTCTTAGAAAAAGAATATTTAGCAACCACCAAAGCAAAAATAGTTTGGAAAAAAGCATTCTGATTAATAGTATGAGCTTGGGAGGCTTTATCAATCTTCTGTGTGATTTGTGGCGAAGACTGAAAATGAATAGTTTTAAAAGTTTTTAAGCTAGCAACAGCAGATTTACTAACAATAAAATCCATACTACACGTTTTTTTAAGCTCATTTTGCCAATAATGGCATGACTCTGAATAGCTTTTCTTATTCTTGTCTAGAGTAAAATATTGATATTCATTTTGGGCAAAATTAGCCGCCCCTTTTCTGGCGTTAAAATAAGAATGTAAGATATCAGTAATAACTCTTTCAAAGGATGTGGCATCTAAAAGCAAATGGTGGTGCGTAAATAACAGACAGGTTTTTTTTGAGCCTATTCTAATCAATGTAAATCGTATGAGCGGGGAAGAAAAAGGCAAAAACCCTTTTTCTGAATCAGCACCAATAATAGATTTCAACCTTTTCTGTGCAGATTTATGTTTAACCAAATCATAAAATTTAAAAGGGACCTTTGAATTTTCTTCCACAACTAAAGATTCTTCTTGAATCTTACCGAGTAAAAATGGATATTTCTTAACAACGGCCTGGATTGACATCTCACAAACTACTGGGTCTAAGTGTAAAGAAAGCTCAACAACAACCTGAGTAATATATAGCTTAGCATTTAATAAGGACAGCTTCAGTAAGCTTTTTTGCAATGGCGTTAGAGGATAAGATAGTACGTTAGACATTTTTTTACTCTTGCCTTTGTATTTAAAATAATAAGTATGATTATATAGAATTTTTTTATTTATAAATACTCATAGGTATTTAATACCGAATTTTACCTCCCCGTACCTCCCCGCACTAAGAAAGATGATATAATTATTGAGCAAATAACTGGTAATTTTCACAAAAAGCTCATGTATAAATTCTTAATTTTTTTAATCGCGCTTTATATTACACTGCTTTTAGTTGCTACTCTCCTTGTTCACAAGTTAACTATTGTTCTAGGCTTTACTATTTCAGCCAGTACATTTATCTTCCCTTTTACTTATACGATTGGCGATGTCGTTGCTGAAGTATATGGTTATAAAGTTTCTCGGCAAATGATCTGGGCAGCTTTTATTAGCATTTTTATTTTCGACATGTGCTCTCCTTTATTAGCCCATTTACCAGCGCCAACTTTTTGGCACCTTCAAAACTCTTATAACGTTGTGTTAGATTCTCTTCCTCGCGTTTTTATGGGTGATTTTATCGCAATTAATATTGGGGCCTTCCTTAATATTTATTTCATATCTCGCTGGAAAATATTAACACATGGGCAATATTTTTGGTTGCGTAGTATTGGTTCGACCATTTTAGGCGAAGCTATTTTTAATATATTAGCTTTTTTCATTATTTTTATTGGTTTCATGCCTCTGCACGCTATCATTCAAGCAATGAGCATTTCCTATTTGTTTAAAATTGCTTTTGCATTTTTTATGGCATACCCTGCTAGCTTATTGGTATCTTTTTTAAAAAATATAGAAAAAGTAGATAACTATGACTACAGCACAAATTTCAACCCTTTCAAGCTCGATTAATGTACTAAAAACTTAACAACATAGGGCTTTAAGTCAATTTAAACGGATTAAAGTCTGTACTATAATCATAATTATCCACTCCTTCTACTCTCTTTAAAACCATAACAATCATATTTGCAGGCAGCGCTAAAATCACCGAAAAACTAATTTTAAAAAAGAATGCGGTTACCATGACAGATAATGCATCATTTAATGAGGATACTCCTATAGGAGAAAGATAAGAGACCAAAAAAACGACTGAGCTAGCGAGCACCGAATAAATAGCCTCACCTATACCAGATGCCCCGATACTTCTCAGCCAGAAATATCTTCCATGAACCAAAGTTTTCCACTTTGAAACAGCATAAATATTGATAAAGCCAGCGATTATCATGGAGAAAAAACCAACTAAAAAATAATAAAACATATCTCCTAATACTAACTTATAACTATTTTCACCTCGCCACCCTTGTGGGCTTGGAAAATACACTAAAATAGTTACAAGAGCACAGAAAGTAAAAAGGCTAAACATCGTATACCAAAATAAATTTCTTGAAAACTTGTATCCATATACCTCGGCAATTATATCGTTTAAAACAAACCAAAGTGGCAAAACTAATGCTCCAGCGGTACTGACATAATGAAAAATCAAGATAACTTTCCCGCTAAGTATAAAAGCACAAGCTAGGATAACAGCAGAAAAAATCGAAAGAAAGGTACTTGCTTTATATGATTGCATGTTTGAATTCTGATGTAATGATTTAAATTAAACTTAAGTCCGAATTATAAGCTTACTTGAACAGGATTACTTGAACAGGATATTAAAGTAAGTAATAATATTAAGTTTAAGTCTATTGTGAGAAATAATCAAATGAAATACGGC
This sequence comes from Gammaproteobacteria bacterium, assembly GCA_021156105.1. Classification (GTDB taxonomy): domain Bacteria; phylum Pseudomonadota; class Gammaproteobacteria; order CAISUE01; family CAISUE01; genus JAJNBD01. The sequence goes on along the minus strand of JAJNBD010000012.1, from coordinate 12,542 downwards.
ATAATTGATGATGGAAACATCGGTATTTATTTAACGGCTTGCTTAAGCGCTCAACAATTAGACGTACATTTTTATGGTGGTTATTCAGCCATAACCATGATTCAGGTCACCTCGCCACTTGGGGACTTTTCAGCAGAAAAATTCTCAAACTATCAAAATCTTAACGAATTCCCCCTCTGCGATGTGCTTTTTTTAAATATTAATACTCTGCTTGACCACTTTATGCTAGATCAGATTAACCGCTTTGTAACGTCAAATGGCATTCTGGTTTTATTTCAAAAAGGAGTAACTTTTTATGAAGCTATTTTACAGCAACTACCAAAATGCACCATTTTAGGCGCCTTATGCTGGCTTAAGCCGACAAAAACTAGCCCTTCAACCGTAAAGCATGATTTTGGAGACACCATTAATCTTGGCGTTTATAATCCCAAAGTCAATATTATTAACTCGGATGCTCAATACCAATTAGAAACTTTGCTCATTTCGCCTTTTAGCAAAAGTAGAATTAAATTTATTCACACTGATAATTTTTTTCACCAACTATGGACAAGATATGCATTCAATATGCCATATTTTATTCTTTCTGTCCTTTACAATAAATTTTCTCAAGAAATATTTCACGATGAAACACTCTGGCAAAGAGCTAAAGAAATTCGTCAAGAAATCAATCAAGTTGCATGTGCCCATCAAATACCTATTCAGCAAGAACAAATCGAAAAAATGGACCTAACCTTAGCAGCAGCCCCTCCATCTTACCCAGGGTTAAAGTTGGACTATGACAACCAACTCCCTCTACACCTTTCTGATATCTTCGATGGATTTCTTTTTATGGCATCATCTGGGCGTATCAATATAGACCAAATGCAAGAAGCTTATAAAAAATTGTTAAGCCTTGAAGATTCATATAGAGGGCGTTACTCCTCGCCTTTGAGGGTATAATTTAAAATAATATAGCTCCTCAAGCATAGGCATTTTGATATCGCTAGCACCCATTAAAGAAATCAAAGGCTCAACATGAAAAGGCAAATCTTTTTTCATATTTTCAGATAAATTTTCACGCGAAGCTGGCACAGTAACCGGCATCTTCCTTAGATTTTGAATAACTTGACTAATATAGCGTTCATCCACAGGCGAGCCTAGCTTAGCTGCAGCTTCAACAATCTCTTGCTGTAGTTGTTGCCGCTCTTGATCTGTTGCAGCATCAACTAAAATCTCAGCTACAGTTTTACCCTCTCTTGCCATTAATACAAAAAAAGGAATATTTAACGCTAATTTAGTAAGTTGAACCGATTTAATGTTATCAACAAGATCACATTCAAGCTGCGCGCTTTCAAATAAATGCTTAATTAAAACATCTTGTTCTTCAAGAGGAACAGTACGTTCATCTAACAGATAACGGCCCAACTTTATATTTTTTCCAAAGTCATGACGAATAGCATTTGAGCTAGACAAGCGAGACACTTTAATCCAGCAAGTGCCGCTATATAATGCATGCTGTGGTAAAGCAGACTGTATTTCAGCTTCAAAATTTAGACCATTTTGCAAACTTATTATTTTAGTTTCAGCATGACATAGTTTATATATATATGGTAATAGCTCTACATTCTGACTTACCTTAACCGTTAAAATAACTATATCACACAGCGGTATTTCTTCAATATTTTGATGAACTTCAAAGCGATGTGCTTTCCAAGTACCCCCCTCAGGAATATCCTCAACGATAATTCCATCGCTTTTTAATAATGAGAAATTGCTTTTCGCTAAAAGATGCACTTCATGTTGAGTATTTTTTGAAAACATTGCTGCCACATAACTACCAATAGCACCAATACCTAAAATCGCTATTTTCATCATTTTACCCCGTCTTTGCGCTTAAGAAAAAATTTTGTAAAATTTCGTTTAACCTATTTTCATGTGATATCCAAGAAAAGTGAGCTGCATTCTTTATAACAACAAACTTTATATTTTTCCTGTAAAAACGTGCGTCTGTTTTAAAAGTGGAAATAGGCGTTAAAATATCTTTTGAGCCCGCCACTATAAGAACAGGGACTTTTGCAGGCACCCAGGTTGCTTGATATTTTGGAAAAAATTTCTCACCAAACCAATCATAGGGCAAATGATTATATGCTAAATTTTGCATCTGACTTTTACCTAAAATACTTTCATTTAAAGGATAAAAATAATCGGCCAAATTTACCATAAGCCACTTAAAGGTTTTGTCATTTTTATTTTTCATATACGTGGCTCTAAGCTCAGCAACATTAGGTAGTTTAAAACTTTTGCTCAGCTCAGGAAGGTTATTAAGAAAATGATTATTGGGGGAAGAATCAAGTAAAACGAGTCCTTTTAAATGGTATTCTAGCTGCGGAGCCATTAAAGCGAACATCCCTCCTGCAGAATGAGCTATTAACACAACATTGCTCATTGTACTTACTACATCGACGATGTCTTGTGGCCAAGCATCATAATTTATACTCTTTCCATTTAATCTATTGTCACCATCTCCAGGAAGATCAAGCAGCCAAACATTTCCAGGAACCTTTAATGATGTAGCTAACGGCTCTAAATAAACGCTGCCTAAACCTGGCCCACCAGGCAGTAAGACCCAATTAATATTTGAACCAGGATTATTTTTTACCAACTCTAACCGTGCGCCTTGTGCCGTCCACAATAACGTATGTGCGAATACAGCACTAGAAAAAGAGCATAATAGAAAAGTAAAAGTAATTGCAACAGCTAAAAGCCTAAAACATCTACTCAATATTCTCTCCTATTTTATCCAGTGATGATTTTTTATTTTTTCGCAATTTTTGAATTTCTTCCTTTTCATTATGATCTCTATGTTGCGCAGTAGTATATCCTACCATATGAGCTTCTTCAGGTGTGAGGCCATTTAATAAATTCTTATCTAGTGATATTTCCTCAGCTGTCTTTTCATAAACATCGTCTTCATCAATGTGCTTAACTCCAAAAACCACTTTATTTAATTTTTCACAGAACTTCTTAATCACAATTTTATTTTTTGGCTTGGTCAAAGACCTCGTTGCATAATAAGTAATAGTTCTAATATCTTTGCTAGAAAAGTACTCAACCAGTTTATCATCCGCTAAAATTTCTTCGGGAAAAGCAGTAAAAGTAGTCGCTTTCCCAACGATTTGAATAGTAATAACATATTTTTCATCTTTCTCCTGTACATCAACAACTCGATAAACGGATGCAGGCGTATGGGATTTTAAATCTTGAAATTGTTTAAACAACCAGCCAATATAATCAGCTAAAGATGATTTATGTGAACTCATGACTACCTCTCAAATTTATACTTACGAGAATTACTATAAATATTGGTTTTTGGATTCAACTAAGACGCCTAAAATCATATCATTTTCTTCTAACATCTGCATGCGGAATTTTTCCAAGTCAGGGCTTAAAGGCTTAATAAATCGATCCCCAGCATCTAAAATTAATTGCCGAAATATAGATTCCTCTTTCTGTTCTAATTTTACTAAAACATAAGAACGATCCCGAATTTGCTTATTAGGATCAAAAATAACTTGACATCCTGAAGAAAATAAAGGCTCCATTGAGGCGTCTTTAATTGTTAAAGCAAATGCTTCTTCGCTTACTGTTGTTTCAGTTAAAATACTAGGATTTCTAAGTTTATGAAAGTTTTCTCTCTTCTCGGCGTCTTTAGAGACCAAGATCCAATTCATAATATCTGACCATTCCAATAGAGGTACCCGTCTTACCCCCATTTCATCTAAATCTTTCTTATGCGCTTGATTAAGCCATGGGATAGGTTCCTTGCCGAGAAGCTGGTCAACACTAAGGGAAAAGTATTGAGCAATTGGAAGTAGTGAACTCATTTGAGGCTGACGGGAACAACCACCTGTTGCAATACGCTGTAGCGTAGGCTGCGGAACGTTAGTGGCTCGAGCAAGATCGATTACCTTCATGTTTTTCTCAAACAGAAGCCGTCGTAATATATCACCAACTCTTAATGGGTTATGTTCGCTCATATCTATAATTATAGCATAGCCTGTAGATTTTCAGTAATAATATTAAATTTCAACCATAAAAATGAATATTTTATTCATTTTTATTGACATATGAATTTATAACCAATATAATAACAAATAAAGATGAGCTCAAAAAAACTTGAACGATTACTCAAAAAAACCTCTTAAGCCAATTTGGCCAAAAGAGAAACACTAGGAATTAAGAGGAATTAAAAGATTTAAAAGGTAAAACCGATTAAAAACAACAAGCTTAAGAGAAAGACCCATTGAATCAGCGCCAACTGATTCAATGGGGAATAGGAGAAGATGGTTTTGCGAACGCGCCTTCCCAGTAGGAAATAATATCAAATTATTTATTTTCTGAGAAGCTTATTACCCCCATTTCTCCATTATTTCTATATTAAGAAAAAATATTGTCCTAGCAAGTTGGACATATGTTTTATTTGCAATATCTATGGAGAAAATCATGAAAACCTTAAACTACAAATTAACATTAACCCAAGGCTCAGACTTGCCTTGCTGGATAAAAATGATAAATGAAATCCATGAAGTACTTGGTTTTTCATGGGCAAGAATCGCATCCCGTATTGGCAGCTCCTCCTCAAGCATCCAAAAGCTTGTAAAAGATTTTAATCGCATCCCTAGAGATAAGATGTTCGTCAATCTTGCTTGCTATTACTATAAATTATTTTATAGCGAGTTCAGCCTTCCCAAAGCAAAAAAATATATAGCAGAAACCAATGATAAAACCCTATACAACGTCACCATTGAGCTTTTACACAGAGGCTTTTTTGATGACCAAAGCCAAACCCTGATCAAAGAAGAGTATAAAAAAATATATTTTGATATCGCTCAAAAGAAAGGAATTATAAGTCTAAAAAAACAAGAGGACACTCCAGCAATATTTAATAAAAGCATCGCCACCTTGTACCCAGATTTCAAATAAAACACAGAGAGAATAGCATGAGTAACCACTATCTTATTATTGGCAATATATTCAAAAGCCTTTCTGACCAAAAACTGGTTTTAACCTTAGATGAACTAATTGAAAACCTTAATAGTAGAACCATTAAGCATGGTCTTTTAAGCTTACAACAAGGGATTTCAGAAGATGAAGCCCAATATATAAAAAATATATTAGGAAGCAAAAAACTTCTAAGCACATTTACACTCAGCAGTTACTTTGATGAAGCTACTCGCTGCCCAAACAAATTAACACATAAAGCTCACACTTTTAATACCCTCATTTCAGAGCCTCATGCTTCTAAAGACCAGGGCTATACCAGCCTATTAATGATTGATAGTCGATGCGCCGAGATGAGTGACCATGTTACCGGTAAACATATTCAAATGTCCGTTTTAGCAGAGGCGGCTAGACAAATGGTATTAGCAGTAACAGAAAAGTTTTTTATTCCCGAATCTCTTAGAGGCCACTTAAGCTTTGTTGCTAATCGCACCGAATCAAAATTTACGCACTTTGTATTTCCTTTTAGAACTGAAATTCACTGCAATATTTTAAAACAAAGAATTTTATCAGGTAACAACCTATTAAATACAATCCAAATTCAATTTATACAAAACCATGAAACTGTAGCCGAAATGCAATTTGACTCAAGCGTATTTTCAAAAAAATTTCTTACAGAAAAAGAAAATCGCATGGCAGATATTGCCCTAAAAAAGCAATTAAAAAATATCCCTTATTTCCCAATGGTGGCAAACGATGGCTAGAGAAGACACCCCTATTCTGATCGTTGGCGCAGGTCCAACAGGCTTAACACTTGCTGCAACTTTATTAAGCGCCGGCATCCCGTTTCATATTATTGATAAAAGGCTTGAACAAGGAGGATTGCCACGCGCAATTAATGTAAGCGCAAAAACGCTTGAAATACTTGATAATCTTGAGTGTTTAACCGCCGAGCTAGTGAAGAACAGCATTCAATTAAAAGCCTTATCCATATATTTTGAAGGCAGACGTTTATTTGATATACAGGGAAAGCAATTATCCAAAAAATTCCCTTACATTTTTCATGTTACACAACCTATTATCGAACAGGTATTAGAAAAGAAACTGCTCTGCTCGAATATAACTATTGAGCGAGGAACTGAACTGATATCGCTTCACGAAGTTGACCATAAAGTATTTGCAACATTGAAGACAAATACTGGAAAAGAATACCAACAAACTTTTCAGCACGTTATCGGCTGCGATGGCGGACAAAGCACAGTTAAAAAATTACTTAATATAGAAGAGGAAGCGGAACAATATAATGCATACTTCCTATTAGCTGATGTGATTTTGGAAGAAAACATTTCCACAAGAACCTTGAAATATTTTCTCACAGAGCAAGGCTACATCATCCTTGCCCCCTTACCAAATAGCAAAATTAGAATAATTGCTTCTTTTAGAGGAAATTTTCCAGGCTTAGAAAAGCTTAATATTAATAAATATTTTTTAGAAAAGTTAATTCAAAAGCGTAGCTTTCAGAAGTTTCACATTAAAGAAATCAATTGGCTTACTGGCGCTCCCTATTATCATCGAATCTTAACATCCGCCTCCTCGAAAAATACATTCTTAGCAGGAGACGCTCTACATCAATTCAGTCCAGTCGGAGGAACCAACATGAATGTAGGTATTGCAGATGCTTATGATTTAGGGACACGCCTTATAAGCTTTTACCAAGATAGCAATCAAGAAAACAACTTAAAGGAATATAGCAAAGAACGTTTAGCAGTCGCAAGAAAAAATTTAGAAATTACTCGCTGGTCAACACTGCTTATGACACGTCTTGAAGGGGCTTCTGCCTGGGATAAATATTTTTTGCCAAGCCTAAAAAATAGAAAATTTTATAAGAATTTTATACCACGGTTATTTTCAGGCGATTTATTAAACGATTCAATTAACTTTAATCAAACATTGGAGACACTATGCTAAACGAGCCACAAAAAAAATGGACATCAGTTTTTCTTATACTAGTCATTCTCATTGATTTTATGGGCGTGGCAACTGTCGTTACATTATTTCCACAAATTCTCTTAGGCCCCCATAGTATTTTTCCAGAAGAATGGTCTAATTCAATGCGACTTTCCTGTATGGGGATAATGCTTGCCATTTACCCTTTAGGCCAGTTTTTTGGCGCATCGCTTTTCGGAAAACTATCTGATCTTCATGGTAGAAAAAAAATTTTATTAGTGACACTAATTGGAACATTAGTAGGTTTTAGCTTTTCAGCCTTTGCCGTAGAGCTCTCTACACCTATCTTATTATTTATCGGAAGATTGCTCTCTGGATTTTGCGCTGGAAATGTCGCCATTGCCCAAGCAAGCCTTCTCGATATTAGCACTGAAGAAACAAGAGCACGTAATATCTCTTATGGTCAAATGGCCATGGGATCTGCTTATATTGTTGGACCAATTTTGGGCGCTCTACTTTCACAGCCTCATATCGTTTCTTGGTTTAGCATGAGCACTCCCTTCTGGTTCTTTACGGCTATCCTTGCATTATTTGTTCTTATAACAATAAGTTTTTACCATGAAACACTAGATGAAAAGAAAGCCACCAAAGTAAATTTTTTAGAAGGCATTCAACAAATTTATCTTGGCCTAACAGATGCAAAACTTGGTAAAGCGCTGTTTACTTGGCTAATATTTGTTAGTGGCTGGTGGCTATTTGAATCCTATATGCCTGCTTACTTATTGCAAAGCTTTCACTTCACAACGATACAGGTCGGTATCCTGCTTGCCTTCAATGGCGCTCTCTACGCTTCCTTTCAGTATGCTGTTGTCCAACGCATCGCAAAAAAGCTTTCCGCTCAAACAATGGCCCGCTCCTCACTTTGGTTAGCTGGTGTCGCTATTGTATCTATTGTTATTACACAAAACATATTCCAACTCTATTTAGCAATGATTATTTTCGTGATTGCAATGGGCTTTGGCATTCCTGGGCTAATAACACAAATTTCGACACTTGCAGATGCTAAAGACCAAGGCCAAACCATGGGGATGGTGAATTCAATACAAGCATTTGCTACCGTAGCAGTCATGCTTCTAGGTGGGTATTTAGACGGAATTAACAACGCAACGACTGTTGTTGGCGGCGGCGTCCTCGTCATACTAAGTTGGGTTGTTTTTGGATGCGCCTTTGGTTTCAAGCAAACTCAGTCAAAATGCATAGCAGCAACTAAAATTATTTAAGGAAATAAATATGAAAACAACAAAATATTATGCATTCTTTGATGTTGATGGAACCCTATTAAAAGGGACTCCTATGCTCGACTTTTTAAAATTTTTCTATCAGCAATGCTACAGCACTTCACCTACTATCGGTAAACTAGTGCACTGTAAATATTTAGCAAAAGCTTGGATAGTTAAAAAGCTAACAAATTCACGAGAAAAATTAAATCAAATATATTACCAATGCTACCAAAATCAACAGGTAAATTTTATAAAAGAACTTGGTCAAACCTGGTATACAAAACTTAAACAAACAGAAGATTATTGCCACAAAAAAATCATAGATGAATTAAAGTGGCATCAAGATCAAGGAGCAGAAATTGTTTTTGTATCAGGATCATTTGACGTTTGTTTAGAGCCACTAGCTAATGATTTACAAGTAAAGCATTTACTATGCACTGAATTATTACAATCAGATGGAAAGTACACAGGAGCAATTAAAGATAGTCTAATTGGCTCTGGGAAGGCTAGAGCTATTGAGCATTTTTTAAGTGCTCAAAATTTTACAAGTTTCAACGTCTGCTACGCCTATGGAGATCATATTAGTGACTTACCCATGCTAAAGCTTGTTGGTAATCCAAGAGTAGTCTCTGGCGACCTGGATTTGGAGTTATGGGCAACAAAAAATCAAGCCCCAATTCTCAGAGCAGCCTAATAATTATATAAGGAGAAAAACATGCATCAAGAGATCTTAAACATTGTGACTGACTCGGTAAAACAAACTAATCAGTTATTAAAAAATAAAGCACCAATTGAGCAAGGTGAAAATTGCCCCCTATTTGGCAGCAACGGTTATCTCGATTCTATGTCCCTAGTATCACTGGTCGTGTCTGTTGAGGAAAAAATTGAAAAACAATTCAACACACCACTTATCTTGGCTGATGAAAAAGCCATGTCACAAAAACGTAGCCCCTTTGCAACCGTTGGCACATTAACAACTTATATAGAAGAGCTCATGAGGGAGGTTAGCCATGCATAAACCTGTCACTCTTATTACTGGCACACGCAAAGGAATTGGGAAATATTTGGCAGAGCATTATGTAAATAAAGGACACATAGTTGTAGGATGTAGCCGATCCCCTATTGATTGGAAACTTAATCACTACACTCACTTTGAAACTGATGTAGCAGATGAAAATTCTGTACGTCAATTGTTTCAAATGATACGAAAAAATTTTGGTCGCCTAGATAATTTAATCAATAACGCAGGGATTGCCTCAATGAATCATATGGCATTAACACCATTGAGCACAGTGAACAATATTTTGAATACAAATGTAATTGGTACCTTTTTATTCTGTAGGGAAGCAACCAAATTAATGATATCGAAAAATCAAGGTCGGATTGTTAACTTTACGACGGTTGCGACACCTTTAAAGCTCGAGGGCGAAGCCATCTATGCTGCTTCAAAAGCTGCAGTTGGCTCCCTTACTGAAGTATTAGCGCGTGAGTTAGCACCTTACAACATTACCGTCAATGCTGTTGGCCCTACACCTATTGAAACTGACTTAATTAAATCCGTTCCCAAAGAAAAAATGCAACGTCTCATTGCAAGACAAGCAATTTCAAGGTTTGGAACTTGTGAAGATGTAGCTAATGTCATTGATTTTTTTCTCAATCCAAAGAGTGATTTTATCACTGGGCAAAATATTTATCTGGGAGGCGTATGAATCCGCTTAAAACTTTATTCCATCAAATGGATCATTTTGCAGAAAATGAAGCATTTATTTGGCGTGGCCAGAGCTATAGTTACCGCTGGTTAAGCAGCTCAGTTGAGCTTCAGAAGTCATATTTGAATAAACAAGGTATTACTGAAGGCGCATTGGTAACGCTTATAGCTGATTACTCTCCAGCAAGTATCGCAATTTTGCTTGCATTATTTAAGCTTAATTGCATTGTCACACTGCTCAGTCCCCATATGAGCACACAATTAGCAGAGTGCCTAGCGCTTACAGAGGCAGAATATTTAATTGGCATTGATGCAAATGACCAAGTAGAGATATTAAAACAAAGCGCCAAACCAGATCATCCTTACTGGAAGGAGCTTCACCAAAGAAAGCATTCAGGACTTGTCTTATTTTCTTCTGGTTCTACGGGAAAAAGTAAAGCTATTGTACATGATGCTATCGATTTTATGGAAAAGCATACAAAGCCTAAAAAACAAGCGCGCGTTATTGGATTTTTATTATTTGATCATATTGGAGGATTAAACACTTTATTTTATACATTATTTAATGGTGGATGTTTCATTATCTTAGATAAACGCGATGCAACAACCGTATGTAAAGCAATAGAAGAACATCAAGCCGATGCTTTAACAACATCCCCAACATTTTTAACGCTTATGCTGGTCAGCAAAACTTATGAAAAATTTAATTTAAGTAGTTTACAAGTAATAAATTATGGCACTGAAAGAATGCCCGAAAGTACTTTAGAACAACTACAAACCATGTTTCCCAATGTAAGATTATCGCAAGCTTATGGCCTGTCAGAAGTTGGTGTATTGCCAATTCGCTCAGAATCATCTAATTCATTATGGTTCACTTTAGACACTGAAATTTGTCCTTATCGCATTGTACATGGCTCACTTGAAATTAAAATAAAAACTTCAATGTTGGGTTACTTAAATGCTGATAGTCCTTTCACTGAAGACGGCTGGTTCATAACAGGCGATGCCGTTGAACTTCACGGTAACCGTTTGAAAATATTAGGGCGAAAATCTGAACTAATAAATGTTGGTGGCGAAAAAGTTTACCCAGCTGAAATTGAAAATATTATTCAAACTATGCCTGAAGTTGAGGAGGTTGCGATTAGCCACCGCCCTTCCGCGCTAATTGGCAACTTAATTACCGCTAGAATCAAACTTAAATTGCCTATACCAGAAGAAGAATTCAAAAAGAAATTATATGAATTTTGTGAGGCAAGACTACCTCGTTACAAAATTCCAAGAAAGATTATGCTAACAGAAAGCCCAATCCACAATGAGCGGTTTAAAAAAATGAGAAAACAGGAGGCTATATGAATAAAGAAAATCTTAATGCATTCAAAAAAGAGCTTGCGGGCGTTCTTGTAGTGCCTATTGCAGATCTGGATCACCAAAAAATCTTAAGAAGTTTACCCACATGGGATTCATTAGCAATCGTTTCTACAATTGCAATGCTAGAACACCATTTTAACGTAGAAGTTAGTGGAGAAGAAATTGAATCTTGCCAGACATTTGGTGACATATTAGCCCTAACCAAACATACCTCCAGCTAAAGGTATTAAAGGACTACTAATTCATAACGATTGAGAAGTTAATATGCAAACTTTATTTAAAAATATAAAGATTACAGGCATTAGTGCAGCTTTGCCAGCCAACCAACTTGAAATTGAATTACTTAAAGAAAAGTTTGGTGAACTCGAAGTACAAAGAATTATGGCAAGCACTGGTATTCAAGCAGTTAATGTGGCTACGCAGACGCAAAAAACAACAGATTTATGCTTTGCCGCCACGCAAAGTTTGCTTGGCAAGCTAGAAATTTCACCAGAAACAATTGATGGAATTATTTTAGTAACGCAAACACCAGATGCCAAAATGCCAGCAAGTAGCGTAATACTTCAACACAAATTACGTTTACCTATCCATACAGTTGCTTTTGATATTAACTATGGGTGTTCTGGATACATTTACGGGCTGTTTCAGGCAGCTTTATTAATATCTAGTGGCAATTGTCAAAGAGTACTAGTATGCGTAGGAGATACTATTAGCCAATTTTTAGATCCAAATGATCATGCATCACGTTTGATATTTGGCGATGCTGCAGCAGCGACCCTCGTTGAGCACGGTGATCATCAGGCTGCATTTAATCTATTCACAGATGGATCAGGCGCAAAAAGTTTACATATTGGTTTAGATAACATCGCAAATAAAAGACCTTATTTGCACATGGATGGCCAAGCCATAATGGAGTTTGCTTTAAAGCGCGTTCCAGAATGCATTGGCCAATTATTAGATTTTACTGGTTGGAAAAAAGACCAGCTAGGCAGCGTTATTTTGCATCAAGCAAATCAATTCATGCTGAGTTATTTGCGCCGCAAAATGCAACTGAATATAGATGCAGTTCCTATTGCTGTAAAAAACACTGGCAACACAGGACCTGCCTCTATTCCACTGACACTCAGTTTAGTCGGTAATTCTTTAAATAAAGAAAACCGCCTAAATCAAAGTGTGCTATGTGGCTTTGGTGTAGGGCTTTCTTGGGGGGCAATAGCTTTGGATTTATCACAAACAAAGTTTATACCTCCGATAAAGGT
>JAJNBD010000006.1 GCA_021156105.1 Gammaproteobacteria bacterium | reverse complement strand
GGGCAAAGGAGCGCTAGCGACGTGCCCACCAAAGCGGTAAAAAAAGCCCCTTGCATAGCGCTTTGCCCACCCTACAATAAATTTCATACCCCACAGAGAAATCAATACACTATGTGGTATGAAAATGGCGGGCTTACACCACAACCACTCCTTACGCCTGTGGGATTTTTGCTGCGCAGATTGTTTCACTAACCGCCTTTTACGGTCGCGGCTCGAATTTTGGACTATTCAATTTTTCCGTCTTTTGCCACTTGGTCTACAAGGTGCACAAGAAGATCATTCGATAAAAAGCCTACTTGAACATATTGTGGGATCTGGCCTGTCAGGCTTGGATCTTTCAAAAGACGTGTTTGTGTCACAATAACCGTTGGAATCGCATCAATGTTTAATGCATCCATTAACGCTGTATTTTCCTGAATCCTTTTCGCGATGGTAGGGTCTTTCAGAGCAGCATTAAATTTCCCCATATCAAGTTTAAGATGGCGCGCAAAATAATGAATGTTTTTTAAACTCATCACGCGATGCGTTGACATCAGCTCACGATGCATCGGTGCAAATGCGCCTTGACGCCCAGCCGCTAAAGCCGCATATTGAGGCAAAGTCCTGGTATGCTCACCAAAAGCCATGAAAGGTTTGAATACAATTCGCACATTAGGATGGTCTTTAGCAAACTGCTCAATTAATGCCGCATCTTCTCGGCAGTAACGGCAATCATAAGAATAAATTTCCACCATTGTAATAGGCGCATCTGCTTTGCCGATAAACGCACCATCGGTATCACCATAAAGCTTAACGACTTGGTCTTGAGGAACAGAAATTGTTTGCAAAGGCTGGTTATGACAAGCTGCCAATAGCAAAGAAGCAAAGCTAAACAAAATAAAAGAAAGTGTTTTTTTCATAAAGATTCATGATGCTTGCAATAGGTTATGCAGCGTTAAATAGTTTTGCCAAACTTTATATTGATATGGCACGTTTTTAGATCGCGTACGCGAGTGATAAGAGCCAACACCGCGCCAAAAATTTGGATTGGCCGCAACTTGTTGTGCCAATATCCAAGTTCCCACCCACACATTTAAGCAAGGATTATGCAAAATCATGTCTTTGGTATAGCCATATTGCTGAATTTGGCTCAACCAAATCGTATTAATTTGCATAGGACCATAATCAAAAGTTCCATTTTTATTAGGCTTGGCCATATCCTTGCGGCCGTTTTCAGTTCTTAAAACCGCAATAATTAATTCAGGTGGTAGTTTATAAGTCACCGCAGCTTTGTTAACGCATTCAATGGGAACATCATTGATTAATAACGTGCTCAGTGGCATCTTTAGCTCGCCTCCTTCAAAACAAACTGCATTATGCTAGGTATTAACCTTGCCAGAGCCTGGTTAGCCGCCACTACCCCACCTTCTGGCGTTGGCGCAGCTTCCTCATTTGTCTCAAATGTTTTTGCTGCCATGGTTTTATTATCACTCACACGTACAACAACCACTTGTAAGCTTAATCGCTCCTGGCTATGAGTGTTATTATCGCTGAAATCTTGCTTTAATGCCAATAGCTGGACGCCAATTTGGTAAGTCACATTGCCAGCATATAGAGGTGCAGCAACTACCGCTTGATAAGCGCCGGTTTGATTAAGGGCTTTAGCAATTTCAGTCGTGATCATTGTTACAGGAGGAGAAAGCCAGCGGTGGTAAGCAAAATAATTCACTTGGTTAGCTTTATCCTGGTATGCCATTCCTTCGCTCCGGTACCCCACGACTGCCTGCCCCAAACCAACTTGCACCGTAATTTGTCGCATAGGTAATTTTTGAGCAGGCATAGCAGCGTCTGGCACAGTTAAAACATAGGACTCAATATGTTCTTTTGGCGCAGGCCCAAGATTAACGCAAGCAGTTAAAGAAGAAATAGCTGCCACCAAGGCCAAGCCCTGTAAAGACAAACGAAATTTACCGTTAAACAAAGTATGAAGTTTAAACATTTATTTTTTCTCCCCCGGCCCTAATGTTGGCTGCCCTTCACCACGCAGTAATACGCTAGGATCTTCTGAGATCTGCCGCACAAAAGCTTGCATGTCTGGCAACATTGATTGTGTCATTTGCAATGAATTATTCACGGTTGGCAATGTTTGCGTGTTAAGGCTATTCAATGATTGCTGCAATTGCACTAACCCTTCACCAACAGTCGAGCGATGATCTGCAAGCGACTGACTGAAATCCGCCGTATTTTTTAAAATACTTGTGACATAACGCTGGTTTTCATCCCGTAACAAATAACTGATCGAATGATTAATACTGCTTAATGAATTGGTGAGTTTATTAATAGAGGTGTCTAAGCGCACAAACAACGAAGGATTCGTTGGAATCACAGGATAATCTTCTCCTGGCTTAGCCTTTAAAGGCGCGGAATACTGATTGCCCCCTGAAAGATTAATATAGCTTAACCCTGTTAAACCTTGTGACATAAGCGTCGCACGTGTATCGGCCGTAACAGGTGTCCCTTGGTTTACCCCAAGGGTAATGATCACGATGGAAGGATCTTTAGAATCAAGGCTAATATTTTTAATAACGCCAACATTAACCCCATTAAATTTGACTGCCGCATCCTGACTTAAACCCGCGACAGACTCTTGCATATAAATCAAATAAGTATCTTGTGACCGCTGCCCATAGCCAAATGCGAGCCATAATGCGAAAATAAGTGTAGCTGTTGTTATAACGATAACGAACAAACCAACTACTAGATAATTGACTTTAGGATTCATAATGAAAGGAGCACTCCAATGTTTCGCGCCAGCAAAAATTAATTTATTTTTGCACATCTTGGGTAGAAATCCAAATGGTATGCATCGCTTACAGACAATTTTTCAACTTTTAGACTTTGGTGACCAGTTAATTTTTGAAAAATTAGATACCCCATTGATTGAATTGATCGCACCAAACTGTCATTTTCCTAATGAGGAGAACCTTGCCTTTCGCGCAGCGCGTTTATTGCAAGAAACTTACCAAGTAAAGCAAGGTGTGCGAATTCATTTGGATAAAAAAATTCCGACTGGTGCTGGGCTTGGTGGAGGCAGCTCTGACGCCGGCGCAGTTTTACGTAGCTTAAACCAATTATGGGATCTACAGCTACCACTTGAAGCTTTAATTACACATGGTAAAAGCTTAGGCGCGGATGTACCTATTTTTGTATTAAATCAAAATGCCTGGGCTGAAGGGATTGGTGAAATACTTTCCCCTATCTCATTACCTAAGCAGCATTACCTCATCATTAAACCGCAGTGCCAAATTAATACAGGCCAAATGTTTTCTCATCCTGAGTTACCAAGAAACACCCCTCCCTTAACTTATGAAGCACTAGGCTTACATTTGCCAGAAGCTGAACAAGCCGACTGTGCTGCAGAAGACCTAAGATGTAAAGCAAAAGCTGCAACTAAAACGCCAAAAAACTTGGACCAACTCTATTCGCTCACGCATAACGACTGTGAAACGCTGGCTCGTTGCTTATACCCTGAAGTTGCTGAAGCGCTTGATTGGTTAAACCAGTTTGGACCAGCACGTTTGACGGGTACCGGAAGCTGTCTCTTTTTGCCCACAGCCTCAAAAGAACGCGCCGAACAATTAGCCAAACTTGCCAAAAAGCACTGGGAAGTGATAGTGTGCGAAAGTTTAATTTAAAACTAACTGGTGCTTAATAGCGCCTTTGAATTTAAGGAACTTAAGTTATGTCAATTAATATCAATCTCTGGGCCGTTATTGCCTCTGGACTCGCAGCTTTTTTATTAGGCGGCCTTTGGTATTCACCCATTTTATTTTTAAATACTTGGCTGCGGGAAGCAGGTATACAAAAGAAAGATCAGCATAGCATGAGCACCTATATTATTAGTATTTTATTAATGCTTGTAGCTGCCTTTGTCTTTGCCCTGTTTCTTGGCCCAAATCCTTCCCTAATGGCCGGCTTATCCATTGGTTTGATCACAGGAATTGCCTGGGGAGCGACTTCCTTTGGCATAAATTATGCTTATGCGGGTAAAAGTTTTAAATTATTTTTAATTGATGGCGGTTATCATACCTTACAATTTGTTTTGTATGGTTTAATTTTAGGCTTGTGGCATTAATATGGAATCAGATGATTGGACGCGTGATCTTGCGATTACGCGTGCAACAGAAGAAAAATTAGCGCTTTCCAATTTACATTGGGAAATTATTCATTTTGCGCGCCAGTTTTATGCAGAGTATCAATATACCCCTATCCAACGCTTAATTGTAAAACATATGCAAAACCAGCAGCCAGCGTTTTCCAGTATGGATTTGCAAAACTTATTTCCTGGCGGCCCGAAACAAATTTGCTGGATTTCTGGTTTACCAAAACCCAAGCGTTGTGTATAAGTAATGTTTGCTAGATAACATCAAGCCTGTTGCTGAGTCACTGGCACAAACATTTGGAAGGGATGAGGATGAATAACGCCTGTCGCGAAACCAATAATTAATAAGAAAAACAAGATTAAAGACAAGGTGATTCGAGCTGTTAGCGCCTTTACCATCTGCCTAGAATCACCTTTACCCGATAATAAATAATACAGTGCGCTACCTAAACAGAACAAAATAACGGCTAAAAAGAGTAAAATAATAATTTTGATGAGCATAAAGAACCTTAAAACCTTTTTTGCAATATGGGACAATGAGGCAGAGATAGACCACACTCTGCCTCTACGAATTTTTTTATTAACTTCTAAAAGAAGCTTATGAACTTTTACCGTTACCGCTTTGCGCCCCCAATTTGGGCCACGCTGCTAACCTTAGTGCTGCTGGCATTATTTGTCAAGCTCAGCATCTGGCAATGGCACCGTTACCATTATAAAAAAGCTATGCAAGAATCATACGCAGCTGAGATGGCTGCCTCGCCTGTGCCCTTATTAACAACGGAGAATCAACAGCAAATCAATTTTAAACATGTTATCGCAACAGGCAAGTATGATCCGCGTCAATTTTTGTTAGACAACCGAATTCATAATGGTCAAGTTGGCTTTGATGTCATTACACCGCTTAAACTTACCAATAATCAAGTTATCTTAGTAGATCGCGGCTTTGTCGCCGCCAATGCCTCAAGGCAAATTTTACAAAACATTAATTCACCTAATCAGGAAATTCAAATCACAGGATTTTTAACTAAACCAGAAAAAGGTTTTATACTTGGTTCGATTATTGAGCCAGCTCAATCACAATGGCCGTATAAAATTATGAGTATTAGCCCTGAAATCTTATCTAAACAATTAGGCTATCCTTTATCGGCAAACATTATTTTATTAGCCCCTCAAGCGCCTAGTGGCTTTTTACGCCAATGGTCAGCCCCTAACTTATGGGCGGATCGAAGCTTAGGCTATTGCTTTCAATGGCTAGCGTTTGCTGTGTTACTGTTAATTATTTATATCGTGATGAACTTAAAGAAAATCCCAAGAGACTAAAATTACTATGCTTAAAAAACCTGGCTATTTATTTGCCTTTCTCATGTTGCTGTTTATTATTCCCCTGTTAACTGCGCAGTATATTTTTCAGCGCCACACAAACTGGATTGGCCACACAACTAATCGCGGCACATTAATACGCCCTGTATTGCCCATCAGCCAACTGCCCTTATCTGATGTTACTTTAAATAACTCTTACAATACTAAAAACTGGCAAAACAAGTGGGTATTAATGTATGTCAAAGGCGATAACTGTGATCAACGTTGTATTCGTGCCATCTATGAAATGAACCAAGTGCGCAAAGCGCTAGGTAAATATCAAGATAATATCTTAACCGCTTATGTAGCAGTCGACCCTAGTCCACAAACTAATCCTAGCGCAAGCATTTTCCAGCAATTTCCTCACACTTTCTTTTTAAAAACGTCTAAAAATGATTTAGCAAGATTCTTAAGTCAAGCAGACTTAGTGAATACAACTTCGCTATATGGCCAATTCTTTTTAGCAGATCCAAGAGGTTTCGTTATGATGCGCTATGATGACAAAACTAATCCTGAAGATATTTATCATGACTTAAATCACTTGTTAGGCATCGGGGATATGTGATGAAAGCCTTGCTTGTCACTCTCCGCCAATATAGAAAAGCTCGCTTAAAAAGTTGGCCCTGGATTTTTGCATACACAGTAATAGCATTCAGCAATGCTTTTGCCAGCGAAGATAATTCTTATGCGGCCATTGCCAAGCGCCTTGCAACACCTACTATTGTTGACATCATGGGTGAAGCAAAAAAAATTGAAAATACCATTACTGATGCAGCAAGACCAGAGCGTGGCGGCAATGAAACTTTTAATCTCTATTGCACAGTTTGTCATGGCACAGGTGCTGCAGGCTCACCAAAATTTGGTTGCAAATCCGCCTGGGAACCTCGCAAAGCCAAAGGCATGAAGACGCTTTTACAACATGCGATGAATGGTTTTAACTTCATGCCAGCCAAAGGCACGTGTTTAGACTGCAGCCAAAATGAAATAGAAGACGCTATTCACTATATGATTGATAATAGCAGTAAAGATGATAGCGCATGCGCCAAATAAATCTTTTGTCATTAAAGCCGAGAACATCATGAGTAGTGAGCGTTTAGTAGTCAGTGAAATGTTTTATAGCTTGCAAGGAGAAGGCCCCACCGTAGGCCGGCCTGCCGTATTTTTACGCTTAGCTGCTTGCAATTTAGAATGCTCTGGTTTTTCTTACCGTGCACCAGAAACTGGCGAACATTTAGGTTGTGATACTAAACTTGTTTGGAAAAAAGGTAAGCCTTACACGTTTGAGCAAATGATTCATGAATGGCAAACTCAAGGTTGGCTAAATACTTTTATTCATGGCGCGCATTTAATAATCACAGGTGGAGAGCCTTTGCTGCAACAAGAAAAAGTAGCTGGGTTTCTTTCTTATTTAGTGCCACATCTTCCCCCTCACCCTCGGTCCCTCTCCCCTGTGGGGAGAGGGATGACTTCCTTTCCGCTACCCCTCTCCCCACAAGAGAAAGAAATGACTACCTTTTCGCCACCCCTCTCCCCACAAGAGAGAGAAATGGCTACTTTTTCGTCACCCTTCTCCCCCAAGGGGAGAAGGGCCGGGGATGAGGGGGCGGACACTCCACCACATGATGCAAAGACAAACGCACTACCTTACATTGAAATCGAAACCAATGGCACAATTTTGCCTAACGAATTTCTCTCTCATCGTGTCAACCAATTTAACGTAAGCCCAAAATTATCTTCAAGCTTAGAACCACGGGAAAAAGCTTATCGGCCAGAAGTTCTACAGCACTTTGTTAATTTGCCGCAAGCGATTTTTAAATTTGTGATTCAAAATGAAAAAGATGTGAAAGAAGTCATTGAGCAATATCAAAAAAAATTCAACATCGATAATCAACGCATTTGGTTAATGCCAGAAGGCGGGTCATTAAAGGACATGCAAAAGAAACTGGCATTGCTTGCAGAACTCTGCAAACAATATCAATTTAATTTTTCCCCACGCTTACATATTCATATTTGGGACGAAGCAACCGGCGTCTGAAAACACTTACACTAGTCATAGCGTATACAAAAAAAACACAAGTTTAAGCTTTCCTTAATATCACCTTCACTATACTACTTTGTATAAAAATAAAGAGTTCTTACTGTGCGAATAGTTCCAATAAAAATTGACTCATCCATTTCTTCAAGCATAAGCGCATTACTAACAGGTTTGGCTTGGCAATCTCAATCTGCTTCAGATAAAACCATTCTTTTTTCAGGAAACCCTCCTCCTTTTAGCCGTAATATACTGGCTTCTTTGGGATATAGTAAAATTTATTCATTGACTGAAGAACAAGTGGAAAATGTAAAGCTCGCGTTTAATACAATCAGTGAATTGATTCCCATTGAATTTCGTCGCGTTGATAAACTAGAGCAAATCGTACGAAATGCACAAACACATGGTATTTTCCTTGCATCTGTTGATTATTTGTCTGCGACAGGAGGATCACGTTTTTTAACAGTACCTTGGCCTCCTCAATCTGGCCCAATAACGTGTTTGATAATTTTTATTGATAGAACAGTTATTGATAAAATAAAATCCCATCTTTGGCATACTGCTCTGCTTCATGAAGTTTGCCATGCCCTAGGGCTCAAACATCCCGAACCAGCGGTTCCTTCAGATCATCCACCTTATTTACCACAAAAAGAACTTACTGCTTATAACACGATTATGTCTTCTAAGGTTGGGTTTTGCTCTGTTAATGGAACAGCACACAAATGCGCTGGTAAAACACCAATGGCTTTTGATGTTAGAGCATTACAGTATTTATATGGCAAAAATATGACTCATCAGGCTGGTGATACCATTTACGCATTTGATGGTGCAGGAAAGAATGGGCAGCCTATTCTGGAGGCTGCCTGGGATAGTGGTGGTCATAATATGATAGAGACAAATAAGTATGCTGGTGATGTTGAGGTTAGTAATGTGCCTGGAAAAGTTTCTCAAGTTGGCTACCAATTTTTTCAGCTTGCTTTTGGTTCTAAAGTAGAAAAAATTGTCACCGGAGCAGGAAATGACCATATTACAGCAACAGATCATGTAACAATTACAACAGGGGAAGGACAAGATACAATTATTATCACACCAACAGCCACAGAAGTTATTGTGACAGATTTTTGTCAGGGTAATGACACGATTGATTTGTCACAATTGAACGTTGATTCCCTTGAAGCACTGAATATTACAAGCAACCCTGAAGGAACAACCATTCAGCTCGGCTCATGCCATATTCGATTACTAGGTGTATTTAAACTTACGCCATGGGATTTTAAGGATTTTACCCTAGACAAAGTGTACGAAGTTTGTCGTTTACCAACAAAAAGTTTTGCAAGTGGATTTGCGCATGGATTTGCAGCAGAGTGCGCCGATCAACATTGGAAAAAAGATCCTTATAAAGCATGGAAAGCTTTAGCTGTAAATATAGCTGTTACTGCTGGAATGATATATTGCTTTGCTGAAGATAACACCGCCTTTGCTCGTCAAGCAGTATTGCCAGTTGCAACAACTTTGCTGACTCATGCCATTCAACAGGCATCACCAAAAACAACGGCTATGGTAAAAGGGCTTAGTTGCGCAATAAGCGTAGCAGCTCAGTTTTCACAAAGCATAACGCAAGCGGCAGTTTCTGTAACGGCAGGTTTTTTTGGTGGCGTAGTAGGTAAAAAGGTTGCTGATACTTTCACTGGTTGGTTAAGCAAAAAAAACCCAAGCGATATTGAGCCAACTGAATTGCCTGAAACAAGATTCCGCCGTTAGTCCGTCACAACAATCTCAACATTCGTCACCAACCATATTATATTGATTGATTCTTATGGAGGATAGACGGCGGGCGAAAAAACTTGCCGTTGCGAGCACAAAGTGCAAAGCACCCTAGGTTTAGTAGGATTTTTAAAGCCTTTAAACTAGACAACTTCGCTATTCGCTCTGTGGGGTATGAAATTTATTGTAGGGTGGGCAAAGCGCTATGCAAGGGGCTTTTTTTACCGCTTTGGTGGGCACGTCGCTAGCGCTCCTTTGCCCACTCTACAGCGCGTGCCCACCATTTTCATACCCCACAGAGGTCTAAAAAAAAAACTTACCCCAAATTTAAGGAAACCTTAAGCTTTTAACATTTACAATAAGCGTCCCAATAATAACAAAAAGGTAACAACCATGAAAGAAAATACCCTTAAAGATAGAAACCGCGTTGCTGAAGAAATAATCGACAGCGGCAGCAAAAGCCCTACCCATGTTTCGGCAAAAGCTTTAATCAGCAGGTTAGACAGAATCGCTAAAGGTAGCAGCAAAGAAGCTATTGAGACGCTTGAAAATCACTACCACCTACAACCACAAGCCCGTCGATAAACCTTGTGTATTTTGCTGAACCTGGTTAAGATGAGCGCAACTTTGCGCTCATCTTGATTTATGATTCCTATTAGCCTCTATATCCATTTCCCTTGGTGCATTCAAAAATGCCCTTATTGTGATTTTAATTCACATGCGCTTAAGCAGAATATTCCTGAAGAAGTTTATGTCCAACGTCTCATTCAAGATTTTGAAGAATCTTTAGAGTTACTGCAGGGCCGCGAGATTCACAGTATTTTCATGGGAGGCGGCACACCAAGTTTATTTTCACCCGCCGCAATTTCTTATTTGCTGAATGAAATTCAACGACGCGCAAAACTAAAACCTCAAGCAGAAATTAGCTTAGAAGCTAATCCTGGCACCGTGGATGAGAGTCGCTTTAAAGGTTTTTTTGAGGCTGGAATTAACCGCTTATCCATTGGCGTACAAAGCTTTAATGCAAATCATTTAAAAACGCTTGGCAGGATCCATGATGGCGAGCGCGCTAAACTTGCAATAGAAGCCGCACAAAATGCTGGCTTTAAAAATTTTAATATCGATTTAATGCATGGCTTGCCACAACAATCCCTTGAAGAGGCAATAAGCGATTTACAAACCGCCTTATCTTTTGCGCCGCCACATTTATCTTGGTATCAACTCACCATTGAGCCAAATACGGTCTTTCATAAAACACGCCCAACGCTTCCTGTTGACGATATCCTTGCTGATATCCAAGAGGCGGGTGAAAATTTACTAGCCCAAAATGGCTTTGAACATTATGAAATTTCGGCTTTTGCTAAACCAGGTCATGAATCGCAACATAATTTAAACTATTGGCAATTTGGCGATTACCTTGGCATAGGTGCAGGGGCCCATGGAAAAGTAACTTATCCTGTCGCGACGATTTCTCTAGAGAAGGAAAACCATTTTCAATCTAGCGCAACAATAGATTCCCAGATGCCTCAGAACAACATTCTCATAAACATCTGCCGCATTAACAAAACCCGTCAACCCAAAGATTATTTAGACCTTCAAAAAAACATGGTTGCAGGCAAAGAAATCATCGCAGCAGAAAGATTGCCTTTTGAATTTATGATGAATGCCATGCGTTTAAACCGCGTCATTAAACGTGAACTATTCGAAGCCCGTACCCACTTAACTTGGGAAAGTTTAACGCCTTATTTAACGCAAGCTGCAGCAAAAAATCTTATTGTCTATGACCACGATCAAATTATCGTTACAGAAATAGGCCGACGTTTTTTAAATGACTTACTTGAAATATTTTTAGCTTTCTAATTCCTCTAAAGCGCCTGCTAGCAAAAGCTTTATCTGTTCATATCACGCCTGCTGATAACCAACATAAATAGAAAAAACTAACTTGTTTACTTCAAGTTGATAATCGTTAAGTTTATGCTATATTGTAAAACAAGGAAAGACAGGAATAGACTTTACTTCATTTAAAACAATAGGAGCGTTTATGCAGTCCGCCAATTCTTCACCCCCCCGTAATCACTTTGTATTCTTAATGGTTTTTTTGATCGCCATGGCTGCCGGCTGTGAGTTTGCTGCAGACATTTATTTACCTTCATTTCCAACACTTGCCCATGTTTTTCAAACTACCCCAAGTATGATTTCCTTAACGATTACAGCATATCTTCTTGGTCAAGCATTATTTCAGTTAGTTTATGGACCAATAGCAGATCGCTATGGTCGGAAACATGCTGTTTTACTAGGCGTAGCAGTTTGCTTAGTGGGAAGTGTCATTTGTTGGTTTTCAAATTCAATTAGTCTTTTTATTATTGGGCGTATTTTACAAGGTGCTGGCGCAGCCGCAGGTATTAGCATGGCACTTGCCATTACCCGTGATAGCTTCTCCGAAGAATCGATGGCTAAAATCCTTTCCATTATTATTTTAGTTTATTCACTTACCTTTGCTGCCGCACCTATTCTTGGCGGTTATTTCGAGCATTACTTAAGCTGGAAAGCAAACTTTTATTTTACCTTTATTTACTTCGTGGCTTTATTAGCTTGCACAATCTTTTTCAAAGAAACGTTGGCACAGCGAAATTTAGAAGCAACGCGGATTAAAACCATGCTTGCTAATTATAAAAGGCTCTTAACGAGCAAAACGTTTATGGGTTATATGTTTTGCGCAACCTTGCCTTATGTTGGCATGATTGCCTATGCTGCATTAAGTCCATTTTTATTCCAGAACGTATTGCATATGTCCCCTATCGCTTATGGCTGGTTATCTTTGTACAACACAGCAGCATTATGTGCTTCAACAATTTTTAATATGACTTTATTAGGCAAGTTTGGCTTAAAACGCATGACCGTTATTGGCACAATCTTATTAACTATTTCTGGCTTAATCATGTGGTTAATCGGTATTGCTGGCGTGTTTAATGTACTAGTTGTCATGCTTCCCATGTTTGTTTTTGTTTTTGGTGCAGGTGTTTTGGCTGCCTGCGGCTCTGCCGGCTCATTGGCACCGTTTGGAGATATTGCTGGCTCTGCAGGTGCGTTATGGAGCGCCTTACAATTTTTTACTGTTTTTTTATTTAGCATTATTGCTGCACATCTTCATAGCAATACGCAAACAATCCTAGGGTTTTTCTTGGTTGTGCTTTCGCTCTTAACTTGGTTAGCTTATATCTGGGTTAAACAAGGTAGTGATCAAGATAATGATAAAGGTTTTACGCCAGTTGTAGCGCATTAATGAAAAATGCGCGCTTTTTGTTAAAAAGCGCGCATCTCTTTGAGGTACTGAAAAACTTGTCCTAATCCAGCAGACTATCTATCTTCTTCTCGATCCAAGAAAGTACGCAATAGCTCAGACCGGGTTGGATGACGAAGTTTACGCAATGCTTTTGCTTCAATTTGACGAATACGTTCGCGCGTCACGTCAAACTGACGGCCCACTTCTTCTAACGTATGATCGGTATTCATATCAATACCAAAACGCATCTTCAGAACTTTTGCTTCACGTGGCGTCAAAGAACCTAAAACATTTTGCATTGCTTCTTGTAAGCCCGCGTTGGTCGCTGCATCTAATGGCGATAAGGTAACTGAGTCTTCAATGAAATCCCCTAAGTGTGAATCTTCATCATCACCAATGGGAGTTTCCATAGAAATGGGTTCTTTTGCAATCTTTAAAACTTTGCGGATTTTATCTTCTGGCATTTCCATACGCACCGCCAATTCTTCTGGCGAAGGTTCCATGCCTGTTTCTTGCAAATATTGGCGCGCAATACGATTTAACTTGTTAATGGTTTCAATCATATGTACAGGTATACGAATAGTACGCGCTTGATCCGCAATAGAACGAGTGATTGCTTGACGAATCCACCATGTTGCATAGGTTGAAAACTTATAACCACGGCGATACTCAAATTTATCAACCGCTTTCATTAAACCAATATTACCTTCTTGAATTAAATCCAAGAATTGCAAACCACGGTTGGTATATTTTTTAGCAATAGAAATCACCAAGCGCAAGTTGGCTTCGATCATTTCTTTCTTTGCATTACGCGCCATGGTTTCACCGCTTAACATTTCGCGGTTAATATGCTTTAACTCAGCAACTGTTAATTGCGTCTCATGTTCAAAATCAACTAAAGCTTGTTGATGTGCTTCAATTTGTTCAACTAATAGCTTGATATTTTTTGCATAAGGCTTTTTCGATTTAGCAATGCCATCAGCCCACTTCAAATTTATTTCATTACCCGGGAAAGACTCAATAAACGCCTCGCGTGGCATTTTTGCTTCTTTCACACAAAGCTGCAAAATAGCTTTTTCATGAACTCGAACGCGGATTAACATTTCCCGCAAACTTTCGCTCAGTTTTTCTAATTGGCGTGCAGTCCATTTAAACTGCATAAAGCACTGTGCCAATTCTTCTTGGTATTTTTTGGTGGTTTTATGTGCTTTACCATATTTTTTGAAAGCACCTTGGTAAGATTTATAGACTTTTGCTAAATTGGCAAATTTTTCTTTTGCAATTTCTGGATCTGGCCCTAACTCACCTTCGCCATCTCCACCTTCTTCATCTTCTTCAATATCAACAGCTTCTTTTCCAAGCGAATCTTCATCTTCAAGTCCAACTGGCAAATCTTCAATAACATCGTTATAGCCTAAAATGATGTCGCCTAGTTTAGTCTCGCCTGTTTGGACTTTCTCATATTCTGCCAATAAAGAAGCGAGTACTTGTGGGTAGCTTGCGATAGCCGTTAAAGTTTGGTTAATCCCTTGCTCAATACGTTTAGCGATTTCAATTTCGCCTTGGCGTGTTAATAATTCAACCGCGCCCATTTCACGCATATACATACGCACAGGATCTGTAGTACGCCCATAATCGGCATCATTTGATGCTAATGCAGCAGCAGCAGCTTCGACTTCTTCTTCATCCGCCGCAACAGTCTCTGGCGCAACTCCTGTCATTAATAGCGTGTCGCTATCTGGCGCCGCCTCAAAAACAGGAATACCAATTTCGCGGAAAGTATCAATCAGTTGTTGAAATTTTTCTGATTCAAGATCAAAAGGAAGATATGTATCGATTTGCTTATACAAAAGATAACCTTGTTCTTTTCCAAGGTCAATCAATTGTTTAATCTGTTCTTGGTATTGGGCTTGATCCATAGTTGAAGAGCACCTTCATAGAGCGGTAAAAACCGTGTATTATATCAGATTAAGTAATTTATTCCTATTGGGTATACAATCACATGAAAATCTCCGTTTTTGGCGCCGGCTATGTTGGCTTAGTCACAGCCACATGCTTTGCAGAACTAGGTAACCACGTCATTTGTGCCGACATCAATGAAGCACGCGTACAACAATTGCAACGTGGTGAATGCCCTATCCACGAACCAGGTTTAACCGAGCTGATGCAACAAAATATTAAAGCCGGTCGCCTTGAATTTACAACAGATGCAAAATTCGCTACACAACAGTCATTATTGCTATTTATCGCTGTTGGTACACCAAGTTCTGCTGATGGCTCAGCGGATCTTTCGCATGTATTCAGTGTTGCCAAAACCATTGGTGAGCATATGACTGGATACAATATCATCATTGATAAATCAACCGTCCCTGTTGGTACTGCTGCAAAAGTTAAAGCCATCATTGCAGAAAAAATTCACGCACGAGGACTTGATATCGAATTTGATATTGCCTCAAACCCAGAATTCTTAAGAGAAGGGGTTGCTATTGAAGATTTCATGCAGTCTAGCCGGATCATCCTAGGAACAGAATCTGAGCGCGCCCAAAGCCACTTATTGGCACTATATGCTCATTTCAACCGCAATGGTGACCGCGTCATCTGCATGGACCCCGCATCAGCAGAACTTACAAAATATGCTGCAAATGCCATGCTAGCAACGCGTATTAGCTTCATGAATGAACTTGCTTTATTATCGGAAAAAGTCGGAGCTGATATTGAGTTTGTCCGCCGCGGCATTGGTTCTGACCCACGTATTGGCTTAAGCTTCTTGAACGCCGGTTGCGGCTATGGCGGCTCATGCTTCCCTAAAGATGTCCAAGCACTCGAGCATACGGCCTTAGAAAACCATGTTGAACTTTCATTAATTCGTGCCATTCATGACACTAATGAAAAGCAAAAGTATGTATTATTTGAAAAAATCAAACAGTTTTTTGCCGGTGATTTAAAAGGCAAAACCATTGCCTTATGGGGGCTTGCCTTCAAGCCTGACACCGATGATATGCGCGAAGCCCCAAGCCGCACACTCATGGAAAATCTTTGGCAGCATGGTGTTAACGTAAGAGCTTATGACCCCGTTGCTAGCCATGAAGCTTTACGAATTTACGGTCAGCGCCCAGACTTTATTTTATGTAATTCTGCAGAAGAAGCTTTATCTGGCGCCGATATTCTGGTTATTGTCACTGAGTGGAAACTTTTTGCCAGCCCAGACTTTGAACTTATTCGAAATCGGTTAAAATACCCAGTCATTTTTGATGGTCGTAATCTTTACGATCCGAATTATGTTAAATCCTTTGGCGTTAAATATTTTGGTATTGGCCGAGGGGAAGTTTTATAGAGTTTCAGGAAAAAGGATATGAACAAACCATTACGTAAAGCAATCTTTCCTGTCGCTGGTATGGGCACACGATTTTTGCCCGCCACTAAAGCAACACCTAAAGAGATGCTCCCTATTGTCGACAAACCCTTAATTCAATACGCAGTTGAAGAAGCCATTGAAGCTGGTTTTACTGAAATGATTTTCATTACTAGTACAACTAAGCGTCCGATTGAAGACCACTTTGACAGCAATTTTGAGTTAGAAACCAAATTGGCGGCACAAAAGAAATCTGAACTACTTGATATTGTGCAAAATATTTTACCTAAAGGCATCAGCTGCGCTTATGTGCGCCAGCACGAAGCTTTAGGGCTAGGACATGCGGTATTGTGCGCTGAGCCTTTAATCAATGATGAACCTTTTGCGGTAATTCTGGCTGATGACTTGATTAAAACCAAACCTAGAAACTGCTTGAAAAAGATGGTAGAAACATTTCAAGATTTTCACCATAGCATCCTTGCTGTTGAAGCTGTTCCGCAAGATCAAACCCAGCGTTATGGTGTCGTTAAACCCAAAGAAAATGCTCAGCAAGATTTCTTTGTGATTGATGATATTGTTGAAAAACCTAAACCTCAAGAGGCGCCTTCCAACCTAGGCGTTGTGGGGAGATATCTTTTAACTCCAAGAATTTTTCATTACTTAAAAACTTTACCCCGTGGCGCAGGTGGTGAATATCAACTTACAGATGCTATTGCAGCCTTGCTAAAAGAAGAGCCAGTTGGCGCGATGAAAATCCCTAGCAAGCGCTTTGATTGTGGTAGCAAAATTGGTTATCTAGAAGCAACCATTGCCTATGGCCTTGCACATCCTCAATTAAAAGACGAATTTGTTGAAATTCTCAATAATTGGCAAAGCTATCATCATTAAGCTTAATGGCTTCTCTAGCCTCCCGCTTTACGCTTTCGTGTAAAGCGGGCTGAGCTTTCATGCCACTTGGCAAGCCCCCACTATTGCTTTCTTACTCACGCCACGATTATTTTTACAGATTACTTAACTTAATCATGCAGTTTCTGATAGAATGCATGTCTTTAAATTTATTGGCTTACTTTAATGGATACACAGAAAATAAGAAATATCGCGATTATCGCTCACGTTGATCACGGTAAAACCACTCTCGTCGATTGTTTATTTCAACAAGCCGGCACCTTTGACCCACGCGCAACACCCGTCAAGCGCGTGATGGATTCAAACAAACTTGAACAAGAACGCGGCATCACCATCACCGCAAAAAATGCTTCTCTTGAATGGGAAGATTATTTAATTAATATCGTTGACACACCAGGCCACGCTGATTTTGGCGGTGAAGTTGAGCGCGTACTTTCGATGGTTGATTCTGTTTTATTATTAGTTGATGCTGTTGATGGCCCCATGCCTCAAACACGTTTTGTGACACAAAAAGCATTTGCGCGCGGATTACATCCAATCGTGGTCGTTAATAAAATTGACCGCCCAAGCGCACGCCCAAATTGGGTTATTGATCAAGTTTTTGATTTATTTGTTGCCTTAGGCGCAACAGAAGAGCAATTAGATTTCCCTGTGGTTTATACATCGGCAATTAAAGGCTTTGCAACCTTAGATCCTAATAAACCTAATGATAATATGAAGCCATTGTTTGAAACTATCATCAAACATGTGCCTGCACCAAAAGTGGAATTAGATAAACCTTTCCAAATGCAAATTACCTCTTTGGATTATTCCAGCTATCTTGGCGCTATTGGCGTAGGCCGCATTCAGCGCGGCACGGTCAAATCCAATACCCCGATCACTTTGATTGACCCTAATGGTCAGCAACGTAATGCCCGTATATTACAAATCTTTTCTTATAAAGGTTTAGAGCGTGTTGAAGTTCCTGAAGCACAGGCGGGTGAAATTATTGCGATTACCGGTGTCGAAGAAATTAATATCTCGGATACTTTATGTGATCCAACTGCCGTTGAAGCTTTACCTCCATTAAGCGTTGATGAGCCAACCGTGAGTATGACATTCATGGTAAATGCTTCACCTTTTGCAGGCAAAGATGGCAAATATGTCACCAGCCGTCATTTGAAAGAACGTTTAGAGCGTGAACTTATGCATAACGTTGCGCTACGGGTTGAACCTCAAGACGATCCCGATAAATTTAAAGTTTCTGGCCGAGGCGAGTTACACTTATCCATTTTAATTGAAACCATGCGCCGTGAAGGCTACGAACTTGCCGTATCTCGCCCCGAAGTGATCATGAAAGAAATTGATGGCGAACTACAAGAACCTTATGAAGGCGTCACGATTGATGTGGAAGAGCAACATCAAGGTAGCATCATGGAAAAATTAGGTTTGCGCCGCGGTGAATTAAAAAACATGATTCCCGATGGCAATGGCCGCGTGCGTTTAGAGTATGTTATTCCTACCCGTGGCTTAATTGGTTTTCGTACTGAATTCATGACAGCAACTTCTGGTACTGGCATGATGTTTAGCTCATTTGATCATTATGGTCCTGCGAAAAAAGGCCGCGTAGCTCCTCGTCAAAATGGTGTATTAATTTCGATGGGAACGGGAGCAACTACTGCTTATGCACTTTTCAACTTGCAAGAACGTGGCCGCATGTTTGTTGGCCCACAAGTGGAATTATATGAAGGCATGATTGTCGGCATGCATAACCGCGATAATGATTTAGTCGTCAATGCTACACGCCCAAAACAGTTGACTAACGTACGTGCTTCCGGCAGCGATGAAGCTTTAACGCTAACACCTGCAATTCGTTTATCACTTGAACAAGCCTTAGAGTTCATTGAAGATGATGAATTATTGGAAATTACACCAAACCATCTGCGCTTACGTAAGAAAAAGCTTAAAGAAAATGAACGCAAGCGTGATGAAAGGTAATTAATCTTATAACCGCCCGTTAAAACTCGCGCCCTGATCTCGTAGATAATTAAAGGCGCGAGTGTTAGCGGGTAGTTAATCAATCACTTCGCCTAGCAACTCAAACCTATCCTAACGCAACGTTAATAAAAAATAATTGTCGTAATAACACATCTTAAGTATCACTAGCCGTGCATGATTAAAATCCATTAATATAATAAAATAACAAGGAGAAATTTATGCTTAGACAAATTGGCCAAAGAAGAGTCAGCTTTTCCCTCTCTGATAGACCCCATGACGAAACAAGGAAAGTCTACCCCAAGACCTGCTTCTCTTTAGTAAGGCGTTCCAGCCAGGAGAAACTTTCTCCCAGCAAAGCCATAGATGATCTAGCAGAAGTCCAAGCAGCGCTTATTAAAATTTGTCAGTTTTGCATTAAAACATTACAAGCTAAAAGTTCAGAAACATCTCCCGGTGAACACCGGTTTGAAGCAGCGGGCAGAATTCAAGAAATTGCTGAAAAAACAAAAGAAGCAACCCATGCAGGGGAAATCAAAGAGCTCTTTCAAGGCTGCATGGATTTTTTTGCTACCGTTACTACCATCTATCAAACTAAACAACGCTTAGGAAAAGTTGTAGGCTTACCAAGCGAGCCACTTTCTGAAATTCAAGAAGCTCGGAAAACCATTGATGCCTATCTTATAGCGACTGCAAAATCTGGACACTTATTAAAGTGCTAAAAATCTAAGCAAGGATCCTTGCTTGCGAACCAGAGCCATGATCATTAGGGAGCAGCTCAGACAGCCATACTTAGAGTAAAATATAAAAATACCTTTGCTGTAGAACGATTTTTCAGCAAACTCTGGTATCATGGGCATATCATTTTTAGTATGATTAGCACATGATATCTCTTTTGGCGCTCACTAAAAGCCTCATTGAAAAAAAGTCTGTTACTCCTGACGATGCAGGCTGTATCGATTTAATTTCTGAACTTTTGCAAAAACAAAATTTCCAGCTTGAACGTTTTGATACTGATAGCGTTAAAAATCTTTTTGCCTATTATGGCGACCACGGACCATTATTGATTTTTTTAGGCCATACCGACGTTGTTCCCAGCGGGCCAATTGAGCAATGGCAGTTTCCGCCTTTTAGCCCAACGGAGCATGAAGATTATCTTTATGGCCGCGGTGCAGCTGATATGAAATCAGCGGTGGCCGCCATGGTTTGCGCCTTAATCAATTTTATTCAACAAAATCCTAAAATCAATTTTCGTGTTGGTTTGTTATTAACCAGTGATGAAGAGGGTGTTGCGCTTCATGGCACGCGTCATGTCATGGAAGTATTTCAGCAGCGTGGCATAAAAGTTGATTATTGCTTGGTGGGCGAAGCAAGCTCGGAAAAGATTTTTGGCGATACCATTAAAGTAGGGCGCCGTGGCACCCTATCTGGCAAATTAACGATTTATGGCAAACAAGGTCATATCGCTTATCCCCAATTGGCAAAAAATCCTATTCATTGTTTCGCTAAAGCGCTAAACGAAATTTGCGAAAACCAATGGGATGATAATCATAACGCCTATTTTCAAGCAACCCAATGTCAGTTTTCAAATATTCATGCGGGTACTGGTGCAAATAATGTTATTCCCGGCACATTAATTGCTGATTTTAATTTTCGTTTTTCTACCACGAGCACGCCAGAATCCTTGCAACAAAAATTTATAGCAATCTTAGATAAGCACCAATTAAAATATACCATTGACTGGCATCTTGGCGGTTTACCTTTTCTGACGGAAAAAGGCTTGTTATTAGACTGCACGCAACAAACTGTGCAAAGCCTTACAGGTATCACCCCAGCACTTTCTACTGCAGGCGGCACATCCGATGGCCGCTTCGTAGCACCAACTGGAGCAGAAGTGATAGAATTTGGCGTAATTAATCAAACCATTCATCAAATTAATGAATGCGTAAAAATAGATGATCTTAGCAAGCTTAGCGAAATTTATTTAGCAATTTTATATAAAATGAATGAAAAACTTGCTTAATTCATTTTTCAAAAAACCCAGACAAGCATTAAGGCATATATGACAAATATTCAAAACGATCGTTTACTCAAAGTATTAAAAGGCGAAACCGTGGATCGCGCCCCTGTTTGGTTAATGCGCCAAGCAGGCCGTTATTTACCTGAATATTTAGCAACCCGTGAAAAAGCAGGCAGTTTTATGGGCCTTTGCCAAACGCCTGAATTGGCTTGTGAAGTTACTTTGCAACCCATTGAGCGATTTGGTTTTGATGCAGCAATTTTATTTTCAGATATTTTGACTATTCCTGACGCGATGGGCCTAGGTTTATATTTCACTGAAGGTGAAGGTCCACAATTTCAGCGCCCGATACGCACGCTAGATGCTATTCAGCAATTACCTATTCCTGATCCGGAACAAGATTTGCGTTATGTTATGGATGCTGTGCGATTAATTAAAAAATCTTTAGGCAATAAAATCCCCTTAATTGGCTTTGCGGGTAGTCCTTGGACACTGGCAAGTTACATGATTGAAGGCAAAAGCTCTCGCGATTTTATCAATAGTAAAGCTCTACTTTATGCACAACCTGAGGCGGTACAGTTATTGCTTGATAAACTTAGCGAAGCAGTGAGCTTGTATTTACGAGCACAAATTACAGCAGGTGCCGATGTGGTGATGATTTTTGATAGCTGGGGTGGCGTGTTACCTGAAGATGCTTTTCTGCGCTTTGGCTTGCCAAGCATTCAAAAAGTTGTTGATGATGTTAAAAAACATGCACCACATATACCTATCATTAGTTTCACCAAAGGTGGCGGTTTATGGCTCAATAAAATTAAAGAACTTGCCATTGATGGCATTGGCATTGATTGGACCATTTCTTTAGCTCAAGCGCGAGAAGCGGTAGGCAACACAAAGTGCCTGCAAGGCAATTTAGACCCCACTATTTTATTTACTAATCCACGGGTTGTACAAGAAGAAGTCAAAAAAATTCTACAGCAAAACACATTACAGACAAGCCATATTTTTAACTTAGGTCATGGCATTTTACCTCGCACGCCAATTGAAAACGTTGAAGCATTAGTCGCTGCCATTCGAGGAGAGTAAAATGAAAAAATTTCTAGCCTTTTTTTGTTTAGTATTTTGCTCGTACGCTTATAGCCAAGCACTTAATTCACAATTACTTAAAGCAGATACAGTAGCGCCTACCACAAATAATGGCCCGTTAACTTTAGATAGCATTGCTAACCCTCAGCCATTAACTTTGACGAGCTCAGATTTTCAAAACCAACAAAGGATTCCAACACCGCTTGCTTGCACCCGCCAAAATGGTCAAAACCAACCCCCTCACTTAATGTGGACAAACCCGCCAGCAAACACGCTATCCTATCTTTTAACAGTCACCGATCCTGATGCGCCAGCCACTTCACCTGGCGTACCTTTTACTCATTGGATCCTTTATAACATTCCTGCTAACGCGACGTCTCTAGATGCGAATACAGCAAAATTATACGCGCAAGGAAAAAACTCTTATGGCCACCAAGCATATGATGGCCCCTGCCCGCCCAGTGGAAAAGTGCATCACTATATCTTTACGCTTTATGCCTTAAATCACCTTTTCCCTGCTAACGTACCTTTAACCATTTCTGATATTCAATATATTGCACAGTATCAATCGAATATCGTTTTAGGCCAAGCTACGCTAACAGGGACTTTTTCGTCTTAAAAAAATAAGCTTTAACGTTATCCTGGCGGCTGTATTTTAGCAAGGCTATCAATAGCATCTAATTCAATTTTTTCAACCGACAAAGCCTTGCTAAATACTTCCGCGGCATTAGATCCTGCACTGGAAAACTTCACCGGCGAATCACGGTAAGCTAAGGTAGAATGCTTATCAATCAACAGATGTTGTTGAGCATATGCCAGAGTAAGTTTATCGACACAATTATGGTGACCATGATCATTTAAAAAGGCAAATAATGGCTGACGACTAGCTGTATCAGTGGTTAAGTTTTGCAAAATCTCTTTGAGCGCTTGCACCAACACCCTATCCAGGCTAAAGCGATATTTCTCCCCAGAAGCAAGAGAAAACTTTACCTGGAAAATTTCTTTCATATCTTTTAAAGAAACCCGCGCGTTAATGATTGGCAAACGATACTGCTCAAGTTTTTTTCCACAACAAAAAAATTTCATATTATTTTTTCCACATTTTATTAGAAAATGATACAACCTAAAAAAAGAATGATTTATCTAAAGCGAAGAGAGAATTAACATCATTGTCTCTTTGTCTTTATTTTCTGGAAAAACAAGTTTGTTGTCTATTTCGGCCAGAAGTCCAGGTTTGCCTCGAAGTTGAAAAAATTCATTAGGTTTTTTCACGGAATGCTGCGTAGTTAATGCAACGGCTGCAACTAGGCCGCCGGTAGCTGCGCTAAATAATGTGCTTCGTAACTTCATACTCTCTTCTCGATAATAAAAAAGCACAGTATATTCAATTTTTAGCAGTTAAAAAAGCACCCGTAATTTACCAAAAGTCATGAGCTTTGTTAGAAGAAAAGTTCGCTAGCTTTGCAGTAGGCATTATGGTTTTTTGAAACTGGCAGTCTACTAACACATGGCGACAGTCATAATTTCCATAACCTCGATCATACCAGTTACCCCTTGATAAAACAGGCATCAAGTCATACCGCGCCAGATAAGTTTCTAAATGATAATGCTCACCTTCACCGTCATAATAACATTGGGCAGGCCCTTCGGGCGCTCCTTTATAATAAGCTGCTTCAGCAAAATAACGGACTTTATTTTCATATTTTATTATTTGCGCAGGCGATAAAGGCTCGCCGCTATTAGCATTTAACACACGCCATTCGCCTAAGCGATTATGCTGGACATCATCCACACTAGGACAAGTTTCTGCTTGCGCACTTAAAACGAGAAATAAACTAGTGATCGTTAGAAATTTTTTCATAATAAGCCCCTAAAAAATTAGTAGCTTATCTGGTTGGATTAAGACTTAGAGCCGTTTGTAAAAAGTTATTGTGACTTTTATTTTTTACGTAGCAAGGTTAATCCATCGCCGATCGGTAACATGCAAAGCTCAATGCCGGGTTCATTAGCTAGTCTTTCATTTATTGCGCGCATTGCACGCGTCGCAGGCAAACGCTCACGTGAAATTTGACTGTCGTCCATTGCCACGCCACCACCAAAAAATACATTATCGATTAACATCAAACCTGTTGGGCGCAACATTTGAATTGCTCGATCAAAATAATTCAGGTAATTAATTTTATCTGCATCAATAAAAATAAAATCAAATTGCTTATTTTCATTTAACAATTGATCTAAGGTTTTTATCGCTGCACCTAAACGCAATTCTATTTTGTCTGCCAGACCGGCTTTCTGCCAATAACGTTTAGCGATATTTGTCCAATCCTCACTTTGATCGCAACAAACTAATTTGCCATTTTCAGGTAATGCACTTGCCACACATAAAGCACTATATCCCGTGAAAGTTCCTATTTCCAAAGCATCACGCACATTTAAGAGTTTTACTAAAAATTGCATGAATTGTCCTTGCTCTGGCGAAATCTGCATCACAGCTGTTGGCATTTTTTGCGTTTCTTCACGCAACTCACGCAAAATTTCTGATTCTTTTACAGCATGTTTAAGCCAGTATTGATAAAGGGGGTCGGTTAAAACAAGGGTTTGATTAGACATATCAGACTACTTTTTCACATGAAACTTTAATTGTAACACGCAATTAATTGATTTTTCTGCCTTGCTACACAGACACTTGTAAGCAAGCTTAATTCGTCACAAAACTTTTTCAAAAAAATATATTGCGTCTAGAAACATCTTTAAAAGCTAGTCTCAAGCGAAAGCGCTATATAGCGACAACATTTCAAAAAGACTTTATAAACTATCACTGCCAAATTCACATGTGATTGCCCTGGAGTTAATTCCTCTGTGGGGCAAAGGAGCGCTAGCGACGTGCCCACCAAAGCGGTAAAAAAAGCCCCTTGCATAGCGCTTTGCCCACCCTACAATAAATTTCATACCCCACAGAGAGTTAATTAGCTAAAAAGGTAATAATTAATAAAGCATTAAGCATCATTTGATATAATTTCACCAAGAATGCCAATTACAAAAAATATCAATCATTATTATTTATGAAAAATTCTTTTTTGCCTTTACAAGATCTATCTCAAGCACTTCATGAAGATGCTTCAAATCAAGATTTCGCTCAATTCATTAAGAATATTTATCAAGAACAAGCTGCGCGTATTATTCAACGTCGTTTTCGCCGGCGCCATACAAAAGATTTAACGATTAATTACTTTACTGATGATACAGGCAAAAAACTGCAATGGCATTATATCTATCAAGACCAAAGCTCGCCATTGGATGGACGGGAGTTTTCTGGGGAATATTCGGAAACTTTAAAAACACATTTTCCAAGCTTAAAATTTTTTAAAAAGCCTCTTAATACCACAGAAACTCAAAGAGTTGTTCAGTTGATTAAGTCAGGCAAATGGTTAGAGCTTAATTTTGAAGATCCTGATTTTGAGCGCTATCTTTTACAAGCTTTACAGGCAAAAGAAATTAGCTTAAACGAATTAGCAACCGCCACTTTACTCTATTATGCCAAAGAAGAATTTCATGATCCTAGTCGACCTTTATTTCACCAATTTCCTATTGGGCAAGGACCTTATGATGTCGAAAAAACATTAGATGGTTGGACAGCAGAATATAGTTTGCCAGCAGAAACTATTGAGCGTATTCACGCAGGCTTAAGCCATGTCAGTCCAGGGGAAAGCAATTACTTTACGATTAATTTCTCTCACTCACGTGAAGTCGCATTGCTTTATGATTTACTGCTTACAGGCGGTAAAGATGAAATCCTGCTCGGTTCTTTAAGATATCCAAGAATGAAGGAGTTGATTAAAACCATTTATATCAATTATGTCAAACGCCTTACTAAGATAGATGAAGAAACTCGCAGTAAACTCATTGCTGATATTCAGAAACATTTTGTTTTTGCTTCTGTGTCTTCTCCAGAGTTAAACGCTTTGCGCGATACGCTTACAGACATTATAACTAAGGAGCATCCGGAAATATCATCATGGTTAAAGGTTAAGGTTTTTAACGATGAAGGAAAACGTAGTTATTGGATTCCAACAGAAATTGAACCAGAATTTGTACAATTAGCTGGTAAAGAATTAACGAGCCGTGGAGGCACTCAATTTTTTGCCCAATTTGTTAAGATAAATGATGGCTTTCCACGGTTAGCAGTTTCTCCAGATTATAAACCAGAAGATCCGTCTTCCCCCTTATTTTGTGTCATTATGCCTACGATGACTGCTTTAAGTGAGATACAGATTGCCATTCAACAAGAGCATGCAATACTTCCTTACTTTACTGCTGGCGCTGCAAGCGCAGAGCTTATTAGAGATTTAGATGAGAATCCTAAAAGCTATGGAAAACCGCAGCAGTCACGTGTTGTGGAGCTTGATCCTCCTGACGTGCAACCAACGCAAAAAGCAGACAACTATCCTGTTGGTCGCTGGATTTTAGCCATTCATGATATTTATCATTGCTGGCGTACAGGGCATATTCCATACAAACCATTATTTCGCCACTTGCGCGAAGTTATACAAACGGCTACTGGTAAAACGATGACGTCCAGTATGTGGAATTTAACCGATATGGATTTTCCTGCCAGGCCTCTAGCGTCTATGGACCCTTCTATGGAAGGATATAGAGTTCAATTGCTCTATAATCTATTCGCAATATTGAAGTTCAAGTCTACTGACACAGCAAGTTGTGAAAGAGAGCAGCTTTTAATTTTAATCGATATGACTTTACGCGCAGTTTCGTGGCAAGAGATTTTAGGTTTCTCTGTAGAGAAAACCCTTGCTAATTATGTAGGAAATTTGAAAGATGGATCAGGCGACATTCTAAATGAGGTTTATCAAAAGCTTCAGCAAATGCAAAAAGCACATGAGGCTCTTAAAGCTTTAGAGATACCAGAGGTAGAAACTGCTCATAAGAAAGCTTGTTATTACTTTCATCTGTTGCGTTTTTACTTAGATCGCGAAGAGGATCCTTATAATGCGGATGTGATTTGCCAATTGGTTAGCCAAGTTGGAATTAGCAACTTGTTCGTGATAGATTCCGATAATAGCTTGCAATTTTCCCTACAGTGTCCTCTAAATTTCTCGAAAGAAAGTATTCGCACTTTATCAATGGAAACAATGTGGGTGTTAGCTCAGCATTTCCCTGCTATATTAAATAAACTTGAGCCTGCAGGGTTATTTTCTTTGCTGTGCGCTTTTGTTAATGCAGAAACACCTTTACGGTTGAAAATACAAACTACAGAGGATATGCCTACGCTAGGGCTTATGAAAACTCTGCGTCTTACACTAGAACAAATAATTTATGGTAATACGGCGAGCAATGTTTTTAGCCCATTTATTATAATAATAATGCACTTAGCCCTTTATTTCAGAAGCTCTCCAACTGAAAGGGATGCGCATATACAAATACTCATAGCGAATTTTGATGTCCTAGCGAATTTTTTCCGTCGTATTGGGATCGAATCTCTTGAACCAATCGATAGTAAACAGTTGCTAAACTCGATCAAGCGTTTACGAGAATATTTACCGGATGTCAGAGAATTACAAGCATCCATGGAAACAGTAGAAGAATTCCTTAAAGAACAACCGCACGCTGAGATCGACCATTTCGCACCAAGCCTGCCTCACCCCAAATAAAAAGCCCGCCTCTGCGGGTTTTTTTATTCGTAAACAAGCTTACCCTAATGAAGTAAAAATATTTAATCAAAAGGTAAAACTTGCAGGCTCACGGTCTAAGAAAGATGAGCTCATGATTGTGGCAACTAATCAAAATCCTCATCATGCCATACCTTGCTATTTCAGAAGACGGGGAATAGAAAATTTATTTCAATGATTTGGTTAAAAACTTTAAGAATTCCTTAAATTTTCTTTGTTATAATCTCGCAGAAAAATCTCCTAACAAAAATAAAGAGTAAAACAATGAAGCTTTCTAATTCTATTTTTTTCCCTTTAAAACTCGAAATCGATCAACGCTTTGCAGGCACTCAACATGCCTTTTTAGAAAGAAATTTTCCGGATACGGTCTTAAACCATCGCAATATTGATCGCGTCAAAGCTGGATCTTGCTTTACGACAAAACAGCAGCAAGATTTTGAAAAAGTCGTGGATTTTTATGAACTCCATATACAGCCATTATTTGATGCACTTAAACTTTATTTTAGAAACAATAGCAATACACTTGAGAAGTTAACTGACACAATGTCTAAATTAACAGGCCCCCTCTCCAATTACAAAGAAGCTCATCAGCGTTTTCAGCAATATCCTTCAGCAAAAAATGCGGAGAGTTTTTCTCGCGTTACTAGCATTATGTGGGAAAATTTAACGTGGAGTTACAACCAGCTGCGTGCTTGCTATTACCCATCGGAAACTATTCAACAATTAAAAGAAGCTTCTATCCGTCCTCAACATTAATAAAATAAAAACCCCGCAGTGCGGGGTTTTTAATAAACAGATAGCTATTAAAGGCAGGTTGCTTACGGATTAAACCCAAGCAAGCCCTGCCCCTGCGAACGGATGATTTTACATCATGCCGCCCATGCCACCCATACCACCCATGCCGCCCATATCAGGTGCACCATGGCTATGGTCATCTTTCTTAGGTGCATCACCCACCATGCATTCTGTGGTAAGCATTAAACCAACAACAGAAGAAGCATACTGTAGCGCGCTACGAGTTACTTTAGTAGGATCCAAGATACCTAATTTGATCATATCGCCATATTCACCTGTTGCTGCGTTATAACCAAAAGCATCTTTGCCGGCTAATACTTTATCAACCACGACAGAAGCTTCATCACCTGCGTTAGTCACGATTTGACGAAGGGGTGATTGCATTGCGCGACGCACAATAGCCACGCCCATATCTTGCTCGTGGTTCAAGCCTTTTAAGTTATCCAAAACTGTTAATGCACGAATTAAAGCAACACCACCACCAGGGATAATACCTTCTTCAACCGCTGCGCGTGTTGCGTGCAACGCATCTTCTACACGAGCTTTCTTTTCTTTCATTTCGATTTCAGTTGCAGCACCCACTTTAATCACCGCAACACCACCGGAAAGTTTAGCCACACGCTCTTGAAGTTTTTCACGGTCGTAATCAGAAGTCGTTTCTTCGATTTGCGCACGAATTTGTGTCACACGTGCTTCAATATCGCTTGCTTTACCAGAGCCATCAATGATAGTGGTATTTTCTTTAGTGATATGAATTTTTTTCGCAGTACCTAAATCTTCAACTTTTGCACCTTCTAAAGTCATACCTACTTCTTCCGCGATCACATGACCATTTGTCAAAATAGCAATATCTTGTAACATTGCTTTACGACGATCGCCAAAGCCTGGTGCTTTAACAGCACATACTTTAACGATACCGCGGATAGTATTAACCACTAAAGTTGCTAAAGCTTCGCCTTCAACATCTTCAGCAATAATCAATAAAGAACGGCCTTGCTTTGCCACGCCTTCTAAAACAGGTAACATTTCGCGAATGTTAGAAATTTTCTTATCAACTAATAAGATGTAAGGATTTTCTAATTCGCAAGACATATTCTGTTGGTTGTTGATGAAATAAGGTGAAATATAACCACGATCAAACTGCATACCTTCAACCACAGATAATTCGTTTTCAAAGCCGGTACCATCTTCAACGGTAATCACACCTTCTTTGCCAACTTTTTCCATTGCTTCTGCAATTAATTTACCGATTTCTTCATCAGAGTTTGCAGAAATCGTACCAACTTGGGCAATAGATTGGCTGTCTTTGCAAGGTTTAGACATATTTTTTAAAGCGTCTACAGCTGTTGTTACTGCTTTATCAATACCGCGTTTCAAATCCATTGGGTTCATACCAGCGGCAACAGCTTTAATACCTTCAATCAACATAGACTGCGCTAATACTGTTGCTGTAGTGGTACCATCACCTGCCACATCAGAAGTTTTGGACGCAACTTCTTTAACCATTTGCGCGCCCATGTTTTCAAATTCATCAGCCAACTCAATTTCTTTTGCCACAGAAACACCATCTTTAGTGATCGTTGGTGCGCCAAAAGATTTTTTTAATACCACGTTACGGCCTTTAGGGCCTAAAGTAACTTTTACTGCATCTGCAAGTTTATTCACACCTGCAAGCATACGGTTAAGTGCCGTCATGCCAAATACTAATTCTTTTGCTGCCATAAAATTTTTTTCCTCTTTAATTTAAAATGATTAATCCGTCATTGCACGCTTGAAGAAGCAAGCGCTGCAATTTGGGTTTCAATATTAGGATTATTCTTCTACTGCAATAAGATCTTCTTCACGCATCACAAGATATTCTTTGCCTTCATGTTTGATTTCGGTGCCAGCATATTTACCAAATAACACACGATCGCCCACTTTAACATCTAATTTGCAGTGTTCGCCTGTTTTTTCACATTTCTTGCCTGCGCCTACTGCAACAATCACACCACGTTGAGGCTTTTCTTTAGCATTATCAGGAATCAAAATGCCACCTGGGCTTTTGGTTTCCTCTTCTACGCGCTCAACAATAACGCGGTCATGTAGTGGTCGAATGTTCAACTTTGCACTCATAAAATCTCCTTAACATTAAATGGAATTTTCTGAAGTAAAGATGGGGATTAAAAAAAATAATTCAAGAGCCAAGCTAGCAACAAAAGAAGGTTTCAAGGAAAAAACTGGCGGTAGGCGCTTAGCAAAGAAACCAAGCGCCAGGTAGCCTTATGTATTATAAGGGAATTTTAAAAGGCCCTGAGGGCGGTGTCTGCTCAGAAGATCTTAAGCTTTCCACAACAGTCGTCGGACTTTGATAGCTCAAAGCAAAAAAACTTGGCTTAAGCCGCTTTGCACCAAGCACCCCATGATTACTAGACGCTAGTAAACTTTCTATTGAAGAAGTCAACGCCCCTGAAGTCCGCTTAGGTGTGGATATCGGCATCGTCACCCCTTCATTTTCTTTATCACTTCCCTTATCTTGGTTAGCGCGTTGCTCGGCAGCGCTAGCCTGCAGGCGTGCTGCTTTTTGCCTTAATTTAAGCGATTGATCGTATAACGCTTGATTTTTTAAGCGGATAGCCTCGGCGTGCGCTTGGAAAGCTTGAGCTTCTAGACTCAGCGCATGAGCTTC
Organism: Gammaproteobacteria bacterium; assembly: GCA_021156105.1. Taxonomy (GTDB): domain Bacteria; phylum Pseudomonadota; class Gammaproteobacteria; order CAISUE01; family CAISUE01; genus JAJNBD01. The sequence continues at coordinate 113,865 of JAJNBD010000006.1, read as the reverse complement.
ATTAAGATCGCCTCTTGCGCTAGCCTGGCGGCTTTTATCCACATATAGCGCCGCTTTGAAATCAAGATTTTCTTGCCAACACTCTTTTCCATCATAGCCAAACTTTATATAGGTAGGCGTTTCTGGAAATTGACAATCTAAAAACTGCACACCAGTAAATTCACTAAAAGCATAATCTCCCAAAAGCTGGCAATGGTCAAGGATTAACCCTGCAAAACTCATATTACGCAACAAAGGAGGCAATATAATATTATCAAGCACAATTTGTATCTGTGTATCAGGCAAAAATCGGCATACTTGCCTATTTTTCTTAATAACATCAATTAAAATTCTAGCAAAGTTTAATACTTGTGTTTTATACACAGCGCCTGCTGGACGCGGCATCCAATAGAAATCTGTTCCTGACGCGGCAAAAGCACCGCTGCCATGTTGTCTTGCGATAGCAATAGCCTGGTTAAATTCTATTGGGTCAGGGGTAATCTTATACATCATCCTTTACCTGCTTTTTTATTTTTTAGTTGTTTTTTTAATAACCGCTTATCTGGACAATCTAGAAAATATTGGCGAGGGTGTATCTGGTAATATCACCATAGAAGCTGGAGAAGCAGAGTTAGGCGTTGCAAATAAGTGGTCAATCTTCAAGCAGCCTTTTGCCGCTTTCTTTAATGGCCCTTTTGCCGCCTTCCCTGATGGTTTTTCTGCTGCTCTCTTTCGCTGCGGCAGGCCAGCAGGCGCTAGATTTTCAATCTCCGTATCATTAGTTAGCATTGGCGCTAGATTTTGAGCTTTATCTTTGTCTTGAGAAACTAGTACGGGCGGGTTAATTTCTACAGGTGATAAAGCATACCTAAAGAACTGATACATCCGGCTCTGGCTACTAGCCTTTATAGCAGCTTGAATAACAGGAGATTCTACCCAATCCTCGCGGATTGCCTGCTCACCGCTGACATTAACAAACTTACCTTGGGGCGGGAATTTACAACATTCAAATTCTACCGTATGGCCACGAGAATCAAAGATAGAATATCCTAAATTGCTATTTCTAAAATCCACATTTATCAGATAGGCGATACCGCTAAGATCCACATCCAGCGCAAAAGCCGGAAAAGTTAAATCTTTTAGTTCTAAGCGAATATCATCGAGTTTAATGCCTGACGCAATGACTTGATCTTCTTTTAAAATTTCAAGTAACGCAGAACGCAGGTCAAAAACATTAGGGCTTAAGCGATTACGCTGTTTCCAACATTTTGGCGTAGGCTGAGCAAAGGCATATCTAGGAGATTTACTTGTTGCAGGACCATAAAAGTTAGCAAAAGCACGGTCAAGCTGTGCCTGAGTAGCAGTAAAGAGCATATTTTTGAACCTTATTGTTTTTATCTTGTAGGGCGTTATTATTATTCGCCTATTCGTCTTGCTATTGAAAGCAAGAATACGAATATTAAAGCATTAAAGAAGAAGTTTCAATGGCGGGAAGATTTCAAAAACTTTAAAGAAGGAAAGTCGTGCCACTTAAAGCAGCACGACTAAAAAAATTACTATCGAGCCGCCGCCGCACGTAAAGCTGTTGGTACTGGCAAATCGGGCGTATCAGTAAGGGTTAATAAAAAGCGGGCTTTCTTCGGTAGTCTCTCTAATACAGCAGGAAGCTTAGCGTCATCCATTGTATAAACATAACCACGAATCGTGAAAGAAACACGTGAACCAAAGTTAGCAATTTCTTTAAATTTACCTAATTTATAATCCCGTAACAGTCTTTCAGCATTCACTTTGTAAAGAGGTTTTAAAGATTTTTGGCCATTATTTTCCACCACAAATCCGTTGTTAACTCGGTTTGCTGCTGGAAATACTGCTGAAACTACGCCTAAAATACTATTTTCACTCGGGCCATAGGAAATCCCATAAACCAATATGGACGCAGCTTTTTGTGGAAAAGCAACGTCCCCATAAAAACCTTTCCAAGCACGAAGTCTTGCTGGGCTAGGACTTGCAGCAAAGCCCTCAGCTCGTAATTTATCTTCCGCCTGCGCAAGTGTAGCTACCTGCAAATACTTGCCTCCCATAAGACGAGCTTCAATCCCGTCTTCCTGCGCAATTTCCCATTGTGTCGCCGCTTTGCTTAACTGCTTGTTTCCCGATAAAACCGAGCCTAAAACATTTTCAGGTGTAATGTTATAAGTAGCTGCCACCGCTAAAGGCCCCGTAAGAACAATTGCTGCCAATACGCAGCATACTTTTTTCATCATTTTCATAGAAACTCCATTTTGACATAGAAGATTTTATCTTACGTGAAGAAAAAGGATTTGACAAACCAGAGGGCAAGAAATAGCAGAAATAATAAATGAATTCCCGCGTACACGGAAATGATAGCTAAAACTTTTGGTAGGAAGCTGGAACATAGCAAGGTTTTGCTAGATCCAGCCTATAAATTTAATCTTGGTATTTACAATAAGATTCTTTCAAGAACAGCGTCATCACAATCGCAATCACAAAGGTTACTGGCAGAATCCACATCGCAAATTGATAATCGCTCATGCTATAAACACGAATACCATTGGCCATTTGACCACTCCAATGCCAGTCCATAATACGACCAAACAAAGGTAAAAATACCGCATAACCACCAATGCAAGTGAATGACACAATGCTGACTGAGGTACCGGTCAAAAACCTTGGATTTAATTCTGACACTAATGGATAACTGATAATCTGCGCACTTGAAACAAAACCAAGAATTAAAAATAAGCCTGCTAATTCTAATGTGGTCATATTCGGCACAAAAATGACTAATAAGACAATAAACAATGACAATACCGCGCCAACTTGCATCGGCAATTTACGACGACCTAACTTATCGGAAATCCAACCCACTGCCGGTGAGCCTAATACAGTTCCTAAAAAAACCATTGATGTCACATAAGAAGCATTTGTTGCTGATAAATGATAAGCAGCCTGTAAATAAGTATTCCCCCACAATGCGCCCATTAACGAAACGGGTAAGTTTAAAAAGCAGGTAAACAATGCGGCAAACCAATTTAATAAATTCCCAAAAACTAATTTTTTTGCACTCCAAAAACCTAAACCTTTTAAAGCTTGCCTTTGTTCCACTTGTTTGGCTTCTTCACCTGGTGGATAATCACGCACAAAAACAGCAATAAGCACCGTTAAAACCACGCCTAATGCCACGTCTACCCATAAAGTTTGACGCCAGCCAATATGCTGCGCCAAAACTGTTACTGGCGTTTGCGCCACAATACCTCCGAACATTGCCATCATCACTGCAAGTCCTGTCATCAAAGCCATGCGACGAGGTTCAAACCAGCGTGAAGCTAAACGCACCGCACTAACTAAACAAAAAGCTCCTTCTAAACCCGTTAAAAAACGGCAGGCAGCAGAAAAATAAAGATTGTGCGATAAAGAAAACATAAACACGCTAATGCTACAGATTACCATCGCACCTGTCATTAACCAGCGAGTAGAAAGACGATCTAAAAGAATTCCCGCCATTGGCACACACAACATATTGCCATAGAAATACCAGGCAGATAATAAACCTAGCTGCGTTGCATTCATATTGAATTCCTTAGCCAAATAAGTGCCAAGGGAATTCATAATATTCATTTGAATGAATTCATAAAAGAAGAACAGCATGCCACAAAAGCAGATAAGCCAAGGTAAATACGCAGGATAATTAGTTTTTTGTTGGGTATTCATAGGAAGATTATTTCTAGGTAGTAAACTCTGTATTTTAGAGAGCCGAAGAAAGTTTGACAAGGTAAATAATGCCACGGATTTTGGATTTTTTATCCAAAGTGTTATGATGAAAATAAACCAGAATACTGAAACAATGATTCATAAGGTGCAGCGCTATGAAACTTGACGATCTTCCGCTTAATGATATTTTGTTGTTTATTGCCCTTGTCGAAGAAGAAAGCTATAGCAATGCCGCACGTAAACTCGGAATCGATGTTTCTTCCTTAAGTAAACGTATTATCCGCCTAGAAAAACATTTACAAACTCAGCTTGTACAACGCACTACGCGACAGATGAAGTTAACCGAAGCAGGACATTTGCTTTATCAGCACGCATTAAATTTAAAAAACGAGTTACAATCTTTGCAAAATAATATTACCCAATTGCAAGATGCTCCTATGGGTAAGTTGCGCATTAAAGCACCTCACAGCTTAGGCACACCTTACCTTGTTAACGTCATTGATGAATTTTTACAGCATTATCCTAAAATACAATGTGAGTTATTACTCGGCAGTCATTCAACGAATTTAATCCGAGATGAAGTTGATATCTTAATTTCAATCAAACCTTTAGATGACATTAATTTAATTGCAAAAAAAATTGGCAATCGTGGCACAGGCATTTATGCTTCACCCACTTATCTCAAACAGCATGGCATACCTAAAATACCGCAAGATTTATATCAGCATAATTGCTTAATTCACTTAGACCGAGGTGAAAAAAATATTTGGCAGTTTGTTATTGACCAACAAATTAAACGTATTGCGGTAAAAGGTAGTTTTTATGCCAATACAAATGCAACCTTACGCCATGCGGCCGAAAAAGGTTTGGGCTTAGTGAAGCTGCCTTCTTTTTTAGCAGAACCTAGCATTGAACAAAAAAAATTAGTTTCCGTCCTACAAGAATTTTGTCCCCCGCCCACCGCCATTTATGCTATCTATGCGAAGAATCGCTCGACACCTGCCAAGATTAAATTGTTTATTCAATATTTGAAACAACAGTTTGAGCATTTGCCACTACACTAAAATTAATACTGCGTTATTTTTACCCGCTTGCTAACGCTTGCAGCTCTAGTTTTTCACATAGTAGCGAACAACCTGAGCCGCTACCATCTGGGAGTGGTGGGTAAAATATTTTTACACTGTCTTAATGTGCTATGTTTTAATTCAAGCATGCGCAACCTTTCTCTTATTCCCCTCTCTCTAGCAATCACTTTAGGTGCTTCTAGCTTATGGCTTTTTAAAACTTTGCCTGCCATCTCTTTGGCTTTTTATTATGCAATTGTTGCTTTCAGTTTATGCTTATTTTGCAAGAAAAACTGGGGATTACTCAGCTTGGTTTTTGCCTTTGCCACAGGGTTTTTATGGTGTGATGAACAATCTCAACAAGTGATTCAAAATAGATTGCCTTCCGCATTAGAAGGTGTTCCTTTAACCATTACGGGCACGATTACTGGTATTCCTGAAGGCGGGGTACAAAATTTACACTTTGATTTTTTGGTAAGTAAAATTAATGTGCCAATTTCACCCCCTCATCCCCGACCCTTCTCCCCAATGGGGAGAAGGGAGCTCTCCCTCCCGCTACCGGAAAAAGCCCCCAAAAGCAAAGGAACAACCACCTCCCTCTCCCCACCGGGGAGAGGGATCGAGGGTGAGGGGGCGAACTCCCTCCCTCCCCCATCGGAAAAAAGCCCCAAAAGCGAAGGAACAACCGCCTCCCTCTCCCCACCGGGGAGAGGGATCGAGGGTGAGGGGGCGAGCTCTCTCCCTCCCCCGTCGGAAAAAAGCCCCAAAAGCAAAGGAACAACCACCTCCCTCTCCCCATCGGGGAGAGGGATCGAGGGTGAGGGGGCGAGCTCTCTCCCTCCCCCATCGGGAAAAAGCCCCAAAAGCGAAGGAACAACCCCCTCCCTCTCCCCACCGGGGAGAGGGATCGAGGGTGAGGGGGCGAACTCTCCCCCTTCCCCAGCAGAAAAAAGCCCCAAAAGCGAAGGAACAACCGCCTCCCTCTCCCCACCGGGGAGAGGGATCGAGGGTGAGGGGGCGAAGAACGCACCAAACCTCCCCCAAAAAATCCGCTTAAGTATTTTCTCACGCAATGAAAATAAGCAACTGGATTTCCACGTTGGCGAAACTTGGCAATTTACTGTTAAATTAAAGCAACCTCGCAGCACCTTTAATACCGCCAGCTTCGATTATGAAGGCTGGTTGTTCTCACATCGCTTCGCAGCAGTGGGTTATGTGATTGAAAAAGCTCCAAAGCAAAAACTTGCAGAATCATTTCAGCATGCGCCTATGAGCCAATGGCGAGAACATATTGAAATGCAATTAGAATCAAGCTTGGCCACTAATCCTAACTTAGGCTTAATTGAAGCATTAGCCATTGGGGTGCGGGACCAACTCACCCCAACGCAATGGCAAATCATGCAATCTACTGGCACAAACCATCTTGTTGCTATTGCAGGTTTACACATTGGATTCGTTGTGGCGTTTATGTATTTTGTCGTAAATTTCTTTTGGCGACGCATACCCACCTTAATGCTTTATTTACCCGCCAAAGAAGCAGCGGTAATTTTTTCTTTACCGGCGGCTTTTTATTACAGTGCATTGGCAGGTTTTGCACTCCCGACGCAACGGGCGCTAGTGATGTTAACAGTTGGATTATCAGCAACTTTATTAAGACGCAACCTTCCAGCCTGGCATGCTATGGCAGCAGCATTACTTGCGGTTATTTTTTATGATCCACTCAGCGTGTTTTCGATAAGTTTCTGGCTAAGCTTTGTTGCCGTTGGGGTTATTTTATATTGCATGACTGGCAGATTAGCCAGCAAAAATCATTGGCAACAAAGTTTACGTATCCAATGGATTATTGCTATTGGCCTTGCACCCATAACTTTATATTTTTTTCATCAAATCAGTTTAATTAATTTACTTGCCAATGGTATTGCGATTCCCTGGGTTGCTTTTATTGGCTTACCTTTAATTTTGCTAGGCATTCTTGTCGCGCCCATCTCGTCAACTAGCGCAAGTCTGTTGTGGTGGCTTGCTGCAAAAGCATTAGGGTTTTATTGGCCCGTGTTAAGTTTTTTAGCCAGTTTAGATCGTTTGCAATGGCATGCTTATGTGCCAAATATTTTTTTATTAATCCTTGCCATGCTCGGTGTTTTAATTTTTCTTGCCCCTAAAGCGTGGCCTTATCGCTGCCTAGGTTTGTTTGGCTTTTTACCGCTGATATTTCCACCAACAGAATCTATTCCGCCCAATAATTTTAAAATGACGCAACTTGATGTAGGGCAAGGTTTATCGACTTTAATTCAAACAGCTCATCACAGCCTGATATTTGATACCGGCCCAAGACTTGATGATAATTACGATATGGGCAAAAGCGTTGTAGTACCCGCATTAGAAGCCAAAAATATTCATGCATTAGATTTATTAGTCATCAGCCATGGCGACAATGATCACAGTGGGGGCACAATGGCGGTACTGCAAGCCTTGCCAGTAAAAAATTTGTTAACCAGTGCAACAAGTTTATATACAGATTTACCAGCTATATTACCCACCCATTTATTCACGGCGACAAAGTATTTTTATTTTTTACAACGACACTGGCTAAGACCCAATATTATGAATTGCGAAAGCGGCCAACATTGGATCTGGGATGGTGTTAGTTTTACTGTCCTTAGTCCAGATCATGATTATTATCCACGCAAAACCAATGACCGCTGCTGTGTTATTCATGTGACGAATGGGGTACATAGTTTGCTGTTAACGGGTGATATTGAAAAAAGAACAGAAAATAAAATCTTGCAAGAATTCCCACAAGCACTAGCCTCCGATGTCATTATTGCTCCTCACCATGGCAGCAAAACTTCTTCAAGCGAAGCGTTTATCCACACCGTGCATCCCGCTTGGGTTGTCTATGCCACCGGTTATCGTAACCGCTTTCATTTTCCCAATAATGAAGTCGTTGAACGCTACCAAGCTATGCAGACACAAAGTATTGATACCGCTTTAGATGGCGAAACTAGCATGATGTTTTCAAATAAACCTGATCGCTTACAAGTCATACGTTCTCGGGTAATAAAAAAACACTTTTGGAATTTTTAACCCCTATCTTGAATCAGCCATTTAAAGCATGCTATGGTTTAGTAGGTTATTTAATATTAGGGAGAATATACAATGAAATTATCAAAAATTTTCTTAATTACTGCCTTGACGACAATGTCATGGGTCAACTCTGCACAAGCACAGTATGAGGCGCCCCCTCCTGGTGGGGGCGGTATCGATGTTGCCGCTGGAAGCTCTAACATACTAATTGGCTCGGCTATCAAGACGAGAGATGCAGAAGGCAATGACATCGACTACGTAGCCGCAACGCCAGATTTTGCAACGTGCACAAAGTTGATGGAAGCGTATGGTGGCAAATTAAAAGACTGTGATTATGCAAGGTTTACAACTGCCGATGGCAAACAGTTTACTGGCATGCATATGAACAGCATGCGCGAGGGTGGCTGCCTGATGACTTTTAACAAAACACAAGCTGAAGGATTTTGGGCAGCTGCTCAGCGCCAAGGTTTAGCAGGAACAATGGTTACTCGAGAAAAAGGATCTATAATAACATTCCGCTGTCACTGCATGGAATCTATGAAAGGCGCGCAAGGCAAAACAGTTGGCCAGCTATACGCCTAACCTGCCTTTTGATCGGTGCTCTGCACCGATCCCCTCCTTTTCAGAAGTACACTATAATTTTTAAATGAAAAATTTTTATGATGCAATTATCATTGCTGGCGTTAACGGCTTAATTCAAGCATGCATGCATTAGCCCATGCTAAGGTGCCACTTTTACCCCCTCATCCCCGACCCTTCTCCCCAGTGGGGAGAAGGGAGCCCTCAGCGGAGAGAAGGGCCAAGGATGAGAGGCGGTGATCAACAAGCACAAGAGAACAGGCTTCCCTCTCCCCACCGGGGAGAGGGATCGAGGGTGAGGGGGCGGTTAATCACCAAGCACGAGAGAACAGAGCCTCCCTCTCCCCACCGGGGAGAGGGATTGAGGGTGAGGGGCGAGTGTGCTATAAACCAAGAGCCTGCTATAATTTAATCAAATTTTAAATAACTAAGGAGAGTTGTATGAAATTATCAAAAATGATGTGTATTGCTGCTTTAGCTGTGGCACCGTTAATGAGTTTTGCGGGAGAAAAGCTTGTGTCGCCGACCTCCGCGCAGTTTGATGGCAAATTTATGGTAGTGAATGCCAAAATCGCAGATTTTGAACAGACAGCGAACTTAAATGTCACTACCCCGCAAGGAACAACGCAGCAATTCATGATGTTTCCTATTGGGCCTTTTCAACAACTAGCTCGTCTTACGACTAATCCAATCACAGGATATCCAATAAAAAAAGTAACCGGCCAAGAAATGCGGGATAAAGTGGCCATACCCGCTGACACTCGCTTCGAGGTATCCACTCCTAATAGAATAAAGTTTGAAGCTGTGCTTAAGAGTGCCGGGCTTGCTGGCAAAATAGTTGCGGCACCTAAAAGTAAAGCATCAGATGAGGCTGTAACAGCAAATAGCGGAGAGCTTGGTACAGTAACTTATGCTATTTCTCGGCCGAACCCTGGTTACAATCCAAATGGCGGTAACATTACAGCAGATTAAAATAATGCTGATAATAGCCCTCCTCTTCGATCGGTGCTCTGCACCGATCCCCTCCTTTTCAGAAGTACGCTATAATTTGTAAATGAAAATTTTTTATGATGCAATTATCATTGGCGCTGGCGTTAACGGCTTAACTCAAGCGGCTGCATTAATGCATGCTGGGTTTCGCATTGCAATTATTGACCAAGCTCAAGCCAATACTGATCTTAGCAAAGGTTATGATCTTCGCATTTATGCAATTAATCATTACACACAGCAATGCTTAGCACAATGGGGCATTTGGCAGAATCTAGACGCTAAAAGAATTACGACTTATCACCAAGTGAACCTTGCTTTTCATACTGATACACCCAGCTTATACTTAGATGCTCATGATGATCACGAAGCAAATCTTGGCCATATCGTCGAGCAAAAAAACTGGCGTAATGCTGCTATCGAAGCTTTAGAATCTTCTGAATTATGTGATTTTTATTGGCAATCCACATTAGAAGGCATAAGCTGGGTTGAGGACGAGGCGCAAAAATATGTCAGCTTAACATTGAATCCACATCAAACTTTGCATGCTCAGTTATTAATTGGCGCTGATGGCATTCAATCTAAAGTCCGCACGCTTTGTGATATCCCGCTAAAACAATTTCCAACCAAACAAACAGCCTTAATCTTTAATATTCATATCGAACACTCTCACCATTTTGAAGCCAGACAATATTTTTGCCCACAAGGCATCATTGCTTTTTTACCTTTGGCCGATGCACATCATTACAGCATGGTCTGGTCCATTCCGGATGATCAGCTTTGGATTAAAGATTTGCCTGATGAAGCACTCGCTAGTGAATTGCAAAATATTTGCCATCGCCAATGGGGTGAAATTAAGGTTATTTCAACTAGGCAAGCATTTCCTTTAATTCAGCGCCAAGCGCAACGTTACATTGCGCCACATATCGCTTTAATTGGCGATGCGGCTCACGTGATTCACCCGCTCGCAGGGCAAGGTGCTAATTTAGGTGTGGCAGATGCGGCTGAATTAACTCAACAGTTATGCCGCGCTCGTACGCAGCATCGAGCCTTAGGCTCCTTAAGTGTTTTAAGAGCTTATGAACGCGCTCGCCGCTCAGCCGCTTGGCAAATGATGGGACTGATGGATATTTTCCAAAAACTTGCGGAAAATCGCTTCATGCAAAAAGCTTCTATGGCCACGATTCCTTGGGTTAATAAACTTACACCTATTAAAAATATCTTAACTCGATTTGCACTCTACGATTTTACCAAGTAAAATAGTCGACTTAATTCTTAAAGAGCAGATCACGATCTGCACTATAAAGCTGTAAAGCAATAACCGGAGAGATGGCAGAGCGGTTTAATGCGGCGGTCTTGAAAACCGTTGTACCGAAGGGTACCGGGGGTTCGAATCCCTCTCTCTCCGCCAATTAATAAAAAAGGGGCCTTTTGGCCCCTTTTTTATTAATTGGTGAAGCGAGAGGGTAAGAAGACCCCCCGTGGGTTCGACAAAATCGCCTGGAGCGATTTTGAACGTTCGCAAAGCGAACGGCCCTGAGCGCTAGCGAAGGGTGAGGCGCAGATGCGCCGAATCATCCATTACCCCCCCTCACGACAGCGGCCAAACTAATCTCAAATTCACCGAAGACGTTGTCAATCGACCAAAATTTAAACCATTGCCAACCGACTGCATTGGCGCGGCACTTAAACCAGCTCTACCCCAATTCATATAGCGATAGTCTAAAGCTAATGAAGGCGCATTAAGCCCACCGGTTAGCGCATGCTGAATTCCTACTCCCCCTTCATACGCAAAGTTGGCAGCGCTTCTACCTGAAAAAGGCGTTTGCGTTGGAGAAGCCGAACTATCAGGATCAGAGGAAGTTTCTGCATAAGAATAAAAATGATTAAGCGACACACCAGCACCAGCCAGCACATAAGGTTGCCAAGCAGACGCATTCAAAACCAGTTTTGGCTCTAACATTGCCGCATAGCTCTCCCCAGAAGCAGAATAATTTACAGTATCAAAATAACCAGCGTTAATAAAAGGCGAATTTATGCCAGAAACACTGGTTTGCATGGTATAGATACTTGCCCCTAAACTTAACGTGAGCTTTTTCACACCCCATTGATAGGCCCCACCTAAACCAAGCAAAGGGTTCCGCTGCAGGGGCTTTGACACTGTATATTGATTCTGCATATAGCTATTTAACCAAACATTGTCATTGGTTTTAGTAAAATGTGGCGCTGCCATACCTAAATCTACATTCCAATAAAAACCATCTGCCATTGATTGCGAAAATGCTACCAGAGAAAAAAAAGCCAAATATTTTATTCGTGCCATAAGAAATCCTTGTCCGTTATCCTACAAAATGACCTATCGCCCCTTGATAACCACCAACATCTATCTCAGTTGCCTGCCCTACTGGAAGACCATTAACCAGTGGAACCATATAAGCACTACCACTTAAATTAGAAATAAATAACTTGTGCCCATCAGGACTAATGGCAACACCTAATGCACTTAAGTTAGACAAAGCATAGGTATCAACAACAGATCTCGTTTGGGTATTAATCACGTTAATACTATTACCAGCTACAATGACATAAAGGTATTGACCATTGGGGCTAACAGCCATACCAAAAACTTGCCCACCAAAGTTAATTGTGGAAGCCGCGCAAGAGAATTGACCATTACTATTTTGAATAACAGTAAGGTAATCTCCTTGATTGCCCACATAAATCGTGTGGTTATCAGGACTCACCGCAATCGTAGCGGGCGCATAAAACTGGCAATTCCCCACACTATCTGATAAAGTTTTGATAACAGTATTCGTACTTGTGTTGATTACTGAAAACGAACCATTACCATAGTCTGTCACATAAGCATAAGCCCCGTCTGGGCTTGTCTCAACACCTTCAGATTCAACAAACCCCGTGAGCAACTTCGACACACTATAATTATTGCCTTGATGGGCAATAGCATATAAGCCACTACCAAATGTTGAAACATAAATCTGGTTACCATTCGGCGTTACTGCTACTTGGTTTAAGTTATAAACATAATCCGTTAATGGGACAGTATCTATTAATTGAGGCTTTAAGCCACTACTAAAAATCCCCAGGCTTTGCGGGTTTGTACCATCTTGCACAACATACACTCGACTACCATCACGCGAAACAGCAACCCCTTCCCACTGATAAGGATCTGAAAAACTAGCATTTGCAGGCGTGCCTAACGTTAAAGTATTTGTATTTACTGGAACAAGCTTATTGGCATTGTTGCCACTGAATACTGAATAATAAGCAAATGGCGTTGAAACAGCATTTACTGCCACCTGGACGCGATTGGCACTAATAGGCATAGAGCAAATCTGGCCATCATAACCACAGACTTGTGGCGATACTTGGAAACTTGCTGGCTGGCCAGCGCCTTGAATTAAGACTTGAAAAGTACATTGTCCATTTGCTGCCAGGGTTGTTGTACAGTGGTTATTTTGTAGACTAAGACTACTAGATCGACCCGTGGTTTGGTACGAGGGATTAATGCTTAGGTTGTTAATCGGCTGATTAGTATTATTGGTTACTGTAAATAAAACTTCCGTTTCGCTATTGCTGCCTAAAGTTGTCGTGCGAATACTAGGAACAATATCTAAAATTGCTGCGGCATTGGCAGTTGAGGCAAGAAAACAACTTCCCAAAAGAAATAATAAATTCAATTTTTTCATAACATATAGATCCATCTAATTTAGCTTGAGCATTATAGCACTTATCTCTTTTGAATTAAAAAAATGCGCAACGTAAGCATCAACCTGCAGGAATAAGCGCAAAAATCACCCAATATAGGGTTGACGTTGGAAACTGAGATTATCATCCCCACACAGGAGAAAACTTATTTTTTCAAGTAATAATGACGGATTAATTATAAGCCTGTCTGAATGTGAGGATACTGAGCTCAGGCAAGGATTAAGCTTTTTTAGCATTCTGCGTAACCCCTTATCTTAAGGGATTTACTATTGCCCAAAACATGCATTTATTGTAAGCTGTATAGCCTAAATGAATCAGGCAAAACATGTGTTAGATTTGACTCTGCAAATGCCGCTCATAGCATTCAACCTAACCTAATTATGAAGAGGCAATTCCCTTGATCAAAGTCTTAGTCGTCGATGATCATCACTTAGTACGCGCTGGTATTTGCGCGATGCTTGAGTCTTCTCCCAATATTCAAATTCTTGGCGAAGCTTCCTGCGGCGATGAAGCTGTTGCGTTAGCAAAAAAACTTAAACATGTGGATGTGGCAGTACTTGATGTTGAAATGCCTGGCATGCCGATTATTGAACTGGTGCGAAGCTTACAAGCATTAGAGCCACCCATTCCTAGTGTCATTTTAACCAGCAGTCATGAAGAGAGTTTGACAACCCAGCTATTACAAGAAGGCGTTAAAGCCTACGTCACAAAGCTTTGCGGCAATGAACACCTGCTAGCCGCCATTGAAAAAACTGCCCACGGTGAGCATTATCTGTCACCCGATATTGCTAAACAAGTTGCTTACCAAGTTCTAACCCAAAAAAATGAGAATATCTCATTTGATAAACTTTCTGAGCGTGAGCGCGAATGTCTAGAATTGATTGCACAAGGCAAAAATAGCAAAGAAATTGCTAAACTTCTCAAGATCCATGCTAAAACCATTAGCACTTATCGACATCGCATTTTTGAAAAACTGGGTATTTCAAGTGATATTGAATTGGTGAAGCTTATTGCACGCCACCCCCTTAAGGATAAGGAATCCTAGACGTTATGCTTAACAACCATCAGCCCGCTATTGATCCCAATAAGCGCAAGCCATTGCGACGTCATAGCATTACGCAAAAACCTCAGGCTGGCATGGCAAACACTAGCCAAAATAAACCCATAAAAATACTCCTTTTTGATCGATGGTTGCTTGCCGCGGTGGTCGCCGTGATGCTACTGGGCATTATGATGGTTTACTCTGCATCGATTGTCGTTTCTGAAAAGATGTTTGGCGAACCTTTTTATTTCGTCATGCATCAAATGGTTTTTATCGTAGCCGGGTTAGTTCTTGCGGCTTTCTTGCTACGCGTTGAGATGAAGCAATGGGAAGAAATTAGTACCTTACTTTTATTTATTAGCTTTATTTCTTTAATTTTAGTGCTCATTCCTGGCGTTGGGCGCCAAGTGAACGGCAGTATGCGCTGGGTTGGTTTTGCTGGAGTTGGCTTCCAAGTATCCGAATTTGCTAAATTTGTGGTCGTCATCTACCTGGCTCGCTATTTAGTCAAACACCACCAAGCCGTCACACAGCAATTTTCAGGTTTTCTTAAGCCAATGATTATCCTTGGCATCATTGCACTTTTATTGCTCAAAGAACCAGACTTTGGCAGCACCGTGGTAATCATGACAACTGCGCTTGGCATGTTATTTTTAGCTGGCGCAAGATTATGGCAATTTGGTTGTTTATTTGGTGGAGTTGCCGCCTCACTAGTTGTGCTTGCCATTTCTTCTCCTTACCGTATGGCGCGTTTAACCGGCTTCTTAGATCCCTGGGCTAATCCTTATGACTCAGGCTATCAACTTACTCAATCATTAATTGCTTTTGGGCGTGGTAGTTTATTTGGAGTGGGTTTAGGTGAGAGTGTTCAAAAACTTTTTTACCTACCTGAAGCACATACTGATTTTTTATTTTCTGTTCTTGCTGAAGAATTAGGTTTGGTAGGTTGTTTAGCTGTGATTGTGCTTTTTGCCATTATTGTTTATCGCACACTTTGTATTGGGCGAGAAGCTGCTTCGCAAAGCCGTTGGTTTCAAGCCTATGTCGCTTATGGTTTTGCACTTTGGATTGCTATGCAAGCAACTGTCAACATTGGCGTTAGCTCTGGCTTACTGCCAACCAAAGGTTTAACCTTACCCCTAATGAGCTATGGTGGCAGCAGCGTGTTAATCATGTGTATGGTGTTTGCGGTCCTCTTCCGCATTGATTATGAAAATCGCTTAGAACGTTTTGGTTTAGCACGTAATAAAATTCGCCGTGATTTAAAATTTGTTAATCGTAAAAATTGGATGTAATGTTTATGTCAGAAGTTCTTGTGCTACACGGCCCGAATTTACATTATCTTGGCAAAAGAGAAACAAACCTCTACGGCTCATTAACGCTAGACGAAATAAACCAACGTATTCTTGATAAAGCAAAAAGCTTACGCCTAGACGCTTATATTGATCAAAGCAATAGCGAAGCGGAGTTGATGACACTCATTTATGAAGCTAAAGCGCGTGATGTTAATTTTATTATTTTTAATCCCGCTGCTTATACACATACCAGCATTGCTTTACGTGATGCTTTAATTGCCGTGGAAATTCCCTTTATTGAAGTTCATTTAAGCAATATTTACGCTCGGGAAAGCTTTCGTCATCATTCATACTTCAGCGATATTGCACTTGGGAGCATAGCTGGCCTAGGCCCAAATAGTTATCTCTTGGCACTTGAAGCTGCCGCCACCTACTTAAAGGATAGAATAAATGAAAAAAATTCAAATTGATAAAACTAAGCTTTTAGAGCTAGTCAGCTTTATTAAAGAAAATGACCTTGCGGAAATTGAAATCAAACAAGGCGATCAGTCTGTGCGCATTGCACGTTATGGCACAGCCCCCATACCACAAGCTTCTGTTACAACAGCATCAGGCGCTGCTAAGAATGAGGACCACCCTATTCTGACAGGTCATCCGATCAATTCGCCTATGGTTGGCATTGCTTATCTTGCTCCCTCACCAGAAGCAAAAGCTTTTGTGCAAGTTGGCGATCATGTTAAAAAAGGTCAAACCCTTTGCATTATTGAAGCGATGAAAATGATGAATCAAATTGAAGCTGATCGCACAGGTGTGGTTAAAGCACGTCTAATAGAAAATGCTCAGCCCGTAGAGTTTGGACAAGCATTGTTTGTTATTGAATAAACCGGTGCCCAGCCTGAAACAAACAGCAAGGATAAGTTAGGAATGGCGCCAAACCTAAAGGCTTGGTACTGTAGATAATTATGATTGATAAAATACTCATAGCCAACCGTGGCGAGATTGCTTTACGTATTTGGCGTGCCTGCAAAGAAATGGGCATTAAAACCGTTGCGGTTCATTCGACTGCCGATAGTCATCTTATGCATGTTAAGCTGGCAGATGAATCGGTTTGCATTGGTAATGCACCAGCAACTCAAAGTTATCTCAATATTCCAGCCATTATTGCTGCTGCAGAAATTACTGACACCGTTGCAATCCATCCTGGTTACGGTTTTCTTTCTGAAAATGCTGCTTTTGCAGAACGCGCTGAAAAAAGTGGTTTTATTTTTATTGGCCCACGTCCTGAAACAATCCACCTTATGGGCGATAAAATTTCAGCAATTACCAAAATGACTCAGTTAGGTATACCAACCGTACCCGGCTCAAATGGCCCCCTAAGCAAAGATGCTGCTGAAATCCTTAAAACCGCCGCTGCGATTGGTTATCCCGTCATTATTAAAGCCGCCGGCGGCGGTGGCGGAAAAGGTATTCGGGTTGTGCATAGCGAAGCAACATTACTGCACGCTATTGAGATTACCCGTGCAGAAGCGAAAACCAACTTTCATAACGATACTGTTTATTTAGAAAAGTTTTTAGAACATCCACGCCATATTGAAATTCAAGTTTTAGGCGATGGCAAAGGCCAAGCTATTCATTTAGGTGCCAGAGATTGCTCGCTGCAACGCCGGCATCAAAAAATTATTGAAGAAGCAGGTACGCTCAATATTAATGCTGAAGCATTAGCCGATATCGCACAGAAATGTGTAGATGCCGCAAAGACAATGCATTATCGTGGCGCTGGTACATTCGAATTTTTATACCAAGATGATCATTTCTATTTCATCGAAATGAATACACGGGTTCAAGTGGAACATCCTGTCAGCGAAATGATTACCGGCGTTGATATCGTGCAAGAACAGATCCGCATCGCTGCTGACCTTCCACTGTCTTTATCACAAGATCAAGTCTTATTTGATGGTCATGCCATTGAGTGCCGCATTAATGCGGAAGACCCCAAAACCTTTATGCCCTGCCCGGGTAAAATTTTAGACTTTCATGCCCCTGGTGGCCCTGGCGTGCGGGTGGATTCTCACCTATACGCGGATTATACTGTTCCACCATTTTACGATTCGATGGTGGCCAAAATTATCACCTGGGGGAAAACCCGCGAGATGGCTATTGCAAGAATGCGCACCGCTTTAGAAGAGACCGTGATCGAGGGTATTAAAACCAATATCCCACTCCATCAACGATTGCTGCAAGACGCCAATTTTATTAAAGGTGAATTTGATATTCATTATTTAAGCAAAATGATCTAAGCATCTCTCGGTATATATCTTGCATATTTTTAGCACTACCCGCTAAGAAAATAGCCAAAGGAATATTTATGCCAAGAAGACAGCTACTCCTATTTATGGGGGCCTTTTTAGTTATCACAAGTTGCGCAAAAACTCCTTCTGCCAAAGACGATTTAGAGGGTGATACCCATATCAATGGCTATTTTCCCAAGATACATTTCATGAGCCTGCAAGGAAACAAAAACTATACCTTACTCAATCAGGCTCAGTATCAAACAACAGTCCAAAATGCTCAAAAAAAAATTAGCGATTTACTCATACAATTACAGACCTACCATACTGCTCCTCTTAATACACAAGTTGCATTTCTTGCACAACAACTAAGCAATACTCCTTATATCTTTATTGGCGGCATGGGTGAGGGAGATTGGCAGCCAGCAAGCCAAAATTATCAAGGCGGCGCTGCCCATATCCAGCAAGATCCCGTCTATCGTCTAGACGGGTTAAACTGTCAGACCTATGTGCAACTAGTTATAAGCTTGCTACATTCTCAATCTTTGGCGGATTTTGAGCCTAATTATTTAAAAATTTCTTATGGTGCAGCAGGCAACCCAGCACATGAGATCGTGCATTATTACAATCGCAATAATTTTATAGAGGGGGATTTCAATCCCATTAATCAAAAAAATAATTTTTTGAAAGATGTGACAACAGGGTCGCCCGATACTGCAACAATGCTAGCAACCATCCAGCGCAACAAATGGTTTGCCATGCAGCAACATAGCGTTGAAGCCAGTGTACGGGTATTTAATGATGCGCTGGGGAAAGCGATGTCGCAAAAATTTAGCCAAGTATATTCTGCTTTACCCTATCCTCATTTTGATAGGCAAACGATTAGCACATCTTATTTTCCCAAAGAAAAAATCGCTTTAAAACAAGCGGGGCAAAGCTATTTGCCCAATAAGGCTTTATTGAATTCTATTCCTACACCTGCTGTTGTTGAAATCGTCCGAGATCCGCGTAAATGGACCGTTGACGATAAACTCATCAAAGAAGCTATTGGCACAGAGCTGACAATCTCACATTTAGGATTATTATTTCGCCAAACTTTTCACCAAGGCGATGTCATTTATCAAAAAATCACTTGTTCTTTTGCTGAAAAGCAACAAAAAGTTTGCACAGTAAAACCTGTGGTTTGCCAACAAGCAAGCTGTGATGAGCTCATGTTATCCCATGCCACCGATGCCTTTCCCAATGATTATTATTGGTATCAAAAACCTGACGGCAGTTATACTTGCACTTCAGACAAACCAGCAAGTGGAAATTACACCATGTGCAATCGAGTTAGGCAATTACCCTTATTTGATTATTTAACGGATTATCAATATGGCAGTTACCTTTATATGGATTCGCCATCCCTCGTAGGCATTCATGTGGAAGAATTACTTTGACACAACTATCGCATTAATTGCTTTAACGCAGCACGAATGATTTCCTCGCTCGATAATTTATCGCAATCAGGTACATGGCTAATGGCGCGGCTTGCTTCAGCTGGTTTATAACCTAAGGCAATTAAAGCACTGATCGCTTCTTGTTGCGCAAGGCGATCAGGACGAACATGTGTTGAAGCAGGTAAACCTGTATAAGGAGAATCGGATGCGCTTGCCGTTAAACGATCGCGCATTTCAATGACTAATCTTTCGGCTGTTTTTTTACCAATGCCTGGTAATTTGGTTAAGCGTGCCGTATCTTGCTGCATCACAGCTAAAGTAAATTCTTCTGGCGTAATGCTCGACAAAATAGTAATAGCGGATTTTGGCCCAACACCATTGACTTTAATTAACTCACGAAACATTTCACGTTCGTTGACATCATGAAAAGCATATAAAGTATGAGAATCCTCACGCACAATTAATTGTGTATAAAGGCAAATCTCTTCACCTGGCTCAGGCAAATGATAAAAAGTACTCATTGACGCAAGCAGTTCATAGCCAACGCCATGCACATCGATTAACAATTCAGGGGGTTTTTTATAAACAAGTTTTCCCACAAGGCGACTAATCATACTTTTTAATGCTCCAACCTGTCATGGCGCGCCTGTATAACAGGCACGCTATTCAGGCGCTGAAAAACAAAATATTAACTATGCTTAACACCACAAGCTTTCACAAACGCTTCAAACAGCGGATGTCCATCGCGCGGTGTCGACGTAAACTCTGGGTGGAACTGACAAGCAACAAACCAAGGATGATCTTTTAATTCAATCATCTCAACCAATTTATAATCTTCTGAGCGTCCTGAAACAAGCACACCCGCTTTTTCTAATTCCGCTACAAACTGGTTATTCACTTCGTAACGATGGCGATGACGTTCTAATACTTGTGGTACACCATAAATTTTTTCCGTTAAGCTACCCGGTGTAATATGGCAAACTTGTGCGCCTAAACGCATTGTGCCACCCATATCGGATTGTTCGGAGCGTTGCTCTTTTTGGCCAGAAATATCTTGCCATTCCGTAATTAAACCAATAATAGGATGCTTCGTATCACGATTAAATTCAGTGCTGTGAGCATCTGGGTAGCCTATAACATGGCGTGCCACTTCAACCAGCGCAATTTGCATCCCTAAACAAATACCTAAATAAGGTTTGCGATGTTCGCGAGCATATTGAGCAGCTAAAATTTTCCCTTCAATGCCACGATCACCAAAGCCGCCAGGAACTAAAATGCCATCAGCCTCTTCCAGCACTCCCGTTCCATGCTTTTCAATCTCTTCCGCATCCACATAGTGAATATGGATTTTAGTCCTGGTATTAATGCCAGCATGAATCAAAGCTTCTGATAAAGATTTATAAGAGTCCGTTAAACCCATATATTTTCCTACCATTGCAATAGTAATTTCACTGGTTGGACTACGCTGCGCATCTAAAACTTTTTGCCATTCTTGTAAGCTAGCTTCTACACACGGTAAACCTAAACGTTCTGCCACAAGGTCATCCACGTGCTGCGCGTTTAACACAAAAGGAATTTCATAAATACTTTTCACATCTACTAAAGAAATTACACCGCGTGCTTCAACGTTCGTAAACAAAGCAATTTTTTGCCTTTCATTTTCTGGCAAGGGTACGGTTGAGCGACAAATTAAAATATCAGGTTGAATACCAATCGAACGCAATTCTTTTACGGAGTGTTGCGTTGGCTTGGTTTTAATTTCGCCTGCGGTTGATAAATAAGGCACCAAGGTTAAATGAATAAATAAAACTTGATGCGCACCTAGCTCAATACGCATCTGACGAATAGCTTCTAAAAATGGCAGAGACTCGATATCTCCGACGGTACCGCCAATTTCCACAATGGCGACATCAACACCTTCAGCGCCTTGCTTGATTAAAGTTTTAATTTCATCGGTAACATGAGGAATCACTTGCACTGTACCGCCAAGGTAATCACCACGACGCTCTTTGCGCAATACATTGGCATAAACTTTGCCGGAGGTGAAATTGCTGCGCTTAGACGTCTTGCAGCGCACAAAACGTTCATAATGACCAAGGTCAAGATCTGTTTCCGCCCCATCTTCAGTGACAAAAACTTCGCCATGCTGATAAGGGCTCATGGTTCCTGGGTCAACGTTTAAATAAGGATCTAATTTTAATAAAGTGACTTTTAACCCGCGGGCTTCTAAAAGTGCACCTAAAGAAGCTGCTGCAATACCTTTCCCTAGAGAAGAAACGACTCCACCGGTAATAAAAATATATCGAGACATAGGAAAACCTGCTGTGGAAAGACATATTATACAGATCTTGGGGGGGATGCAGAAGGGTTTTGATAAAATTTAAAAAAATCGGCAGGGTTTAGCTAATTTATTTATAAAAAAAGCCACCAGGCTTAATTAGCACGGGTGACTTTTTTAGAAGTATTAATAGGAAAAGTTTTTTATCTCGAAAGTCTCGGTGATGCGGAAACCGAAGCTAGCTCCCAAAACCTAATCGCCGATTCCACTGTATGATAAAAATTTGCAACATCTCGAGCACGCGTTGGTTTAAAAAAGCCAGCAAGCCCCACTCCTCTCGAAATAGGTCCATCAATTTTATCTGTCAAGCCATTACCCTGCTCTTTGTCTTTGTCATCCACTATTTTTTTTACTTGCTTAAATTTTTCATTAACACTAAGCTTAGAAGAATCAATAATTTTTAGGATTTCATTCACCCCCGTTGATTTACTTTTGGCGTTAATTGTAAAGCCTAAAACGTTAAATTGCTTATCAATTTCTTGGTCAAGCCTGTTGCCCTTAATATATTTCTTTATAGCCTTTAAAACATCATCTTTATTTTCAGCTCCAGCAAATATACCTCCCGCCTTTTGAGATTGAGCACCTGAACCAGCTTTAGCAGATTCTGAACCAGCTGAAACAGCAGATCCTCTAGACACAGGGGAACCGGGACGCCTAGGATCTAAAGAAGGTGTCTTTGGCTGTTGAATTGGTGTCACAGCTTCCACTTGTTGAACCGCTGTATTTTTTAGCGGCGCTACAGGCACCTCATCAGTAGACTTTGTAAGAGAATTACCAGATGCTAACGTACCCTGGCTTTGCTTTGAAGCTTGGCTTGATACTGATGTTGGGCTTTCCGATCTTGTAGCTTTAAATATCTGCTCTAAATCTAGCCCAGGAATACCTGTTACCACTACACTAGTATTGGCATACTGACCTTTTGTTTTAAGCTGCGCAGTGCAGCCTCGTTTTTTAAGCTCAGCGCAAATAACCTTAGCAATATCCGCTTGTTTACAATCAATTAAAAACCTGTCTGCATACTGGACATTCGAATGGACTTTTAGCGAATAGTGCCCAAATGTTTGCAACGCCTTTGCAATTATCACTTTTGGACTGTCAGCCTCTGAACGTGTCTGCAGCATTTGTCTAAGTTTTCTTAGCCATTGATCAGATGTTTTTGGGCTAGCACTTAAGTGAGAAAAACCAGTTGCCTCTGCACAAACTTTTTTAATTATTTCCTTTAAGTTAATACCAGGAACACCCGTAAGCTTGATCGCAGTCTCCGGCAAACCCTTTGTTTCTACTGTACAGTTATGGCGTTCAAGAAATTCTTTAATTTCACGGGCAAGCGTCTCGGATCCTAAATAGAAGCTAATAGTACCTTCATCCAAAAATCCAATACTTCTAGGTGATGGAGTTATGGACCCTACCTGAACTGATAGAAATGCCTCATACTCCCTGATCCATTGAGAAAGATTAGCTTCAATACGATTACCGCGCTGTTCTCTTGTTATGGCCTCTTTCAACGTTGTTAATAATTCCAGCTCTTTTTCATTATTCGCTTGTGTTGTGCCCACCATGATATTTTTCCCACTTTAATTATTTTAATAGCGTAAATTATACGTAACTAAACATTAACATTCGCTTAAGAGCACGGAACAAAAATACGCTGAATCTGTGGGTATGAAATTTGTTGTAGGGTGAGCAAAGCGCTAGGTGAAATGCCTTTTCCACCACGTTGGTGGGCACGGCGCGAGCGCGAGGAAGTGAAGCCAACTTATTTATAAATATCAATATATTGTCATGTGGATAACTTGATTAACCCTTCACTAACGGTCGTGGCTCGGATATAAAATCTATTGCGCTTGCAGCCGTAGTAGAAATTTGGCATGATAGATTGATGGAATTATCGAATCAATAGCGGTGCCTAGCACCGTACAGAGTTTTTAATAACGGAGAAAACCATGCAAAAAAAAATCATCGCGCTTAGCTTAGCCGCGACTTTACTCGTAGGCTGCTCATCGCAACTCGCTAGCAAAACACCACCAGCAGTAAAACAATCACCTGAGCTAAGCGTGCTTGTTCCTCAGCAACCTATTCAAATTCCTGCACAAAATCCTCAAGCGCCTGGCGTTACCTTAAATAAAATTACGGTTGACAAACAAACCCACGCAGCAACATTTACTTTTGGCCAACAAAGCGCAGGTATGCCTTTTAACATTACTGTGAAACCTCAAGATGGGGATGTTTGTGTTCACAATATGACGATGATGTATCGCATGCTTGCACATGAAATGGATTGTTCTGGCACCGCTTACTGTGCACCAGGCAATATCATTAGCTGTGGCGCTTTAGCACATACTCTTAAAAATAATGGTGAAGTGACCAGTTTCTTAAGAACAACTGGTGCGATTTGCCGTTAAACCAAGCCATACGAAATAAAAATCAGTGCTTAATTATAAGCACTGATTTTTTGTTAAACTCAAAATTTATTTAACTGACTTTTCATCGAGTAACTTCTGTCATGAGGAAGAGAACTTTTTATGTCTCATAAAACCAGAGCATTAGGCGCATTAGCACTAATTTTTGCAACAACTTCAATCATAACAACAGGCTGCGCAGTCGCAAGCACAGCATCAGACACGCCGATCATCCCTGCTTATATCTTAGCAGCTACTGCGGTAGGTCTAGGAATAATCTCTAGTGCATTTGGCATTGGGTGGCTAAGATCAAGCGAAGAAGAATATCAGCCAATAGCGCCTGATGCGCCCGTCCATCGTTGCTGCCTTTAAGCTTAAGCACTTCGCCAAGCATTACCACTATATTGTTGACTGTTGACAGTCGCATTCTTCACAAAAGCAGGTTCGTCAGTGATTAAGCCCACACTAGATGCGCCTGCCTGCTGCAAACTAGCCATCACTTTTACCACCATACCATAATTAATGCTTTGATCAGCTTTGACCAATACCGCGCGCTGTGGTGCGTTTTGGCCATCTTTAGTCAGCATTTGATTGATTAAGGCGGACACATTTTCCAAACTCATTGGCGCATCCGGCTTTGGGGCAATATTAACAAAATACTGACTCTCAGCATTAACCGTCACAATAATCGGCTCGCGATCTTTTTGCGCAATGGCATCGGCTTTTGCTTTAGGCAAATCGACCTTAACCCCTTGGCTTAGCAATGGCGTGGTAATCATAAAAATCACTAATAGCACTAGCATAACGTCGATATAAGGCACGACATTAATTTCTGCCATTTGTCGACGCTTACCACCACGATTTTGTACATGCATAAACCTCTCCTACAAAGCTGATCAAATTTTATTCTTAAGCAAGCCTAACAACTCTCCGCTTATGGTCGTGCAGATCCATAAAGCTGTCGATAAAGAATATTCGAGAATTCTTCCATAAACGTCGCATACTGATTAGAAAGTCTTTCAGCATGATTAGAAAAACGGTTATAAGCAATCACTGCTGGAATTGCTGCAAACAAACCCATAGCTGTTGCCACTAATGCTTCTGAAATACCAGGTGCCACCATGGCAATCGTTGCTGACTGCGATTTACTAATATCATGAAATGAAGTCATGATTCCCCAAACGGTACCAAACAAACCAACATAAGGGCTAATCGAACCAACGGTTGCCAAAAAAGAAAGATGTTGTTCAAGCTGATCAAGCTCATGCGCATAAGCAATTCGCATCGCACGTTGCGCCCCTTCTAAAATAATTTCTGGTGCAATACCTGCTTGCTTACGCAAACGCGTAAACTCACGAAAACCTGCATGAAAAATGACTTCAATACCTTGTAGTTCAGCTTGATGCTGATTGAAATCCGTATACATTTTGGTCAAATCATTGCTTGACCAGAAAACATTATCAAAATCGCGCGTAATTTGACGCAATTTACGAAAGAATAAAATGCGCTGAAAAATAATTGTCCATGAAGCCAGTGATGCTAATAACAGCAACAACATCACTAATTTCACCACTAAGCCTGCATTCCAAAAATAATAAAGCACAGAAGAATCTGACATATAAAATTCTCACTCTAAAAAGTTTTGCCAACATTATAACCCAGTTGTTGAGAATGGCACAGAAATTGCAAAAAAATAGCTTTTTAACGTGTATGCAAAATGCTGGGGGTTAGCATGAAAAATCATATTTTAATCATTATTGATAAACAATTTTGCCATGACTTAACGGGAGAATTTGTCACCATCAGCGATCCACAATCCTTAAACACTTCGCTCATCATTCAGCAGTT
Source organism: Gammaproteobacteria bacterium (assembly GCA_021156105.1). GTDB lineage: Bacteria > Pseudomonadota > Gammaproteobacteria > CAISUE01 > CAISUE01 > JAJNBD01. Next base: position 88,065 of record JAJNBD010000006.1, on the reverse strand, counting down.
TGTGACCCTGCTCAAAACAAAAAGCAGAGATACCGCACATAAAAGAATTAGCATAGCCGGCCTGGAAACTAGAGCCTTTACCGTAGCCCCAGTACAAGTTTTTGAGGCAGGCCCCGAAAAATTTTTTCTGTACTTCACAAACTTTACCTCTGAAGCTGTACATAGCGGTTTAAAAGATCAATTGATAAAACAAATGTCCGCTCAACAAAGCACGCTATTTCCCTCTTGGCAAGATAAACTAGCCGAAATTAATCAGCTAAGAGATGATTTCATGCGCTATCAAGGCATAACCCTCGTACTTAAAATAGCTAAAGATGTTTATTTCAGCCTTCATCCTCAAGCGTCAGAGCATAAACATGGCAAAGAAAGAGTTGAAAAGCTTATGGCCATTCTAGACTCATCCCAAGCATACCCCTTAAAAGAGTTAGCCGATTTTTGCCAAGGGGAAGGCGCGCATAAGCGCTCGATATCTCCCTTACCTTTTTTATCAAGTATTTCGTATAAAGCAGGACATCAACCAAACTCTTATATTCCCGTTTTACTAGCTGTTTTAAAAAATCCAGATCAATACACGCTCATCAGCGAAGAAGATAAATCCATGGTTAAAAAAGTAGCCAGCTGGCTAGAAGAGCAAGGTTTTGATATACAACAAAAACCCCCAGCTACAGCCGACCAACAACATGAATACTTATTCGAAGCTTTCCAGCAATGGTTAATCACTCAAAGACAGCATTATCAACAAAAATCCGCTTCTTTGCTACCCAGCGCCTTCTAACTTAGCTCCCCGCACCGTTTTACAAATCAGAGCCGCGACTATCAGGGAGCGGTTGATAAAATTATCCGCGCAGCGACAAATTCGCATTCGTCAAACTGTTGGATTCGTCGCCTATGCAACGAAACAGTTTTATTAACCACTCCCTGATGGTCGCGGCTCTAATAGGGCCCACCTTTTGGAAGAAAAAGGCGGGAAGGTTGATCATAACGCTCATGAAGGTTTTGGAACTGGCGCAAAATGTTCCGCTATTATGTGCTGCCGCACTGCTTCAGGCAGGCCCTTGGTATCACTGGCAAAGCTTGCTATATGCTGAAGCATCTCATCTGGCAAACTTTCCAATTGTAAGCTTTTTGCAGGTCCATCTGGCTGCGGACGATCTTTACGAGCACAAAGGAACAATACTCTAGAAGCATAAGCAAGCTGAGAAAACTCTTTTTTTGCAGACGCTTCGCTCATAGATTCAAATGATTCATATGCAGCAGCCTTTGCAGGCGATGTAATCAGATAACTTAACTGCTCCTGGTTTATTTTTTCTCTCAAGGCAATAGCTGTTACGACTAGCGCGAAGTCACTTTCTGACAAAGCAAACAATGAGATTAAATTTTCATGATTAACTAAAAGCTGAGGATTGAGATCTATTGCCTCTGTCAAATAATGACAAACCACAGGATCAAGTTTTAAAATTTTTTCAAAATTTTCTTCTTTAGCTAACCACGCAATAGCTGAGTCTGCTTCCTGCTGTCGGTCTTGGTCTTCTCGCATATCGGTCACTGTTAGCACAAACGAAAAGAAAAACTTTGCTAAAGCACAAATTTTGGCACTGCTTTGATACATTTGCTCATAATGCTGGCCGGTAATAAAATCAAAACGCGCGTCTTTACCATAATGCTCCTTAAATAAAGCGGATAACCTTCCGGCTAAAAATGCGGTTCGCGGATCCCAAGAACTGATATCGGTTTTAACGAGCATCTCAGAAGAAAAGAATCCTTCCTTTTCCTCTTGGAATAAATCTATCTCGGCGGCTCCTTTGACTATAGGCATACACTTAGTTTTATAGCATAGAGCTTTCCAAACTAATTCATTCGCCTTCCATTTATCAGGTAGCTTACTTAATGCTTTAAAAAAGTAATCACCTTTTAGTTCTGCAAAGGGGCGCTGATCAGTGCTAATTATTTTAGAGGTTGCAACAAAATCACAATAATTTTTTAACATCGATAAAACATCTTTCCGCGTGGTTGCAGAAAATTTTTCGATTTCAGGATAAACCCAGTCTTCAATTTTTAACAAAGCTTCTGGCGCTTCTGTTAAAACATCCTCGATAAAATTTTTAATCACATCAGAACTGTTAATTAAAGAAGTGAGGCTTATAATACGCTTTGATAATCGAGCAAATAAAGGCTCGTCATCACGAGAAAGCAAAGGTTTCTCAGGCGACTCTTTAAAGATAAGGGCTAATAAATTAGGCGTTTTCTCAAGCAAATCTTTCAAAGGAACAACCGCTGCCAACAGGTCAGCACGTAACTCATCACCTTTTGAGTATTTAAAATATTTTGTAAATACTTGAACTAAGAATTGCTGATCTTTCTTAGCAAGCGTATTAGCATCCATCTCAATTAAAAATCTTTGCACGTGCCAATGAAAATCAGAAAGTACATAATGAGGCATTTTAGCACCATGAATTATAGCGATTATCTCTTCCGTGAGTAATCTCTGCTCATTAAAATACCGCAAAATCTTAATAAGCGTTCTAGCTATGATGTTAGCGTATTGAGGATCCTCAAAAATAATACCTAGGATTTTTCTGCAATCAAATTGTTGTAAAATTTTTAAATGATCTAAACTTTCAAGAGATTCTATAATTTCCACTAGCTGAGTTTGTTCAAAATTATATTTAAAAAATATTTTCTCCCGGTCTTCAACACTTATTGATGAAATCTCGTTCAAGCGAAGCCAGTTTAAAACTATAGGTATTAAATCATCTAATGGTGCAGCGTTCAGCTTATGGTTTAATTGTTGATCCGTGGCTCTCTCTTGTTTCTGCTTGGAGAATAATTGCACTGTATCTTTTATCAACCTCAAATGAACCTCCAGGCAATACGCTTTAAACGATTGCTCTACAAGCTTTCCTTTAACTTCAGTCGAAAACTTACTATCTTTCAAAACTGTCAATAACTCGAATAAAAGTTGCTTATCTTCCTTACGAGAAACCAGCCACCCTCTAACAATAACGGAAGTTTCTTCAGGAAAACCTTCTAAAAGCTTTTGTTCTTTTTCACGTTCAGCAGCTGCAATTTTTTCTCTTTCCTCTTTTTTCTCCCGTAGATACGCCCTACCAGTTTCTTCTTTTATTTGTCGTGCATTGTCGATAATGGCCTGCAGTTTCTCATTATTATCAGTAGAATATGTTGAGAATTTTTTCTCACGCCAGTCATCCCAGATCTGAGAAAATCTTTCAAAATCATGAATTCCGTAGTAGCTCAGTTCTTTACTCGCTTTAAAAACAGGCCAAATAGCAAGCATCCTTCTTTCAAGCGTCTCAAGTCCGGGGATTGCTTTTTTTAATACCAGCTCAAAAAAATAAAAAACATTTTCATCAAAGCCACCTTCACTGTCTAGTCTAAAGTGAACATCTTTCAAAATAGCAATTTGGATTTTTAATTGAGGATTATCTGTACTTTCATAGGAAGCTATAATCTCCATTAATGTTTTTTTCAAACTTTCTACTTCAACTTGACTTGCGGAAAATCTTTTCATAATTATTCTCCTGAGCTTTTGAATTAAAATAGGCTGCACAGCTTCAGTGTATGAAAAAAGACTTAAGGAATTATTAACTAGCCTCACTCATAAAAATCCCTTCCCTGCACTGAACAAAAACGAGGAGCACAGGCGTAGAATGAGCGCAAGCGACGTGTCCACCAACGTGTTGGAAATTATGCTTTTTCGATTCATGAAACCTTCTAGAGAGAATGACGCTGTACCCAGCAAATGAATTCAGCTTGTGATCATAATGAGTAGCAAACGCTAATGCTTATGCCGATGATGAATATCGGGATAATGCCGATGCTTATGCGTAATAGGCTCGTGGGTGTGCGGATGAGCATGAGGTTCTTCACCATCCCAAGGGAAATCATGGGTATGTTGGTGATGCTCATCATGCACATGACGATGTGAATGGAATAATGGCTCATGCGTATGTTCATGTTCATGAGATTCCGTTAAGTGTAGCCAAACACCTAATGCCATAAGAATCGCAGCAAACCAAAAAGCAGCATGAGTAACATCATGAAAAAACACAATCGCTATTAGCGCGCCAATAAAGGGCGCCGTTGAAAAATAGGCGCCGGTACGTGCTGTACCCAAATGGCGCAAAGCAAGCACAAAGCAAACTAAACTAATACCATAGGCAAAGAAGCCAAGGCTCAAAGCAGAACAAAGATCTTGCCATGACGGCCAGAGCGCACCTAAGCTTAATGCTAGTATGAGATTGACAACCCCTGCAATTAAACCTTTATTGCCTGCAATAAACAAAGCATCTTGCGCTGACACATGACGAGTTAAATTATTATCAATTGCCCAACACAAGCAAGCTGCCGCGATAAGCACCGGCCCCCAACTCAAGGAACCAAGAGTCTCATGCGACGGCCAAGCCAGCACCACACCACCTGCAACAATCAATAACATTCCCAACACAATGCGTCGATCAGTATTTTCTTTAAAGACGACCCAAGCGAATAAAGCAGTAAACACTGCTTCTAAATTTAATAATAATGAAGCAGATGCAGCGCTGGTATAAACCAAGCCCAACATCAACAAAACAGGCGCCATAATGCCACCAAAGAAAATAGCGCCCGCAAACCAGAACCATTCAACTTTGGTTAAACCTGATGGAAGCCAGCGTTTATCGCGAATAATACGGATTAACATTAACCCAATACCACTACCTAAATATAATAATCCTGCTAACAACTGAGGCGAGAGTTGAGTTAACAAATATTTTGCAAAAGGGGTGCTTGCGCCAAATAAAAAAGCAGCAGCAAGCGCAATAAGAATGGGTGGGGAAAAGTGAAGCTTAATCATAAAGCGCTAGATCCTAGAGCGGGCTGCGCCGGCACACCCGCTCGAAAAGCAGCAAGACTTATTCTTCTTTAAACGGCTCTGCATGGCCACAAGTTTTAATTGCACAAACTAACTCAGTGCCACGACGTTTAGTAGTTTTCTTCATCATGATAGGCCATTTGCATTTTGGACAGACTTTCGCAACCGGCTCATGATTAACGATATATTTGCAGTCCGGATATTTATTACAAGAATAAAAGAAAGTACCAAAACGTGATTTTCTTTTAGTCAGCATACCCTGGTGACAGGAAGGACAGGTTACACCCGTGTTTTCTGTTTTGGTTAAGGATTCAATATATTTACACTCAGGGTAATTGCCGCAACCAATAAAACGACCAAATTTACCACGCTTGTAAACCAAATCACCCTGACATTCTGGACACTGGCGTCCTTCAACTTTTTCAGCTAGTGCTTGCGCTTCTTCATGTGACTCATCGACATTACGCGTGTAATCACATTCTGGATAACCTGAACAGCCAACAAAACGACCTGATTTCCCTAAGCGAATTAATAATGGCTTCGCACATTTAGGGCAGGCTTCATCTAATTTTTCTGAAGTCACATCAATACGCTGAACATTCTTACCAATTTCATCCACTTGGTGATGGAAAGGTTGCCAGAAATCATCCATGACAGGAATCCACGCTTTTTCACCGCGTGAAATATCATCTAAAGTGTCTTCAAGCTTAGCGGTAAAATCATAATCAACATAAGTTGTAAAATGCTGGGTTAAAAACTTATTAACGATTTTACCGACGTCCGTTGGATAAAAACGTTTTTGTTCCAAACTAACATAGTCACGTGCTTGCAGCGTTGAAATGATTGACGCGTAAGTCGACGGGCGACCAATACCGTACTCTTCTAAAGCTTTTACTAAGCTTGCTTCGCTATAGCGAGGTGGCGGCTCAGTAAAATGTTGTTCATTTTTAATATCATTCAACGTAACGACATCGCCTTCTTTTAACGCAGGCAATTTAACTTTGCTTTCATCTTCTTCATCTTTTTTCGGATCATCCAAGCCTTCTTCATACACACTTAAAAAGCCTGGCTTGACCAATGTTGCGCCGGTAACACGAAAAGTATTTTTTTCGTTAGCCTGCAACTCAACTGTCACTTGATCAAATAATGCATGCGCCATTTGGCAGGCAATCGCACGCTGCCAGATTAATTGATACAGTTTAAATTGATCAGGCGTTAAATGCGATTTAATTTTTTCTGGCACATGAAAAACGGAGGTTGGACGCACCGCTTCATGCGCTTCTTGGGCATTTTTAGCCTTGGTTTTATAAACACGTGGGGCTTCTGGCAATGCTTCAAAGCCATAATTTTCAGTAATGAATTGACGTATTTCGCCCACCGCTTCTTGCGCTAAAGCGACAGAGTCAGTACGCATATAGGTAATTAAGCCGACAGGGCCATCACCAATATTAATACCTTCATATAACTGTTGCGCGATCTGCATAGTTTTGCGTGTGGTAAAACCGCATTTACGCGCGGCTTCCTGCTGCAAGGTCGACGTTGTGAAAGGCGCGGCGGGATTACGCTTACGTTGTTTCTTTTCCACTGAGCTAACGGTTAATTTTCCGTTTGCTAGTTTTAATAATGCGTCGCGCGCTGCAGCGGTTTGATCAGCATTAGTAAAGCTAAATTGCTTAAGTTTTTCCCCTTGGTATTCAACTAACTTAGCCAAAAAATCGACTTTATTAAATTGACATTCTGCCGCAATTGTCCAATATTCTTGCGAAATAAATTTTTCAATTTCTTCTTCGCGCTCGCAAATCATACGTAGAGCAGGACTCTGCACGCGGCCAGCCGATAAACCACGACGAATTTTTTTCCAAAGTAAGGGGGATAAATTAAAACCAACTAAATAATCTAATGCGCGACGTGCTTGTTGCGCATCCACTAAAGGCATCGATATTTCGCGCGGATGTTTAATCGCTTCTGCTACGGCATTTTTGGTAATCTCGTTAAAAGCGACGCGATGAACATTTAAATTCTTGAGAAGTTTTTTTGATTTTAAAATTTCTAATAAATGCCATGCGATGGCTTCGCCTTCGCGATCCGGGTCAGTTGCGAGGTAAAGCGTCTCTGCCGCTTTTACCGCTTTAACAATCGCATCAACGTGTTTTTTGTTTTTCTCAATCAGTTGATAATTCATGTGGAAATTATCATTCACATCAACAGCACCCGTTTTGGGCAATAAATCGCGCACATGGCCATAAGAGGCTAAAATTTCATAATCTTTGCCAAGATATTTTTTGAGGGTTTTGGTCTTTGTGACAGACTCAACGATAACTAAATTTTTCACAAAAATTCCTTTAAAGTCTTTCTGGTGCCGTAAGAGCAAGTTGCAACTTACTTCTATGCAGAGAGCCTACTAAAATTGATTAGTGCACTACGGCATTTTTTAGCCCAGCTAATGTTTCATAGTGCGAAAGCATAACATCTAAACTGGCTTGATGGAATAGTACCAACAGGATAAGTAAGCGAAGTCGCGGTAAATTTATCTCAATATCTTCTAGCTTAAGCGCTTGATCGATGACCACTTCCCGCAACTCTGGTGGTAATAGGCCAATATTTTCAAAATGCAGCAAAAGGCCTCGAGTTTCAGCATCTAAACGCTCAGCTTCTTTTTCTGTATAAATGCGCAAAGGAAAACCACCACAAGGCTTGGCTTGCTGCACGAAAGCTTGTAAGCGACTAATTTTCTCTAAAACCTCTAAAAAACTTTGTAAATCTTCAGATTTAACGCCAACTTGCTGCAACTCTTTTTCCCAGTGATCCTGGTAGTGCTTAACATCAAAAACCCCTGACTCTAAAAAGTTTAAAATCTCAATTAATACATCGAACATAGCAATTAGATAACATTTATTATGGTTAATATTTTTAAAATTGGGATTTCTTTTGCGTTTTCAAGAGGCTTCAAGTCAACAAAAGGGGCCTGACCCCGTTTGTTGACTTTTAGGAGGGGTTGTAAGGGTTTTTAGGGCTGCTTAATTCTAAACGGACAGGGATACCGACTAAACCTAGTGCTTTTCGGTAAAACTCTGATAAAAATCTTTGGTAAGCCATGGGCAATGCAGCAGCTTGAGTACCATGAACCACAATAGTAAATGGGTCATGACCGCCAATATGTGCATAACGCAGTTTAACACGGCGACCTTTGACTAAAGGGGGTTGATGCTGCGCAACGGCTTGTTCAAGCAACTGCGTCATTTTGGCTGTCCCCACTGTTTGATGCGCGGCTTGATAAATTTTATTAACCCATTTAAAGATATCACCAACACCTGTACCATGTAACGCCGAAATATAAAGTACCTTCGCAAAACGCACAAAGGGTAGTTTAAAATCAATTTGGTCTTTAACCCGCTGTTTTTGATACTCGCTTAAGCCATCCCATTTATTGATAGTTAATATCAACGCACGGCCAGTTTCTAGCACAAAGCCTAGCAAGTGCAAATCTTGGTCAGTAATCCCCTCATGTGCATCAAATACCATGAGCACGATGTCTGCCGCTTCGATGGCTTGCAAAGTTTTAATCACAGAAAATTTTTCAATCCCTTCACCCACTTTGCTGCGACGCCGCACACCTGCCGTATCAATAGCGGTATAGTGCTTGCCTTGACGCTCAAAAGGAATAAAAATACTATCTCGCGTCGTTCCCGGCATATCAAAAACAACGACACGTTCTTCACCTAAAATACGGTTAACTAGCGTAGATTTTCCAACATTTGGCCGACCAATCATTGCTAATTTAATACCACTTCGTGCTGCTTCTGGTAAAGCTTCTAGCGCTTCCGAATCAAGCGCTTCACGCTCAATTTTTTCAGCAATTAGCTGCTGCAAATCGAAAACACCGCGTTGATGTGATGCCGCAATCGACATTACCTCCGAGAGGCCTAAGCGATGGAATTCCGCAATCATGCTTTCTGCATTTTTAACACCATCAATTTTATTTACCACTAAAATCACTGGCTTATTAATTTTGCGAAGCTTTTTAGCCAACTCAATGTCTTGCGACTGCAAACCTGCGCGTGCATCAACTAAAAATAATATAATTTGCGCTTCGGTTACCGCTTGCCAACTTTGTTTTGCCATTAAAGCGGTTAAAGGGTCCTTTTGTGGCTGTGTATCAAGCCCACCCGTATCAACAATTAAATAATCTTCACCTAAAAAGTGCGCCTGCCCATACTGACGGTCGCGGGTTAAGCCCGGCTCATCTGCAACAAGGGCGTTACGAGATTTTGTAAGAACGTTAAAAAGCGTAGACTTACCGACGTTAGGCCGCCCTACGAGCGCAATAACGGGTAATAAATGGGTATCAAGCATAAAGTAATTTATTCTATTTAATTAGGGCTTATTTTTAAATCATAACATTAAAAATTCAACCCTTCCACTTTTAATGATTCTTTGCTAAACTAAATAGTTATGGCAGCGGCTTTTGCCGTGTTTTTTAAATCAATTATGTTTAGGACAACCACTATGAAAAAATTACTTGCTATTGCTGCTATGGCAGCTGCTTTAGCTGCTTGCTCCGGCAATGATAACAATGCTGCGCCAGCTGCTCCTACAGCTGACAACAATGCTGCTCCAGCTGCTACAACTCCAGCTGCTCCAGCTCCAGCTCCAACTACAAGCGACGCTCAACAAGCGCCTGCTACTGCTGCAACTCCAGCTGCTCCAGCTCCTGTTGCACCAACAGCACCAAGCACAGACGCTGCTGCACCAGCTGCTCCAGCTCCTGCTGCTGCGCCAGCTGCTCCTACAGCTGCTCCTACAGCTGACAACAACGTTGCTCCAGCTGCTGCGACAACTCCAGCTGCTCCAGCAAAAGCTTAAGTATTCGCGGTTAACACCGCCTATGCTAAATAAAAAACCGAGCCTTAGCTCGGTTTTTTTTATTCTATTAATTTCTTACCGTCGAATATAAGACTAAGCTTCACTTAGTGCCGCTACAGCTGGAAGTATTTTTCCTTCTAAACATTCTAAAAATGCCCCACCACCTGTTGATATATAAGAAATTCCTTTTGCCACATTGAATTGTTCAATAGCAGCCAGGGTATCACCGCCGCCAGCAATAGAGAAAGCATGAGAATCTGCAATAGCTCTTGCAATTGCTGCGGTACCTTGGGAAAAAGCAGGCATTTCAAAAACACCCACTGGTCCATTCCAAACAATGGTCCCGGCTTGAGAAATTTTCTCAGACCAGGCAGTCGCTGTTTTGGGACCAATATCGAGGATCATATCATCGGCTGAAACTTCATTTAAGCGCTTAATGCTGGCTGTTGCATCAGCAGCAAAACGGTCAGCAACAACTACATCCTCTGGCAAGGGAATATTAACTTTTTCAGCAATACGCTTTGCTGTCGGCACAAGTTCAGCTTCACACAAAGATTTACCAATTGAAAAACCCGCCGCCAAAATAAAAGTATTTAAAATCCCACCACCAACCAATAACTGGTCGGCACGCTCAGCTATATTTTCTAACAAAGCTAATTTTGTAGAAACTTTTGAACCTGCCACAATTGCTAGCAAAGGTCGCTTAGGCTGCGACAATGCTTTTTGAATTGCCTCTACTTCAGAATACAGCAAGGGGCCAGCGCAAGCGACCTTTGCGGCGCGCAATGCACCTTCAGTACTTGCCTCAGCACGATGCGCAGTTCCAAAAGCATCCATCACATACATATCACCTAAAGCAGCTAACTTTTGTGCCAGCACAGGGTCATTGGCTTTTTCACCTGGATTAAATCGAACATTTTCACATAACACAACTTCGCCAGGCTGAATATTGATACCCGTTAAATAATCTTTAACAAACCTTACAGGCTGCTGTAATAACTCGCTTAAGCGCACAGCAACAGGCGCCAAAGATAAGCTTTCCTCAACACTACCTTCTTTTGGTCGCCCCAAATGCGATAACAAAATAACCGCTGCACCTTTAGACAAAGCCATCCTAATGGTGGGTATTGCCGCTAAAATGCGCGCATCACTCGTAATATGCCCTTCTTGCATCGGCACATTAAAGTCTTCACGAATGACAACTCGTTTATTTTTAAGATCAAGTTTTTCGAGTATTAGCATAATTTTCAAATAATAAAATAAATTGATTAAATCTCTTTCCGAACCAAAAACAGAGCCGCGGCCCGTAAGGGAGCGGCTCTGGATCGCAGCGTAGCATGCTTATTTAAGCGGTATTATTTCAAAAAGCTTTTTAACATCCAAGCATTTTTCTGATGCGCTTCAATACGCGCCGTCACAAAATCTGCTGTCGCTGCATCATCGACTTTTTCTGCATCTGCCAATACCTTTTTTGCTGAGCCAATAACAACTTCATGACCTGCTAATAAATCTTTAATCATATCTTCCGCTTGGACTTGGGTAGCACCATCTTTAATCGTGCTTAATTGAGAAAACTCTTGGAACGATCCTGGCGCATAGCCCCCTAAGGAACGAATACGCTCAGCAATTTCATCAACCGCTTCCCAGGCCTCGTTATAGAGTTTTTCGAAAAAAGTATGTAACTCAAAGAAGTTTTTACCTTCGACATTCCAGTGGTATTTATGGGTTTTCAGATAAAGCGCAAAAGTATCAGCTAATAAAACAGATAAACCTTGTGTAACATCAGACATGTCATCCCCCTTAGTGATTTTCTCATTACAGTATATAATATTTTAACTTAAATCTCGATTTTCAACATGAAAACAAAACTTGTAGAACATAAAAAAATTATTATTGTTGTCGTTAGCTTAATTGTTCTTAGCATCCTTGCCTATTGGCGCTATGAAATTATTCACCCTAGTACTGACAACGCTTACGTCCAAGCTAATATCATTAATATCTCTTCACAAATTTCTGGTCGTGTAGATCACATTTATGTGCAAAATCATCAACCGGTTAAAGCAGGCGATCTTTTATTTACTATTGACCCTGAGCCATTTACCATCGCGCTGGAGCAAGCAAAAGCTGTGGTCGCCCAACGTACGGCTGAAGCCAAAAATGCACAACTGGATAGTGAGCGCGCTATTAAACTTGCGAAACAAGGTGTGCTTTCCCACCAAGCTGCTGATGATGCAATAGCAAAAATTGCTTCTACTAATGCAGCATTACAAGCTGCGCAAGCAGACGTTGATCAAGCAAAACTTAATCTTACTTATACGAAAGTGGCCGCACCTGCCACTGGTGATGTAGAAAACTTTACTCTGCGTGTGGGAGATGTTCTTACCGCCAATACCCTCATCTTTGCAATTATCGATAGCACGCAATGGTGGGTAGATGCTAACTATAATGAAACTGATCTTGAACGTATTCGCGTTGGCCAGCCTGCAAAAGTTGAAATGGACATGTATCCTAGCAAAACTTTTAAGGGCGTCGTGGAAAGTATTAGCAGTGGCTCTGGCGCAACCTTTTCTTTATTGCCGCCTGAAAATGCAACCGGCAATTGGGTTAAAATTACCCAACGTTTTCCTGTTCGCATCAAATTAAAAGACATTCCGAAGGATACACCACCACGTGTAGGTGCAAGCGCAACCGTCACTATTAACACAAATTAAAGCAGCTTCCAACATGGACAGCTTAAACATGTGTTTAAAATAAATTAATCACTATGGATAACATCGATCAAGAAACTTATCAAAACCGCTGGCTGATCACAGCCACCATCATGATTGTTACCGTCATTGAAATCCTTGACTCGACCATTGTCAATGTTTCTTTGCCAAATATGATGGGGTCTTTAAACGCAAATGTTGATGAAATAACCTGGGTATTAACCTCTTATATTGTCTCTGCTGCGGTTGTCATGCCATTGACTGGCTTTTTAGTAAAACGCCTTGGTCGACGCAGGTTGCTACTCATCAATATTTTAGGTTTCATGACTAGCTCAATGCTATGTGGGATTGCTAGCAACCTACCTGAAATTGTTTCTTTCCGGATCTTACAAGGTGTTTTTGGCGCATCCTTAGTACCGCTGTCACAATTTATTTTGCGCGATACCTTTCCCAAAAAAGAGCAAGGCATGGCAATGGCAATCTGGGGAATTGGGATTATGGCCGCCCCTATTTTGGGGCCTACTATTGGCGGATTTATTACCCAACATCTAAACTGGCGCTGGGTGTTTTATATTAATTTTCCCGTTTGTGCTATTGCTTATATCATGACGATGAAGTTAATTAAAGAAACACCAACAGAACAACAACCGATAGATTGGCTAGGCATGCTATTAATGTCTATCGGTATTGGCGCTTTGCAAGTATTACTTGACCGCGGCAATAGTGTTGGCTGGTTTGAAGCCTCTTCGATCCGTTGGCAATTTACAGCCGCCCTTATTGGTATCATTGGTTTTATCTGGCGCTCGCTTAGCATTGAACATCCCGTTGTTAATTTAAAAGTCTTTCGGGATAGAAACTTTTGCTTAAGCACTTGGCTTGTAATGCTATTTGTGATGATGCTCATGGGGCAAATCATTCTTTCTCCTTTGATGCTGCAAACCCTTTTAAATTATCCAAGTACCACTGCAGGCCTTGCAATGGCACCGCGTGGCATCGCCAGCATTTTTGCCATGGCAATCGCAGGTCGCCTTATTAGCCTAATAGACAGCCGCTGGCTGATTTCATTTGGTATTTTATGTGGGCTTTATGGCACCTACTTAATGGCAAAGCTCAATCTAGATATGGGCTATCATCCTTATTTTATCGCCAGCATTTTTCAAGGTATTGGCATTGGTTTTTTCTTTGTTCCGCTTTCTACGCTTTCTTTAGCCAATTTAGCACCTGCGGAAATTGCAGGAGCTGCGGGCATTTGGGGACTCAGCCGTAACCTTGGGCAATCGCTTGGTATTTCTATTATGGCAACGCTTTTATCACGCATGGGCCAAACGAATTGGAATACCTTAAGCGGTTATATCCACCCTTACAATACAAACCTCATTCTCTGGCAGCAAGCAACAGGACGCACCTGGCATGATCCTGTTACGATGCAACTTCTTGCACAGCAAGTCCAAAATCAAGCCCAGATGATTGCATTTAATGATATTGCTTGGCTGGCATCTATCGCGCTGGCTTTATCCATTCCTTTTGTCTTTTTACTACAGCAACCCAAATATTTAGCCAAACCTATGGAGATGCATTAACATATGCAAATAAAAACTGCCATGTTCTTAGCCGCAGGACGCGGTGAACGCTTAAGGCCTTTAACCGATGATTGCCCAAAACCTTTATTACCAATTCATGGCAAACCATTTATTGTTCACCATCTAGAAAAATGCGCAGCACTTGGCGTTGAAAATGTAATTATTAATGTGAGTTATTTAGCAAAAAAAATTGTTGATACTTTAGGTAATGGCCAGCAATTTGGCTTAACAATTGAATACTCCTATGAAGAAACACCGCTTGGCCCAGGTGGCGGCATTCGGCAAGCCTTGCCTCTATTAGGAGAACAGCCATTTTTATTAATTAGCAGCGATATTTGGACCAACTTCCCCTTAGAAAAATTCTTTTCCCAGTCGTGGTCTTTGAATAATAATTTGCTGCATGCCGTATTAACCGATAAAAGAAATCAACCTAAAGGTGATTTTGATTTAATAACTGACAAGTTAGCCTTATCGAGCAACCCTGAATATATTTATGGTTCAATTGCTATTATTCATCCAGAAATATTTAAAGACGAGCCAACCGGCAAAGCCAGCCTGATGCCTGCTTTTACTAAAGCAATTCAAGCAAATAGAGCAACTGGCGAATATTACCAAGATGTTTTTAACGTTAACACCCTAGAAGAATATCGTGATATCATAACCCTATGAACATACAACAATTCCTTAATGCAAAAGCCTTTGCTGTCGCAGGCGCTTCTAATAATCGCGAAAAATTTGGCAATAAAGTTTTGCGCACTTACCTGCAACATAACAAAACTGTTTACGCTGTTAACCCCAAAGAAGATCTTGTTGAAGGCGTGAAAAGTTTTGGCACTGTCTCTGAGTTACCCGAAGAGGTAGAAAGTTTATCGATTGTTACCCCACCTGCTATTAGCGAAAAAATTGTTGCTGAAGCAATCAGCAAGGGCATCAAAAATATTTGGATGCAGCCAGGCGCGGAAAGTGCTGAAGCGATCAAACTCTGCGAAGCCAATCACATTAATGTAATTGCTGGCGGACCATGTGTTTTAGTTGAATTAGGCTATGATCCAGAAAAATAACTTTTCTAGCGAAGTACTAGGACATTAAAAGTCTCAGCTTTTTCTACCCCGCCTCTAGTAACTTTGTAAGAATTCTTCCATAATTAAATTAATTTATTTTAGGCAGAAAACTTATGATCAACCTTGACTCTTTAGATAATTTGGCGCACAAACTAAGCCAAGCGCTTCCACCTTCTTTAAAAGAAACTAAAAAAGATATTGAAGAAAATTTTAAAGTTATTTTGCAAGCAACTTTTGCAAAAATGAATCTAGTCACTCGTGAAGAATTCGATCGCCAAACCGCCCTCCTTGAAAAAGCTCGCGAAAAATTAGCTGCACTCGAAAAAAAATTAGACGAACTGCCATAGTCCTTAGAACCGCAACCATCAGGGAGCGGTTCTGATTATCCTCCTCAGGAAGCCATCTATGTCCTCTTTAGCCATCGTCTACGCGCGCGCCAGCCTAGGCATCCAGGCCCCACTAGTGACAGTTGAAACACATATATCTCAAGGCATGCCTGGGTTTTCCATTGTTGGCTTACCAGAAACTGCTGTTAAAGAAAGCAAAGACCGTGTGCGTAGTGCAATTATTAATGCTGGCTTGGATTTTCCTTTTCAACGCATCACAGTTAATCTTGCCCCAGCGGATTTGCCTAAAGAAGGCGGCCGCTACGACCTACCCATTGCGCTTGGTATTTTAGCGGCCAGTGGCCAAATTCCTCACGAAGCTTTAAAAGATTATGAGTTTGCTGGCGAGTTGGCGTTATCAGGCGAATTGCGTGGCATTCATGCTGCACTAACTTTCGCGCTTGGCGCCTCAACAACAGGCCGCGCTCTTATTCTTCCTGAGACAAATAAAGAAGAAGCGGGCTTACTTAAGTCATTAAAAATTTTTCCAGCAAAAAACCTATTAGAAGTCTGTGCGCACTTGCAAGGACGGGTGCCGCTTACGGCTTTTGCCATGTCTGATTCGCTAGTGATTCATGAAGATGAAATACTCGACATGGCGGATGTTAAAGGTCAGCAACAAGCTAAACGTGCTTTATTAATTGCCGCAGCAGGTGGACATAATTTGCTCATGTTTGGGCCGCCTGGCTCTGGTAAAACCATGTTAGCCAGCCGTCTACCTTCAATCCTTCCAGCATTAACTCAAGAAGAGGCTTTAGAAATTGCGGCTGTTCGTTCTATTAGCCGCAAGGCTTTTGATACAAAAATTTGGCGCAAGCGTCCTTTCCGGAATCCACACCATACGGCTTCAAGCGTAGCCTTAGTTGGCGGAGGCAACCCACCCAAACCCGGCGAAATTTCTTTGGCTCATTGTGGCATTTTATTTTTAGATGAATTGCCAGAGTTTTCTAAACATGTTTTAGAAGCTTTGCGTGAACCTTTAGAGTCCGGCATTGTGACAATTTCTCGTGCAGCACAACAATGCGAGTTTCCAGCAAAGTTTCAATTAATCACTGCCATGAACCCTTGCCCTTGTGGCTATTTAGGTTCGGATATACGCCCTTGCCGTTGTACTAGTGAGCAAGTTCAACGCTATCGCGCAAAAATTTCTGGCCCACTACTAGATCGCATTGACTTACATCTTGAAGTAAAAGCTTTACCACCCGGAACGTTGACGCGTACCAATCCCAATGAGCAAATACAAACCAGCGCACAGTTGAGAGAAAAAGTTACAATATGTTTAGCACATCAGCAGTCTCGCCAACGTTGTGTTAATGCACATTTAACACAAGAAGGCTTGAAAACCCATTGTGCTCTAGACGAACCATTGCGTAAGTTATTAGAAGAAGGTATTCAAAAATTAAAATTATCTGCCCGCAGCGCTCATCGTATTTTAAAAGTGGCTCGTACGATTGCTGATCTTGCCCAAAAACCTATTATCGAGGCAGAACATTTGTTAGAAGCTTTTTCTTATCGCATGTTAGAACGCGGTTGAAAAATAGCAATCACGTTGAGAAAAGATTTTTTAGCAAACAAATAAGACCAAAACAAAAGCCTTAGTCTCATTAAACTATATAACGTTTTTATTAGGGTGTATGTGTATTCACTACAACTGAAACTGATTCTTGGTTGCTGTGCAACAAAGGTTGCTGCTCATTATCCGCTACGCTTGCTCGAGAGCAACGTTTAAATAAAGAACATTTATCCATATTTCTGACAAGATTAGCAACAGTTGCGCCAGCTAAAGCACCAGTAGGAATACTCACAGCTGCCCATTTAGCCGCTTCCTCAGTGGTCGCATAACTCAAATATAGCAAGGTAGATACAATTCCCACCCCTGCGCCGGCAAAGCTAGCTAGCGAAGTCCAGTAAAGATCAATATCACAATTTCCGAATTTCATAATAAAACATACCTCATAATAGAATTATTTTTTTTGGGTTTTCTTATTTTAAAAGCAATAAGAGAAAAGGATACTAACTTATTTTTACTTATAAAAGCAATAAATCTCCTTGTAAATTCCCTTGCCTATTATTCTGTTGCAAAAGCTCAAAAAAGGCCTAATAAAATTGACAGGTCTTAAATCTAAACATACCTGTCTATCAGGATTTCCGCTATAATGCCCCTTTTGCACAGTAATTATGACTTTATCATCTTGGCAATTGAACAGCATCGACTCGAGCTTAATCGAATTAGCCTTAAAAGAAGATTTAGGGCACCCATTCCGGGATATGACAACAGCGACGCTTTTCCCTGAATTAGAGCGCGCGCGTGCCACCGCCAAAATTATTTCCAAACACCCTGAACCTATTGTATTTTGTGGTTTACCACTCATCAAAGCTATTCTTAATCAATTAACGCCAGATTATCAATTACAAGTATTAATTCATGACGGCGATACGGTTGCACCAGGAGAAACTTTGTTTAACATAGAAGGATCGGCCAATGCTTTATTAATGGCAGAACGAACAATCTTAAATTTTATTCAACGCTTATCTGCAGTGGCTTCCCTTACTAAAAAATTTGTTGATGCAGTTCATGGCACAACAATGAAAATTTTAGATACGCGCAAAACCACGCCTGGTTTTCGTCATTTAGAAAAATATGCTGTGCAGTGCGGCGGTGGCGTTAACCATCGCATGGGACTTTATGATGCTTTAATGGTGAAAGACACCCATATCGATGCATTAGGTGGCATGTCACAAGCGTTGCAGCGTCTACCAGAAAATATTACAGAAAAATATCCTGTTATCATTGAGGTGCGCACGCAAGATGAATTAAATATTGTGTTAGAAAAAGCACCGCATAAAGTTTCGCGCGTCCTATTAGATAATATGTCATTAGAAGAAATGGCAAAGTGCGTAAAACTTTGTCAAAATATAATGCCAACAGAAGCTTCAGGCAATATGAGTCTTAATACTATTCGCGCTGTTGCAGAAACAGGTGTTGATTTTGCGTCGGTTGGAAAGCTCACCCATTCTGCTGGTAGCGTCGATCTATCAATGAAAACTATATGATTCCTCAAACGATTTCACAGCGTGGAAAACGCGAAAATTTTGATGCTATTGTCATTGGTAGCGGCATTGCAGGTTTATGCTACATCCTTGAGCTTGCCCATTTACAACCTAATGCGCGCGTTGCACTGTTATGCAAATCTACGCTCACGCAATCCAATAGTTATTATGCTCAAGGTGGAATTGCTGCCGCGCATCCCCCCGAAGACCTTATTGAGCAACATATTGCAGATACGATTGCTGCAGGCGATTATCATGGCGATGCACATGCTATAGAGCTATTATTACAGCAAGGCCCCGAGAGTATTCGCTATTTAATGGCGCAAGGCGTTGAGTTTGATCATGACGCCAGCGACAAACCTATTCTCGCGCAAGAAGGCGGTCATTCGGCACGACGAGTTTATCATTGTGGTGATCATACCGGCGCCGCGATCATCCAGGCGCTAATTAAAAAACTGGCGCAATTAAAGAATGTCAAAGTCTTAGAAAATCATATTGCAATTAATTTAATTAAACAAAATGAGGAAGTTGTTGGCACTTATGTGCTTGATGAAAAATCGGAATTAATCCACACATTCTTTGCCAAAGTGATTGTATTAGCGACGGGTGGTGCAGGCAGAGTCTATCGCTATACATCAAATCCTGATACGGCTACTGGTGATGGCGTTGCAATGGCTTATCGCGCTGGCGCTGCCATCCGCGATATGGAATTTTATCAATTCCACCCAACTTTGCTTTATCATCCAACGGTCAATAATTTTTTAATTTCTGAAGCTCTGCGTGGTGAAGGTGCTTATTTACGCTTAGCTGATACGGGAGAGCGCTTCATGCAGCGCTATGCGCCCGAAGCCATGGAACTTGCCACACGCGATGTAGTTGCTCGTGCGATATTTTCTGAAATTGAGCGTAGTCATTTTGACTATGTGCATCTTGATATACGCCATATTGACAAAACTCTCCTTAAACAACGCTTTCCTACTATTTATAAAACACTGCAAGGGCTTGGGCTTGATCTTAGCCAAGATTTAATCCCTGTCGTGCCAGCTGCCCACTATATGTGTGGTGGTGTTATAGCGGATGTTAATGGACAAACAAGTTTAGCGCGTTTATTTGCCATTGGTGAAACAGCAGCTACAGGCCTACATGGCGCCAATCGTTTAGCAAGTAATTCACTTTTAGAAGGTGTTATTATGGGGCGAAACGCAGCACGTATTAGCATAGATTTACTGAAAAATCCCTTACCGCCTTTAGAAGCCATCAGTGACTGGGACTCACGCAGCGTCGTCGATTTACGCCGCGCCAGCCAGGTCCATGGTCATTGGCGTGGGTTACGCGGCGAGATGACGTCTTACGCCGGTATCGTGCGCACAGAAGCCGGTTTAAAAGATCAGTTAAAACTTATCCATACCCGCAAAAACATGGTTGAGCAATATTATTGGCGCCATAGTATTACTCGAGACTTAATCGAGTTAAGAAATATTATCTGTGTTGCCGAATTAATTGTCCGTGCAGCACTAGCGCGACAAGAAAGCCGTGGCGGACATTATCGAGAAGATTACCCTTTGCATTTGACAAAATAAAACTTAAATTTAAAACTTGCTTGTAAGCATCCAAATGCTGTAGTTCTTGCGCTTGTTTCTAACGCCCCCATTAAAACATTCTGATATAATAAATAATTAAATAAAATAACAAAACCTTACTCAAAGGCTCAAAGTTATGCGAACATCTAAGACAGCTATACCAAATACAGGTAAAAAAAGATCAGGTGACACGCTTATTCCCCCCACCAAAAAGTGTGACACGAAAAGAGATTTTTCTTCTGAAAGATCTGCAGGCTCTACAATTTTTTTTGCAGCATCTAAATTACCCTTGCTAGCGCCAAGCGGTTTGCCGCCCTTATCAACAGCTTCTTTACCTAGCGGCATCACACAAGCAGCATCGCAGAAAGCGCCTGATACCTTATTACAATCAGCACAAGCCGTACGGCCCGAAGCTGGCCAGCCAATTGCTACACAACAACCAACAGCAATCCCTAGTGCGGTAGCACCCGCTGCTCCACTCCCTATTCCACCCAAAAACCAAGTTGTAGCACAAACAGTAACTAAACAGCGTTCGGATGCGCCTAATGCTTATCGATGGCGCATAGATCAATTTCTGAACGCTATCAGAACAACGCAAAACCAAATAGCAACATTTCCAGATCTTCACACCACCAAACTTAAAAAGGATATTTTTTCGGCTTTACCTCACTTTGAAGAAGATATTACTGAACAATTACCCGCTTCAAAAAAAGGGGCATTAAATATTGATATTTATCCTCAAGACATTGTCCTAGCACCTACCGGTCAAAAAGCACGTTTTGCCATTAAACTCAGCCCAAAATATTTTAGTCCAAATTCAGCAGACCGCCCTAATGGCGCCATTGATATGGTGATTGCTGTTGACCACAGTGGCAGTATGGGCTGGATAGATCCTGGTGAGTCCAAAGCAAAAATCAGTTATCTTCGGCAGGTCTTTAGGCGGATTTTGCGTAGTGAAAACGCAGCATTTTTTGAGAAAGATCGGATTAGCCTTGTCACTTTCAACAACGTAAGTAGTCACCAGCATAATGGCTTAACGTTTGCGACGCCCGCAAACAAAGAAAAACTCATTGAAATCGTCAATGACTTAACACCATCGGCTGGCACTCCACTCATGGATGCTACTGAACACGCTTTAAAAATATTAACTCATAGAAAAACAGGAAAAACAGATTTAAATCGCCTTAGCCGCATTATGCTGATTACAGATGGCCAAGAAGAATCATCCCGCAACACAACCGCTAATAAAGATGCTTTTCTGAAGACTTTACAAGAACAAAAAATCCCAGTTGATGTCTATTGCATAGGTTCATCGGTAGACCTTGAATTCTGCAGGGAAATTGCCAACAAAACCAATGGTAATCTTATTCTTATTAGAAATGCGGCACAAATTGAACAAGAAGTAACAGATGGAATTTCACGCACCTTTGAAACATTTTCGCCGGTTTCATTTGCGATGACTTCTTCGCAACTGCCCACTTCAGCCATAAAAATTTTTAGAATTAAAGGCGAACAAGAATTTTCCCCTAACCAGCAGTACCTGTTAGAGAATATTGTTAATGGCGTTGATGAACACCTAGTCGTTGAAATAGATACCTCAGGGCTCCCCGTAGAGCAAACTTTTACCATTAATATGAATATCGATGGACAAGAGTCAGCGCTATCACTTCAAACCACTCCCCCTCAAGCAACTGCGGCGCCAGTACCCCCTCAGGTGGCTTTAGCGTTATTAATGTTTAAGTTTTATATGGTAAAAGACGAAAACGACCTAGCCGCATTGAAGAAGGCGCTGGAGCAATTAAAGCCAGCGTTTGGAGAAGATAGCAAAGATATTGAGAAGCTTTTATCCGATATTACTCAGGAAGAAAAAAAGATTCAAGCAGAGCAAGAAAGAATTCGAAGACTGGCGTCGATAGGCTCCGCTACACGTGGCGTCAGCGCTTCGCAGTTTTTTACTTCGGCCGCTCCCTCGCTATCTTCAGCCCCAGCTACTTCTCGATCTGCCCATATCTCACAACTGCCATCCCCCTACTTGCCATGAATATAAAATTAATTCATGCCAACAACCTTAAACTATTTTAAAAGCTTCATGTTTCTGCTTTGGAGAGTAATTGCTTGATATATCTAGGTTTATTTTGTACACTAAGAATATGCATAAGAATGCTCATGATACCACTCCTCCCGCTGGAGATACTTGGAAAGTTGAAGAATTATAATTCTCGACACTTGCGTGATAACCTTAGATGCGCTACCCTCTAGCGGCTTTCAACAGTATGGTAAAAAAACCTAGCATCAACTTTTAAAATCTTACTAGCTGAATAAACCTATGACCACAACAAATATTTTTACGCCACCACAATCCAATCTTTTGCTGACACCCGATATGCAAGTGTGTCAAACCGATTATCCGCTTGATTGGTATCAGCAAGAGTTTTTGCCTTATGCTGAAGAGTATCAAGCATTACCTGATCGTGAAATTATTACCACCGTTGCTTGGATGCAACCTTATGTAGAAAAAGCTTTAGATTATTTTGGCGACTCTTTGCTTTTATTAGCCCATTACTATATGGGTGGTGAGATTGTTAAAATCATCCAATACTTTGGCGGGCAAATTGCTGACTCTTATCAACTAGCATTAATGGCAGCACATCAGCCAGAGAAGAAAGTTATTGTCGAATCCGCTGTCCATTTTATGGCAGAATCCATCAGTATTTTAGCGAATCCTGATCAGCAAGTTTATATCACCAATCCAAAATCCGGTTGCACCATGGAAATGATGGCTAAAGATTTCATGGTGAAACCTGCATTTGATCAGCTTAATGAGCGTTATGGTGAAAGCACCATTTTGCCCGTATGCTACATGAACACTTCTGGCCGCTTAAAAGCCATGACCGGTGCCCAAGGTGGTGCTGTTTGCACCAGCTCGAATGTGAAAAAAATCTTTGAGTGGGCATTAAAGCAAAATAAAAAAATCTTATTTATTCCTGATCGCCACATGGGTGAAAACGTTGCCATGTGGACCGGTATCCCCAAAGAAAAAATTGCTTACTGGCCAGGGGGTAAAGATGGCGCAAACTTTAAATTAAATGAACAAAACCCGGAAAAAATTAAACGCTTTGATGAAGCACAATTAATTTTATTTTCTAGCGAATGCGGTGTACATAGTTACTACGAACCCGAAATGGTGCAATACTGGCGCGATCTTGGGTATTCAGTGTTAGTTCATCCTGAATGCCGCAATGAAGTTGTCAGCATCGCTGACGGATGCGGCTCAACGGCTTATCTTTGGGAGCAAGTCACCCATGACCTCAAAGGCACTAAAAAATATGCCATTGGTACCGAAAACCACATGGTAAAAAATGTTCGCGAATTTTGCCGCAACAAGGGCATTGAAGTCGTAAATGTCAGCGAAATTCCTGGTATGAAGAAAAAAGCTGGTTGTGGCTGCGCAACAATGTCACGCAACGATCCACCCCATTTAGTAGCCATCTTAGATTTATTACGCCGGGGCAAAGCGCCTGAGTTTAATCTTGTTAAACCAGGTGATGTTGTTAATGAATTTGTCGGTACACGCGAGCGTTTAAACGAAGAAGGCCAACAATGGATTGCTGAAAATGCAAGAAAAGCATTAGAAAAAATGATTGAAATCACCGAAGCTAAAAACTAAAACTAGCCCCAGTACCAAGTACTGGGGCTGATTTCAACCGATGTTAAATTTAATCATACATCAGTTCGTCTAAAGTAATGACATTAGGCGTCTGCGAAGCTTGTTTTAATTCAAAGAGCACATCTGTAATGCACATCAAGCGCAAAACGCTCGGTGTTGCTTCATCAAAGATAACTCGCACACCCAAAGCAGATTTATCGGATTCTTCGAACGATACGCCCAAACCATAACCAAAGCACAAAGTGCAAAGCTGATCAGCTCGGCGCGTTAATGCGGGTAATAAACCTGTATCAGAAAAAACCTCTGTTGCTGACATAGGCTTGCTATTTAAAACAAAACCCACACCCATTTCTTTAGTAATATTAACTAGCTGTTTATTAATTTCCATAAAATTAGGTTTTCCAAGGTGGCACAGCTATTTTACGTGGACCTGCCAGAGTTAACCTGAACCAGCGGAAAAATACCGGTACCGTAAAACCGAAACGTGCAATTAATGAGAAAAATAAAGTAGCAAAAAGCGCACAAATAAAAGTCCACCAACGGATATGGATTAGAAAAATTAAAAGTGGAAAACTGGCCGCTGAATCAATCATAAAAAAACGTGTTACGCGGGCAGAATCTCGCCAATGCGCATTTTCACTAAAGTTAGCCATAAAGACAACCTGTTTGGATTAATGATAATATTATGTCGACTATTAAGGAATTGCAAGTATGAAGTGGAAATCCATTGGCATCCTGGGAAAACCCAATGCCGCTGAACAAAACCTCGACACTTTTAAAGAGCTCCATAAATTACTAACCGATTGGCAAATACCCGCCCATTACGAGAGCAACGTTGGTAAATTGCTTAACTTACCCAATTCCGCCTGTCTATCCACTGAAAATCTAGTAAAAACCAGCGACTTAGTCCTGGTCGTTGGTGGCGATGGCAGCATGTTAAATGCTGCACGCTTAAGCGTGCCCTTTCAGAAACCCATTCTAGGCGTCAATCGCGGGCACCTGGGCTTTTTAACCGACATTGGCCCATCAGAGCTCTCTGAACGCTTGCACCATGTGTTAGCGGGGCACTACTGGCAAGAATCTCGATTTTTGTTACAAGGCGAAATTAAATATCAAGATCAAACCCGCCATTTAGATATTGCATTAAATGATATCGTGCTATCGCAAGGCGCCTCTTCTCAACTAATTGAATTTGAATTATGGGTAAATGCGACTTTTGTTTGCCGTCAGCGAGCAGATGGGTTAATTATTAGCACTCCAACAGGCTCCACTGCTTATTCGCTTTCAGCCGGTGGCCCTATTCTACATCCAGGATTACCTGCCATTGCCATTGTGCCAATGCTACCCCATAAATTAACCAGCCGCCCTATCGTCATTAGCAACAACGTTGAAATTAAAATTATTTTAACTAGCCAAAATCAAGGACCTGCACGCGTAAGCTTTGATAGCCAACGCCGTATTGATATGCATGGCCATGAAGTCATCCATATTCGCAAACATGCGCATGACTTAGAGCTTATTCACCCCGAAGACTATAATTATTTTAAAACCCTCCGTGATAAACTTCATTGGGAAAGCCGCTAATTCAAATGATTAAAACCTTGTCATTAGAAGACTTCGATAAAATTTGGGCCATAGAAAAAAGCGCTCATGCGTTTCCCTGGAGTCTTGAAAATTTAAGCCAGCAGTTACGTAAAAAATCCTCAAATTTTGGCCTTTACCATGAAGGCACGCTTGTTGCTTTTGCTTGTATTGAAAGAATTTTCCCTGAAGCAGAATTATTTAATATTGCCGTTAATCCTGCTTATCAAGGGCAAGGATTTGGTAAAAAGTTACTTCAAACGCTAATGCAAAAACTTTGCGATGAAAATTTTGAACGAATTTTTTTAGAAGTTCGTGCAAGCAATACCCCTGCCATTAAGCTTTATGAAACCCTAGGCTTTAATCAAATGGGAGTGCGCAAAAATTATTATCCAAACAAGATAGGACGCGAAGATGCATTACTATATGCGAGCGAATTATGCCTTTTGAAAGCCCCCTAGAGACAAGCCACGAACTGGCAAACCAAATTAATCTTTTAGCTAATAGATTAAAAGCTAAAAACTTATTATTAGGCACCGCAGAGTCCTGTACCGGCGGGTTATTAGCCGCACAACTTACCTCATTTGCGGGATCATCAAAATGGTTTGATCGAGCGATAATTACTTACTCTAACCAAGCAAAAATCTCACTCTTAGGCGTTTTACCTGAGACCATTCAGCAGCATGGTGCGGTAAGTGAAACTTGTGCCCGCGCTATGTTAGAAGGTTTATTAAAACAAGTTGATATAGGCGTAGCCATCACAGGCATTGCCGGTCCAGATGGTGGAAGCATCGATAAACCCGTCGGAACCGTGTGGTTTGCGTTTGGTCAGCAAGGCCACCCACCTAGTACGCGCTTAGAACAATTTGAAGGCAGCCGTGAAGCTATTCGTCTGCAAGCTTGTGCCTTTGCCTTACAGCAATTAACACAAATGTTACAATAAAGTCTTTTAAAACTTGGCATCACTTGTGCTTGGAATTTATAAGTTAAAAAAATAATTGAGGAGAGAATGCAATATGCGCCGTTTTATTTTATTTTTGGCTTTAACCTTAATGGCAATTTCTGCTTATGCCAATATCCACATTGTTGCCGCTGAAAATATGTATGGCAATATTGCTCAAGCCCTTGGCGGTAAGAATGTCAGCGTCAGCAGCATATTAAATAACCCCAATCAAGATCCTCACTTATTCAGCGCTGATCCTAAAACAGTGAAATTATTAAATTCCCTAAGCTCAGAAGATATCATGATCGTTAATGGCGCAGATTATGATCCTTGGGCAGTTAATCTTTTAAATGACACAAAAGCCCAAGTGATTAATGTTGCCAAAGTGAATAATGTTACAACCGGTAGCAATCCACACCTTTGGTACAATTTAGCTTATGTTGAAAGTTTTGCCAAAACACTAGCAGGCATCCTTATTAAAAATGATCCAAGCCATCAAGCAGAATATCAAAAAAATCTTGATAATTTTTTAGATAAAACAAACCAGCTTCAACAGCAAATAAATGTTTTAAAAACTCACTACCCAAATTTACCCATCACCGCAACGGAACCCGTTGCTGGCTACCTGCTTGACGCGCTAGGTTTCAACGTATTGGACCAAGGTTTTCAATTAAGCATTATGAATGACACCGAACCTTCTGCGAAAGACCGGGCACAAATCATCGATGATTTAAAAAGTCACAAGGTTGTACTATTAGTTTATAACGAGCAAGTCAAAGACCCGACAACCGATATGATCAAAGAAATTGCCATGAACGCGAATATTGCAATTGTTGGCGTCTCTGAACTAATGCCACCCGACATGAATTATATCAGTTGGTATCAAGCGAATCTTAACAGCATTAACACCACGATAAAAAATCGTAAACTTACTAATCTCATAGAACCAAGAACTCCCACGACTGCTTAAGTCTATACAGTAAAACAAGGGGCGACTTGCCCGTCGCCCTTTCTCACAAAAAATACTATTTTTGTCATCAATTTGTAACATAAGCTAGGTATTATTCTCAAAAATTATATAGGAGAATAAAAATGCATAGCTTATATTTTATTTATTTTGTCATATTTACTGCACTTATTTTTGATTTTCTCAATGGCTGCCATGACGCAGCAAACTCTATTGCCACAATCGTTTCAACCGGCGCGTTAAAGCCTTTTACTGCTGTATTATGGGCAGCTTTTTTTAATTTTATTGCCTTTTTATTTTTTCATTTAAACGTTGCTGCAACTTTTGGAAATGACTTAGTCGCGCAGAGCTGTATTAATGCCTATGTCATTTTTTCTGCATTAAGCGGCGCAATTTTATTTAATCTAATCACTTGGTATTTTGGTTTACCCTCTAGCTCTTCTCACGCCTTAATCGGCGGTTTAATAGGTGCCGTTATTGCAAGCAGTGGTTGGCATAATTTATATGCTAGCGGGTTAATAAAAATTTTTGCAGCAATTTTAATTTCCCCTCTCTTAGGATTTGGCATCAGCTTCCTCTTACTAATGCTTTTTAAAAGGCTACAAACATCAGGTTCAGTAAGGTTCACCAAAAGCTTACAATTAATTTCTTCAGCATTATTAAGCCTCGGACATGGCGGGAATGATGCGCAAAAAACCATGGGTATTATTGCTTTATTATTATACGCTTCACACTTAATTGGCCCCAATTTTTATGTACCCCTCTGGGTTATTATTAGCTGTAACTTAGTGATGGCTTTAGGTACACTTGCTGGCGGCTGGCGCGTTGTTAAAACACTCGGCGAAAAAATCACGCCGCTTAATGCAAAAGGCGGGGCTGCAGCAGAAAGCGCTTCTGCATTAGTGTTATTTGCAGCGACGTATCTTGGCATACCCGTCTCTACCACTCACATCGTTACCGGCTCGGTTGCAGGCATTGGCTTACGCAAAGGCTGGTCCCACGTGAACTGGAAAACCCTTAAAAAAATCACTTATGCTTGGATGCTGACACTTCCTTGCACTGCGCTACTTGCATCACTATTTATATGGGTTAAAATACTTTAAGCGCTACCAAGGAACATCACATGACAACATCAAAAAAAATCCATTTGCTTATTGTCGAAGATGAAGCACCGATCAGAGACATGATTAAATTTTCCTTGCCAGCTGAGTTTGTAGTTACTGAGGCAGAAAATACCGCGCAAGCAAAAACATGCATCGCTGACCGCCAACCTGATATCATTTTATTAGACTGGATGTTACCCGGCATGTCTGGTGTAGAATTTGCTAAAGCTTTGCGCTCAGCCACATTAACTAAAAACATTCCTATTATTCTATTAACCGCTAAAGCTGAAGAAGAAAATAAAATTAAAGGTTTTGATGCAGGAGCCGATGATTATATTACCAAGCCCTTCTCGCCTCGCGAATTGATTGCAAGAATTCGCTCAATTTTAAAACGTGGCCCAATTGCTTACCCTGATGAAGTGTTGGTCATTGGTGATATTGCGCTTAATCTACAAAAGCATGAAGTAAAAATAAAAAATGATATTCTTTCCTTGACGCCAGTTAACTATCGATTATTAGCCTTTTTTATGAAACATCCAAACCGAACCTATTCGCGCGACCAACTATTACAACATGTTTGGGAAAATGCACTAGAAAAAACAGACCGTGTCGTTGACGTGCAAATCAAACGCTTAAGAGCAGTCCTTTCACCTTATGGTTGTAGTGAAATAATTCAAACCGTTCGCGGCAGCGGCTACAAGATGGTTCAACCATGACCAAAATTAAAGATCTAGAAAAACGCTTACATCATTTAGAGCGCATGCGCCAAGACTTCGTCGCCAATGTCTCACATGAGTTGCGCACACCATTAACCGTTCTACATGGCTACCTCGAAACATTAGTTGAACAAACAAAAAATTCGCCAAAGAAAAAAATATATGAACAAATGCAAGCGCAAACTTCACGCATGGAAAGATTAGTCGAGGACTTGCTATTATTATCACGACTTGAAGCTGACACGCCTACAGAAGAGAGTTTTAAGCAAGTGGATGTTACAAGCTTGCTCAAGCAAATTATAAAAGACGCTAAGGCGTTAAGCGCAGACAGACAGCATCAAATTTTTTTAACAACAGATGAAAACCTTAAAATATTAGGCGTAGAAGATGAATTGCGCAGTGTATTTTCCAACCTCATTTTTAATGCTGTTAACTACACACCCGGTCAAGGCACTATTGATATTCGATGGTTTCATGATAGCCAGCATGCTATTTTTTCTGTTAAAGATAGTGGCCTTGGCATTGCACCAGAACACCTCCCTAGAATCACAGAAAGATTTTACCGCGTAGATCGTGATCGCTCTCGCGCCAGCGGTGGAACAGGTTTAGGCCTTGCGATTGTCAAACATGTTCTTTTGCGTCATGATGCTCAACTAAAAATTGAAAGCACGCCTGGCAAAGGCAGTTGCTTTTCTTGTATTTTTGAACTAGCTTTGTCATAAAATTGCAATAAATTTTATCTATGCTTTCTTGTAATTATTTTAAGGAGAGAAAAATAACATGCTAAAAGACTTGGTTGCCTTAGCATAACGTCTCTTTAATAATCCACTTATGCAGCAGTATAGCTTTTAAAAGAAAGCATACCAACCACACTGATCATGACTAAGCCGAGAGTGAAGACAATCCAAGGTAGCGGGAGATGCAATTGTAGTAGCAAACTATAAACCAACGTAAACGCCAACATGCCGCTATTTTCACAAAAATTTTGAAAAGCTAAAGCTACACCAGCTCCTACTGTTTTATGTCCAACATCTTGTAACAACGCATTCAGTGGCACTGCAAATAAACCCCCACAAAAACCAATGGCAATCATTAAAAGAAATAATATCCACAAATGATGAATAAAGACAATACTAGAAACTAAAAGTCCAAGAAAGAAGCCTGGCAACAGCACCCGTTTAACATGCGATAAATCAATCCATTGACCCGCTAGTAATGCCCCAGCGACAATACCAATAGATAAAGTCCCCATGAGGGTTGAGGGCAAAGCATTATTTTCTTTGAAAAAAATAAAAGGGATCCAAGCAAATAAAATTAAGCGCAAGCTAGTTCCTACAGACCAAAATGTCGTTGTGCCCATTAAACTAAAGCGCGCAGGTGTTTGGCGAATAAAATAAGTAAATTTCCCCCAAAACTGTAAAGTATAAGTTTTTAATTGCAGTAAAGAAAATGTATGAAGCGGTTGGATTTTTGGAATAAAAAGATTAATCACGCCAGCCGCAAAGTAAAGCAAGGCGCAAAAGAAAAATAAAAATATTAAAGAAATATCTGCCATCTTTCCCGCGATAGTCACACCTAATAAAATAGCGACGATGGTACTTCCTTCTAAGTAACCATTAGCACGAACCAATAAGCTTGCAGGAAACATTTCAATTAAAATACCATATTTCGCTGGACTATAAGCTGCCGCCCCAACCCCAATAACCGCATAACAGAGCAAAGGATCAAAGCCATAAAACATGGCAACAGCACCAAAAAATTTCAGTGCATTGGAAAACAGCATTACTCGAGATTTTGCACAACCATCCGCCAATGGCCCGACATAAGGCGCTAAAATAATATAAGCAATCAAAAAGGAAGCTTGCAATAATGCGCCCCAGAAAGCTGGGTGTGAAGAGCTCTGCTTAATTAACGCTATTGCCGCAATAAAAATTGCATTATCACCAACTGCTGACAAAAATTGCGCCAATAATAAACAATAAAACTCTCGAGATTTTAACGTGTAATACATGTTCACCCTTTAATGCTTGCCTATTTAGCAAACAACCCCCTAGGCAATTAGCCTGCCATTGTACCTAATTTGGCTTTTAAGTAACAGCTGGTAAAAACATTTAGTGCTATAAATAGAAAACCAAACTTTAATGATTAGGAAGAGCAGTTTAAGTGATATAACCTAAAATCATTTGTAAGTCTGTGGCAGAAATTTTTTTCACACTATCAGCATCGTCAACGTCAAAAATATCTAACAATTCTTTTTTGCGCTCTTGCAAGGCAAGAATTTTCTCTTCAATGGTTCCAGCCATGATGAGCTTATAAACGAAGACCGATTTATTTTGGCCGATACGATAAGCACGGTCTGTTGCTTGACGCTCAACTGCGGGGTTCCACCAAGGATCATAGTGAATGACTGTGTCTGCAGCAGTTAAGTTTAAACCTAAACCACCTGCTTTAAGGCTAATTAAAAACAAGGGGGCTTTACCCTCTTGAAAATCGTCAATCGGCGCAGCACGGTCTTGAGTTTGACCTGTTAGTTTTACATAAGAAATTCCCATACGTTTTACTTCTTGCTCAATTAGCTCAAGCATCTCCGTAAATTGAGAAAACAACAGGATTTTTCGTCCTTCTTCAATCATACTTGGCAGGACATCACATAAATATTGCAGCTTTGCTGATCCTGCTTCAACTTTTTGCGCACTGGATAGTTTTAACAACCGTGGATCACAGCAAACTTGGCGAAGCTTTAATAAAGCATCTAAAATAATAATTTGCGAATTAGCTAATCCACGTTTCTCAATGGCTAGCTGAATATTTTCATTTAACGACAAACGTACACTTTCATAAAGATCGCGCTGAATTGTTTCAAGCTCAATTACCTGCGTAATCTCATTTTTTTCAGGCAACTCCAATGCAACACTTTGTTTTGTACGTCTGAGCATAAATGATGCAATACGTTTTTTTAAAATCTGTTTACGCTCTTGGTCTTGCTGCCGCTCAATTGGAATGCGGAAAAATCTTGCAAATTGTTTACTATCCCCTAAGAAACCTGGCATCAAAAAGTTAAACAGCGACCATAATTCACCCAGGTGGTTCTCTAGTGGCGTACCCGTCAAGCAAACTCGGTGTTCAGCATGTAAATGGTTCACATATAAAGCAGCCTTGCTGCGAGCATTTTTAATAATTTGTGCTTCGTCAAGAATTAACAAATGAAATTTTTTCTTTTCAAGAATTTCATAATCTCGCACAATCAAAGGATAAGTCGTCAACACGATATCAACGCTTTCAATTTTATCAAAATGCTCTTGGCGCGAAATACCATGTAGTAATAGTACGCGCAACTCAGGGCAATATTTTTTAGCTTCATTAAGCCAGTTAGTAATTAACGTTGTCGGACAAACAACAAGGCAGGGATTTTTTAAACGTCCAGATTCTTTTTCAACAGCAATATGTGCAAGTGTTTGCACGGTTTTTCCAAGCCCCATATCATCAGCCAAAATGCCGCCTAATTGAAACTCGCGCAAAAATTGTAACCAGTTTAAGCCTAGCTGTTGATAAGGTCGCAGCTCTGTTCGCAAATATTTAGGTGGCGAGACATGCTTGCAACTTTCAACATGCTCTAATTGACGCGCCAGCGCTTCTAAAGACTGCGTCCCCCACCAGCGCATTTTTAGATAACTATCTGCTTCTTTTTCTAACGCCAAAAGCTGTGCTGCTCGCACACGAGACAAACGCATTTTGCCAAATTTATTTAAATGATGACGATCAAATAATTCTGTTAAAACATTTAAAATTGGCTTTAAGCGCGTGATAGGGATAGGCAACAAACGTCCATCAGGTAGTTTTGCCAAAATATGCTCTTCAATAGGCAAATTCTCTATATGACCACCCTGCTTTAACACTAAATTTTCTAAAGCAGAAACGATCAACGGTAGCAAATTAATTTTTTCACCATTGATATGGATACCCAACTCAACGTCAAACCAATTATGCTGGCCAACATCTTCTAACTGCGTATACCATTCAATATCAGATTCTTCTACCACATGATAAGGATAATCAGCAGCGGTTTTAATACACCAACCTCTCTTTTTAAACTCCGGCAATTCTTTTAAATTAAAAGAAAGCCATACGGCACCATCTTCACTCGGAAAAATAAAGCAAGCAGATTCTGACGACAAATCTAAAACCTGTAACTTAGTCTCTCTGACATCAACTAAACCTGTATTACGTAATAGTTTAACAGCCTCTTCCTCTTTGCTATCGTTACGCAGCGCAAGATCATTGGTTTTATCATAACCAAGAAAATTTTTATTTGCATAATGAAAGGAAAGCTCAACGGCAGGTACTTTAAGAATAATTTTTTTACTCGCATCATAAGGATTATCCGCCTGAACCGAGAGCATTAAAAGATTTAATACTGGCTCCATTTGTGCAGCGTCTAGATTCTCCGAGACCGTATGCTTTTTTTCTGGTGCCGCCCCAATGTTGCCTAAAAGATTTTCTAATGTTCGAATCTGCTGATCCGTCATTGCTGGCGCTTCCAACAATTTATTGAGAACTTTGTGATCAACATTAATTGGAGCAATACCACATTGCCAAGTATGCTGATCAAAATACCATAGAGGTTTAAGGTTAAACAAAATGCCTGAGCGACCCGCTAAATGACATTTTAACTTTCTTAACTTATTGCCTTCTGATTGCCACTCTAAGGCAGCGTTTCTTGCTTCACCTTCTTGCAAGCTTGGGCTTTGTGTACTCAACCAATGGCAGCGCTTACTTGCCAATAAAACTGGCAAAACTTCCGCACCAAACTCTCCAGATAAAATAAGCGCCTGATTAGAAGGATTCGTTAATTGCTGCTGTTGAAAAGCTAACTTTAACCAATGCAGTAGTTTCTGGTCTGCCTCTTGAAACTGATCGCTTGATTCAAACAAACTTTCAAAAGGTATGTGGCGCGCAGTTTTACCATCACGCTTGCAAAAGACCTGCAAACCCAGCAAAGGCAAGCCTTTATCTTGATGCACAGGCAATAAAATATATTGCAGCGTTGTATTATTCATATTGTAATGACCGCCTACGCTAGATTAATTAATAAGTTAATATCATTCAGCGACCAGCTCATCTAATAAGCTAGAAGCCCCTATCCGAAAAGTTTCGGGACTCACCCACGACTGCCCCATCATCAGCTCCGCCAGTAAAACATAAGCTTTTGCTTGATTATAATGCCTAACGCCACCAGATACCTTAAATCCCCGCTCAGCATCCCCAAAGCGTTGAATGGCATTCACTAAAATAGCTGCTGTCATCAAGCTTGCGCCTTGTGGAATTTTTCCAGTAGACGTTTTTAAAAAATTTGCCCCACCTTCTAATGCAGCTAACGCTGCCTTTTCCAAAAGCTGAGTATCGTAAAAAGCCCCACTTTCTAAAATGATTTTTAGGCAATGACCTACCATCTCATTTTTACAAACTTTAACAAAAGACAAAATGTGCTTTGCATCACGTGTTGCTAAAAATTCTTGGTAAGGTATCACGATGTCCAATTCTGTTGCGCCATCTTTTAACGCATCTTCAATCGTCTCAAGTACATAAGGCAACGCTTGGTTACCTTGAGGAAAGTTAATAACCGTTGCCACGTTTACTGCAGAACCCTTAAGCATTTGGACAGCTTGTGGCACAAACGCTGGATAAACACAGACGGCTGCGACACCATACCTTACAGCTTTCTCACAGAGCACACCAATCGTTTTTTCATCATCGTCCGTATTAAGACTTGTTAAATCCAAATAAGGAAGCATTGATAAAGGTGCTGGCGCTCGTTCTGCAACCGCATCTTCAACACGATGGATAAGGTACTCAAAATTATTCATGATTCGCCATATCCTTGGCAAAACGTTGTACTAATTCCACTAGCGTTCCTGACATCATCTTAGTCATCACCACGTGTTGTTCATGAGTCAATACCTCATCTACCATACCGGAACCATAGTTTGTAATCACCGAAACACAGACGACTTTCATACCACAATGGTGAGCTAAAATAACTTCTGGGACCGTCGACATACCAATAGCATCTGCACCTAAAATACGAAAGGCACGAATTTCTGCTGGCGTTTCAAACGTTGGTCCAAGCACGCCAAAATAAACCCCTTCTTCCAATTTTAGGTCCATTGTCGCCGCAATTTCATGAAATTTTTTACGCAAATCTTCGTCATACACTTTATTCATGGCAATAAAGCGTGGGCCAATACGTTCATCATTGGGCCCCACCAAAGGGTTGATCGCTTGGAAATTAATATGATCTTTAATTAACATTAAGCGACCTGGGGGCACGTCAGCATTTAAAGAGCCTGCCGCATTAGTTAATAACAATGTTTCACAGCCTGCGTGCTGTAACGCACGAACCATGACTCGCATAGAATCAACAGGTGTGCCTTCATAAAAATGCACACGACCTTGCAAGCACAGTACTGGCAAACCTTGAAGATAACCCGCTACTAATTGCCCTGCGTGGCCAGGCACCGAACTAATATGAAA
This sequence comes from Gammaproteobacteria bacterium, assembly GCA_021156105.1. GTDB lineage: Bacteria > Pseudomonadota > Gammaproteobacteria > CAISUE01 > CAISUE01 > JAJNBD01. The sequence goes on along the minus strand of JAJNBD010000006.1, from coordinate 52,458 downwards.
GCCTGGGATATCTTTATAAGAAATACAAGCAAGCTGGTCAATATGTTCACCGAGATCGCCTAAACCACTACCAAGAATAATCCCAAGCTTAGGGATAAAATCTTCAGGCAGATAAGAGCGAATTACTGTTACTGCTTGGTGCACTGCTTCATATGTCATATAAAAACCTTATTAATAAAAAAAACAGCTATAACGCTGTTATATATCTTATTAAAAGCCCTTAGCTAAGGGCCTTTAACACTTCTTGTTCTTTAGAAATTACTTCTTTAAGTAACGCATGAATCTGCTTAAGCTGCACTGCTAATTTTGCAATATCACCTGCTTTTGCTGATCGTTCAGCATCAAGCAGCACGCCATGCAAAGCACTTGCACCAAAATAGGCACACGCTCCCGCGAGTTTATGTACGGTCATCGCCAGGTTGGGATCAATCACATGGTCAATATAAGTAGGAATTTTTTCTTCGCCTTCTTTTAACTCATTGAAAAAGCGCTCCACAAACTGACGCGCTAAAACCAAGTTCTCCTTCCCGGTAATATTTAAAGTTTTCTCAACAATATCCTGAGTTAAATTTTGCATAAGTTTGTCCAATATTAACTTACTTTGAAGAAATATATTTCTCACGGCGAATCTGGCTTGTTGCAAAACCAACTGCTTGAAGTTTAGCGAAAGCATCATCAATCATATTTGGATTACCGCATAAATAAAAAATATCCGTTGCAGGGTTCACTTGAAACTCATCAAAACTTAGCTGCACATAGCCAGAGTATTCATGTGCTGCTCGCTGCGCACTTAAATCTTCTCGGCTTAAATAAGCCCGATATTCTGCCTGGCCAGGCACAGTCTTTTCCCAAGCTAAAAAGTCTTCCGGATATAATACATCTTGTCGATACTGAACGCCTTCCATAATCATCACTTTTAACTCAGGCTGCTGGCGCATCTTCTCCGTTAAAAGTGGTAGCATTGCGCGGTACGGCGTTACGCCTGTTCCCGTAGAAAGCAAAAACAACCGCTTTACCTCTTCCTCTTTTAAAATTAAGCGGCCAAATGGTCCGCTAACTTGCACAATGTCGCCAGGCTTAAGAGAAAATAAGTATTCAGACCCAGGGCCATTTTTCACATAGGAAGCCGCAAAAGAAATAGCTTTTTCTTGACCAGGAATCGTTGCAATACTATAACTGCGCTTTAATGGATGGCCATCCTTCTCAAAATGAACCGTAATAAATTGCCCAGGGATAAAGGTAAAATCACGCTCGTCTTGCGGCAACAGCGCGATGTGCTTAACGTTAGGCGTTATCATGTGACTTTCTTGTACGACAAAATTAACTGTTGCGATCATAAGGTGCTTATTTTGTAACTTTTAATTCGAAATGCTTGCAATCAGGATTGAAAACAAGGGCATTATTTAAGATAGCCCAAATCAATCTAGCCATAGCCCATATAGAAGGGTTGATTTTAACGGACCCTGTTCAAGTGTGCAAATTCGATTATAATATACCCTTTGCACCTAAAGGTGTAACTTTTCAACGGATTTTTGGCGCAATCATTATGTTTAAAAAATTAAGAGGCTACTTCTCTACAGATTTATCAATCGACCTTGGTACCGCAAATACCCTAATTTACGTTAAAGGTAAAGGAATCATTCTCAATGAACCTTCTGTGGTGGCAATCCGCCAAGATGAATTAGGCAGCAACAAACGTATCGTTGCTGTCGGTGCGGAAGCAAAACGCATGTTAGGCAGAACACCCGGCAATATCTTAGCAATTCGCCCTATGAAAGATGGCGTTATTGCAGATTTTTTCGTCACCGAAAAAATGCTACAACACTTTATTCACAAAGTTCATGAAACCAATCGCTTTTTACGTCCAAGCCCTCGCGTACTGGTTTGCGTGCCTTGCGGTTCTACTCAAGTAGAGCGTCGTGCGATTCGTGAATCGGCTATGGGCGCAGGTGCTCGTGAAGTTTATTTGATTGAAGAACCAATGGCTGCTGCGATTGGCGCGGGAATGCCTGTTGATGAACCCCGCGGCTCTATGGTGGTTGATATTGGTGGTGGTACGACAGAAGTCGCGATTATTTCTTTAAGCGGCGTAGTTTACGCACAATCCGTACGTATTGGCGGCGACCGCTTTGATGAAGCAATTATCAATTATGTCCGTCGCAACTATGGCAGCTTAATTGGTGAAACAACAGCAGAACGCATTAAGCAAGAAATTGGCTCAGCTTATCCTGGCAATGAAATGCGGGAAATTGAAGTACGCGGCCGCAATTTAGCCGAAGGCGTGCCAAGAAGCTTCATATTAAATAGCAATGAAATTTTAGAAGCTTTACAAGAGCCTATTTCGGGTATTGTTGGCGCAGTTCGTACCGCTTTAGAACAAACACCTCCTGAACTTGCTTCTGACATTGCAGAACGTGGTATGGTCTTAACTGGCGGCGGCGCGTTACTCAGAAACCTAGACCGTTTACTGATGGAAGAAACTGGTTTACCCGTCGTGGTTGCTGAGGATCCTCTCACTTGCGTTGCGCGTGGTGGTGGTAAAGCATTAGAAATGATTGACAAGTTAAGCGGTGGAATTTTAAAGGATTAATACTGCTCGGCTCTCTCGCCTGAGAGAGCCGATTTAAAGTGGCCTGAAGGCAAGCACCTTCATGCCCAAGAATAGTCTTGCCTTCTGGAGAAGGTAGAAAACCTTTGCCGCAGTTTATGGATATTTGAGATGATATTTCACAAAGAGCATACTTTCGGTTTCCGCTTTTGGATTTTATTATTGTTAAGTTTTGCGCTACTCATTCTTGATAATAAGCACATCCTGTCGCCACGCTTAAAAACTTATCTACAAATGGCAGCGACACCTTTACAATATGCCATCGTGCTACCCGAACAAACTTACTTTTCAGTTCGCGATTATTTTACCCTCCAACATGAGTTGGTTCATGACAAAAAAAACTGGCAAGACCAAAAATTAGTTTTGCAAGCAAAATTGCAAGAATTAAATGCGCTTAAGGCGCAAAATGAAGAACTTAAATCTCTTCTCAAAGCCTCTGCTGTACAACAAAATCAAAAATATATGATGGTTCGCATTATTGGTCTTAAAGGAGAAGGATCTGAACACGAAGTATTAATTAACGCCGGTAGCGATGCAGGTATTTCTTCTGGCCAAGCACTGGTTGCTGCTGATGGCATCATTGGCCAAGTTATTCAAACAACACCGATTAATAGCCGCGTTATGCTATTAAGTGATTCACGCTCTGCAATTCCTGTTACCAATGAACGTACCAGAGAAAACCTAATCGTGATTGGCACTGGCAACAGCCAAGATCTCAACCTATTAAACCCCATGAATAACGCCGATCTTAAAGCAGGCGATACATTAATCAGCTCTGGCATTGGCGGTCACTATCCCCCGGGTTATCCCGTTGGCAAAATTTCTCAGATTGAGTTACAAGGTAGGAACATTGGCAAAGTCCATATCATTCCAGCGACAAACTTAAACCGGCTTCATTTAGCTCTCGTTGTGTTCGTCAATAACAATGGGGGAGCAACCGCATGACATTACAAGGTTGGTTAGTGCTCGTTTTGAGCTTTATTGTAAGCTTGCTGCTCATGATTGCGCCCACAGCACCTTGGCTTTCTGATATTTGGCCAATTTGGTTATTGCCAGTATTATTCTATTGGATCATGGCACTACCGCATCGCGTAGGCATTTTTTATGCTTGGTTTTTTGGGATTATTTTAGACTTACTTTATAACAGTTTGATAGGCACACACGCCCTTGCTTTAGTTATTTTGGCAGGCATTTTTATCAAGATGTCTCGGCGGTTTAGCTTTTTTTCTGGACTACAACAAATCTTGACCATGTTCTTTTTGAACCTGCTTTATCTTGGCATTGTTGCCATCACTCAACTCTATAGCAATCAAACCATTCTCTTATCATTCTGGTGGCCTGCTTTAACAACCGCTTTGATTTGGCCATTTGTGCATGCATTATTACGGCACTATCGACGTCGCTTTAGGATGACCTAGCCTCCCCAATTGTTATTCCAGCAAAAAATTGACTTGTATTGCCGCAATGCATGAGCTAAAATCTTTGAGGCATTATCAACTAATTTAAAATGGATTTAAAAATGACCACCTCAGATACCAAGCCAGCTTATGGAAGTTATTTTATCACTTTAGTCATTTTAATTGCCGCTGCAAGTCAACTTGCAGCAGATATGTATTTGCCCTCTCTTCCTGCTATTGCCCAAGCTCTGCACTCTAGTAGTACGGCAATGGGCTTAACCGTTACTATCTTCCTACTAGGCCAAGCGATTTTCCAATGGGTCTATGGACCAGCATCAGAGCGCTATGGTCGTAAAAGATTAATCCTATCCGGTATGTTAATTACTGGTATCGGCACTTTAGTTTGCTTGTGGTCTGACAATATTACGCTGTTTTCTATCGGTAGATTCTTACAAGGTGCGGGTTCTGCAGCCTTAATGTGCCTTGCACTTGCAACCATGCGTGATGCTTTTGCAAATGAAAAATTAGGGAAAGTCATGGCAACACTTAATATGACATTTTCTATTGTGTTTGCGATCGCGCCAGTTGCGGGTGGTTATTTACAAAAAGTTTGGAGCTGGCAAGCAAGCTTTGTTTTGATTGCTGTCTATATTCTGGTGCTTTTTATTATCGCCAGCATGACGCTGCCTGAAACTCACGCACCTGAGAGACGCGATATTAATGGGACCAAAATTGCCGTCATTCTTGATAATAGCAAAACTTTGTTACGCAGCGGCGCCTTCATGGGATATTCCATTATGGTAGGCGTTTGCTATGCGGCGTTAGTAGCTTATGCGGCATTAACACCCTTCTTATTCCAAAATGTAATGGGCCTAACTCCTGTTGCTTATGGTTGGTTGGCAATTGTGAATGCCATTGCATTAAGTGCTGGTTCTGCCACAGTCGCTGTATTAATTGAAAAGCTGGGCATCCCCAAAATTATTAAAGCTGGTTTGGTAATTATGTTGCTTGGTGCACTTTGTATGCTAGCTACAGGCCTTTTGCAGTGGATTAACATTGCAGCCATTATGGCGCCCATGTTTATTGCTTTGTATGGTGCAACTTTTATTTTGAATGCTGCAGGCTCTGCTGCAATGTCACCATTTGGCCATATTGCGGGCACAGCTGGCGCCATGTGTATGAGCTTACAGATGTTAGCGGCTTTCATCGCAGGTAGTATTGCCGCACATTTCCATTCAACAAATCAAATACCCCTTGCCATGACTATTATTATATTGGCATTGATCACCGGGGCTATTAATACTTTTGTGGTACCTAGAAAAGCTTAATTTCTTGACCGACGACGCTTTATGTAATGACACATAAAGCGTCGTCAGCCTTTATAACTCAGCAAACTCCTAGAACAAGCATCCGTCTTGATTTACCAAAAGCCTTTTGTTTCATAGGTATTAAATTAGAACAAAAACTTGTATTCCTAGACAAATCTCCTTAAGATAAAAAACGATTAAAAACCCTTTTGAAACTTATGCCTAATCCTTGTATTCATAGCTTACAAAAGCAATTACCGCCTCACCAAGTATTAACCGACAGTGCTTCTTGCATTGCTTATAGCTATGATAATGGTCGGCACCGTGCAATGCCGCTCGCTGTTGTTTTACCTGAAAACACACAACAAGTACAAATGATTGTACAAACTTGCGCAAACTATGGCATGCCGATTACTGCCCGAGGACGTGGCACAGGCACACCAGGTGGCGCTGTTCCAACGCCACAAGGATTAGTCATCTCTTTTGAACGTATGGAGAGAATTATCCAATTCTGCCCTGAAAGCCGCTATATACTGGTTGAACCAGGGGTATTAAACCAAAATGTTCAAAATTTAGCTAAAACCCAAAATCTATTTTGGCCTGTTGATCCCTCCAGCCAAGCGTTTTCTTGTGTCGGTGGAAATTTAGGCTATAACGCAGGCGGTCCACACACCCTAAAATACGGTTCAGCTCGTGATAATGTTTTATATCTCGAAGCGGTCACTGGCACAGGAGAATTAATTAAAACCGGCTTTGCAGTCACTAAAGCGGCTAGCGGTTATGATCTAACGCGCTTGATCATTGGCGCTGAGGGTACGCTGGCCTTGGTCACTAAGGCCTGCCTAAAACTTAGTCCGCGTGCTGAAGCAACCACTTTATTACAAGCTTGGTTTGCAAGTGAAGCTGATGCCTGCCACTGTGTTGAAACTTTAATGAACCAGGCCATTACACCCGCAGCACTCGAGTTCATGGATCAAGCTTGCCTTGGTTTATTAAGAAAATATAGTCAATTAAACATTCCATCTCAAGCTGCAAGTTTATTATTAATTGAGCTAGATGGATTAAAAGATCAATTACCTTTTTATGTAACACAAATTAAACAATATTTACCTCAGGTGATTGAAGTTAACGAAGCCAAAAATGCTCAAGAAGCATGGATCGCGCGAAAAGCTTTATCACCTATTTTACGTTCTTTAGCTCCGCATAAAATCAATGAAGATGTTGTTGTGCCCGTCCATGAATTGCATCATTTTTTAACGTGGCTGCATGACATTACTGCCAAAGCAAATATTTTAAATGTAAACTTTGGTCATGCCGGCAATGGAAATTTACACGTTAATTTATTACCACAAAATTCAGCAGAATTAACTAAAGCGGAAAATTTGTTAACGTCTATTTTTGAAAAGGTCATTGAACTTGGAGGAACGCTATCTGGCGAACATGGCATTGGCCTTGATAAAAAACCCTTTATGGCGAAAGCGTTTTCTCCAAGCAGCTTAGATCTGATGCGAAAAATCAAGCAACAATTCGATCCAAAAAATATTTTAAATCCAGATAAGTTGTTACCATAATTCCTTTTGTAGGAAGGGCTTGCAGCTTATTCCTAGCAACAAAGAACACTAATCTTTTTGCATTTCTTCTTGGAATAAACGAATCACTTCTGGCGGGCAAGTTTCCTCTGGCGTACAGAACAAATCCCAATGTCTTGTGATTGTACCCATAGATGAACTACTCACAAACATCGATAAAGGAATAGCAAGAATTAACCCTAGTACCGCCGGTAAAAACCACCAGAAAAAACTAGGAATAAAAAAATAGATACATAGTAATGCAGCAAAACCAATAAGCGTTTGTAAACCATGCGCGGTTATGGCTTCTTTAAGACTCAAACCATGCTCTTCCCTTTGCTGTGCAGGCCAGCCAATGCTTTGACGCAATAAAATTGCCAGCACAAACTTGGTACGGTATAACATCAACAAGGGTGCTAATAGCGTTGAAAAAATGCACTCTAATAAAACACTCGTAACAACACCTAAATAACCGCCGAATTTTTTTACTTGTTTAGGATGACACAGCAACCACAATAAACTTAAAAATTTTGGAATAAATAGCATTCCCAACGTCACCAACAATAAAGCCACTAACTCAATATCATAAGAAATTGGCCAGACAGGAAATGGATTATTATTGGCAAAATAAATTGGCATTAAGTGTCCGTACTCATAGGCTGCAATTCCTGTAATGATCAAAAAGACCAGCCATAGCGGCGAAGCTAAATATGACATTACACCCATTAATAAATGTAGGCGGCTCACTAAAGACATTTTTTTGGCAAATAAAAACCAGATATGCTGCAAATTGCCTTGGCACCAACGACGATCACGTTTTGCATAATCAATAATATTGGTTGGCATTTCTTCATAGGAGCCATCGATATCATAAGCCAACCAAATTTCCCAACCAGCTTCACGCAGCAATGCCGCTTCAACAAAATCATGACTTAAAATTTCTCCGCCCAAAGGCTCCTCGCCCGGTAGCTTTGGCAAGCTTGCATGCGCCGCAAAAGCTTCAACGCGAATGATGGCATTATGCCCCCAGTAATTGCCCTGAGATAATTGCCAAAATGCTGCGCCAGCAGAATATATCTGACCATAAAGACAGCTAGCAAACTGCATAATACGACCAAATAAGGATTTTTGGTTCACGGGCAATGGCGGCGTTTGCAATATAGCCACTTTGGGCTGGGCTTGCATAATATTAACCATTTTAACAATGGTATTGCCATCCATTAAGCTATCCGCATCAAGCAAAATCATGAATTCATAACGCCCGCCCCAATGCTGGCAAAATTCAGCAATATTGCCACTTTTGCGTCCAATATTTTCAGTACGATTACGGTAAAAAATTTTTCCATGCGCCTGAAAAGCTTCACGCATTTGAAACCATAACTGTTCTTCTTGCAAGCGTAAAATAGGATCACTGGTATCACTCAACACAAAAATTTCAAATGCTTGGCCAAAGCCGGTTTTTAACACAGATTCATAAATCGCACGTAAGCCTGCAAAAATACGCTGGGGATTCTCATTACAAATTGGCATGACTAATGCTGTTGGCTTAGCCATATTTAAAATATTTTCAGTAGCAACTTTCGTTATTCTGGTAATAGATTTTCGGTCCCCACCTATTAACAAAACAAAAAAGCCAATAATCGCCATCCAAAAAGACAAGCTGACACCAAAAATTAAAACGCCAAATATTAGGACTAAAAAGAATTCTAACAGCGTAAAGTCATTAGCCAAGAAAGGCTGCGCCACTAATGCCATTGCTAACAGTGTTGTAAAAATGCTCAGCGAATAAAATAAGCTACGACGAAAAATTTTAGTCATGCGTGTGATGATCCCTGCGCTGAAGGCGTGGCGAAAAGAAATTGGATTTTTTGTTCCGGCATTTCTAAAGGAGCTTCTGGTGGCGTTGCTGACTGAAAATCAATCTTAAGCTTAGGGGATGACCCCTCATTCAGAAATAAAAAATCTGTACTTTGCATCTGGCTTAAGATTTGCGCACGCGCACCCGTGATCAAGTGGCAATCTTTTGACATATCAAGCAGCAAGTAATCAGCCAAGGCTTGATTAAAATAAGCAAGCGCAACGTTTTGGATAATTTTCAAACTTTTTTTATACGATACTTCGCGTAAGAAAAATGTAAATTTATCTAAAATCTCGTCACCAATTTGCTCACGAAGTTTTAAATCACAAATATGCAGCTGCTGCAGAAAGAGCATTAATTGTTCACGTAATTTTTTTTGTTGGTGTAGATTCATAACTATTGTTTTGCTAAATTTGGTAAGATTAAACCCTTCTCCATTGGTATAGCCAAGTCTCGCTTAAGGTCTTTTTACCCATGGCTAAGTAAGCACGTAATTCAATTGGGCCAACATTACCTTGCGGATCTAAGTCAAATACTAATCGCCATACTTTTTTATCTGGGTCTTGAAATACATTTATACGCTGAAGCTTACCTTGGGAGGTATTAATCACCGGCACAATCGCGTTAGCAGCAGGAACATGTTGCATATCCGGTATCTTAAACGTTACGGCAAAGCGCCTTAATGCAGAAGTATTTCCATTTAACCCACCTGCCCCAACCCGGGTGGATATAACTTTCGCTAAATTATTTTCAGCAAGCTCTGTGAATAAAAAATGTAAGCGGTAATTAAAGCTAAATTCTTTGCCAGGTCCAGTTTGTGCGTCAGGCACCCAGAAGGCTGCGATATTATCGTATATTTCAGCATCACTAGGTATTTCTATTAAATAAACTGCCCCCGATTTCCAGTGACCAATAGGTTCAACCCACAAATTAGGACGTAAATTATAATTCAAATCTTGGTATTGGGATTCGTTTCTCTCGCGTTGAAATAAACCAAAGCCAGATAAAGAAGATTCCTTGAGGATGCTTAACCCTAATTGTAAGGGATTAATGAGTGGGCGCCATAACCATTCATTAGAACTTTTTTTGACTAAAAGCCCATCTGAGTCATGTACTTCTGGTCGAAAATCATCAATATGACGCTCAGTGTTTTTGCCATAATAAAACATGCTAGTAATCGGCGCTACGCCAAAGCGTTTGACGGCATGTCTAAAATAAAGGTGGCTTTGTACATCAAGTGTTAACTCATCCCCAGGATGTAACACAAAACGGTAGGCACCAGTTACGCTTGGGCTATCTAGCAAGCCATAAAAGGTTAATGTTTTTGCACCAGAGCTAGGTTTCTCCACCCAAAATTCCCGAAATACGGGGAACTCTTCTGGTTCTGGTAAACCTGTATTGATCGCTAATGCACGTGCCGACAAACCAAAAACATGATTTGATGTTACTGCTCTAAAGTAGCTTGCGCCTAAAAATACCGCCACTTCATAAGCAGGATCTTTAGGATTTTCAGCATGCGGAAAAACATATTTAATACGAAATCCTGCAAAACCCAGATTGCTTGATAATGGTTCTGCAAATTTATTAGGACCAAAATCAAATCTATCAGGCGAATACATCACAGGAGAAGCTTCCCCCTTGTCAATAATATTCACATTTACACGATCTTTATATATATAGCCACGCTGAAAAAATGCTAATCGAAAAGGTAGCTTTTCATCTGCCCAAACGTCTTTATCCGCTTTAGGTAGAATTTGGCTATAGTGGATATAGTCAAGATTGGCTAAATCTTGCGGTAAGTCATCGTTTTTTTGCGCTTCATAGTTATGTCCTGCCAAGCTTTTTGCTTTTTGCTCAACATCGCTAAAACTAAAATCTTTTGCAAAACCTAGATTTACCATTACCAGGGATAAACCAAATAAGGTAATGGAAAGTAAGGATTTTCTCATTGTCATTGTTATCTTCTCAAATTTATACAGTAAAGCTCAATAATTCATAAAATTGGTGACCGAAGTATACCATTATTGACCACTGTCGCTAAAGCCCGTGTAGTTAATTTACAACCCCAAAATAAGTTAATTTGGCTAATCGCTCAAAAAGCTGTTTGACGCTAGCGTTAGCGTGGCCAATTTGTAAAGAAGCATTTTATCTTAGCGGATTATCTGGGTTTGCGCTTATTTTCAATGAGTTTCGCTACGCCTTTTAAAGGTATAACATCTACTGCACTAAACCTCAAGAAATGCTTACGGATGGCAGGATTAGAAGATAAATCAAAAATAATTTTAAAGCGATAATCATCCACCAAAATATCTTGTAGCGAATGATAAATTACCGTTTCAACGCCAGACAAAGCAAGATTAGACGTATTAGCTGGCACAAATAAAGTCACAAATTCTGTGGGGTAGCGCTTACGGATTTCTTGCGCAACCGGGAAAATTTCTGCCGCATTCTCGGGTAATATAATCGCCAGACAATCCTGACGAAAGATCCCCCGCGGTCGGCCAAGACCTTGCTGCTTCCAAACATTATGCTGCCAAAACCATTCCCCTGGACGCTCACGCACACTTTGCTCAAAGATTTGCAAGGCGGCGCTCATCATCCGCTGCACCTCTTCATCCATAGATATAGCAGTATTAGGGTAAATGGGCTTGCCATATTTCACGACATACTGCCCCTGTTCTCTGCGTGTCATTGCAACAACCAAAGGCGCCCCCGTGCGATAAGACAATAAAGCCGGCAAGGTTGAAAACCAAGCTTTTCGCCCAAAGAAATCACAAGAAAAACCGCTTTCTACCATCCCCTGATCACCAACCACCCCCAGGAATGCACCACGCTTTAGCGCACGAATACCTTCCCACAGCGCTTTTTTAGGCGGGATAATTTTGCCACCAAATTTTTCCCGTACAGCTAAAACAAATTGGTACATGGCGGTATTTCTGATAGGACGGCCAATAGCAACCCCAGGATATCGACTGGTTCCATAAAGAAATAATACTTCCCAATTAGCTTGATGACCGCAAAATACCACCATGCCCTTACCTGCCGCCATGACATTATCTGCCACCTCTGGGTTATCACAAGTTGCAATCTGGGCAATATTTTTTAGGCGAAAAAGTTTGGCATACTCTAAAAGCCCAATCATGACATTTTGTAAAGATTGCTTCGCGAGTTTTTGGATTTCGTCATTTGAAAGATGGAGGGAAGTTGCAAGCGCTAAATTACTTAAACAACGTTTGCGATATGTGGGCACTAAGTAATAAGCTGCCGTACCTAGTCCACGGCCAAAGACATGCAGCCAAGTATTTGGCAAGAAGCTTAGCGGATAGGTTAAAACTCGGAACACCCAATAAGAAACATTCATCATTTGCGTTGACTAATAGACAAAAGTGCTTGAGGGGGCTCATGATTTCTCACAAATATTTTGTGAGCAGATTGTCTTGTCGTCATTCCTGCTAGACCATCAACTTTTCTCGTTATCACTCTGCATTCCCTCTAAAAAATATTAATGCTTCATGCTGAATTTTTTTTGCCAGTTTCTTACCCAGCGTTACTGCATCTTCAACTTGTTGGCTTTGAACAGCTTCTCTAGCAAAAAGCTCGATCATCCTATCAACTTTTTCGTTGAACTGACTGATCTCTTGTCCATAACCTGTTAGCCGCTGCTTACGGAAAAATTTCTTAATTTCAACCTCAATAATTTCCTCAGCAATTTTAGCAGCTTCTCGCCTTTGCTCTAAACCCTCTTGAACAATCGTTTGCAGATCATCAATGGTATAGAGATAACAGTCGGGTAAGCTGGCCACTTCAGCCGCAATATTCCGTGGAACGCTAAGATCTAATAATAAACGAGAATCTGACCGAGCCTGCACACAGCTTTTCATGGCAGCATGAGTAATTAAAGCCGTAGAACTTTCAGTTGCAGTAAGAATGATATCCGCTTGAGCTAATACCGTCGGCAGTTCTTGCAAATCAAACGCTGAACCCTGATAAGTTTGCGCTAAATGTTCAGCATTTTCTAAAGTTCGGTTGACAAAAAAGAAATGCTTAACCTGATACTCAGCAAAATGCCTTGCGGCAAGCTCCGCTGTTTCGCCTGCGCCAAGCAAAAGAATTTTGCATTGACTTAAATCAGCAAAAATATGTTTCGCTAAAGTTACCGCCGCAAAAGCCACCGAGACAGGGTCTTTACCGATGGCCGTTTCAGTTCTAACTTTTTTACTTAAGAAAAAAGCAAATTGAAAAAAAGAATGCAAAACTTTTCCAACTGTGCCAACTTGATGTGCCAATTCATAAGCATCTTTCACTTGGCCAAAGATTTGCGGCTCTCCCAAAATCAAAGAATCTAAACCCGCTGACACACGAACTAAATGACGTAGCGCAGCTTCGTCATGGTAAACGCGCCAGTGCTGCTGTAAATCCGCCTCCTCAACCTTACAAACTTGGCATAATACTGCCAGTGCCGCTTGACTATCTTCGCTAGCACAAATAACTTCTGTACGATTACAGGTTGAAATTAATACGACTTCATGGCTTTCATTTTGCGCAGCAAACTGACGCAAAATTTCAGCAGCACGCTCTCGAGAAAAGGCAAAGTTCTCTCGAACCGCAAGCGGCGCTGTACGATGATTAATTTCTAAAAGCAATAATGACATTTTATAAACTTGGCAAAACAGCTGTTAATGCTGCTAGCGTTGCTTCAGCAAATTTTCGCGAGCGCGCCGGCGACCAACCTTCCTTAGCATCAGGCAAATTCGCATTATCAATAAATGGCATTTCCAGGGTAAATGACAGACATTGAAAATGCTCAGAAATATAGTTACAAGCTAATGTTGGCGTACTTTCTGAGAACTGGCTTTTCTCATACCCATATTGTGTCTGAAACTCTGGGCTTGCCTGCAACAAAGCTTCACAATAAGCATCTTCTAATTTCTTTTGCCGTTCTGTATGTTGTAAGTTGTCACGGCTATTAGCCAAAAACACATAAGGCAATACCTCATCGCCATGCACATCCATAAAAAAGTCAACACCAATCTCATGCATTTTTTGACGCGTCATAAACACTTCAGGGCAAAATTTAGGGTCAGGATTTTTCCATTGCCGGTTTAAATCTAAGCCATGCGCATTTGCACGCAAATGACCACGCGCTACGCCATCTGGATTCATTAATGGCACAATATAAAAAACAGCATCTTTGGTAAGGGCTTCTTTGTCTTTCAGAAGTTTCTCTAATAAACCTTCGATAAACCAAGATGCCATTGCTTCACCCGCATGCTGGCGAGCAATAAACCAACATTTTTTCTTATGGGGCGCAGCATCCCCGATTTGTAACCAGTGCATCATTCGACCGTCTAAAGTGTGCGTTAAAAAATTTACTGAGCACTGCATCTGGAGGTTAGATAACCAATTTAAGTAATCCTCATAGCTATAAGGCGTAAAATAAGCATAATAAACCAGATTGTGTTTAGGGGTATGCTCAATAATTAAACGTTGGTCTTCATAACGCGTCGGTACTCGGACCCAATGCTTACGGTCATAACTCATGAGTGCTTTTGACGTAGCCCAAGCATCCGGGTAACTTGATTCACCTGCATTCATGATTTGAAACTGTGAAGGCTTGCCTGCCTGGCCAGTTACCGCGAAGTAAAACCATTGCGCATATTTCGCATGGCTATCTCGGCGTAAATTGAGTTGAAAAATATTATCATGCTGGGAAATAAATTCGATGTTACCGCTATCAAAATTTGAAGAAATGTTCATAAAAAATAAGCAAATTGCTGTAATGGTGAAATTATATCATGAGGAAGCAAAGAAGGGGTTTTAGAAAGTCTCTAAAGCCCCTCCCCTTGGAAAATAGGTTTACTCAAGATTACTTATATAAACATTTCTTCCGTCTATGTAAATTCATTTTACTTAAAGCTTTATATGAGGGTTATATAGTAAAGGTGATTTTTTACCATATATCATCAGCAAATGCTTTGATCTGGAAAAACTTGGCCAACCTCTAAGAATTTTAGGGAATATACTTCAGGGGCTAATTCAGCCAATTTCTTTGAACCACGCTCACCATAAACCGGAAATTTAACTCTAATATGCTCAATTTCTGCCAAATCTTCTGCCGTTAGCTTTATTTGGAGGCTTTTTAGATTTTCCTCTAGATGCGCCACCTTCGTTGTTCCTATCAACGGGAATACGCCTTGCGCCATTGCCCAAGCTAAACATAATTGTGGCACAGTGCATCCTTTGCTCTTTGCGAATTCCGCCAACTTATGTAAAAAAATCAAGTTCTTTTGACGATTTTCCTCTGTAAGTTGTGGAAAAAAAATGCCTCTTATACCTCCAAAGCTTTTAGCCGCGTAAGAAGGGTCCGTCAGATAACCATGGACCAAAGTGCCATAAGCAAAAAAAACAAGGTTATTGTCTTTACAATAATCAACGAGGCACTGCTCATGGCGATTGACAATAGAGAACTCCCCCTGAATTCCGACAAAACGATCAGCTAGCCCTCTAACGGCTAAAGCTCTTTTAAATTTTTCAGCAGTTTCAACCCCTACCTCCGATAAACCGACATTAGCCGCAATACCTTTCTGAATAAGGTCAGCAAATGTTTCTGCTATCTCTTCTACACGTGTTTCAACATCGCGTCGATGCAACCATAAAACACCTAAGTGGTTAACATTAAGATTTAAACTACTTTTTTGGGCAGAGCTAGCAATATCTGTACGTGAGTTTTTCACACGCGCTCCTTCCACAGAAAACTCTAAACCGCATTTTGTTCCAATCACGATATTCCTTTCGTTAAACTTTCCAGCTCTAGCTAAACTACTTAAAACCTTACCTAGGCAACGCTCATTGTCCCCTATGCTATGTCCATATACCGCCGCTGTATCGATATAATTAACGCCCATCTTAATAGCAGCCTCAACCAGCGGTAACAGCTGATCCGGCGCCAATCGATCCTCGGCTTGATACGCACCACCTGCGCTATAAAGCCCCAAAGCCAAAGGGAAAAGTTTAATTTTTTCACCACGTAAATTTAATAAGTGCATAACACGCCTCTTTTTTATTTTATTATGAATCTCTTTCCATACGTATAAATCCCATTTACTTTTCAAGCTCAGAAGAAGGCAAAATTCTATCTACTACCTCACTATACAAGCAACAAGCATTTAAAGATATTTAGCTAAAACTTTTAAAAGTTTTGGCTCTTCAATTGGCTTAGATAAAACTGTATCCGCCCCAGATTCTCTTATCCTTCTTCGATTTTCTTCATCAGAATAAGCAGTTAACGCTACAATACATAAGCGCTTATCATTTCCTTCTAATGCGCGAATTTTCTGAATAACCTCATTGCCTGTCATGTCAGGCAAACCAATATCTACAAAAGCAATATCATAATGATTTTCAGCATAACACGCTAATGCTTCAGTGCCATTTTTGGCAATATCAACAAACTTACAGCCTAACTTTTCAAATTTATGTTTATGAACTAGCTGAATTAATGCATCATCTTCCACAAGCAAAACTCTGGTATCTTTTTTAAAAATAATCTCGTTCTTTTTCTGCTCCTGCATTTGCGTTGCTGACATACGCTGCAAGTCCAATTCAAGTGGCAGCAATATTGTAAAGACTGACCCTTTCCCTACTTCACTCTCAACTGAAATCATCCCGCCCATTAATTCCACTAGCTTTTGAGTGACGGACAGCCCAAGACCTGTACCGCCATATGCTCGTACTACAGAAGAGTTAACTTGCTCAAATCGCTCAAAAATTCTTTCTAGCTTGTCAGCAGGGATGCCAATTCCCGTATCTTTAACAATAATAGCAAAAACAACTCGATTGTTATCCGCTTGCCTCTTTTCTGTATGGACAACTACCCCACCCCGATCCGTGAATTTAATAGCATTACCGATTACATTAATAAAAATTTGCAGTAAAGCTTTAGGATCCCCTAGGAAATATCTTGGCAATGCTTGAGGATAATGGATATCAAGCGTGATATTTTTCTCAAGCGCCTTTGCTTCAAGAATATCTAATGTTTTCTCAAAGGTATCGACAAGATCAAAAGGAATGTTTACCAGACTAAATTTATTTTCATTTAACTTGGCAAAATCTAATATATTATTAATGATTGCCAGTAAATGTTTCGATGCTGTATCAATATTCCTCAAATATTCTTCCCTTTCTTCTTCGGGAATTTTTTCTGTTTGAAGAATTTCCACCATCCCCAGGATACCCGTTAATGGCGTTCTAAGCTCGTGGCTTACCACAGCAAGAAAATCAGACTTAACTTTTAATGCAGTTTCAGCTTTTTCTTTTTCAATCTTTAACTGCTCTTCCGCCCTTTTTCTATCGGTAATCTCGACAGAAGTACCAACAATACCAATAATCTTCCCATCTTCATCTCGTAGAGGACCTTTTACCGCAGTAAAGTATTTAAATTCCCCTGTAGTAATATCTTCGATAGCCTCTTCTTGAGAAAGAATTTTACCCGTACTCATAACTTCTTCGTTATGCTTTTTGATATGCGTGGCCATATCAATAGGATATAACTCATAGAGCGTTTTGCCGACATATGCATCGGGCACTAACGCCCCTGTTGCTTTAAAAACAGGCTCATTTCCACCTAAAATTACACTATTTACATCTTCCCAATAAATAGGCGCAGGAAGAATCGGAGCAACCGTTTCAAGATACTCTATAATTTTTGGCTTTTTCTTTTCCGCGTTTTCCTGTGTCATCTTACTAAACCCTCTTGCATAAGTTGGTAAGCTTTTCTAACATAATTTCTAAATACCTTTTGGGGAATGATTGGCCACTTAAAATTCAATTGACCTAAAATAAAGTTGGTTTTATTCTGTAAAACTTGAGCGGCATTAGGAGGCCGATAGTCTTTCTCTAACCAACCTTGATGCAAAAGGAAGCGTTCTACATATTTTTGATAAGTTGGGTTATTTAGATAGTTTAAAATAGTATTAATAAACTCAGATAATGGCTGAATTTTAATTGCAAAATTAGCATCCGCTGCAAAGAATTCAGCGATATTACACAAGTTAGGATCAAATACGTGATAAACTCCGTTACTCAATTCTAGCTTATCAAACAATCTAACAATCGCCTGAGCTGTTAAGTCTACTGGCGATATCTCTGTTTTTCCAATTTCTTGCGCTGCAACCTTTAATTTAATAAAACACTGCAACCGACTAAAAAACGCACTATCATTTATATTTTGCTGCACGCAATGATTAGACCACATAAAAGCCAGATTACCTAAACGGTAAATACTCGCTTTAATTCCTTGATCCCTATATTTGATTACGGCTAACTCAGCTTCATGTTTCGTTCTAATATAAGGAGAAAGCTGCTCTTCAGCATTTTCACAAAAGTCTTCCTCCATCAATAACTTTTGCTGGCTAGGGCCGCAGTCACGCAGCACAGAGATAGTTGAAACAAAATGAAAATCTTTTAAAGCAGTCAATTTGCATAACTCTAACAAATGGATTGTTGCCTGCACATTTGCTGAATAGAAACGATCATATTCACCATAATGTTTAGTAAATGCTGCTCCATGGATAATACTATCAATCTTGCTAGCAAGGGTTTGATAATCTGAGGCTGCCAATCCCAAATTACTTTTCTCTATATCACCCTCAAAAATAAATAAGCGCGAACCTAAGAGATTATCAAGCATCTCATTGAAATAAAATTGGTAGCTTTGATTAAGCCGATTAAAAGCTTCCTCCGCTGACTTCGCCCTTA
The DNA here is from genome assembly GCA_021156105.1 of Gammaproteobacteria bacterium. GTDB lineage: Bacteria > Pseudomonadota > Gammaproteobacteria > CAISUE01 > CAISUE01 > JAJNBD01. The sequence goes on along the minus strand of JAJNBD010000006.1, from coordinate 33,964 downwards.
TTAACAAGTAAATATTATAATCTGTTAATTTCAGCAGCTGGTTAAGCAAATTACACCCTAAATAACCAGGCACACCCGTTAACAAAACGTTACAAATTGGTTTTTTATTGTAACGTTTAGGTAGTTTTTTTACAGCCGCCAAATATTCGTCTAACTTATGATAGTCTTGCTCTCCAAAAATATTCTTATTGTTTTCAGCCTGATAGGCAAGCTTAATTTTTTCAAGCTGCTGCCGTAAATTATCTTTAGCAAACTCTACTTTTCTTGCAATCTGTTTAGGCGTTTTTAAATTAAAAATGTCAATAATGTTAATCTTAAAGTTAACTTGCAACTTTGCAGTTAAAGCAATAGCCTTCAATGAATTTCCACCCAAACTGAAAAAATCACTTTCAATGCCCACTTTTTCCAAGTCTAGGACTTTAGCAAAAGCCTCACAAATAAATTGCTCTTTCTCATTCCGAGGCGCCACATAACTTTGTACATTTATAAACTCAGGCTCAGGCAAAGCTTTTTTATTTAATTTACCGCTCACGGTTAATGGCAACCCTTCAAGATTGACCAACATTGAAGGCAACATGTAATCTGGCAAGTGTTGCGCAAGATATTTTTGGATATCGAGTTCATTCAATTTAGTTTCAGAGACATAATATCCTATTAGATATTTATTTTGTTTTTTCTCTTTTAAGAGCACAATACTTTGCTTAACTCCAGGGTACGTCGATAAAACCTTTTCAATTTCACCTAGCTCTATCCTATATCCTCTCAGCTTTATTTGGGAATCATTTCGGCCTAAGTATTCCAAATTGCCGTCTTCTAACCAACGTACTAAATCTCCTGTTTTATATAAAACCTTATAGTTTTTTTCTTTATCTGATTCTGTTGCAAAAGGATTATCTATAAAGCACGCTTTAGTTAAATCCTCCCGTTTTAGGTATCCTCTTGCTAAGCAAGCACCGCCTAAATACAACTCGCCAATACCGCCAATAGGCATTAAATTTAAGTGTCTATCTAGAACGTATGCTCTAACATTCGCTAAAGGATAGCCAATTTCGTTAATATTTCTAGAGATAACTTTTTTACCTGTCGCATAAATGGTTGCTTCCGTTGGGCCATAATAATTATATAGCTCACACTGAGTTAACCAATATCTACCTGTTGTTTGGTTGCAAGGCTCGCCCGCAAAAATTAAAGTATGCAATGTTGGATATTGGATTTTAGGTAAAATCGACAAGACAGCAGGCGGCAAATAAGCTGCATTAATATTTTTTTTGTTTAAATAACTTGTTAACTGATCGAGATCTTTTCGTTCTTTTCCTAATAGATATAACTCTCCACCACCCGTTAACACTGTAAAAAACTCAGAAACTGAAACGTCAAAAACATAGTTGGTATAAGCGGTAACCCTTTTGTTTTTCTCAAGTTGATAAACGTCATATAAGACATTTAAGACATTATTTACGGAGCGATGCTCAATCATCACCCCTTTAGGGTTACCTGTCGTGCCAGAAGTGTACATAACATAAGCTAAATTTTTTGCACTGCACTGGCTCTCCAAATTTTGGCCTGATTCTTTTTGATAATCTATCTGGTCCAAAGCTATTTTTTTTACAGACTTGCTAATTGTAGATAATTGTCGTAGAAGATAATCTTGCGTTAACAATAAAACGCAATCAGCGTCTTTTAAAATAAATTCTATTCTTTCTTGCGGATACTCTGGATCTATTGGCAGATATGCTGCACCTGCTTTTAAAATGCCTAATATCCCAATAATCATTTCAAGGCTACGCTCAACACAAATGGCGATTAGTGTGTCTGGCATCAGCGTTTTTTGTGTTAGCTTTTGATATTCTGACTTTAGATACCTTGCTAAACAGTTTGATTTCTCATTTAGCTCTCGATAAGTTAATTTTTGGTCTTCAAATACTACCGCTATTGCATCAGGCGTCCTTTCAACTTGCTCCTCAAATAACTGATGAATCATTTTATCCTGCGGATAAGCCTTATCGGTATTATTAAATTCATACAATAAACGCTGCCGCTCTTGTTCAAAGGTTAAATCTAATTTTGTTAGCGGAGTGGCTACATTCTCAAACAACTTGGTTAAGTAAGTAAAAAACCGAGATAAAAGCGAACTCGTCAGACTTTCAGAAAACATATCGGCAACTATGTCACAGCCAAAATATAGTTTATCCCCCTTCTCTCGGTATTTTAAACTAAGATTTGCATGCGCAATTTGTGAATAGCCTTGCGCAATATAATGTTTATTCTGAATAACCAGATCAGATGGTTGAATAAAATTTGAGACAGCAAAACCCGGTATTGAACTCATATCTGAAATATCGGTCAGCCTAACTTTAGCTAAGCGCTTATAAAGAGCAAGATCTTCTTTACAAGCGTCAATTAAAGACAAATAATTACTTTCTTCTGTTAACACCATTGGAAAAATAACCATATTAATAAAACAACCATTAATTGTTTTATCTGACCGAATATTAACTGGATAGTTTACAAGGGTATAATCTTGGTTAAAAAGCTTGGCAAGAAAAGTCCCCCAAGCTAATAAGAGTAAATTGAATATACTGAGCTGATATTGCTCACTTAAACTTTTTAACTTTTGCGCTAAACTTTTGGGTAAGACTGCCTGAGAATAAAAGGTATTTTGTCTATTATTTATCGCAGGGTAGCACACTTTATCAGCGATCTCATTTAGTTTAGTAAGATAAAGCGCAGCTATACCATTTTCGCCACATTCTTCAAGTGGCGGTTCACAAACCACCCGTGATATATAGTCTTTCGGGCTTTCATATTTCACTTCCTTATTCGCAAGCAAGTGGTTTAGATCGGTAATAAAATTCTCCAACTCAACACCATCCAGAAGAATATGGTGAATATTAAATAATAAAATACTATGACTACTATCATTAAAGCGAATAACACTTAATTTTACTGCTGATTTAACATTAATATCGTGTGGCTGTTTAGCTAACACTTGTTCAAGCTGAGAAAAATCAGAGAGAGAAGAAGTAAAAAAATTAACTTCTGCCGGCAGGTCATCATGAACACTTGCAACTAATTGGCCGTCTTTAAGCACAAAAGTTTGCCGTAAGTACGCCTTTAACCTTATAAGCTCTTGCAGCTTATCTATAATAAAGTTAACGTTATCATCATTCTCTAAGGTATAAGAAAAACTTAAATTATAGTTGCTACCATTTGGCTCTAACTGCCAGCTCAGATAAAATGGAATTAAACTATTATGAGCAATATATTGTTGTAGCATATGATTTCTGACCAAATAATAAGCAAATAAACACTTGCGAGCTATTTTCATTCTTAGCGCTTTGAGCTCTAGGCAAATACAAATTAAGATAGGCAATAGAGCGCGGCTACTTAAAGACATGAGCACATGAACCCGCCCTACAAAACCCCTAGAACTTGAAAACAAAGTATACATGCCGATGTTATCATAGGATAACGATAGAAAAAAAGTAGTTCTCTTAAAAAAAACAAAACCCTAAGACTTTTACTGACTAACCCCCCTGTTTTACAGCCAACAACCCCTAAATAACGGCATACCCATTCAGAATATAGCCTATTTTTCTGCCCCCATAGGGTTGACTTAGTTTTATCCTCCCTTTCTACCAGGAACTCAAAAACCATTAAATGGCTTATGCTCGCCTTAGGCAACCAATCTACCGCTCTAACCCTCAAAATCCTGCTAAAATATTAAAAGGAGGGCTTACTTATGCAAACGCAAAAAATTGAGTATCTTGATGGCGATCAAAAATTGTTGGGTGAAATTATTTATCCCCAAGAACTAAAAGGAAACCACCCAGCGGTAATAGTATTTCCGGCCTTTGAAGGCATTGCGGAATTTGCTTTAGATTACGGTAAAAAACTTGCTGAAAAAGGTTATATTGCTTTTGTTGCCGACATGTATGGCGACAGGCAAACAGCAGACACTCTTGAAGGCTGTTTCGCACTTATTACTCCATTTTTACAAAGCCGTGAATTAGTTCGCCGTCGCGCATTGCTAGCTTTTGAGACATTAAAGAACCAAAAAAATGTTAATTGCAAAAAAATTGGCGCTATTGGCTTTTGTTTTGGCGGCATGTGTGTTTTAGAACTTGCCCGCAGCGGTGCAGATTTATGTGCTGGCGTTTCTTGCCATGGTGTTTTAGTTAAATCCGATTTAAAAACACATGATGTCAAATCTAAATTGTTAATTCTTGCCGGCTATGCAGACCCTCAAGTTCCTGCTGCGCAATCACTACAAGATTTTGCGGCCGAAATGCAAAACGCTAATAATCATGACTGGATTTTCACATTCTTTGGCGATGCCAAACATTCTTATACCGATAAAAAAACGGGAAGCTTTGATTTAGCTAAAGAGCAAGCCATGGGACGAGAATATAATCAGCGTGCAGCAGAATTTACCTTCCGTTATGCCTTAGATTTTTTTGACAAAGAATTAACTTAAGCGTCTAGATAAAAGCCCATTTCATGCTTCTTAAAAAGCTTCCTCTACTGTTTATCTGCATTTGTTACACAGCAAATGCAGATATTCTTTTAACGCCAAATGTTTCTGGCGTGCAGGAGCCTGTTCAAAAAAATATTGTCTCAACGCTTAATGTCTCTATTCAAGATTTACCACAACCCATTGATGCTTCACAAGCGCAAAATTTTTATGATTATAGCCATGATACTGTTTATGACAGCATCGCCCCCTATGGTTATTTTCAACCTAAAATTCAAAAAAATTTAATCAAATCTGATGAAAAATGGCAGTTATATTACGCTATTACGCCAGGACCAAAAACACATATTATTGCCATTGACTTTCACCTGACGGGTGAAGGCGCACAAGAGCCTGGCTTACAAACATTAACACCGCCTTTGCATGTTGGCGATGTTTTCCTAAGCGAAAACTATGAAAAATTTAAAACCAGTCTTATTGAGGAAGCTAATGCACTAGGCTATATTAAAGCAAACTTTAGCCGCCATGAAGTGCTTATTAATCGCAAAAAAAATACAGCCATTATTTATTTAACCTTAGATACTGGCCCACGTTATTACTTTGGCGTTTTAAGTTTTAGCCCAACTCCACTCAATAGAAAATTTTTAAACCGTTTTGTTCCTTTTAAGCAAGGGGAAGCCTATTCCGCAGACAAGCTTTATCAACTTCAAACGGATTTAACCAATAGCAATTATTTTAAAAGTATTTCAGCTGTACCTGACTTAAATGCAGATAATCCACAGCACCAAGTCCCAGTCAAAGTTAAATTAAAAATGCGACCTAAACAAGAGTATATTTTAGGTGCAGGCTATGGAACCGACACAGGGCCTAGAGCCACGCTTGGCAGCAACTGGAATTATGTCAATCAAAATGGCGATCGCTTTAATACTTTGTTGCGAATCTCTCAAGTACAAAGCACAGCATTAGCAAAATATATTATTCCAGGGTCGCATCCTTTAACCGACCAATACAATTTAAATGCTAGCATCCAAACCAACTCCATCAACCAAGGCAGCAGTAATCTTAAACAAGTTGGCGCTGGCTATACATTATCGCGCGGCTATTGGCAGCGCAATTTTAACTTAAGCTATCAGGTTGAACGTTTTAGCTTTTTTAATAACCCTTACCAAACATCACATTTACTATTACCGGGTATTGGCACGCAATATTTAAGAGCCAATGATCCCCTTTTCCCAACAGAAGGCTATCGTTTTAACGTTAATTTTATGGCAGCAAAAGAAGGCGTGTTATCTGATACCAACCTGGCGCAAACAAAAGTTTCTACCAAATGGATACATTCCTTTACCCCTAAACAGATGGTTTTGCTCCGCGGCGACTTTGGCTATACCGCCGTGCATGATTTAAATATGTTGCCACTATCTCTTAGTTTTTTTACCGGTGGCGCACAGAGTGTTCGTGGCTATGGCTATAATGTCATGGGGCCAGGGCGCTATCTTTTGGTTGGCAGCGCAGAATATCGCTATCGCGTTAAAGAAAATTGGTATGCGGCAACATTTTTTGATATGGGTAATGCTTTTAATAATTTCCCCACGGCAAGGCATGCAACCTGGCAGAGCCGTGTGGATGCTTATTACCAACTCCTAGAGCGTGGCGCAGGCGTTGGCGTTGTATGGAAATCCCCTGTGGGCCCAATGGAACTTACCTTAGCCAAAGCCATGACAACCCCCGGCCACCCTAACCGCGTGCAATTTAATATGGGAGCAGATTTATAATGCGTTTAGCGCTCATCGTCGAATATGACGGCACGGAATTTCATGGCTGGCAATATCAGCCTGGCCTTCGGACAGTGCAAGGTGAATTACAAAAAGCCCTAGCGCAAATTGCAACTGAACCTATTGAAGTAACTTGTGCTGGTCGCACCGATAGAGGAGTTCATGCCAAATATCAAGTCGTGCATTTTGATACGCATGCGATACGTCCACACAGCGCTTGGGTTTTAGGCGTTAATCATTTTCTCCCAAAAGATATTTGCATCAGAAATGCGTTTGACGTACCAGAAGACTTTCATGCCCGTTATAGCGCAACATCCCGCTCTTATGAATATATTATCGATAACCGCCCTGGACATCCAGCAATCATGCGTCAGTATGCCACTTGGATCCCACGCCCCCTAGACCATAAACAAATGCATATTGCTGCACAATACTTAATAGGCGAACATGACTTCAGTTCTTTCCGTGCAGCAGAGTGCCAAGCTAAACATCCTCGTCGAGAAATAGTAAATATTTCAGTCGCACGCCATGATCACCAAGTGGTTTTAAATGTAACAGCAAATGCTTTTTTACATCATATGGTTAGGAATATTGTTGGCACGCTCCTTCCTATTGGCCACCATAAAAAACCTGTTGAATGGGTAGCTCAAATTCTAGCTGCAAAAAAACGCGCTGAAGCCGGGGTTACCGCGCCACCTCAGGGTTTATCTTTAGTTCGTATCACGTATAATAAAACTTATGAAAACTTGCTAAAAGGAGTTTAGCATGGCTTATTTTGACGCCATTACGAAGTGTGTCTTTCAAAAAAACCCTGAAGGGAAAACTATTTTTTTCCCGTGGGGGATGTTTCTTCATGGTTATATTTTAGATTCTGCCGAAAGAGAAATACAACTAAAAAAAGCTTTTCAAAAATTTGTCTGTATTAATTTTTTTCTAGTCCCCATACTTTTCCTTATCATTGCTTTATCTGTTAAAAAAACACCCCAATTAGGCCTACTTCTATTTGTAGTTTTTTTTATAGGCTATAGTCTCTGGGCTTTTCGTTATCTGAAACGCCTTACTCAAAACTTGAATCGTTCAGCCACGCGCTTAATGCCTTTTAAAACCTACCAAAGTGTCGCCAAAGACATTCCACTTGTCATGTTAGCTTTGCACACTCTCTTTGCTCTAGCTCTTTGTGCCTTTGCCATTTATCAATTATATTTATGGCAGCAAGTATTTTTTTCTTTGCTGGTATTGTTGATCATGGGATGGTCAGCATTTGCTAGTAGCAGTATGATTTATTTTCATTTAAAAAGATAAGCCCTTTATGAATTTTAATTTTTCCTCTGAACAGCAAGCGTTAATTGAAGCAGCCACACAATTTGCTCGCAGTGAAATTGCCCCTTTTGCTGCGGAGTGGGATGAAAAACATTTTTTTCCCGTTGATACTTTACGAAAAGCAGCAGAGATAGGCTTTGCTGCGATGTATGTCAAACCAGAATTTGGTGGCAGTGGTTTATCACGTCTTGATGCTGTTCTCGTATTTGAAGCCTTTGCAAAAGCCTGCCCTTCCCTGACAGCTTATTTATCTGTCCATAATATGGTTGCTTGGGTAATTGATACTTATGGCAGTGCCTCATTAAGGAAAAAATTTATTCCTGCTTTAGCTAGCATGGATCTTTTAGCAAGCTATTGTTTGACAGAACCAAATGCTGGTTCTGATGCGGCTTCCTTAAAAACAACCGCCATAAAAGATGGCGATCATTATGTCATTAATGGCGCAAAAGCTTTTATTTCTGGCGCTAGCGTTGCTAATGTTTATGCCGTTATGGTGCGTACGGGTGAAGAAGGCCCCAAAGGCATTAGTTGCGTGCTAGTTGAAAAAGACACTCCAGGTTTAAGCTTTGGCAAACTTGAACGAAAAATGGGCTGGCATAATCAACCAACAACCATGGTGTTTTTCGAAAACTGCCGCGTACCTATCAACAACCGGCTAGGCGAAGAAGGAGAAGGTTTTAAAATTGCCTTAAGTGGTTTAAATGGTGGCCGCATCAATATTGCAGCCTGTTCGTTAGGCGGCGCTGGCGCATGTTTAGAAATAGCTACACAATATGTGCAAGAAAGAAAACAATTCCAGCAAGCCATTGCGAATTTTCAACACACCCAATTTACCTTAGCCAATATGGCCATTCAACTAGAAGCAGCTCGCTTAATGGTTTATCGTGCTGCCCATGCTTTAGATGAAAAAAATCCTCAAGCACCCATGTATTGTGCCATGGCTAAAAAATTTGCGACTGATGAAGGTTTCCAAATTGTAAACCAAGCGCTACAACTACATGGTGGTTATGGTTATTTAAAAGACTATCCTATTGAACGCTATTTCCGCGACCTTCGCGTAAATCAAATTCTTGAAGGGACAAATGAAATAATGCAAATGATTATTGCAAGACAATTATTAAGTTAAACATTTTCTAGCAGCATACAATACCCTATCGTTTAGGAAGACAAATGTTGCGTAATTTCTTACAAAAGATAAATAATTACCCCCTCTAGCGCTTAAAATGCAAAGCGTATAAAATGGTTGCGTGACCCATTATAATTATTATAGGGGAAAGCTTATGAAAACTAAGTTCTTAGTTATCTCACTTATCATCACCAGTAATAGTGCTATTGCAGATTGCAGTCTCTTAGCAGATAAAACCCACTGGGCAAGCGGAAAACATATAACCGATAGTTATCTCATAAGCAACGATGGTGGCTTAACGATCAACGGATCTTTTAGTTCAGATTTAGGCACAGGAAAAATTTCTGATGGCATTTGCTATAATCTTTCTTCCAGCTTTTCTCAAATTCCCCAAATTAGCGCCACATTTGAGAGTGGAAAGTGTAATGGTACAAAAGCAACTTTCTTAGGGTACTTAGACCATAATAATATGAAACTTTTTCTTGTTAGCAGTGAACACAGTACTTGCGAGTTAATTCCAGGCGCAACTTTAATTCTAACCAAACAACCACAAGCGCATGGTTAAACTCACACATCAACCTTACTGGGAAAGTCCACAAGATATTTCCCTACCAACCTGGCTTAGCCAATTACCAGAGGCTTACCAAAAATCCACCTTAATTGCGCAAGCTGCTCAGCTAGCGTTTATGACTGGTAGTGAGATTTTAGGCTTAGGCAATATTAGCCTTTGGCAGCATGGCTTAAGCATTGCGGATAGCTTACTTGCTTTGCATGTCGATGCAGAATTGTTATCAGCTGCGCTTTTGTACCCCATCTGGGAACATCAAGATATCAGCTTACAAGATATTCAAGAAACTTTATCACCCACTGTGGCAACCTTAATTCAAGGCGCTGACCAAATGCATGCGGTTAGTGACTTGCAGCAAACTAAAAACAAAAGCACCGGACAAATTGAAAATTGCCGCAAAATGCTATTGGCCATGGTAGACGATCTACGCGTCGTCTTATTAAAACTTGCAGAACGCTTGCATAGTCTACGCACTGCACGCTTTTTGCCTGAACCAACGGTGCAAAAATTAGGCGAAGAAATGCACAGTATTTATGCGCCACTCGCCAATCGTCTTGGCCTTGGTCAATTAAAATGGGAAATGGAGGATCTTGCCTTTCGCGCGATGCACCCTAGCGAATATAAACAGCTCGCGAAACAGCTTGATATGAAGCGCAAAGACCGCGAAGCATTGATTCAGCAAGTTTTAAAATTACTCAATGACTATTTAAGTACTGCACATATTAAAAATTTTGAATTAATGGGGCGAGCAAAACATCTTTATAGTATTTACAAAAAAATTTCTCGCAAGAAAATTACTTTAAAAGATCTCTATGATATTAGCGCTGTGCGCGTTCTTGTTGACAGCATTGAAGATTGTTATCGCGTATTAGACATCGTTCAGCAAAATTTTGAAATGATTTCTCAAGAATTTGATGATTATATTAGCGCGCCAAAACCCAATGGATATCAGTCGATTCATACTGCTGTCTATGGCCCTGATCAACATATTGTAGAAATTCAAATCCGCACCTATAAAATGCACCAAGAGTCTGAACTTGGTGTCGCAGCCCATTGGCGCTATAAAGAAGGCGGTCAAGGGAACCAAAGTTATGAAGCAAAAATTGCTTGGCTAAGAGAAGTTTTATCTTGGCAAAAAGAAGTGGAAACGTCAGGGCAAAATATCTTGTCTGACCGCATTTATGTCCTTACGCCCACAGGTGACATCATTGACCTTCCCCAAGGCGCAACCACGTTAGATTTTGCTTATACCATTCACACTAGCGTAGGCCACCGCTGCCGCGGCGCAAAAATTAACGGGCAGATTATGCCTTTAACTACTCCATTAAAAATGGGGGACCGCGTTGAAGTATTAACAGGCAAAGAAGCAAAGCCATCGCGAGATTGGTTAAACTCTAATGCCGGCTATTTAGTGACGGCAAGAGCTAAAGCAAAAGTCGCACACTGGTTTCGACAACTTGACCATGACCAATATGTTCTTGATGGCAAAGCTTTGTTAGAGCGCGAAATAAAGCGACTTAATCTACACGATATTGACCATGATGAACTGGCAAAAAAATTTGAGTATACCAACAAAGAAGATCTCTACAGTGCTATTGGCTCTGGCCACTTGCGTCAAACGCAAATAACCGGAAGACTCGAGCATTGGTACCTCGCACCAAAGCCGATACGCAGCCGAGAACCCAGCAAAACCAACTTACCTAATAAAGCCAGTGGTATCATTATTGAAGGTTTAGGGAATTTATTAAGCCACCCAGCGCGCTGCTGTAATCCTACCAAACATGATGAAATCGCAGGGTATATTTCTCGTCAAGGCATTGCTATTCACAAAGTTAATTGCACAAGCTTTATCGCTAGACAAAAGCTCAAACCTGAAAAAGTATTACAGGCAAAGTGGAATTAAAAATTTTTCTTGATGAGTTCTTGGATAGATTGAAGTGCCTGCTTTTGATAGGCCGCAATCATATGGTGCGCTGGCCAAGCGCGTAACCAAGTCATTTGCCGCTTAGCTAGCTGCCTTGATGCTGCGATACCTTGTTCAACCATCTCAGGGTAAGTGATTTCATTAGCCAAGTATTGCCAGACTTGACGATAACCCACGCAACGCATGGAAGACAAATCCGCCTGAAGATGATATTTATGCTTAAGCCTTTCTACTTCTGCCACAAATCCCATATCCAACATTTGCTGAAAACGCTCTGCTAATACTTGGTGCAGATAAGCTCGGTCTTCTGGGATTAGGCTAATCTGCAGAATTTCACCTAAGTCATGTTGGCGCTGACCTGCCTCAATCCATGCACTTAAAGTTTTGCCACTAGACTCATAAACTTCTAGCGCACGTAAAATGCGCTGGGCATCATTCGCATGAATCCGTGCAGCCGATACAGGGTCAACCGCGGCTAACCGCTGATAAAACACGGCAAGCCCTTGTTGCGTTAGCTCTTCTTTAAGGTGAGTACGAATCGCTTCAGGCACAGGCGGAATATCCGCTAATCCCTCAGTTAACGCTTTGAAATATAGCATCGTACCACCGACTAATAGCGGCACTTTACCACGTGATTGAATCTCCTGGATCGCCTGTTTTGCATCGTTTAAAAATGCGGCTACTGAATAATTGGTTTCTGGAGAAATAATGTCGATTAAATGATGAGGAAGCTTTTGCAAAACTTCTGGTGAAGGTTTAGCTGTACCAATATCCATACCACAATAGACTAAAGCAGAATCAACACTAATAATTTCGAGTGGCAATACTTGCGCTAACTGAATTGCTAAATCAGTTTTGCCAGTGGCCGTAGGGCCCATGAGGGTAATGAGTTTCTTTTGCATGATCTATTTTAGCATTTTTGCCGCACAAAAAAGATTCTGCATAACATAAAAAAAAAGCCCGCATCCAATGCGGGCTTTTGGGTAAGGATTTCTTCCATGATGCTGCCAACTAGCCTATCCGTAGGGCTGTTTGCAACTTTCCAGACGAGATATCCTATCTCGTTTAATCTCCCTATTAAGGCTTCCTTGCAATCCATCCTGTTGGTTCCATATTACCTAAGCTAAGCATAAAGCGCAAGAGCTTTTACCTAGTAAATAACCTCAGATATATGTAATCCTCACCCCGGCGGTTTGTAATCCAATACCTTAACTTGTTGAATAGATATTTCTCAGCCTTAATAGTCAAAAGCTTTGAGTGAAAATATGAAGCTTTTAAGTATGACCAACGTGATTTAATTAAAGCCACTCGTGTCGCAGAACAATAGCTAGTGGTGCCGCATTAAACGCGATTTTTCTCGTGCCCAATCACGTTCTTTGATGGTCTCACGCTTATCATGCGTTTGCTTACCTTTTGCAACAGAGATTTGACATTTCACTTTATGGCCTTTCCAATAGAGGCGCGTTAAGACAATAGTATAGCCCTTGCGCTCTGAGGCACCAATAAGACGATCAATTTCATTACGGTGTAATAATAGTTTTCGCGTACGATTAGCATCAGGCAAAAAGTGGGTAGAAACCGTTTTTAATGGCGTAATTTGCATACCGATTAAAAATGCTTCGCCATTACGCAATAGCACATAGCTATCCGTAATTTGCAACTTCCCTGCCCGAATGCTTTTTACTTCCCAACCTTGCAACGCAATGCCTGCCTCGAAATGTTCTTCTAGGAAATAATTAAAGCCTGCTTTTTTATTGATACTAATTACATTGTCAGCTTCTTTTTTTGCCATATCCTGTTTGCCTTACTTATTTTCTAATAATTGATCAAGGCCATAGATGAGCTGATCAACATGCATAATTCTTTCGCAAGCTAAACGTATGCCTGCTGCAAATGCTTCACGATTAAGCGTATTATGATCTAGTGTAAGCGTTTCACCTACTCCGCCAAATATTACTTGTTGCCGAGCAATTAAGCCTGGTAAACGCACCGAATGAATTGGCGCATTAATTTGCATCATTTCTTGAGTGCGGATCGCCGTACCTGAAGGCGCATCTTTTTTCTGTTCATGATGCATTTCAATGATTTCTGCTTTCGGAAAATATTTTGCGGCTTCTTTCGCAAAACGCATCATTAAAATCGCACCCAAGGAAAAATTTGGTGCGATAATGCCGCCTAAATTTCTTTCAGCTGCGATTTTTTTAAGTTGATCTACCTGTCCTTCATTTAAACCACTGGTACCAATAATTGGCCTTGCCCCAGCTTGCAAAATTTTTTCTGCGTTTTGATAAACACAATCAGCGGACGTCACATCCAAAACTACTTGTGCTTCTAGCACCTGAATCTTCTTAACCAAATCATCTTGCCGCCCACATTTGGCAACCAGCGTAAAACCAGGAATTTCACTAACCACAGCGCAGGCTAACTGCCCCATACGCCCAGCAGCTCCATTAATGATGATCTTAACCGTCATGATTTCATTACTATTTTTCGAAAGCTTTCATTTTAGGGGATTAACCATCGAAACACAATTGCACAGGTCTTAAAACTTATCAATTTTATATAATTAGTGAAATCGTTAATGATAAAAAATACCCAGCTATTGGCGTAAAACTAAAGTTTTACGCACTAAAACAAAAAGCATTTCTATTGCACTTGCTGAATAGGAAAAGCACCTAAAACGCTGGTCGCGCCTTGCTTTTGTCAGCCTTATAAAACTGAAGAATAGGCAATTTTCTTTTTAAAATAATTGTTGTTATACTGAATATAAAGTAAAAATTTTAAGTTTCCCCTGTACTCTCATCAACAACAATAAACTGGAGGACTTCTATGCCATACCAAACCGAGCAAGAATGCCAAGTGTTTTTAACAGCTTGGGCTGAAAAAGTTGTTGCAGCTGCCAACAGTCGCTGGGGACTTGATGCTGAAACATATTTTACGCAAATGCTGTTCGATTTTGTTGAGGCGGGTGGGGTATTTGCAAATGATCAAGGCAAGCTTTTACTTGATTTATCTCGCTTCGATATGAATACATATGCTCCTCCACCTATCATTGAAAGCAGTCAGGCACTTATTGATAAAGAGAAACTGGTGTTGCGGCCAGAGAATTATGCTCGTTTACTAGCCAAATTGATTTTATTAGCCGGTACACTAAGCCCAAAGGTATTTCTTGCTGGGGCCAGATTAGAAGTATTTTTAGCCAATACCTGGGAAGTAGGCTCTGGTCTTTTTGAGATGGACCTGCAGTACTTAATGCATGAGCGTAACAAGCTAGCACAATCCCTGGATCAATCACCAGAGGCCGAAACGTGCACGGTGGTCACATTTTCTGGGAAGATTATTTCTTATATCCCCTTAAATGTGCAACACAGTGATTATTTTAACTATGTTTTTGTAAATAATAAGCGGATGGCTTATAACCTATATCTCTCTAACAACCAAGATCATGCGCGAGATGCTGTAGAAGGTTTAGCGATACTTGCACTCGCAGAATTTGGCCTGGCAAGAATACGCATGACTACATGGCAACCCCAGCTGGCACCAGAATCTATTGAAAGATTAAGAAGAAGCGCTAGCCTAATCGGGAATGACGAAGTTTGTGAACCTCAAATACCCAAACAGCAAGACTTACCCGTTGTACCTTTTGAGTATCAATTTTCTGATGGCTCCAATTTATTGCATTACTTTATAGGAGTAAAAAAACCACTTGCTTCATTGCTACCAGCTGATAACATAATATGGGAGGCAAGATATAACGCGCAATTAATTTATTATTTAGTACAAAATGGTGTTGATATTCATAAACCTAACCAATATGGAATTACGCCCGCTGATTTACTCTATAACGCTTATCTTAACGGAATGCACGAAGAAAATGACGCACAAGAAAGATTGTTGTTAGCGATTTTATTTTTAAAAAGAATTAATGTCTTACCTTGGAACGATATTCCTTTTGTCCCATATTTGTTGAGATTTCCAGCATTACATAAAGAGCTTGCTCAATATTTCCCCTTAAAACCCGCCCCTGCTCAAGCTGAGCAGCTATTGCTAAACAGCATAAATGCTCAGAATTTAGATACCTGCCGAGCACTATTAAAAACATTCAAAGTAAGGCTAGCTAGCGCTTGGACGCTTGCCGCAAAAAATCAACAAATAAAGTTTCTACAACTTTTTTATAAGTATAAATTTGGCGCAGAGGAAGCTGAACGAAAAATCATTCTAGACTCTATGCTAACAGCAATGCAGGCAAACCATACCTCTGTCGTAAAGTATTTATATTCATTAGGCTATGTAGTGCCGCTGGATCATCCAATTTATGTTGAGTTAATACTGGCAATGAAGACCAACTCGGAGGCACAAGCTATACTCAATTGTTTTTCAGAGGAAGATAGATCAAAGCTCGTAGACTTACATGAAGAAACCTTATTTGAAGCTTATGTGCAAAGACGGTTAAATGCGCGCCAAATAGTAATGTTGAAAACAAAAACACGCCATTTGCCCCCTTCCCAGCCTGGAATACCGCCTTCCGAACAGCTAGATAGCTTGAATGAGGAAGAGGTTAAAAAATCTTTAGACAAATTAATTGCCAAGACTATTGCGCAACGTAATATTGAGTTATACATTGATGTTATCCGTGGAAGTGAACTTGAAACTTCAGATTTTATCCAAGCGCTATTTCATTCGGACCAATGGGAAGAATTTAAGTTAGCAGTGAATAAACTTTTTGATGATTTAAATAATGAATCTAATCTAGTAGTGATCAACGCTCTTCCTGTTGATACCAGAATGGAGTTATTAGCATTACATGAGGAAAAGCTCATTACTGCCTATATCCAAGGCAAGGTGCAACTTAATTCAATTCTGTCTATTGTTCCAAAGGTGTATTTTCCAGATCTAGCGCAGCAGTTTATGGCCGCTGGAAAATCTTTTAAACAATACTTCCAAGAAAATTTATTATATGGCAAAGATATTGAAATATTTAAAGATAAATTTATTGGGAAAGTTGTTGCTAAAAGCGATGTTAAATTATGGGTAGCTTTGTTTATTAATGGTGAATTCAATCGTCTTGCACTGATTGAAAATATAGTTGGATCTCCTTCCTGGGAAGAATTTAAAAAAACCATAGCCGCACGAAGCGAGGGGAACACAATTATAAAAGAGGTCTGGCTACAAGCTTTTGCAAAAGAAAAAATGGCATACTTAGCTGATTTTGGCCTAGATAGAAAACTTTCTGGTGACAAAACGCTATTGCAACTATTTTTGCAAGAAAAGTTACCTGTAGCCCAGATTAAATTTATTATCAATAACATGAATAAAAAACTGATCCGCATAACCGACGTCAGCTTGGCGCTTAGTTATGACGATCAAAAAAATAGACAAGAAATCGTTGACCAACTTCTGACAGAAGAGTTGGATTTAAATGAAGTAGTGAATAAAGATGAGGATACCGTATTACATCAAGCAGCAAGAATTAACGATATTGCTTTAGTGAAAATTTTGCTAGAGAAAAACGCCAACCCGTTAAAGAAAAATCGGACAGGGGAATCTTCTCTCAGCTTGGCTTTTTATCATCATAAAGCGGAATTATTTAATGCATTGCTTGAAAAAGTCGATGCAGCACAATTTAAGGCAGAGTTTCCGGAGCTATTGAAGCAAATATTTATTAAGTGTAATGCTCCAAGCATTGAGCAAAAAAGATGTGTTAAAGCTCTAATTGCAAAACATCCTACTTTAGCAATGGCTGTGGTTGAGGGCATTGCGAATAATGATAGATTGGTGGATGCCTTTGGAAATACTTTAAAATTCTTAGACCCAAAAGAATTAGCGCATTTTGCATTGGAAAATTATGATGGTAAAAGTAAGCTTTTTGCGAGTTTATTAACCAAGAAAGTTTTCAACAAAGTGTTAACGAGTGACTGTAGTTCAAAAAGCCCTAACTTGTTATTTGAAGCATTGGTTTTAGGCAAAACAGATTTAATTCCAGTTATGTTAAAAAGCGGATGTATAACATTAATCGTAGCAAATTCAGAAGGATTTACGCCTATACATTTAATGATCCGTTACACAAAAAATATTGAGATAGTGAAAGCCTTAATTGCTTACGCAGACAAGCATGCAAAAGCAATATTTCAAAATAAAGTTGAAGGTTACTCGTTAGTAGATTGGTGTGATATTTGGAAAGAAGAAAATAAGCTTGCGCTGGAAATAAAGAAGCTATTTATTACAAAAGGAATTAAACCTTCAGGCAAACCAATATTGCGTCAAGACTTGCGGCGGCCAGATATTAGCCCAAGCATTTTCGCGTCGAGACGTTTACTACCCCAAGTAACACGCTCAGCCTTTGCCTCACCGCCAACAGTTCCTCGCCTGGAAAGCGTTGCAGGTCCAGCATCTCCTCCCGTTGAGCGAACTGACCAAGCACAGGAGCCAACGATAGCCAAGGAAGATTTTAGTACGCTTACGGTAACAGTTATCCCACCAAAGAAACAGCCAACCTCTACTGCTCCTGCGCACTCTGTTTTCCGCCCTCTCTTACCTTATCAAAAAGAAGTGCAAAGAAAGAATCAAATTAAAATAGCAAAAGAGCTGGTTGTTACATTAACAGAAACTAAACAACTGACAGAAGAGCCAACGCAAGAGCATAATCAATTATTACAACTTTATTATCTTATAACCCGTGCATTCCAGTTGCTTTCTAGCCTAAGCGAGAAAATGCTTTGTAAGATTTATGGCGCAACGTTAGACGCGGTGGGACGCAGAGAATATTTCCTTAATATTCGCGGAAAACTCTTTCACCGAAATTTACCCGGTGAGCAATTAATTCCGTTTGACTTCGATCATGTCAAAACTATTCTCAGCCAGCTGTGGCCTATCATGCCAGCGCTTGAGCAAATAGCTAATGAGCAGTTAGATATCTCAGTCGGTTTGTGCACTTTACCAAGAGAAGGCCGCTTCTTTAATCGCTTAGAGGAGTTGCAATCACTTAGACCGAAAGAGGCAAGCGAAAAACTTCAGCTTACGTTGAAGCATTTAGCAGCATTAAGTGAAATATCTACCAATATAGAAGATTACAGATCGGGCACTTGGTTACATAATCAGGCCTGTGCACTTATTATGTTACTCGACGAATTTGCCGACTGTGCCGGCGCAGAAGCAAAACATCGCAGAGATCAAGCGTTTTTCAAACAAGCCAAAGAGGTTCGTAATGCCTATGCGCATGCAAAAGAAGAAAATGAATATCACGAAATTGCAGGTAAAATGACTTGGGAAAAACCATTTGGTCTTGCAGAAGATTTGTGCCGCTTGATTAAGCAAGCTGCAGCTATACTTTCTCAAACTACAACAGCCCGCTTAAGTCTGCAGGCAATTTAGCGCTGAAGATTTTTTAAGCAAGTGGAAAAAGAAAGTTATTATTTGTACTTACTCAAACTTGATCTGACAGCTTCTAGTTTTTAAATAGTGACTGTCAGATTAAGCTCAGCCTAATACGTACTATGGCGCAGGTCTTGCAAACAAGTTTCTGCTTTAAATAAAAATAATTTATGCTATGCAGAGGATAATCCCATGAAATATAGAGACGAACTCATTGCGATTAATCATCTGGTTAAAAATGCTGTTAAAGCATCGAACCCCAAGCTTCCTGATTTATCTCAGTATTCAAAAAAAGCGCAAATCTTTGGCAAAGATTTTTTTGCACGACGCATGACTCTTTATGATTAAAAAGAGCAGCAAAAGCGATTGACGAAGGCGCGAACAGATGCTGCAATTTGCGGGACTCAATGCTCAGCAATAATCCCCCGCAGCTTAAAATAGCATCATGCCTTACTCAGGCAAAAAAAAAGCGCCTAAAAGG
Organism: Gammaproteobacteria bacterium; assembly: GCA_021156105.1. Lineage (GTDB taxonomy): Bacteria > Pseudomonadota > Gammaproteobacteria > CAISUE01 > CAISUE01 > JAJNBD01. The sequence continues at coordinate 14,928 of JAJNBD010000006.1, read as the reverse complement.
CGCTTTTTTCTAGAGACTAAAAGAATTATTAACCTACTAACTCAACCATCGCCATTGGCGCTTTATCGCCTGGACGGAAGCCAGCTTTTAACACACGTGTGTAACCACCTGGACGTGAAGCATGTTTTTTGGCTACATCATTAAATAATTTGGTGACAGCATCTCGATCGCCTAAACGTGCAAAAGCAAGACGGCGATTAGCAACTGAATCCACTTTTGCCAACGTGATTAAAGGTTCAACAAAGCGACGTAATTCTTTCGCTTTAACCACAGTCGTAAAGATTCTTTCATGAGTAATTAACGAAACCATCATGTTTTTAAACATCGCTTTACGATGGCTAGAATTACGGCTAAGTTGTTTTCCACTGCAACGGTGACGCATATTATGTACCTAACTTTTTACTTTAAATTGCTTACCCGCTTACTTATGCAAGCGGCTCTAATTTGTTATCAGCCGCTCGCTTATGCTCGCGGCCTACGTTAATACTAATCTTTAATTTCCATGCCTAAAGATAAACCATGAGCTGTGAGCGCATCTTTAATTTCAACTAATGAACGCTTGCCTAAGTTTGGCATACCCATTAAATCATCTTCCGTCAAACTTACTAAATCACGAATTGTCAAAATGTTTTCTGATTTCAAAGCGTTTGCAGAACGTACAGTTAATTCAAGATCATCAATGGCTGCATCATAAACTGAAGTAGATTTTGCAGGTTTAGCAGCACCGCCAACAGGCATGCCAGAGAAAACTGAAAGCTCTTCTTGCAGAATTTGTGCTGCGGTACGCACTGCATCTTCAGGCGAAACCGTACCATTTGTTTCAATATCAATCACTAAACGATCAAAGTCAGTTCTTTGTTCTACCCGTGCGTTTTCAACATTGTAAGAAACACGACGAACAGGGCTGAAGGAAGCATCTAAGTAAAGCACATTGCCTTCCAACGAACCTTTTTTCTTTGTTTCGCCTGAGGCTTCTTCAATAGCATCCGCTTCTAACTGCGCAGCTGGCACATAACCAATACCTCTTTCTACAAGGATCTGCATTTCAAGCGGATTAGCTTGAGTAACGTTTGCAATCACATGATCAGGATTTAAAATTTCAACATCATGGGTTAACTTAATATCTTTTGCTCTTAATACACCAGGACCTTTGAAATTTACAGAAAGTTCTACTTTAGTCGCCTCGCCTTTTAAAACAAAGCGCACACCTTTCAAATTCAAGATAATATTAATAACGTCTTCTTGTACACCTTCGATCGCACTATATTCGTGCTTAACACCTTTAATCAAAAGCTCAGTTGGCGCAGCCCCTGGGATAGAAGATAACAATACGCGGCGAATAGCATTGCCCAGCGTATGCCCAAAGCCTCTTTTAAGAGGTTCTAAAATAACTTGAGATCTGAAATTATCAAGTATGCGAGAAACAATATTTTGCATGAGCGTACCTTTAAAATAGTTTAAGGGCTTTTCTAGTATTGCGCACAACGCGCAACATTAAATTATTTAGAATACAATTCAACCACAAGATTTTCGTTATATTCACTTGGCAATTCAGTACGGTCTGGCAAGCGCTTATAAGTCACTTGGAACTTGTCTGCTTCGACAGTTAACCAGTCTACCGCAGGGCGTTGAGCCGCAAGCTCCATTGCTGCAAGTACACGACCTTGAGCACGAGACTTTTCACGAACAGAAATGATATCTCCAGGCTGCAATTGGTAAGAAGGAACATTTACCACTTTACCATTCACTAAAATACCACAATGCGAAACTAATTGACGAGCTTCAGCACGTGTTGAAGCAAAACCACCGCGATAAACGATGTTATCTAAACGTGATTCTAAAAGCTGTAACAAAATTAAACCGGTAGAACCTTTTAATTTTGCAGCTTTTTTATAGTAGTTACGGAATTGACGCTCTAAAACGCCATAGACGCGACGCAAAATTTGCTTTTGACGAAGCTGCGCAGCATAGTCTGACATGCGTGGCTTTAAAGCCCCATGTTGCCCTGGGCGCTTCTCAGCATTACATTTGCTGTCTAAAGGACGAACGCCTGATTTAAGTGATAAATCCATCCCAACTGCGCGGGATAATTTACATCTTGGTCCGGTATATCTTGCCATGAATTTTTTCTCTTAAAGTAATTCAATTAAAAGCTTTATAATAATCTTACAAAAACCTTGCGAAGTAGTTTATTCTCAAATATTCCTTGCGCTTTTATGGCTATATTTGAGCTTGTTATTGACAATAAATACAGCGAATCAATAACAAAAAACTTGCTTATACGCGTCGTTTTTTACGTGGACGACAACCATTGTGAGGAACACCAGTGTCATCTTTAATTGCTAAAATTTTAAATCCGAGTGCAATAAATACACGCACTGCAGATTCACGGCCAGGTCCTGGGCCACGCACGATAACAGTAACTGCTTTCATGCCATATTCTTTTTGCACTGTCTGGCCAACTTTTTCAGCAGCTACTTGCGCCGCAAAAGGCGTGCTCTTCTTAGAACCACGATAGCCTGAAGCACCCGCAGTAGACCATGCAAGCACGTTGCCTTGCATATCTGTGCAGCTCACAATTGTGTTATTAAAGGAAGATGCCACATGAACAACCCCTTCCGAGATTACACCTTTGGACTTCTTCTTACGTGTTTTGACAGCATCTTTTGCTTTTGCTGCTGTAGAAACTTTTGGCTTAGCCATTTAATTCTCACCTATAATCTAAAAAGTTTATATCTATCGCCCCCTCACCTGGCGCTTTGCGCCACCCTCTCCCCAAAGGGGTGAGGGAATTTAGAGAGGCACTATTTCTTAACTGCTTTTCTTGGGCCTTTACGTGTTCTAGCATTCGTACGTGTACGCTGACCACGAACAGGCAGATTACGACGATGACGCAAACCACGATAGCAGCCTAGATCAACTAAACGCTTAATCGCTAATGCTTTTTCACGACGTAAATCACCTTCTACCACATATCCAGCAACTAATTTACGGAGTCTTTCAACTTGTTCATCAGACAAGTCTTTGACTTTCGTTTGGATATCAATTTTTGCAGCTTCGCAAATGCGTTTAGCGGTTGGGCGACCAATACCAAAAATATAAGTCAATGCTATTTCGATTTGTTTGTTAACTGGGATGTTTACACCCGCAATACGCGCCATTCTTCACTCCAGGCAAATAAAAAGTTAATAATGATAATACAAATTTGCTTGATTGTCACCTTAAGGCTAACCTTAAGCTAACAAATCGGCTTACCCTTGTTTTTGTTTATGCTTTGCTTCTTTGCAAATAACACGGACAGTACGTCCACGTTTAACAATTTTGCAATTGCGGCAGATCTTTTTTACTGATGCTCTAACTTTCATGATAAATACCTTTTTTACTCATTTTTTCAAAAGCACCCGCTTGCTAATGCATGCGGCTGTGATTTTATCTAACTACTCGCCTTGACTCTATCTACTTGCTTACGCTTGCAGCTGAGTTTCGCGGCTTTTAAAACTTACCCTTTTTCATCAGCCCTTCATACTGCTGGGATAACAGATGAGATTGAAGCTGAGCCATAAAATCCATTGTTACAACAACAATAATCAACAACGATGTACCGCCAAAGAAAAACTGTACATGCCAGGTTATCGTCATTAATTCAGGTAAGAGCGCCACTAACACAAGATAAATAGCCCCTACCAAAGTCAAGCGGGTAATGACTAAATCAATATAATTAGCAGTTTGCTCACCTGGGCGGATGCCAGGAATGAACGCACCTGATTTCTTCAAGTTTTCTGCTGTTTCTCTTGGGTTAAATACAATCGCCGTATAAAAGAAGCAGAAGAAAATAATTGCTGCTGCAAATAATGCAATATACAAAGGCTGACCAGGTGATAACGCAATATTCAACTGGCTTAACCATAAATTATGATTCAAGCTATTGCCAAAAAATTCAAAAAGTGTCGCAGGCAATAAAATAATACTTGATGCGAATATTGGCGGAATTACACCCGACATATTAATTTTAAAAGGTAAGTGTGAAGATTGCGCGGCCATCATGCGTCTACCTTGCATACGCTGAGGGTAGTTAATCGCAATACGTCTTTGCGCTCTCTCCATAAACACTACAAAAGCAACAACACCCAGTACAACAACTGTAATCACAATTAGCGAGAGAAATTGTAACTGGCCTTGACGCACCTGCTCAAACGTTCTCGCAATCGCGCTTGGCAATCCAGACACGATACCCGCAAAAATAATCATGGAAATGCCATTACCAACGCCACGCTCAGTAATTTGTTCACCTAACCACAAAATTAGCATGGTACCAGTGATTAAAGTTACCATCGAGATAAAGTAAAAGCTAAAACCACCAATTAATACCACACCCTGTGCCACTAGCCATTTACAAATACCAATCGCCTGTAAAAAAGCAATAAATAAAGTAAGATAACGGGTATATTCGTTAATTTTACGGCGGCCTTGTTCACCTTCTTTTTTCAACTGCTCTAAGCTAGGCACCATCGACGTCAATAATTGCAAAATAATTGACGCTGAAATATAAGGCATAATTCCTAATGCAAATACCGACATACGCAGCAAAGCATTACCAGAAAACATATTGAATAAGCTTAAAATGCCGTTATGCTGAGAATTAACTAAATTCGCAACTTTATGCGCATCTAAGCCTGGTACTGGAATATGCGCACCTAAACGATAGAACAATAAAATCAGCAGTAAAAAAAACAATCGTCGACCGACATCTTTATAGGCTGCTGTCGCTAGGGGTGCCTGTGGTATTTGACTCATGAGAACCTATTCCGCGTCAATGACTTTGCCACCTTTTGCCTCAATGGCAGCACGCGCACCTTTAGTAGCATGCAATCCTTTTAAGATATAAGCGCCTTCAACTTCACCATTTAAAATAAATTTAGCTTTTTCAGCATGGTGAGGAACTAGTCCAGCTGCTTTTAATACTAATAAATCAATTTCACCCACTTCGAGGTGATTTAAATCAGAAAGTCTTAATACGAAAGTATTTAAGTTTACTCGTGAATTAAAACCAAACTTAGGTAAACGACGTTGCAAAGGCATTTGACCGCCTTCGAAACCTACTTTATGGAAGCCACCTGCACGTGCACGTTGACCTTTATGACCACGACCACAAGTTTTTCCAATACCACTGCCAATACCGCGACCTACGCGTGTTTTTTCAGGTTTGGAGCCTGGAGCTGGTTTCAATGTATTTAATTGCATAATAGTTACTCTATATCAAGCTTATTAACTAATTTTCAATGATCACTTTAACAAAAATCATTGGTTTAATTTATTAACCGCTCCCTAATGGTCGCGGTTCTGTTTATGGTTCCAACTATATCTACGCAGCAGCTTCTTCAAATACTTTGCCGCGCTTATGTGCGATCTGTGCAGGATTAGACATCGAGGTCAAACCATTAATTACTGCACGAATAACGTTATCAGGATTACTTGAACCAATAATTTTGGCAAGAACGTTGCTAACACCTAACACTTCGAATACGGCACGAACAGCACCACCTGCAATGATACCGGTACCTTCAGAGGCTGGTAACATAACAACTTTCGTTGCACCATAACGTGCTTCTACGCGGTGAAGAATTGTTTTGTTGTTAAGTTCAACTTTTACCATGTTACGGCGTGCTGCATACATCGCCTTTTGAATTGCAACAGGAACTTCTTTAGCTTTACCGCTACCAACGCCAATACGACCGTTGCCATCACCAACAACCACAAGGGCACGGAAACTAAATACGCGACCACCTTTAACGGTTTTTGCATTTCTTTTAACAACAACTAACTTTTCAATTAAACCGTCACTTTTTGTTGACTGATCAAAACTTGCCATGAGACTCTCTCGTCTTTACTAATGATTGCCATTCTATGAGGGGATCATCTCCCCTCACCCCTGCCCTCTTCCGCAAGCGGGCGAGGGAGATTATTTTTTAACCGCGCCTTACGACGCGACAACTTAAAAGCTTAAGCCACCAGCGCGTGCAGCATCTGCTAATTTAACAATACGACCATGGTATTTAAAACCAGAACGATCAAACGCTACTTCTTTTACACCTAAAACTAGCGCTTTTTTCGCAATTTCTGTGCCAACCCAAGCAGCTGCATCAGACTTTGAATGTTCTTGCTTTAAGTTTCTATAATCTGGGCTTAAAGTAGAAGCCGCAGCTAAGACTTTTCCAGCCGCGTCAATCAATTGCGCATAAATATGCTGGTTTGATTTATGAACTGATACACGCACCACACCTAGACGTTTAATCAGCGCACGTGTTTTTTTGAGGCGGCGTGTTCTTTGCTGTACTTGTTTCATTGCTCAATATCCAAAAATTAAATATTCAAAACTCCCTCGCCCTTTGGGGGGAAGGGTGGCGCGAAGCGCCGGGTGAGGGGGAAAGTATAACGCTAAAAATATATGCGCAGTACCACCTTCTTTCCCACACCCCAAAACCCCTCTTCCCATCGGGAAAAGGAGCAAACAACTATTACTTCTTCTTAACTTCTTTTACTTTAATCGCTTCACCAGCATAGCGAATACCTTTACCTTTATAAGGCTCAGGTGAACGATAGCGACGAATTTTAGCAGCAACTAGGCCTACTAAATTTTTATCCGCACCTTTAACTAAAATTTCTGTTTGGCTTGGTGTTTCAACCGTAATACCTTCTGGAACATCAAATGCCACAGGATGTGAAAAACCTAAGGTCAAGTTTAATTTTTTACCTTGAGCTTGCGCACGATAACCTACGCCAACGAGTTCTAATTTAAGTTCAAAACCAGTTGTCACACCTTTTACAAGGTTCTTAAGATGCGCTGCAGCAGTACCTGTACCCGCTTTTACACCATTGCGTGACGCACCGACTTGCGCTTCTTTACCACCGTTGATGATGTCCAAGGTAACGCCATTACTGAGGATTTTCTTTTTAACTGAACCCTTAGGCCCTTTTACCGTCACTTCATCACCATCGATTGCAACAGTCACACCTGTTGGCAATTCAATAGCAGTTTTCGCAATTCGAGAAATACTTGACATAACAATTTCCAAATTTCTATTTAACTTAATTTCTTTACGTTAGCTGCGCAAGAAAATATTTATCAGCTTAAAATACTTCGCAAAGTAGTTCGCCACCAACATTATTTTTACGTGCTTGCTCATCCGACATCACTCCTTTTGAAGTGCTGAGGATCGCAATTCCATAACCGTCAATAACGCGTGGAATATCAGCTACGTTGCTATACTGGCGAAGACCAGGCTTGCTGACTCTGCTTAATTTTGTAATAGCACATTTACCATCAACATATTTCAATACAATTGTTAATGTTTTTTTAGGGCCATTTACTTCTTCGTGAAAGTTTTCAATATAACCTTCATCTTTCAAAGTCACTGCCACAGCCACTTTTAGCGCTGAAGATGGCATAGAGACTTTTACTTTCTTCATCAATTTCGCATTGTTGATGCGAGAAATCATATCCGCAATGGGATCTTGCATTGTCATGATATTTGCCTACCAACTTGATTTAATGATACCAGGAATTTCACCACGCATAGCGAGTTCCCGAATTTTAGCACGATTTAAGCCAAACTTGCGATAAACCCCACGAGGACGGCCCGTTAATTTACAACGGTTACGTAATCGGGTCGGAGCCGCATCTCTTGGCAATTTTTGTAATTGCATTCTTGCTTCAAAGCGCTCTTCATCTGTCAATGTTAGGTCATTGGCCATCGCTAATAATTTTTCACGACGGTTCTTGAAACGAGCAACCGTTTTTTCACGTTTGGTGTTTCGATTTACAATAGATTTTTTAGCCATTATTAACGATCTCTAAATGGAAAATCAAAGTTTAACAACAATTCTTTTGCTTCTTTGTCTGTTCTAGCAGAAGTCGTAATAGTAACATCCAACCCAAGCAAAATATCCATATCTTCATAGGAAATTTCTGGGAAAACTGAGCAGTCTTTTAAACCCATTGAATAATTTCCATGACCATCTAAGTTGCTTTTCAAACCACGAAAGTCACGAATACGTGGAATAGCAACAGTTACAAGACGCTCTAAAAATTCATACATACGCTTGCCACGCAAAGTTACTTTGCAACCAATTGGCCAGTTTTCACGAATTTTAAAACCTGCAATAGAAAGACGTGATTTTGTCACAAGTGGTTTTTGGCCAGAAATCTTGGTCAAAAGATCTAGCGCTGTTGTCATATGTTTTTTATCGACAGCCGCTTCACCCACACCCATATTCAGGGTGATTTTTTCAATTTTAGGAACCATAAAATCGTTAGAATATTTAAACTTTTCTTTTAAGTTTTTAACGACTTTGTTCTTATATAAACTTTCGAACTCACTCATAAATTAACTAGTCCTGTTCGATAACTTGTTGCGTTGATTTTAAATAGCGAACTTTTTTTCCATCATCCGTTACCTTGACACCAACTTTAGAAACTTTGCCTGAAGCTGCATCAAAGAACGCAACGTTAGAAATATCAATCGCTGCTTCTTTAGCCACAATACCACCTTCAATATTGGCTTGTGGGTTTGGGCGCACGTGTTTTTTGACCAATTTTAAACCTTCGACAATCACACGTTTGCTACCAGATTTGCCTGGAAGTATTTTTAATACTTTGCCACGCTTACCTTTATCTTTGCCTGCGATGACTTGAACTTCATCGCCTACTCGAATTCTGTTCATCTTCGAACCTCTGTGTTTACAATACTTTCAAAATCAACCGTTAATGTTAACGGCTCAGATTTTATTTGCTACGCTCGCAATTGCGTGCGGTTTAGGTGTCACTAAATAACTTCTTCTGCCAATGAAATAATCTTCATGAATTTTTCACTACGCAGCTCACGTGTTACTGGTCCAAAAATACGTGTACCGATTGGCTGGAACTGTGCGTTTAATAATACTGCCGCATTAGAGTCAAAGCGAATCAGAGAACCGTCTGCACGACGAACGCCTTTACGAGTACGTACAATCACTGCTAAATAGACGTCACCTTTTTTAACTTTGCCGCGTGGCACAGCATCTTTAATGCTCACGCGAACCACATCACCAATACCGGCATAGCGACGATGTGAACCACCCAAAACTTTAATACACATCACACGACGTGCGCCGCTGTTATCGGCAACTTCTAATTCTGATTGCATCTGAATCATAATATATCTACCTTAAAAACGTCTTAAAAATATCCAGCTTTTCAAAAACAACCGCTTATCAAAATAAGCAGCCTGGATTCTATCTTTATTTAATAACTTTTTCTACTTTCCAAGTTTTACGGCGAGAATAAGGTTTTGCTTGTGAAATTACCACAACAGAACCTTCTTGGCACTGATTTGTTTCATCATGCGCAAGCAATTTTCGGCTACGACGCACATACTTTTTGTAAAGCGGTGCTTTTACAGTATCCTCAACCAATACAACAACTGTCTTTTCCATCTTGTTGCTAACTACTTTACCTGTTAGCGGTTGTTGATTTTTTTTCGTTTGCGCAGTTGTCATACTTTTACTCCTTTAGCAGAAAGGTACATTTTAACGCGAGCAATGTTGCGACGTAACGCTTTCAACAGATGCGTCTTTACTGCTTGGCCTGTTACTTTCTGCATGCGTACAGCAAAACGTTCTTTTAATAACTCTTCGAATTCTTTCTTAAGCTCATCAACGGAGAGCTCAGAATAATTTTTTTGATCGCTCATTACAGCAAAGTCCTCGTAACAAAAATAGTTTTCACAGGTAGTTTAGCAGCTGCCAATTTAAAGGCTTCTCTTGCTAGATCTTCTGGCACACCTTCAACTTCAAACATCATTGTGCCTGGTTTTACCACAGCGACCCAATATTCTACACTACCTTTACCTTTACCTTGACGAACTTCTAAAGGTTTCGCGGTAATTGGTTTGTCTGGAAAAATACGAATCCAAACTTTACCACCACGCTTAAGATGACGTGTCAAGGCACGACGCGCAGCTTCAATTTGACGCGCCGTAATATGAGAAGCTTCAATGCACTTCAAACCAAATTGGCCAAAACTAACCTTATTACCAGAAGTCGCCAATCCACGGTTTCGTCCTTTAAATTGCTTACGATACTTCGTTTTTTTAGGTTGCAACATTTTTGTTTACCTTTTACTATTCTTGCTCAAATACATCGCCCTTATACACCCAAACTTTGACACCAATGATGCCATAAGTTGTCAGCGCTTCAGAGTGAGCATAATCAATATCGGCACGTAATGTATGCAAAGGCACACGACCTTCACGATACCATTCGGTACGCGCAATTTCCGCACCGCCTAAACGCCCAGAAACCGAAATTTTGATTCCTTTAGCGCCTGCTTTTAATGCACCTGTTACAGCTTTTTTCATTGCACGGCGGAACATCACACGACGCTCTAATTGCTGCGCAATAGAATCACCAATTAACTTAGCATTCAACTCTGGTTTTTTTACTTCTTCAATATTGATGTGAACTTGCACGCCTAAAAGCTTAGTGAGCTTTGCGCGAATTCTTTCAATATCTTCACCTTTCTTACCAATAATCACACCTGGTTTAGCTGCATAAATAACAATCTTTGCTGTTTTATTAAGACGCTCAATTGCCACTTTTGCAATGCCTGCAGCATGAAGTTCTTTTTGCAAAAACTTTCTTGCTTCAAAATCAGCTAACAAAGTATCAGCAAATTTTCTACCTTGTGCATACCACTTGGAAGACCAATCTTTAACTTTACGAGCACCAATACGGAGACCGACTGGATTTACTTTCTGACCCATGCTTACCTCGTCACTTCTTGTAAGACTATCTTAATATGCGAGGTACGTTTTAAAATGCGACTACCCCGGCCCTTAGCGCGCGGATGCATACGCTTCAAAGTGAAGCCTGCATCTACGGTTACTGCAGAAACTTTCAAATCATCAATATCAGCTGAAAAATTATTTTCCGCATTTGCAATAGCAGAATTTAATAATTTTCTGAAAAGCTCGTGGCTTTTTTGCAAACCAAAATTCAAAATGTCTAGTGCTTGATCAACCGGTTTATTTCGGATTTGATCTGCCACCAAACGCGCTTTTTGCGGAGAAACCCGCGCATTTTTTAAGGAAGCTTCTGCTAACATACAATCCTCTTCAATATAATTACCACAATTTTGTGGTTTCAAAATCTCCCTCTCTCTTTTGGAGAGAAGGAAACATTATTCTTTTTACTTGGCTGCTGCTTTTTTATCTACACCTGAGTGACCTTTAAATCTACGAGTTGGTGAAAACTCGCCCAATTTATGACCAACCATGTTTTCCGTCACAAATACTGGAACAAACACTTTTCCGTCATAAACGTTAATGGTAAGGCCGATCATTTCAGGAATAATCATGGAACGTCTAGACCAGGTTTTAATTGGCTTCTTGCTAGATGATTCTGCAATTGCCAGAACTTTGTTTAATAAGTGATGGTCAACGTAAGGACCTTTCTTTACTGAACGTGCCACAATTAATTTACCTCACAACATTTTTTCGTTTGCTTTATAACCCTGAAAGTTTCTCCAGGATTGTTTCATTATCCGCTTGCTACAGCAAGCGGTTTTATTTCATTTACTTACTTTTTCTAGAACGTAAAATCATACCAGAAGTACGCTTATTTTTACGTGTCTTATATCCTTTAGTTGGTACACCCCAAGGTGTAACAGGATGACGACCACCAGACGTTTTACCTTCACCACCACCATGTGGATGGTCAACTGGGTTCATTACCACACCACGTACGGTAGGACGAACACCACGCCAACGATTTGCACCTGCTTTACCTAAAGAAATTAAGTTATGTTCTGTATTACCTACTTCACCAACGGTAGCACGAGCTGTTACTAAAATCTTACGCATTTCGCCAGACTTCAAACGCACAACTGCATAACCAGCATCTTTAGAAATTAACTGTACTGAAGTACCTGCTGATCTTGCAATCTGACCACCTTTACCAGGTGTTAATTCAACGTTATGAATTGTTGTACCAATAGGAATGTTCTTAAGTGGTAACGCATTACCAACAGCAATCACTGCGTTTTCGCCAGATTCAACATTAGCTCCAACTTCTAAACCTTTAGGTGCTAAAATATAGCGGCGCTCACCATCAGCATACACTAATAATGCAAGGTTTGCTGAACGATTTGGATCATAATGGATCGCTTCTACACGAGCAGGAACACCATCTTTATTGCGTTTAAAATCGATTACACGATATTGACGCTTATGACCACCACCCATATGGCGCACAGTAATGCGACCATAGTTATTGCGGCCTGCACCAGCGTTTAATTTGCCAGTTAATGCTTTCGGTGTTTCTACGGAGCGAGAAAGTTCGCCACGCTTAATTTTAACAACAAAGCGTCTGCCAGGAGACGTAGGACGTGTTTTTACAATAGTCATAAAGTTTATTGTCCTGCAAAGTTAATATCAAAACCGTCTTTCAATGTAACATATGCTTTTTTCGCATCTGAACGTTGACCCTGACGTCCTGAAAAATTTTTAGTTTTACCTTTCGTCTTTACCGTACGGATAGCAGAAACTTTAACATCGAAAAGCTTTTCGACAGCTTCACAAATCTGTGGTTTAGATGCTTTAGGTAATACTTTAAAAACAATCGTTTTATTTTTATCTGCCGCACGGTGTGATTTTTCAGTCACCACTGGTGCTAAGATAATGTTCGTATAATCGGCTTTTGCTTTCATACAAGTTGCTCCTCGAGCTGACGAACCGCATTAGTTGTCATCACGACTTTATCAAATCCAACAAGACTTACAGGATCAAGTGATATCACATCAGCTAATCCCACTTGGTACAAATTTCTTACCGCTAAATAAAGTGACTCGGTAATTTCATCAGGAACGAGCAACACTCTTTTATCTGCACCAATTGAATTCAACAATGCAATAGCGGCTTTGGTTTTTGGTTCAGCGACATCAAGTTGGTTAACAACAACTAAACGACCAGAGCGTACTAATTCAGAAAGAATTGATTTAATCGCTAAACGATACATTTTTTTGTTAACTTTTTGGCTATGGTCTTGTGGTCTTGCTGCAAAAGTTACACCACCTTTACGCCAAATTGGGCCACGTGTTGTACCCGCACGTGCACGGCCAGAACCTTTTTGTTTCCAAGGTTTTGAACCACCACCACTTACTTCTGCACGAGTTTTTTGTCTTCTTGTACCTGCACGAGCACCAGCTTGGTAAGCAACAACCACTTGGTGAATGAGTGCTTCACGGTATGGCACGCCAAATACTTCTTCTGATACTTCAATAGCCGATTTGCTCTTTTTAGCTAAATCTAATGATTCAATTTGCATGGCCTATACCCCTAAACAATTTTTTTGCGCTTTTCAGCAGGCTTAACTACAACCAGTCCACCTGGCGCACCAGGTACAGCACCTTTAATGAGCAAAAGATTTTTTTCTGGCACAACACGTACAACTTCAAGATTTTGTACGGTCACGTTTTTACCGCCCATGCGGCCTGCCATTCTTTTACCTTTAAATACACGACCAGGTGTTTGGCGTTGACCAATCGAACCTGGCGCACGATGCGAAAGCGAGTTACCGTGTGTTGCATCGCCCATGGTGAAGTTATGACGTTTGATCGTACCGGCAAATCCCTTACCTCGACTTACACCTAATACGTCTACGAATTGACCTTGTTGAATAATATCCAACTTGATCTCGTCACCCACATTCATGGAGCTCACATCATCAAGACGGAATTCCATCAAACCAAGAGCAGCATCAACACCTGCTTTTTTATAATGACCTTGCAATGGCTTGGTTACTTTGCGATTGTGCTTATTGCCATAAGCAACTTGCACAGCTCGGTAACCATCTTTTTCAAGATCTTTAACTTGAGCAACTTTTTGCTCCAAAACTTCAACAACTGTCACAGGTAATGATGCGCCATTTGCATCAAACACCCTTGACATTCCGCATTTACGGCCTACTAAACCTAAATTCATAAGCTTGAACCTTCTTAAAATTCAGTTCTGTTAATCAACACTAATCTCAACATCGACACCAGCCGCAAGATCAAGCTTCATTAAGGCATCGACTGTTTTATCGGTGGGCGAAATAATATCTAGTAAACGCTTATGTGTGCGAATCTCAAGTTGATCACGCGCATCTTTATCGACGTGTGGCGAAACTAGAATAGTTAGTTTTTCAATTTTTGTTGGCAATGGAATCGGGCCACAAATTTGTGAACCTGTTCTTTTTGCTGTATTTACAATTTCTTTAGCAGATTGCTCAATCACTTTATAATCATAAGCTTTTAAGCGAATACGAATTCGTTGCTTATTGAGAGACTTAGCTTGAGTAGCTGTTGTCTTCGCAGCGGCAGCGCCAGCTTTAACAGCAGGTGCTGGCTCATTTTTAGTTGCTGCTTTAGAAGTAGATTTAGCGCTAGATTTTGCTTTTGGCGACGTTGCTTTTTTAGTGCTACTGGACGTTGCTTTTTTCGTCGTATCTTCGCCAGTTTGTTCGTTTGCAGTTGGCTGCGTCATAATGTGATTAACCTGTTAAATAACTCTAAAAATTTTAACTTTGCCTGTCACACTCCTTACGGAGGCCGGCTGGAAAAGCCCGCTATTATAACAGGCTATTCAAGTCTTGACAAGCTTTTTAATTAAATTTTATAACTAATATTTCAAGTTATATCTTTGCCTAACTTAATTAAAAAAAATTTACTACCATTTACTACTTAATCTTGCTATGTCAGGGCTGCCTTAGAATACAGCCCTGGTTAATAAAATCTGCCGCTCGCTTAAGCTTACGGCACTGATTTTATTTCAAGATTTTAGCAACAACACCTGCACCTACGGTACGGCCACCTTCACGAATCGCAAAGCGTAAGCCGTCTTCCATCGCAATTGG
>JAJNBD010000005.1 GCA_021156105.1 Gammaproteobacteria bacterium | reverse complement strand
TAAAAGGTACTCCGGGGATAACAGGCTGATACCGCCCAAGAGTTCACATCGACGGCGGTGTTTGGCACCTCGATGTCGGCTCATCACATCCTGGGGCTGTAGTAGGTCCCAAGGGTATGGCTGTTCGCCATTTAAAGTGGTACGCGAGCTGGGTTCAGAACGTCGTGAGACAGTTCGGTCCCTATCTGCCGTGGGCGTAAGAAATTTGAGAGGAGTTGCTCCTAGTACGAGAGGACCGGAGTGAACGAACCCCTGGTGTTCCGGTTGTGATGCCAATTGCATTGCCGGGTAGCTATGTTCGGACGGGATAACCGCTGAAAGCATCTAAGCGGGAAGCCTCCCTCAAGATGAGATTTCTCAGACGAAAGTCTCTAAAGGTCTGTTGAAGATTACGACGTAGATAGGCACGATGTGGAAGCGCTGTGAGGCGTGGAGCTAACGTGTACTAATTGACCGTGAGTCTTGACTCTATATTACTTAAGTTGTTTAAAACAAAATAAGTAAGGGCAGGTCAAAGATCTGCCCTAAATAAGCTTGAAAAAATTGTAAAAATACATCAAATTTGCAGTAACGCCTTGTTACACACAAAAGTTAAGGTATCGAGATAATCGATACCACCAGTTTGCCTGGTGACCAAAGCGAGCGGGAACCACCTGACCCCATTCCGAACTCAGAAGTGAAGACGCTCAGCGCCGATGATAGTGTGAACTTTCGTTCATGTGAAAGTAGGTCATCGCCAGGCATTTAAATCCGAAAAACCCTTAAGGCCAAAACCTTGAGGGTTTTTTTTTAATTAAAATTTGTCAATGACAGCTGCGTTTGCCCCTGGGTTTAGCGCCCCTGCTCTGACTCACGAATCTGAAATAGGAAAAAAATTATCACACGTCGTGAATTTTTAATATTATCTACTTATACTGCAGTAGGTCTTGTGATTGGGGTCATAACGTCGAGTGCAGCTGCTGAGTAATGTGGCTGATGGCAGCTCGTCGCCTGAGGAACATCCGCGCCAAAGGCTCTAGATTTACTATAGCTAGTGTCAAAAAATCACAATTCTCTTGATGAAGCTATAGCAGATTATGCTTATAAATATTGTTGTTGTTCTGATGAAGGGCTCTTGCCTCTTCGAACGTTAGTGCTTAGAATGGCCTGCTTAAAAATTACGATAAGTTCTCATGCCAGAATGTTGTGCTAAAGGTTTTATCGCTTGGTAGTATATCACCCAATAATAAGTTTAATTTAAAAAAAAAGGAAATAAAAACTGTGAACCAATTGATTACTGAATTGAGCAAAACAATTGCAATCTTTGTTGGCGAAATTAGGTTGTTTACGGAAGTTGAATCTGTAAAAAAAGCGATACTCCTTCCTTTGTGCCAAGCTATAAAGAAACAAATAGATGATGTTGATAATCTCAAACCTGCAATAGATACGCCTGATAACCCACAAGTGTTAAAGCTTGTCCCGCTAAGTGAACCTGACTTTGCTGCATTTGATATTTTAAGTGCTTTGAACCCTTGTTTAAGTTTTTATTATTCTCAAATACCAGAAGCGCATTCAAAGAACCCGCTATTTTTCCAAGCGCTTTGTGGCTATTTCCCGGCATCAGCTATTTCAAGAGAAAATAACCTTTTTTTATACGTTGCGGCAGAAGTTAATAAATTGAACTTATCTCTAGAAAATGCTTTACTGCATTTTAAAATACTCTCTTCACCAGAAGCTTTAGTCACCACTTCAGATCTTGAGCTTAATACAGAGATAGTCAAAAGAGTTACAAACCCAGAGAACTTCAGATTCCCTGAGTTTGTTCATTTATATCAACTGCTAAAGCCCGAGTTACAAAGTTTTTTAAAACCTTTTTATCGTGAGCTTACAACACCAGAAAAGCAATGGCTATTCTGGCTCTATTTACTAGGCTGTTTCCCTCGAATAAATTATCATGGTAGTGAGATTGAAATAACGCCGGATAATCTCCATTATTGTTTAGCTGCAAGCTTAGCGAATGAGTATGGATTTAACATTGAACAGCGCATTGCTTGCTTTTGTTTAATGAGAGTTGCTTGTGCTAATCCCATGCATTTGCTGAGTCTATCTCATGGTTTAACTTCAAAAGACTATTTAGATGAATTGTTAGTTTATGCAGCGAGGTTATTACCTGGAAGCAGAATGCTTTATGTGAATAAAATGCTTGAACATATTGTTTCAGATTTTTATCCGACAGTGGCACAAAGTCTTTGGAAAAAGTTTGGTTGGGTTGACGTTAAATTAAATGTTTATCCTGGTGAAGGTGTACTGGTAAATATTTTGCCTGTCTTTGACTATAACAATATGGCTAAAACGCAGGATGAAAAAATACTTATTATTATTTATTCGCAGCTGTTAACCGTATTAAGCACCATGTTACAAACCCATACTTTCTTAGGTTATTTAACACCTTTAGAAAGGACAGAGCTTGATATGCATATTGCAACACAAGCGGCACTAAAACAAGAAGTTGCTCTAAAAGTAAATCATCACAAGCAAGCGCCTGAAAGTTCTCTTGGTAGTTATTACGAGGTAGAGCCCCATCGCGAAATTGGTATTATTTCATTAATAGGGAATGCTTCTATTCCTGGGATGCTAACTAGATTAATTAATGCTTTACGCCAGTTAATCCCTATGCTGGTCGCTTATGCAGGTCATGGATTTAGCGCAGGGGAACAACGCATTAATCAGGCAGCGGCTGAAGCAAAAAGAGCATTCATTGAGCTAGCAGGTTCACCTAAAAAATTTCATGCAGGTGATTCTAGTTTAAATAAAGCGCCAGGCGGCTCACCGCTGATTCGAGGGATTTTTGCCTCAGAGGCTAAATTAGCGGTTGGGGCAAAGACAAAGACTCATGTATCAATTGATACGGATGAACTATTTGGTTCAAAACTGCTTGAGCCGATCGCATCGATATTGCCCCTTGCAGAACAAGTTGAACAAAAGCTTATTGCAGAGCAAGCAAGATGTGCGACGCCTGTGCTATAAATCCATAAAGTGTGATTGATATCCTTTTGCTTATGCAAGGGGATATTTTTGGGTTTCACCTTCATAGAATTTCTGCTGTAACATTAATGAGGGGTATAAACTAGTATAGTTGCTTGATTTCTCGCTTAAGTCTGAAAATTTTGCGATAATGGAAAAATCAATAACAAACTTTTTAATTAATAATTATGCTCGCACTTAATATCCAAGATTTGACAAAAGTTTATGCTAATGGGCATGAAGCTTTAAAAGGTATTAGTCTTTCCATTAAGCCCGGAGAATTTTTTGGTTTGCTTGGTCCTAATGGTGCAGGTAAAACCACGACGATTGGCATCCTGGTTTCCTTAGTCCGCAAGACTAGCGGTATGGTAGATATCTTCGGTCACAACATTGATAAAGATTTAGCGGCAGCAAAAGCTTGTATTGGATTAGTTCCACAAGAATTTAATTTTAATAGCTTTGAGAAAGCTATCGACATTCTAATTAATGAAGCGGGTTATTATGGTATTCCACGTGCAATTGCCAAAGAACGAGGAGAATACTATTTAGAAAAGCTAGGCTTGTATGCAAAACGCTTTTCAACCGCGCGTCAACTTTCTGGTGGTATGAAGCGACGTTTAATGATTGCTAGAGCTTTAGTGCATGAACCCAAACTTTTAGTATTGGATGAACCAACAGCGGGCGTAGATGTTGAACTGCGTCGTTTAATTTGGAGTTTCTTAGAAGAGCTAAATGCAAATGGTAGAACCATTATATTAACCACACATTATCTTGAAGAAGCAGAAAAGCTTTGCTCAAGGTTAGCTTTCATTCAACATGGCAAAATTATTCAAGAAGGCAAAACAAGCGAATTGCTTGCCGGCTTAAATGAGGAGGCATTTGTCTTAGATGTTGCTGCGTCCAGCAAAGCGGAATTGCATTGCCCAGCTTATCAGATACGCTGGTTAAATGATGAGCAGCTTGAGGTAACTGTTTCTCGCGGAACACATTTGAATAAATTGTTTGAATATTTAACGACACAAGATATAGCTGTTTATAGTATGAGAAACCGCGTTAACCGTTTAGAAGAACTCTTTGTGCGCTTAACACAAACGGAGGATTCCAAGTGAGTAATTTTATTCCTTTTCTGACTTTGACAAGAAAAGAGTTAGTCAGAATTTTTCGTATTTGGTCACAAACACTTATCCCGCCAGCGATTAATGTGGCGATTTATTTTATTATCTTTAGTCATCTCTTTTCGCAGAATACGTTTAACTATCAAGGCTTCCACTATTTACAGTTTTTGACACCGGGTTTAATTTTAATGCCAGTGATTACAGGTGCTTATAATAATGCCGCGGGGTCTTTTTTTACTTTAAAGTTTCAGAATGCTATTGAAGAGTTGTTAGTATCACCTATTTCAGAGCATTCGATGATATGGGGTTTTGTTGTTGGCAGTGTCATTAGAGGTTTGTTGACAGGCTTATTAGTTTTAATTATCAGTATGCTTTTTGTACGCCTTCCGCTGCAACACCCGTTTGAAGCTCTTTTTATTATCATGGATACGGCAATTATTTTTGCGTTATGCGGATTAATCAATGCTATTTATGCAAAAAAATTTGATGATATTGGCATTGTGCCAAATTTTATTTTAACGCCACTGACTTATCTTGGCGGGGTGTTTTTTGCTATTACAAGCTTGCCATCCGAATGGCAGTGGCTCGCAAAATGCAATCCTATTTATTATTTAATCAGCGCTTTCCGTTATTCTGTTTTGGACATTTCAGGCGCACCAATTAATGTGGCTATATTATTTGCGATAGTATTGACGATTCTTTTATACGCGTATACTTTCTATTTGCTGAAAACCGGCAAAAATTTACGTCAATAACCATAAGCGTATCTCCCGCCAATAAGCGCTGGCGGGAGCACTAGCCTGCGTCTAGCCAAAGCGGGGTGAATTGTGAGGGCTTACTCCGGAGTCTAAATCAATGGTTAACTCAAAAGTTTCATCTGATTTATCATCGGTTTTTGCGGCTGGCGTTTGTGTAGAACCACTGGGTTGATTAGGGACATTTTCCGTTGGCTTAGCAATTGAAGGAACATGCAAGCTAACTGCAATGCCTTCCCCTATTGGAGTGTCTATTGGCGGCATACATTCTCGGAACAGAGATTGTGGGCTAAAGGGCACGCTGAGAAAAGCAGGTGATCCCTTACTTGCTGTTCTGCTAAAGGCTTGTTTAGGTTTTGAGGTGGTGCTCGTTTCTTTTTTGTTTTCGTTATCCATCATTTTTCCTCTTTATTAATGTTATTTTTATATTTTAGCATGAAAAATAAAATTTATTGATAAGCTCTAACCTTATGAAAGTACTTTCATGCTATACGAAAATAAGGCACATGCTTAGTTTACATTTTTGCTAAATAACCACTGGTACGTTGATGTGCTCTTAAGTTAAAACTATCAACATAAACCAAGGTTTTGCCTTGTGAGTTTGTTTCAACAATGCGACCAAATAATCTGATATTTGAACCTGGATCTTTTACTTTACAAAAAACTTGGCTTCGTACCCCAGCGATCTTTATTTCACCTTTAGCAGGAACCATTCCTTCATTGCCTCGTGCCGAAACCATACGGCCACGTTCAATAATAGCTTTGAAATGGGAATAAGCTGCTGTACCCAATTTATCTTCTAATGCGTTTGAAAGCGCAATAAAAAATATTGCTTCCTTAGCGGGTAGGTAATGGGCTGTAATGGGAGTAATTGTTGGTGGCGAAGCAATACCGTTAAAAAATTGAAAAGCTTTTTCGGTTACTTGAGGCGGTTGCGCAGAATCAGCGGTTGCTGCAGCTGCAGTTGTTGCGGTAAGATCGTATTTGCTTTTACCCCATCTTGTTATTTTATCGGTTGCTACCGACGGTGTTTCTTCCTTAACGACTAGCGAGGGGACGAGCTCATCTTTTAAGCTGGCTGTCGATAGAGTTTTTTCCATCATATAGGTGCGCAGCTTAGTTTTTATGGATATAAAGCTATCGGCGGGAAAAACCCTGAGTTTTTCAATCGTAAGAATATTATCTTGCTGGGTGATATTTGCTTCCCCCAAGGTTTCTTGTAGTTTCTGTTTTAAGAGAGCAAATTTGTCTCGCATAGTTTCTTCTTCAAGCCGTGCTGGCATAACGAGTTTAAAGCTATAATTAGGTAGCCCCTGCTCTAGCTTAGGGATAACATACCAGTCGGGATAAATACCTAATATATTTTTTAGCTCATGGATTTGCTCAATAAAACGTTTTTTATTTTGTTGAATATATTTTCCCTGAGCTAAGTGTTTTTGAAAATCACTGGTAATCTGGCTGACTTTACTATCTTCGATCCATTGAGCAATGACTAATAGTTCTTGCGCAGAATAATCCAGCACCGTAATATCATGCTGTTGAAAAATATGGGCAATAATTTCTATTATTTTATGCAGAGAAATATCTTGATTTTCTTTTCCTTTCTGAGTTAGATTTTGAAGTTGCAAATCTAGCAATAGACTTTTAGCTTCATTCGAATAAGCGCTATTAAATGTAGGAAGATGCAAATTTTGCATAATCTTATTAAATTGTTGTTGTATTCTTTCGCGCTCTCTTTTACCGTAAATAATTTGCTTAATCCCACTGCTTGCCGAGATGATTTTACTGCCATAATAGAAACCCATTACACTACAAGCAATATAGGGATTAATTAAACAACAAAGGGAAGTCGTAAATATCACGTTCTTCAAGGGAATTAGGGGCGTGGTAGAGCTAGACATTTGTTTGTATTCTTTTTCTAAGCATTCTTTCTCTGCCATCAATTCTTCTTGGGTAAGGAAATAACGCGCATCCATTTCAATAGACAAAGGAGCTTCAGGAGAAAAATACTGCAAAATTTTTTGAGCTAAATAGTAAACCCCACTGCTAACCAATGAAGCACTGCCTAAGCCTAATAATGCACCTTGTGATATCCATAAATGGTAAGCCAGTGGAAAGCCAACTACGCTAGCAATAGCACCCTCTAGGTTTTTCTTTTGTAGAACGGAGCTGGAAGTTTCTTTAACTAAACGTCCTAAATAAATTATCCGACGAAGAACATATATTTCTTTTATTAAGGTTATTCTATTGGTCGCCGTTTTTAAATCATGCTCAGCTGATGGACTTTTTTCTGCTATTACTGCTTGAGCTTGTTGTTTAGCAACTAATCTTTCTTTCTTATGCTTTTTTGTCATTAGTATTCTCTTTCACTAAAGTCATTTTGATAAAGTAAGTGATAGCGTGCTCCGCTTGACTACCTTTAATTTGTTTTGCTGTTTATTTTTATTAATAATACCGCATAGTTTGCAGTTTATGGATAGTAATTTTATAGGTTTTTTAGCAGGTCAACAAGTAACAATACAGTTCTAACCATATGAAAAAATAACAAGGAAGAATATAAGGGTAAAGCAGAAAAGAGGAGCTAGCCGCTTTTTGTTAAAAGCGGCTAGCTTTTGAGGGATTAAAGACCACTTTGATCAACATCTTTCATAGAAAGTTTAATACGGCCTTGACGATCTAATTCAATGGCTTTTACGCGCACACGCTGCCCTTCTTTCAGAACATCAGAAACTTGTGCCACGCGATCATTTGAAATTTGTGAAATGTGTACCAAGCCATCTTTGCCTGGGAATACATTTACAAACGCGCCGAAATCAGCAATTTTCACAACGGTGCCTTCGTATTCTTTGCCAATTTCAAAATCGCCAGTAATTTGCTCAATGCGAATTTTGGCAAGTTCACCAGCTTTTGCATCGGCAGCAAAAATTTTCACTGTGCCGTCATCACTAATATCAATTTGTGTTTTGGTTTCTTCCGTTAAAGCACGGATAACGGCGCCACCTTTTCCGATAACATCGCGGATTTTATCGGGATCAATTTTCATGGTGGTGATGCGAGGTGCATACTTAGAAACACCTTCACGTGGTGAGCTTAATACTTTATTCATTTCGCCTAAAATATGTAAGCGTCCTTCACCCGCTTGCGCTAAAGCTTTTGCCATAATTTCTGGTGTAATACCATTAATTTTGATATCCATTTGTAATGCAGTGATACCTTTATTGGTACCTGCTACTTTGAAATCCATATCACCTAAATGATCTTCATCGCCTAAAATATCTGTTAATACAGCAAACCGATCATTTTCTTTGATCAAGCCCATTGCAATACCAGCCACTGGCGCTTTCAAAGGAATACCCGCGTCCATCAACGCTAAGGAGGTGCCGCAAACAGTTGCCATTGAGCTTGAGCCGTTGGATTCAGTGATTTCAGAAACAACACGAATCACATAAGGAGAATTTGCTTGATCAGGTAGCATTGGCACGATGGCACGTTTTGCTAAACGGCCATGGCCGATTTCACGACGTTTTGGACCCATCATTGGGCCTACTTCACCAACAGAAAATGGGGGGAAGTTATAGTGCAGCATAAAGGGGTCTTTGGAATCGCCTTCGATGTTATCTAACATTTGTGCATCACGTTCTGCCCCTAATGTGGTAATCACAATAGCTTGTGTTTCACCGCGTGTGAATAAGGCTGAACCATGCACTCGTGGTAAATAACCCACCTGAATACTGATTGGGCGTACAGTTGTTAAGTTACGACCATCAATACGCGTTTTCGTTTCTAAAATTTGTCGACGTACGATATTGCTTTCTAATAGGCTAAATGCTGCGTTGATCGCATTTTTGCTTAGTTCTGGATGGGTTCCAGCTAGATGGCTATGGGCCTGATCGCGTAATACGCTAATCTTTTCATAGCGCGCAGCTTTTTCACGTATTTTATAAGCTTCTTTTAAGTTTTCACCCACTAATGCTTCAATAGCAGCATAAACGGTATTATCTTCCGCAGGTGGTGTCCAATTCCAAACAGGATTGCCAGCTTCTGCAGCAAACTCTTTAATGGCATTAATTGCAACTTGCTGTTGTTGGTGGCCGTAAATTACCGCGGCTAACATGATATCTTCTGGTAATTCTTTAGCTTCAGATTCAACCATCAATACGGCTTGGTCAGTACCTGCAACGACTAGATCTAAATCAGAAGTTTTTAAAGTTTCTACTGAAGGATTTAAAATAAACTGTCCATTTTGGTAACCTACGCGAGATGCACCAATGGGGCCATCAAAAGGGATGCGTGCAATAGCCAGTGCAGCAGAAGCGCCAATCATGGCAGGGATGTCTGGATTTACTTCAGGGTCGTGAGACATAAGTGTCGCAACAACTTGTACTTCGTGGTAAAAGTTTTCTGGGAATAGCGGACGAATAGGGCGATCAATTAAGCGCGCAATTAACGTTTCACGATCCGAAGGCTTTGCTTCACGTTTCAAAAAGCCACCAGGAATTTTTCCGGCTGCATAAAATTTTTCGGTATAGTTGACCGTTAGTGGAAAAAAGTCAGTGCCTTCACGCACAGATTTTGCTACACAGACAGTGACTAAAACCACGGTTTCGCCCATGGTAACCATAACAGCGCCTGTTGCTTGGCGTGCTACGACGCCAGTTTCAAGCGTGATGGAATGTTGACCATATTGAAATGTTTTACGAACAACAGCTGACATATTTACTTCCTTTAATTTTAAGAATAATAAGAATCCAATGTCAGAACTGCTGCAGAAGACCGAAAGAAATCAACTATCATTACGATAATTGACTTTTTTCTGTCCTCTGAAATTAGCGGTTTAACATTGGAGGTAAAAAAAGTGGGGCTTAAAGCCCCACGAGGATTAGTAGCGTAATTCTAAGCGTTCAATTAAGGTTTGATAGCGTTTAGTATCTTTACGTTTTAAGTAGTTTAATAATTTACGGCGACGGTTAATCATTGCTTGTAAACCACGGCGTGAATGCACGTCTTTTTTATGCGCTTCAAAGTGCTTGGTTAATTCGCGAATATTCGCTGTTAATAAAGCGACTTGTACTTCAGGAGAGCCAGTATCATTAGCTTCTGTTTGGTATTGCTGAACGATGGCTTTTCTTGCTTCAGTTGTTAACATATAAACCTCAATAATTAATAGATGGTGTTGTCTTTGGCGAAGGCTGCACACATCAAAGTAACTAATCATTATACAACGACTAATCCTCTTGATGCAAACAGATTCTATTAAGTAATTGATAGAATGGGGGCCACTTGCTTACTGTTAGGGCCCTATGACCCTAACAGCAAGGATAAGAATTTGACGGTTAGCGAAGAGTGGCAAGAAGCATAATAAGTAAGCTCTTCGTTTAAATTGGCTTATAGAAGCTTTGTGGTATGCGGTTAGTCTTAAGGCCGATTACTTCTGTTTCAATAGCAAATAAGCTTCCTGAGAGAGGGGCAGCAGCAATCTGGTCTTGAGTCATTGTTTCTGTTGCAGAAGTAATATACAAAGTTTTCATCTCGGGGCCGCCAAAGGTACAGCTTGTCGCTCTTGGTATGGGTAACTGTATAACACGCTCCTGCTTTCCTGTCGGATCATAGCGAACAATCTGGCCAAGCCCAACATGGGCGCTCCAGACAAAGCCTTCTGAGTCTACGGTTAAGCCATCTGGAAACGCGCCTCCTTTGGGATCAAGTACCACAAAGGGGCGGCGATTAGCAATTTTGCCTGTCGCAAGGTCGTAATCAAAGGCAAAAACCGTATAGCGAAAGCTATCAGTAAAATACATGGTTTTATTATCAGGACTCCACCCCATGCCATTTGAGCAAGTAACTTGGGTTTGTACTTTGGTATATTGCGTCGCAGAACTAAAGCAATATAAATTACCATCAGGACTGGACCAATTGATATTATTCATGCTTCCAGGCCAAAATCTCCCTTGTGGATCACATTTGGCATCATTGAAGCGGTTATTCACCTGGTCAGTCTCAAGCGTTGCTAAGATATCCAGTTCTTGTGTGGATAAATCATAAAGCGCAACTGTCTTACGCATGCTGAGCAAAGCTTTATTGGGATCTTCGCAAACAGCTATCGCTGTTACAATCTCAGGCAAATTGAAAGTCTCATTTTGACCGGTATCTGGATGGTAGCGATGAACTTTTTTACCTTGAATATCTACCCAAAATAAAATATTTTTTTGCTCGCACCAAGTCGGACATTCGCCAACAATTGAAGGCGTTTTTACAAGGCACTTTAACTCCATAAGCTTTTCTCTTAGTTTATTCTTTCTTTTAAATGTTCTGCGATCCTGATTGCATTGGCGATAATCGTTAAGGTCGGGTTCACTGCGCCAATGGAAACAAAAAAGCTGCCGTCTACGACATAAAGGTTATCTAAATCATGTGCTTTACAATTTAAGTCTAAAGCAGACGTTTTAGGGTCCTTACCAAAGCGAACTGTTCCACATTGGTGGGCCGTGCCTTCAATCGAAATATCTTTGCCAAGATATAATGGTCTTGGTAAAAGGTGCTCATGGCAATCGATTTTATCTAATAAGCTTTTTAATTTTGCAACAAGTCGAGTGTGAGCTTCCATATTGTTAGGTGTGATACTTAAGCGAAAGCTTCCATCCGGGTTGAGTGTTAAGCGGTTATTCGGATCGGGTAAATCTTCTGAAGCCACCCAAAAATCAATTGAGCTTTTTGTAAGGGTTTCAAAACTTATCTCCGGCACCCATTTGGCATAATAAGGTGCTTCAGCTTCTAACATTTCACCATCGGACTTGCCTAGCATTTGGATATTTCCTAAGGGAAATTGGCTATCATCTGCTCCAAAATAATAATCGTTGATACTTAATGTTTTTTGGAAGATAGTGGGGTTGGGCGATTTGGAAATGGCCATTAAGACAGAATTGTTATGGCGCATATAAAAGCGCCCAACAACATCAGAGCTATTGGCTAAGCCATTAGGGTGTTTATCGCTTGCTGAGCGTAACAATAATCCGGCAGAATTTAGCGCGCCACAAGCGACGACAACAATATCGCCTTGATAGGTTTGTGGTATCCCCGCTTCAATAGCATGGACAGCTTTAATCTTTTGCCCGCTAGGATCGGTCTCTAATTTAGTCACTAAAGTGTTGGTCTTAAGAGTAATATTGTCATACTTAAGTGCAGGTTCAATGCAGATCGTTTGTGCATCGGCTTTGCCGTTCACCATACAAGGAAAACCATCAAAAGCATGGCATCGTATACATTGGCTGGTATGATCTACTTTGCCATTTTTTTCTTTAAGCAGAATACCTAAGGGAATAGGAAAAGGATGAAGACCTTGCTTTTGCAAATCATCATAGAGTTTTTGGATACGAGGCTCATTGCTGACGGGAGGGTATAAATAGTCCTGGCTGGCATAAGGTTCGGTTGGGTCAATGCCGCGCTTGCCATGCACGTGATAAAGATTTTCTGCTAATGTATAGTAAGGTTCAAGCGCATCATAGGAAATTGGCCACGCTGGCGAAATACCACCATAATGCTTTATCTCGCCAAAGTCCTCTTTGCGCAAGCGAAAAAGCGCTGCCCCATAAAATTTCGTATTTCCTCCAACAAAATAATGTATGCCAGGGTAAAAGACTTTCCCGTTTTTATCATACCAAGGCTCATTGGCTCGATATTTGTTTTCTGCAAAAACGGCTTTAGAGCTCCAGTTATCTATCTCCCTTGGTAGATAATCTCCACGTTCAAGTAATAATATTTTTTTTCCTGTTGAGGCAAGTTGCTGTGCAAGCGTAGCTCCACCGGCGCCTGTGCCAATAATGATGATGTCATATACCTGCTGGGCGGCGCTCATGGAAATTCCTTTTTAAAAAATGTTAAAAATAAAATACCATGAAAGTAATTTTTAGCAAAGCAACGTAATGTATAAAAGTGATTAACCTGGAGAGGCAGGGTAAGGGGCTATATTCCTTTGTTGCTCTGTAGAGGCATCTGGCATAGCAATAGCTCTAACAGTTTGAGGAGTTTTTAACCGGTCCCACAGCAAAGGTTTGAAAAGAGCGCTCGTTATTTTGCCAGCAGTCATGCCAAAAAAGGTGGCGGCGGCTTTTACCTGGTCAGAAGAGTTAAGCGGTAGGGTAAAATAGTTTTTGCTAAGATAATGCCCAATACCTTCAGACGCGGCGGAAAATAAATCTTTTTGGCTTTTGGTGTTTACCTGGTTGCCTCTTTCAAGGATAAGCTCTTGCAGATATTTAACTGCTTCAGTAATGTGGCTTTTTTTAGATAGCTCCCCACAGATATCTCCTAAAATAATCTTTGTGGCTTCTGCTTTTGCTAGGGGATGATCAAATAGGGTTTTTTCGATTGCTCGAGTTACGAATAAATTTATCACTGTACTCGCGGACATAAATAGCAAGCTGTTCTCAACAGCAATCAAACGACAGATATAAATAGCAGTAAACCTTGCAATGATATTGGCTAAAGTAACAAAGTTGCCTGGATCGATGAGGGCTTGGTAATTTTGTAATTGATCATATAAAAGAGCGGCGATTTTTTTGATATGGTCTTCATGGGCTGTTGTTGCACCAGGAAGGATCCTTGCTGCTGACCAGATGGCGGTCGAAAAAATTTCTTTAGTTGGCATACTTAATCTCTTTTTAATTTTTAAAAATTTGCCTAATTATACAGGCTGAGTAGGGTATAAGAAAGTTTTAGCTTGGCTTTGAATTAAACGGGAAGTGGCTCTGATGATTGGTGTAAAGGGGGAAGTGAAATATTTATAGATTCTAGCAACAAACGGGTCTGACCTTGCTTGTTGACTTAAGCTTCACAATATCGCTTTCCTTGGACCGGCAAAAAACCAAATTATGAATCCTAAGACGGGTAGAATAAAAACAACTAACGACCACAAAATTTTTGCACTAACGCTTCGGCTGCTTTGGAAAATGTTTATCCAAGCCCAAACATCTAAGATGAGAAAAATAATACCAATGATATAGGTTTCTTCTTTAATAAAAAGTAGTCTGGGGTTTGTGGTGCTTAGGCTACCCCGTGTAAGCTAAAGCACCACGCTTGGGGGCGCTGCTCCTGCACCTGCGCTAGGATCAGCGCTTTCCAGTGACATTGACTCAACCATATTAACTTTATCTAAACAGCGTAAAGCAAGTACCGCGAGTTTCAAATGTGGCTTTTGCCGATCATCGGCTTGTAATAAAGTTTGAATTTTTTCTCTTACTTGTGCTGCAATATTTATAGCATTTGTGGGATTTTGCATTTTCTTGTTGGATGGGAACTAAATTTAGTGTTTCGTTTGAGAGACTTTGAATTAAAGCATTAAGGATTGTTAAGACTTTTGGTTTTTTATTCATAATACATCCTCTTAATTTTTTAATTTACTATTAATATTGGAAGAAGGAAACAAATTAAGAAAAATTACTCATACTCAGCAGAGTATTTGTCTTATAACCCCTTTATCGGAAATACATAATTTTTGCAATAAATTGCTAGCCCTTAAAGACAACGACTATATCCTAAAAAATAATAAAATAATGCTTGATTAAAGCATGAAGCGAGAAGGTTCTTTGCATGAAATATCAACTTATTTTCCATGCGTGAATAGCTTGTAGAAAAATTTGACCATAACTTTCTAATTTTTTTTGCCCCACACCATGAATTGCCAAGAATTCTTCGCCGTTACTAGGCAATTTTGTTGCCATCTCGGTTAATGACACATCATTAAAAATCACAAAAGGGGGAACGCCAGCCTCTTCCGCTAATTGTTTACGTAAGAGGCGCAATTGCTCAAATAAATTTTTATCGCTTGGTGTAGCATTATTGGATTTTGTTTTCTTTTTCGAGGGACGAGCAGTAACGGGTCTAAGCCTTGGTTTGGCAAGGGTTAGCTTCACTTCGCCACGTAAAATGGGTCGGGCTGTTTCTGTGAGTTTTAATACAGAATAATTTGCTAAGTCTTGTTCTAAACAGCCTAAATGAATTAATTGGCGGAATACGCTATGCCATTCTTCTTGGTTCAAATCTTTACCAATGCTAAAAGTCGATAAGCGATCATGGGCAAATTTTTTAATGCGAGGATCATCTTTGCCGCGTAAAATATCAATCACATAACTTAAGCCATAGCGTTGCTCTACCCGGTAAACGCAGGATAATGCTTTTTGCGCATCTTGCGTGCCATCATAGGTTTCGGGAGGATTTAAACAAACATCACAGTTATGGCAATCTACTTGAAGCGTTTCATTGAAATAATTTAATAACACGCGCCGACGGCAAGTTTGAGCTTCTGCATACGCTGTCATGCAGTTGAGTTTATGCAATTCAATGCGCTGCTGTTCAAAATTGCTACTGCTTTGAATCAAACTTTTAGCCACAGCAATATCATGTAGACCATAAAGCAGTAATGCTTCTGATGCTAAGCCATCCCGGCCGGCACGGCCTGTTTCTTGATAATAGCCTTCAATATTTTTTGGTAAATCATAATGTACGACAAAGCGCACGTTAGGTTTATCAATACCCATGCCAAAAGCAACGGTTGCAACAATAATTTGAACATCATCACGCTGAAAAGCTTCTTGCGTAGTTTGGCGTTGTTTCGCAGGTAAACCGGCGTGATACGGTTTGGCAGAAAAACCTTGTGCTTGTAATTTTTCGGCAAGTTCTTCAACACGTCTACGGCTCAAACAATAAATAATGCCAAATTCTTCTTTGCGGTCATTTAAAAACTGCACCAATTGCTGAAAAGGCTTTTGCTTTTCAATAATCGTGTAACGAATATTAGGCCGGTTAAAGCTACCAATATGCACTTTGGCTTTAGTTAATTGGAGTCGCGTTAAAATATCTTGCCGCGTTTGTTTGTCCGCGGTTGCTGTTAAAGCAATAATAGGTACATTTGGAAATAACGTTTTTAATTCGCCTAAGCGCAAATATTCTGGCCGAAAATCATGCCCCCATTGTGATACGCAATGCGCTTCATCAATCGCAAATAAGGCAATATCGATATCAACAAGTCGCGCAAGGAACGATTCCATCATTAAACGTTCTGGTGCAATATAAAGCAGATCCAGCTCGTGTTGATGTAATTGCGCTAAAACTCGGCGAGCTTCTTGATCATTTAAAGATGAATTATAAAAAGCAGCAGCAACTCCGTTGGCTCTTAACGCTTGAACCTGATCTTGCATAAGAGAAATGAGTGGAGAAATAATGATAGCCACGCCATTGCGTGCTAAAGCAGGAATTTGATAGCACAAAGATTTCCCGCCGCCAGTTGGCATTAAGACAAAATTATCTTCGCCTGTAATGGCGCGATCAATAATATCTTCCTGCAGCGGACGAAAATGATCATAGCCAAAGGTCTGGCGCAGGATGTTTCTGGCGATTTCACTCATAGTTAATTACTAACTTGCTTGCTACTGGAATGTAAAAAATAACGGATGGTGCTTTTATTATATCAGTTTGGATCGTGACAATTTCGCCTAGAGTTTTCAAAGACACCTTCAACAGAATTCACACTTTGTAAACTGGCTTATATCAGACGAGTTACTCCTAGTGTGTCGCTTGTATCCCGCTAATATAGCTAGCAACTGCACGTTTATCTGGGTCAGAAAGCCGGCTGGCAATATCTTCCATCATACTGTTTACATCATTTTTTCGCGTACCAGCTTGAAAAGCTTGGAGCTGCGCGACGATATAGTCTGCGTGTTGGCCTGCGAGAGCGGGAATATTCGCAATGCCGCGCGCTTTAGGCCCATGGCAGGCGGCGCAAGCAGGGGCTTTTTCAATGCCAGCATGATAAATTTGCGCGCCTCGGGCAACGAGTTTTGGATCGGCGGCCTCATTATTAGGCGCAAGGGTTGCGATATAAGCGTTAATGTCTTCAATAACGGGTTCAGTTAAATCTTTGACAAAAGGTGCCATAATTGCGCTTTGCCGGGTGCCATTTTGAAAATCACGAATTTGCTTTTTTAAATAAGTACTGTCTTGGCCGGCTAATTGAGGAAAGGCGCCTGTTCCTTGTGCGGTTGAAAGGTGGCAGCTGGCGCAACCAGTTGTATAAGCTTTTTGCCCCTTCTCTAAGTCAACGGCATTGGCGTTAAGCGGGCTAATGACCAATAAGCTGATTGCAATTAATAAAAATTGTCGTACAATGTTCAACATGTCAAACTTTTTCCATTCCATACAATTTCTCAAGAGTGCTGCCAGTTTATCACAACTTCCAGTGGATCGTGGTGCTGAAGTTGCTTTTGTTGGCCGTTCTAATGCGGGCAAGTCTAGTGCGCTTAACGCCATTGCAGGCATTAAAAAATTGGCTAAGGTGAGTAATACCCCTGGTCGCACACAGCTGATTAATTTATTTGCTTTAGATGATCATCGCCGTTTGGTCGATTTGCCAGGATATGGTTATGCAGCCGTGCCACAAGAAATTAAATTACGTTGGCAGACAACTTTAGCAAATTATTTAGAAAGCCGCGAATCTTTACAGGGCTTGATCTTATTAATGGATATTCGCCATCCTTTAAAAGAGCTGGATCAAAACTTCTTGGTTTGGAGTGCTAGGCGGAATTTACCAGTACACGTGCTGCTGACAAAGGCAGATAAGTTCTCTAAAGGAGGCGCCGCTAATATTTTGCAGCAAGTGCTTCCAGAATTAAGAAAGCTGCATCCGAATGCAACGGCCCAATTATTTTCTTCTCCAAATAAAATGGGAGTTGATCAGGCGCAAAAGCAAATTATTCAATGGCTACAATGAAATAAATAATTTCTTGTTTTTTTCCTGTCTCTTTATTCTTTTTGCGAATTATTGTTTTCTGTATCAAGAATTTTAACAAACTTCAAACGATTTTTACTTTCATAAAAAAGAAATATCGCTAATCCAGCTACGATAGAAATTTGTAGCGTATGCTTATGGGCGCCTAAAAAAGCAGCAAAGCAAAATAACGTGGAGAAAGTGCAACAAAGGATGCCAAGGAACTTCTTTTTTGCTTGGATAAGCATTTTGGAAAAGTTTAATATTGTATAAAAGTAAGGGAAAATAAGTAATAGTACACAGAGAGAAACAATGTTCGTAAATAATTCTTGTGTATCTTTTGAGTCTAAAGAAAAAGCAATTAGCAAAATAGTCGCGCCTATGCCAATGATGCAAATGGATTTTGCTGGAATACCATTTTCTCTAGTTTTCATAAATACTGACGGTAAAATATAATCTTTTGCTGCGCGTATACCGGCTTGTCCAGTTGCCATAATGCCAACGGATAATGAGGTGAAACAAGCAAATGCAATGAAAGATGTCACAAAGGGATCGCTCCACTTTCCAATCATTAATGAAGATGCCAATAAAAATGGGGCGTTAGATTCTGCCAATGTTTTTGCGGGAAAAATGCCGATTAAAACAGTAGACGATAATATGTAG
Organism: Gammaproteobacteria bacterium; assembly: GCA_021156105.1. Taxonomy (GTDB): domain Bacteria; phylum Pseudomonadota; class Gammaproteobacteria; order CAISUE01; family CAISUE01; genus JAJNBD01. The sequence goes on along the minus strand of JAJNBD010000005.1, from coordinate 119,944 downwards.
GTTGAGGCGCAAATGATAATGCCTATCAGTGTCGCTCGAGGAATAGTCCAGCCAGGGTTTTTAATAATAGCGGTATTGATCAGTGCGCCTTCCAGCCCAATAAAGCTCCATATGCATAATGTAATACCAGAGGAAACTGCTTGCGCTGAGCTGGCATGGGCAACATTCCAATTTTCAATGAAAGTTTTGTAGTCGAAAAAATGCCACCCATAAGTGGCTGTTAATAGCACAGGAATTAATAATAAGATTAAACCAAAGGTTGCTAGTGCCCCAACCATTTTGGCACCTGTTAGATTAATGCCAATAAGGACCCATAATATGGCAATAGCGGTAAGGACGGCAAAAAAAGGATCTTTTAAGATGGGTAGAATGGGGGAAAGATAAGAGACGCCAGTAATCGTAATTGCGGCGATTCCTACCCAGCTTGCATAGAAATATAAAATAGCGGTTTGAAAGCCTAAAATAGGAGACACTTCTTCTGCATAAGCAATGACACCGCCTGTTTGAGGGTCTTTATTTGCCAGGTATGAAAAAATGTAACCCAAGCCTAGTGCGCCAAGTGTAGCAATGATCCAGCTGATCGTAGTAATAGAGCCTATGCTTGCCAAGCTAGAGGGCAATAAGGCAATACCTGAGCCCATCATGCTTCCAAGCACGATAGCAGTCGTGCCAATAAGACCAATTTGCTTATCATTATCCATGAGTTTATTTTCCTTTTATCAATAAAGGTAAGTTTAATCTTTAATGATACATCTAGTTTACCAAAGAGATTTGCCGCCAGCAATTTTCTTGCCTGAAGCCTATGGATAAGCGTTAAAACGGCTCGTTTGTTGGCAAGGATAATTGGCTTTACTTTCTGAAATGATGTGCTAAACTCAATTCTCAAATAATAAACAAACAATAAAAATGAGGGCGCATTCCTATGAATTTAGAGCAATATATCCGCAGTCATTTTGAGCAACTTTTTAATTTAAAAGTGCTTTTTGCTAGTAAAAGAAAGTTTCAAGAGTGGTATCAGCTAACTTCTTTTGAAAATCAAAAGATTGTTGACCGCTTATTAGAGGCTTATCCAAATTCTTTAGTTTGCCAGCAAAAAATTAAAGCGTTAAAAGCTAGTGAGGAATCACTTAGGTTAGAGTTAAGCAATCTGCAACCTCAGCTGCGTGAACGTTTACAATTAAGGCTTGAAAAAGTTAGCGCTCAAATTGCTTATTTACGTAACAAGCAAGTAGAAAGGCTTACGGAAAGTCAAAAAGCATTTTCACTGCCCGCGGCAACAACCTATTTAAATTGGTTAGAAATCAGATTACAAAAATTAATTTCTGATATTTCTCAGCAACGAAAAGCTTTGTTGTCTAAGGGGCAAGATGTACAAAAAGTTAAAAGTGACATTGATCAGTTAAAAAAACCTAGTTTCACTTATGCTGCTCAACGCGCGTTTTTGGAAAGAAAGTTAAAGAAGTGCCAAGGAATATATGCAACAGCAGATGGCCAGCTTCGCGGTAGCGAATTCTTAGAGCGGAAACTGCTAATGCAGAAAGCAGCAGAAGAAAGTATTCAGGCTAGGCTTAAAGAATTGGAAACAGAAAACGCTGAGCTACAGGCGGCGCTAGCGTCATCTGATATTTTGCGAAGAAAATATTTAAAATTAGAAAACGAGTCAATACTAGCTTTAATTAACGATAAGCATGAACAAAAGCGGCATTATGAAATTTTATTGGTGATTGCGGAAGCGTTAGAAAAAAAAGAGTTGGTGAGTTTTGAGGGGTTTTATCAATACGTTAGGGGGCAGTTAAAAGTTTTAATTGAGGATTATTGGCAAGAAAAAACTGAAACTAGCGGAGGACTAAGTGCAAGGCTTCCAGTTGTGGATCCTTTAGCACTGGAAAGGATTACAACGTCGTTTAAAATTTATCTGCAAGATGGAAGAAAGATTTACAGTCAGCGGCTGGATGGTAGTTTATATCGCCCTTATTTAAGTGGCCAAGACTTGCCGCCAAGCATGGCCACGCTTTCAGAAAAGTCGGGAATGAGCAAAAAAACAAAAGCTGATCTTTATAAAAAGAGCCAACGAAAGCGGAAATTCATTTCACCAATCGCGCGCTTAATGCATTATGCCAGTGATGATATAAAGAATTTTAAGATAGCGCTGAGCAAGCCTAGTCCCTTATTTGTAAAGGGGTTACGCCCTGAAACAATGGGTACACATTTAGCGGCAGCCGCTGAAAATCTCTCTTCGCCGCGCTCCCCTGCACAGCATGGTTTCCACCTAGCGTTATCCCCTGAGGCAAGGCCAGGCAAGGAGTGTTACCCTATCGACAGAAAAAGCATCGATGCGACACCTGTATTACTTAGTAAATTGCGGGCTTTAAGCATTCGGCAAGGAGCGGAGTCTTTAAATCCGCGAGCGGATACACCGATTCCGCCGCAAGAAGGGCGATTGTCACCTTTATCGGCTGAAGCACAAGCAATATTGGGGCAAGCATTGCGACAAGGAGCTCCTATTTTATCTGCGCCACCCACTAGGCCTGCACCTCAACCACCTTCGGGCTTTAGTACTATTGCGCAACGTCAAAGCCCACCGCCTCAGTCAAAAATGTTTAAACCGACTTTGTTGAGCGGCAGGCCTTTACCACCGCCACCGCTTGCGCCTGATATTCAGCGCGCAACAAGCGTTTTAGATTCAAGTGCTGTAGTGACTGTGCCTGCTAGCCCGATGATTGCCAAAAAGGATTTGCGCGTTAGTGCTTTCAAGGGAGGATTGCTGTGCAGTGATAAACCTTTGCCTCCGCCGCCGCCAGCGCCTTCTTTACAACTGTTAGCAGAAAAGCCTGGGGTTGCTCCAGCTTTGGCTAGTTTTCCAGTGTCTATAAGTATGGATTCTACGACGCAAACGCGACCAGCGGCGCTGTCAGTTCAAAGTGCACTTAAACGATCTGCTTCTGAAAGGTTTAAGCCGTTATCTGAACTGAGCGAGGTAGGCCATCAAACAACAACTATCGCATCGGATAATGGTTGTGTCACGACATTTAATCCGTTATTTAAGAGAGGGCCAGCAAGCGCAACACCCGCTTCTCGACTACAGTCGGTAGTTTTAACAATAAAGGCTCAACCGACGCTTGTTTATCGTAATCCACTGTTTCTAAGGCATCAGCGACCAGTAAGTTTGCCGCAAGATATGGAGGCAAACGATGTACCCGGTTTAAAGCGACTTTAATCTAGCTTATAACTATAGGCGTGAGTTTTTACCTTAGCCCAAAGTTTATTGGATTGTTTATGTGTCAAGCGAGGGAAAAGCGTGGTAAAATGTGCCAAATTTTTTATTGCCGCTACGCATCATGTCTTTACTTGACCAAGTGACTTTCCCTAATGATTTAAAAGGATTTACCGATGAGCAGTTATTACAGCTTTCTCATGAGCTGCGTCAATTTCTGTTTGAAGAATTAAATATATCGGGTGGCCATTTTGGGGCAAATCTTGGCACGGTTGAATTAGCCCTTGCATTGCATGCGGTTTTTGATACCCCCCATGATCGTATTGTTTGGGATGTGGGGCATCAAGCCTACGTCCATAAAATATTAACCGGCCGAAAAAATCGCTTAAAAACAATCCGTCAACAAGGCGGTTTGTCTGGTTTTCCACTGCGCACAGAAAGTATTTATGATGCTTTTGGTGTGGGACATTCAAGCACATCGATTAGCGCGGCTTTAGGTATGGCATGCGGATCAAAATTAAAAGATGAGTCTCGGCATGTCGTTGCAGTGATTGGCGATGGGGCTTTAACCGCCGGCATGGCGTATGAAGCTTTAAATCATGCGGGCGATTTAAAATCTAATTTACTTGTCATTCTTAATGACAATGATATGTCAATTTCGCATAATGTTGGTGCGATGTCGAATTATTTAACACGCTTATTGTCAAGCAAGTTTTATACAGGCATTCGCAAAGGCAGCAAAAAAGTTCTAGAAAAAATTCCCCCTATGCTTGAGTTGGCGCGTCGCACTGAAGAGCATATGAAAGGTATGGTTGGGCCAGGAACGCTATTTGAAGAGCTTGGTTTTAACTATCTTGGGCCAATTGATGGACATGATTTACCAACGCTGCTTGCAACTTTGCGCAATGTAAGAGAAATGGACGGACCACAATTATTACATGTAGTGACGGTAAAAGGAAAAGGTTTACCTGAAGCAGAAGCAGATCAAATCAAATATCATTTTGTTAACCCGGGCTATTTAGATCAGATTCGCAATCCTTCTCTAGCAACTCAACAAGTTAAAAAATCTGCGCCAGCAACATTCTCTCAAGTATTTGGTGAATGGTTATGTGCAATGGCAGAAAAAGAATCTTCTCTTGTGGGTATTACGCCGGCCATGTGTGAAGGGTCGGGTATGGTGGAATTTTCTCAAAAATTTCCTCAACGTTATTTTGATGTGGCGATTGCAGAGCAACATGCTGTGACATTAGCAGCTGGCATGGCCTGCGAAGGACTTAAGCCAGTTGTAGCGATTTATTCAACCTTTTTGCAGCGTGCGTATGATCAATTAATTCATGATGTGGCCATTCAAGATTTGCCAGTGTTATTTGCTATTGATCGCTCAGGTTTAGTTGGGGCTGATGGCGCGACCCATATGGGAAATTTTGATTTAAGTTATTTGCGTTGCATTCCAAACATAGTCGTAATGACACCCGCTGATGAGAATGAATGTTGGCATTTATTAAACACAGGTTTTTATCATCAAGGCCCTGCAGCCGTGCGTTATCCGCGTGGAGCAGGCATGGGGACGGCTGTTGAAAAAGATTTCGAAGTTTATCCAATTGGTAAAGGCGTGATTAAACGTCAAGGCCAATCCGTCGCCATTTTAAATTTTGGTACGCTGCTGCCAAATGCGCTAGCGGCAGCTGAGAAACTCGATGCAACCGTTGCAGATATGCGCTTTGTTAAGCCCTTAGATCATGACTTAATTGCTGAACTTGTTGCAACACATCATACCCTTGTGACACTAGAAGATAATGCCGTTATGGGGGGGGCTGGTAGCGCCGTGAATGAATATCTCATAGCAAGCGGAAAATTACCAAGACGCGTGGTTAATTTAGGGATTCCGGATAAAGTCATTGAACAAGCAACTCAAGCACAGCAATATGCCTTAGCAGGCTTGGATGTTGAGAGCATTATCAAAGCGGTAAAAGATTAACTCATCAGAATAAATAATTTTTTAGTTTAATAAGATCTCTATGTCACAAAGCCTAATACTTTCCGCTGAGCATGCTAATCAACGCCTTGATAAGGCACTAGCAGAGCTGCTGCCACAATTCTCTCGTTCTTATTTACAGCAAGCCATTAAGCAGGGGCTAATCCAAGTGGATGGCCAAGTGGTGCAGGCTCGCTATGCGATTAGAGGCGATGAAACGATTAGTTATGATTTGGCAGAGCCGGTCCATAATGAGATTTGGCAGCCAGAAGCAATGGCGTTAGATATTATTTATGAAGATGAAGAGGTTTTGGTCATTAATAAACCAGTAGGTTTAGTGGTTCACCCAGGTGCAGGAAATTGGACAGGCACCTTAGTGAATGGTTTGCTGCACTATTGTCCAGCACTTGAGGCTTTACCACGCGCAGGTATTGTACATCGCTTAGATAAAGAAACTTCGGGATTAATGGTTGTTGCAAAAACGCGAGAAGCTCATCATGCGCTGACGCAGGAATTACAGGCTCGAGAGGTACAGCGTGAATACTTAGCCTTGGTATATGGGGAAGTAACCGCTGGCGGTACAATAGAAGGTAATATTGGCCGTGATCCGCGTGATCGCTTAAAAATGGCTCTGTTAGAAGAAGGTCGGGAAGCGGTTACCCATTATCGCCTGGCTGAACGTTTTGCTGGCTTTACCCTTTTGCGTCTGTATTTAGAAACAGGCCGTACTCACCAAATCCGTGTGCACTTAGCTTCGATCCATTACCCTATTGTTGGCGATCCTTTATACGGCAGAGGATTACGCTTGCCAAAAGGTGCATCTGAAGAATTAGTCCAGACGCTCAAAGGCTTTAAGCATCAAGCTTTACATGCGGCACGTTTAAGTTTTACACACCCAACAACGCAAGAAGAAGTAAGCTTTGAGGCACCTCTGCCAGAAGATTTTTCTCATCTGCTATCGTTGTTAAGGCCCTAATCTTTTTTCTTGTTAGAGTCATCTTCTTTTTCACCTGTGACGGGCGTCCAAGAAGGCGGATCGCTAGCGGGAAAACTTTGCTCCGATGTTTCTTGGACAGTGTCTTTTTTGTCTGAATTATTTTGTGCTGGTTTTTCTGATGTGGTACTCATAATGGCCCCCTTATTGAACTTTAAACTCATTCGATCATTTTAGATAAAATTTCGAAAAGATTCGCTAATACTTTGCCAATCACTAATATCAATTTTATAAAGCGGATCAGTTTCTGCAAAATAAATTTCCAATCTTCATAAGGATGGTGTGCAAGTTTTGTTCCTAGCTTAATAGCTAAATGAAGCCCAGAGAATGCCTTTATATTTACAAGCGCACATGAGCCAAGTACTCATACCTTTTACCCCGGTCCAGTAAAGCCTGGAGCATGTGGAGGCGGCGGATAAAACCCTTCTTCTCTTGGCGCAGCTGCGGCTTGTTCAGTATCTGCTGCTGCGGCAATACCCATCGTTTCAGGGGCAACAACATCACTAGGTTTAAAAAACGGAACTGCTGATGGCATTGAGTAAGATGGTTGTAACAATTTATACTGATGTTTGATGACAAGCATAATTGTTGTTAGTTCCTCCGAGGTAAAGCCCAATTTTTGCAAATAATCAATAAAGTCACTGTCTGGTTTTTTATTACGCTCGAATAAATAAATAAGACATTCTAAATGTTCCTTATTTGTTAGGCTTGCTAATAAATCGGGATACTTTTTTAATAAGTCTTTTATCGATATTGTTAATACATTGGTCGCTCGGCCTTCAAGAATTATAAACTTTTCTACATAAGGTAAAGCTCCCCAAAATGCGCCATAGTTTTTATCTTCTAACATTTGTGGCAGACGGTCCATGATAAAACTTCTTGCCAATACTGCTTCATAATTCTTGTCAATCATTGCCTGAATGATTTCATAAAAAGTATTATAACGAAGTATTCCTCCATTTGAGCCATAGAGGTTACAAAATTTGGCAACAGCTTTTGCTAAAGCCATTCTTCCATGATCACGACTCAACTCATACAGACAATAGAGAACGCCTCCTGGTTTGCTCAAGATAAGATCAAGCTCTAACGCTACAGTTTTGGGCTCTAAATGGCCTGCCCAATTAACAAAAGGTTGAATTTGGCCTTGCGTATATACATCTGCTGCACCGCTAAGGTTGATTTCTTGAATACCCCATAATTTAGTAAACGCTGCGCTATCACACATTAACGTGCGCCATAGATTAGTATTAGAACCAGGAGCCACATGAAATAAAGCCGTAGGATTAATATGGCTTAGTGCACTTTGATCTTGCTCCAGACGTCGCTCTAAGGTAAGCATAATGTAAGGAGCGGCGTTCGTGTTAGTTAAGAGATCGCTTATGAAGCCATCAAATATTTCTGGTGTGGAAGATGTTAAGTATTCCCATATTGTCGCTTCTAATTTTGCAGTCTCAGGAATATTAATAAGTTTAGCAGCATTAATGGCTTCATGAAGTTCAGCTCTCAGCCGTTCAACTCCACCTTGAATGGTGACGGTGTGGCGATCGTCTGCAATTTTTTCCTGCAGTGCAGCATACTCTGCCACCTGAGCTTTGGGTTTAATATTTGCAAACCAAGCGATGAGGTCAGTTATCCCAAATGACTCACTAAGATTATTTCGATAAACATTAAGCGGCGGATGATCAAAATAGTCGCGCAAAATATCGCACCATAGCTGGATTGTTTCACAATCTTTAAATGCGTTTATTGGTCTTTGATTTAGCTCGGTTAAAAAATTTTCTACTTGATTAAGCAAGTCGAATAACCCTTGCAAGATCATATAATAAGTACGGTTCGTCATATCAGTGACGACAGCTTGGCTTATACTTGGATCATAAGCATCCGCTTGAGGTAATAACTTATCAGCAACACCTAAATGTAAGAGTAACTCTTCAGGGAAGTGAGCCTCCATTCCGCTGTGCATAAAGGAGGCAAAATATTTCCAGCTTGCAAGGATACTTCCGTAAACTAAAGTTGTCACGAAAGGATTTTGATTAAGCGCATTCTGTAAACCATCAAGAGCAGCATTGGTGCCGGCAGGACAAACGCCAAGTTGAGGAATAAAAATATCCAATATACCTTCTAGTTCGGATATTCCTACAGTCGATAGACGTCTATGTAATACAGCGCAACAAGATTCAAAGCGTTCGACAATATTTGGAAAGATGATGCTAGTTTTAATTGCGGGGTTTTGCAAAAATTTTGCTAAACCGTCCTGATGTTCTTTTTTTGAAAGTTGAGCGTATAGCCAATCATAGAGTTGCAAAAATCGTGTGCATAACTCGCGCTCTAAGCCAGCGTCATTTGGCATTCGCTCCTCAAGACTGGCTGTTGAAATGTCAGGTAAAGTCTCCGGGAAAGCTTCCTTGATTCTAAAATAAACATGATCCAAAGAAACTAATTTTAATTGGCGAGGCTGAATACGTTGTATGCTATTAATCTTATCGCTTAATAAATTTTGCCGTGCAGCTATTTCTATGGGATCTAAGCTGCTATTTTGTATAGTATACAAAATAGTTTTTCCGCTTTTAAGGCTTAGCGGGCGACAATACGGCTGATTTAATAAAAGTAAAAAAACTTTTCTATCTGGATGGCACGCTGCGGCAAAAAATAATGTTTGCATTTTTTGAGGGGAGTGTTTCAATAGATATTGAGTTTCTAGTTTTCTCAAACTCAGCTGAATCCTATTAAAATTTGATTGAATCAGTGCTTGTGCCAGAGGCGCTTCATCATCATAATTGCTATGTAGAAAAGAGTCCAATATCTTTGCGCCAATCTCTTCAGGAATGTATCCCCATAAACTTATTTTAGCCTCTTCAGATAGTTTTGAGCGCAAAAGTTCGATTATTTCAAGCTCGGCTAAAGAGAAACTTGACCAATCTTGAGCTATGTATTTCTCTAATCTTTTTTTAGTCTCCTCGGGTAGATTTGATTCTAAAATTCTTATTATGTCATAGAAACTTTTAATAAGGCATGACCAATCTATGGTTGTTATGTATTCCTTTAAACTTTTTTTAGTTTGCTCAGATAGCTCTAATTCTAAAAGTGCAGTTATGTCACCGACGTCTTTAATAAGGTATGACCAATTTCTAGTTATGTATTTCTCTAAACTTTTTTTAGTCTTCTCAGATAGATTTAATTTTAAAAGTTCTGTTGTGTGGTGGGCGTCTTTAATAAGGCATGACAGATCTATGGTTGTTGTGTATTCCTTTAAACTTTTCTTGGTTTCCTCAGATAGATTTGATTCTAAAAGCTTTGTTATGTCAGAGGCATCTTTAATAAAGCATGACCAATTTCTAGTTATGTATTCCTCTAAACTTTTTTTAGTCTCCTCAGATAGATTTAATTCTAAAAGGTTTGTTATCTCATAGGTGCTTTTAATAAAGTATGACTGATTTCCAGTTATATATTCCTCTAAGCTTTTTTTAGTCTCCTCAGATAGATTTGATCTTAAAATCATTGTTATCTCATGGGTGCTTTTAATAAGGCATGACCAATTTTTAGCTATGTGTTCCTCTAAGCTTTTTTTAGTCTCCTCAGATAGATTTGATCTTAAAATCGTTGTTATCTCATAGGTGCTTTTAATAAAGCATGACCAATTTCTAGTTAGGTATTCCTCTAAACTTTTTTTAATTTCCTCAGATAGCTTTGATTCTAAAAGTTCTGTTATGTCATAGACGCTTTTAATAAAGCATGACCAATTTCTAGTTAGGTATTCCTCTAAACTTTTTTTAGTTTCCTCAGATAGCTTTGATATTAAAAGAGCAGTTATGTCACTGGCGTTTTTAATAAAATATGACCAACCTAGGGTCATTATGTGTTCCTCTAAACTTTTTTTAGCCTTCTCAGGCGGATTTAAATGCAAAGTGGCTTCTAAAATTCTTCCTACGTAATCAAATTTTTCAAGAGTGTTTGTAATAAGAGGAGGCCAGTTTTGAGCTACGTATTCCCAGAAACTTATTTTAAACTCCTCGGGCAGGGCTAAATAAATACTCATTAAGCTATCAAGGTCTCCAATAAAACGAGACCAGTTTTGAGCTACGTATTCCCATAAAGTTAGTTTATCCTCATCAGGGAGTTTTGATCTCAGGACATGGATTAGATCAGAAACATTTTTAATCTCCTGCCATTTCATCGAATCGCTGGGATTCCTTGAAAGTGTAAACATAAAATATTCTCTTTATTGTAAATTTAAAAATGAAACTGTTTCTGTACGATGCAAAAAATTAAAGCGCTATAAAGACCTTGAAAATCCATATTCTTTATCTTGAATATTTTAATATAAAAATATTAAGAAAAACTTAAAGTTACTCTAAAATAGAAGGGTTGAAGAAAGGTGGTGTGCGCTTGAAAATAGTGAGCCTCTTAAATTCAATTGTTATCGAGGAAGGGCATCCGGTGCGGTTAAATTGGGACAGATAGTGCTTTAGCATTTTCCAGCAAAGCTCCCAAGTAAATTTAAAGGCTCAAATAGCAGCCGCACGTAATTACAGCCTCAGCTATGGATCTTGCTGTACTAAATTAGAATAATAATATTCTAAGATTTTTCTTAATTGACCAATTGCTTTTTCCAGGCGGTGTAATTTTATTTTTTCATGGAGCAAAGCCTTTCTTGTCATTAATACTTCATCAAGTCTTTTTCGGTTTGGTTTTTAATAGCCCATGGCGCATTTCAGGAGTGGCTTCGTAAAATGCTGTCCACCACTCAGCTAATGGCTTGAGGCTTGGGTCTAAGCTTGCACGTAATAGCAAGAAATCATAACCGGCACGGAATCTGGGCAATAAAGGGATATCTAGTAAGCGCTTATTGGGGTGTGCATTAAATCGACGTTGTAAGCCCCATATTTCGCGCATATTGGTGGTAAAACGGCGAGGAATACTCATGTCTTTTAAAGCTGTTTGAATCGCTTCGCTGATCGCATGCTCAAATGCAATTGATTTATGCATGCCTTTTTGTTCAAACTTTTTTTGATACTCTAAAAAAATAGGCCAATATAAAACTGCTAGCATGAAGGCAGGATTAATGCTTTTGCCTGTTTTTAAACGTTCATCAGTATTTTCTAATGCCGCTTTTGCCAGCGCTTCTGCATTAGCAGAGTGATGCCATAGTTTAGGGATGCTAGGTAGCAAGTCTTCTAAAAGTCCATGTTGTAAGAGCAGCTCAAAGGCTTTGCAAGCATGGCAACTCATTAAAATTTTTACCCATTCATCAAATAATCTTGCTTTAGAAATATGATCTAATAGTGCATGCATTTTAGGAATTGCTTGGCTAATGGCAGGATCTAGTTCAAAGCCTAATTTAGCTGCAAAGCGAACCGCTCGTAACATGCGGACAGGATCTTCGCGAAAACGCACTTCCGGTTCACCAATTAAACGCACGATACGATGTTTTAGGTCTTGCATGCCATTGGTAAAGTCAACCACCGAAAAGTCGGCAATATTGTAATAAAGTGCGTTTACCGTAAAATCGCGGCGAACAGCGTCTTCTTCAATAGTACCAAAGACATTATCTCGCAGCATGACGCCATGTTCGCTTTGTTGATGGTCGGCGTGTTCTTCATCGAGCAGACCTTTGCGAAAGGTAGTTACTTCGACGATATCCCGGCCAAAAAACACATGGACAATGCGAAAACGCCGTCCAATTAAACGGGAGTTAGAAAAAATTTTCCTCACTTGCTCAGGATGCGCATTGGTGGCCACGTCAAAGTCTTTAGGGTGCAAGCCTAGTAGCAAGTCGCGTACGCCACCGCCGACAAGGTATGCATCAAAGCCTGCTTCTTGCAGGCGATAAAGCACCTTTAGCGCTGTTGGCGTAATATCTTTGCGTGAAATATTATGTTCAGCCCGAGGAATAATCACCGGGAGTTTTGTTGTAACCTTTTTGATAGTACAATTTCCTTTTTGCTGTTCTTGCTAGCGCCGAGCGCAAAGCAATTAAGTTTTTTAATTGGAGTCTTTAATGTCAGAACTTTCTTCCCATACCCCAATGATGCAACAATATTTACGCATCAAAGCCGATTATCCTGACACCCTGGTATTTTACCGTATGGGAGACTTTTATGAACTATTTTACGACGATGCGCGTAAAGTCGCAAAATTATTAGATATTACCCTAACGGCTCGAGGTCAGTCTGCGGGCGAACCTATACCAATGGCCGGTGTTCCTCATCATGCAGCCGAAAACTATTTAGCCAGATTAGTGCGTTGTGGAGAATCTATCGTTATTTGTGAGCAAGTGGGTGATCCTGCAACCAGTAAAGGGCCGGTAGAGCGTCAAGTGGCGCGTATTATTACCCCGGGTACGGTAAGCGAAGAAAACTTATTGGAAGCAAGGCGCGATAATGTGATTGTTGCTATTACGCAAGCTAAGACCGAGCGTGAATCGCTGGGGGAAATATTTGGTTTGGCTTATTTAGATTTAACGGGCGGTCGTTTAAGCTTAACTGAATTTAAAGAGCGTGAATCGTTGATTGCGACTCTTGCTCGTTTGAACCCTAGCGAAGTTTTGATTAGTGAAGATTTTTCTAAGAATCTATTGCCTAGTGTTACGGCTTTAAAACGGCGTGCGCCTTGGCAGTTTTCAAGTGACACAGGCAGAAAAATTTTATGTGAACAATTTCAAGCCAAAGATTTAAAAGGTTTTGGCGCTGAAGAATTAGCATTAGCGATTGGCGCGGCTGGCGCACTGCTCACTTATGTTAAAGAAACACAGCGTGCCACATTGCCACATTTGCAAAGTTTGCAAGTGGAAAGTCAAGAAGATGCCATTGCTTTAGATGCGGCGACTCAACGCAATTTAGAGTTGGTGGAAAACTTACAAGGTGGTCAAGAAAATACGCTGCTTGCCGTGATTGATCAATGTGCAACGGCGATGGGTACCCGTTTGCTGCGGCGTTGGTTATTACGCCCGCTGCGCAACCATAACCAAATTCAAGCAAGATTAGAAGCTGTCGAAAGTTTGTTAAATGCAGCAGAAAAGCAAACGATATTTGAGTGCTTGAAAGGCATTGGTGATATTGAGCGTATTGTGGCGAGAATCGCTTTAAAAACAGCTCGGCCGCGAGATTTAATTGCTTTGCGCGACGGTTTAGCGCAATTACCAATGCTAAAAACCGCGCTTGTCACTTTTGATCGTGAGCATTCGCTCGTTGCCCAAAGCAGTAAGCTTCAAGCATTAAATCAAGATATTCGACCGATGCCTGAGTTGCTGGCGCTCTTGCAAAAAGCTTTAGTAGAAAATCCACCTGTAACGATCCGTGATGGCGGCGTCATTGCTGAGGGCTACCATGCTGAGCTTGATGAATTAAGAAATTTAAGTACCCATGCAGAGCAATATTTAACCGATTTAGAATTACGCGAGCAGCAGCGCACTGGTGTAAATACACTTAAAGTGGGTTATAACCGTGTGCATGGTTATTACATTGAAATGTCGGCCATGCATGCCGATAAAGCACCGGCTGATTATGTGCGGCGCCAAACTTTAAAAAACGTTGAACGCTACATTACGCCAGAATTAAAAAGTTTTGAAGATAAGGCGTTAAGTGCACAGAGCAAAGCTTTAGCGTTAGAGAAAAGTTTATATGAACAATTGCTGGCGCAATTATTACCTTTGGCAGGTGAATTACAAAGCTTGGCTAATGCTTTAGCAGAATTAGATGTGTTACTAGGTTTTGCGCAGCAAGCGATCAAAGAAAACTGGTGTGCGCCACAACTCAATGATGCGCCAGGGATTGTTATTAAAGCAGGGCGTCATCCTGTGGTTGAAAAAGTGATTAGTACACCATTTATTCCCAATGATGTGGTGCTTGATGCCTCGCAACGCATGTTACTCATTACAGGTCCTAATATGGGTGGTAAATCAACTTATATGCGTCAAACCGCATTAATTGTTTTGTTAGCGCATATCGGCTCTTTTGTGCCCGCTGAACAAGTTGTAATTGGCCCAGTGGATCGGATTTTTACCCGAATTGGCGCGAGCGATGATTTAGCCAGTGGCCGCTCAACTTTCATGGTGGAAATGAGTGAAACAGCCAATATTTTGAATAATGCGACAGAAAAAAGTTTAGTGTTAATGGATGAAGTAGGGCGCGGCACAAGTACCTTTGATGGCTTATCGTTAGCGTTTGCTTGTGCGATTGCCTTAGCGCAAGAAATAAAAGCTTTTACTTTATTTGCTACCCATTATTTTGAGTTAACCCAGTTATCAGAGGCTCATGCAGAAATTAAAAATGTACATCTTGACGCTATTGAGCATGCGGACCATATTGTATTTTTGCATCAAGTCAAAGAAGGTCCTGCTAGCCAAAGCTATGGTTTACAAGTGGCGCGTTTAGCCGGCGTGCCCAAAAAAGTTATCCAATGTGCGCAAGCAAAATTAGTAGAGTTAGAAAATCAAGCGATTACTTCTGCGTCTCATGTGATTAAAAAAGAATCGCAACAAGATTTATTTGCTCAAGCAAGCTTCTCTAAGCTAGAAGAAGCTTTGCAAATTTTAGAGGTGGATGAGTTAACACCGCGGGCTGCATTAGATCTCTTGTATCGCTGGAAAAAAGAAATAATCTAGAACACTTTTAAGGTAGCGCAAGGTTTTCAAATAGCTAGCCGCGGCCTTTCTACTGTTCCGTAGGCATTTTGGCTCGCTGCCTCTTGCTCTTGTCTTTCGGCGGCGATGATTAAAAGCTGTAACTCAGCTCTTAATGAGATTGCTTCATGTTTTGAGTTTATTTCAAAAAAGCCAAATTTGAATTTGTTGTAGATGCCTTTTGTCGCTGCCGCAATGGCTGCGGCAAGTGCTGGAATGCCCAGATCCGGGATAAGGTGAGCGGCAATTTCAGTGCCTTTGCCTGCGGAAAAATCAAATAGGGCAAGGATGGCGGTTTCTGCATCGACGTATAGTTTTTGTGCGCCAGCAG
The DNA here is from genome assembly GCA_021156105.1 of Gammaproteobacteria bacterium. GTDB lineage: Bacteria > Pseudomonadota > Gammaproteobacteria > CAISUE01 > CAISUE01 > JAJNBD01. The sequence continues at coordinate 104,810 of JAJNBD010000005.1, read as the reverse complement.
CGCCAAGTGCCGCCGCACCTTCTGTTGCGCCAAGTGCTACTGCACCAGCAATGCCCGCCGTAAGTGCAGTGCGTATTCTTGTGTCAAAAAAGAATTCAATGATCTTTCTTTTTGTTAGCATGTTTATTCTTCTCCAAAAAATTATTTTTGTTGATTTCTTGCTGTTATTCAAAGATGCTTAATTTTATTCAGTTTAAAATACTTGAAGAAAAGAATCAATCATGGAAATCACCAAAGCCCCATCCTAGTGGGGCTTGTTGCTGTTTTGCTTATCTAGGATTAAGAAGGGTAGGGGTTAATCTTGCTGAAGTGATGGCTGAGGGTTTTGCGGCTGATTCTATGACAGTTGTTGTTTCTACTATCGCTGTTTCTGTTGTGGTGGTTCCTGTTGCTGATTGATTTACACCTAGCGCAGCGGAGAGTGGATGCCTAGAGGCAATGACGCTTGTGGGTAGCAAACTTTGTAACTCATCTCTAGCTTGAGCAGCTTCTTCGGATGAATTAATACCGCAGAAACCAAAAGTTGCTTTGTTATAAATACCCTTTGCGGCAGCTGCAAGTGCCATGGCGGCAGCTGTAATGCCTAAATCGGGTACCAAATGCGCTGCAATTCTCGTTCCTGTTGTGCTGGCTGCCATCTTAAATAAATTAAGAATGGCCCATTCAGTATCATTATAAAGCTTTTGTGCAGCGGCAGAGCCAAGTGCAGCAGCGCCTTCCGTTGCGCCTATTGCAATAGCGCTTGCGGCTCCAACTGTTAGTGCGGCACGAGCGGGTGTACCAAAGAAAAATTTGGTTAGTTTTTGTGAAGTTGTTAGTGTGTTTGCTGGCATAATATGCTCCTAAAATGTCTCAGGGGATATAAGCAATTTTTATGCCTATCAATCATGTTGTAAGAAATTATTGAATAAAGAAATGCTCACGGTAATGCTTTAACTCGTTGATAGAATCATAAATATCATCAAGCGCAAGATGTTTAGATTTCTTTTTAAAAGATTTCATAATTTCCGGTTGCCAGCGCTTAGCTAATTCCTTTACCGTACTGACATCTAAATTGCGATAATGAAAATAAGCTTCAAGTTTTGGCATGTAGCGGTATAAAAAGCGACGATCTTGGCAAATGCTATTGCCGCACATGGGGGATTTTTGTGGCGGAACCCAAGGTGTAACGAATTCGAGCATGACTTGTTCTGCGGCCGCTTCAGTAATAACGCTTTCTTGTACGCGTTTAGTTAAACCGGTTTTTTTGTGCTGTTTGGTATTCCACTGATCCATCGCGTCTAATGTTTCATCATCTTGATGCACGGCTAGTACAGGGCTTTCGGCTAATACATTTAACTCGCTGTCAGTAACAACCATGGCAATTTCAATAATGCGGTCTGCATCAGGATTTAAACCTGTCATTTCGAGATCAAGCCAAATGAGGTTTTTTTCATCAGATTTCATGCTATTTACCTTTTATGTGCTGCATTCTGCCATGCAGAATGTATAATATAACTTTTTACTCAGTTTAACTTTTATGCATACTCTCATGATACAGACTTTTGCTTTAATCGTCATCGCCTATTTATTAGGATCCTTATCTTTTGCGATGTTGGCCTCAAAGATATTTAAATTTCCTGACCCTCGTACGGCGGGTTCAAAAAATCCTGGTGCCACCAACGTTTTACGTCTAGCAGGCAAGAAAGCAGCTCTCTTTGTCATTGTGGGCGATATTTTAAAAGGGGTTGTGCCCATTTTAGTTGCTAAAGCCATCGGCTTGTCTTTATTTATCCAAGGTTTGGTGGCGCTTTTTGCGATGCTCGGGCATATTTTTCCCGCCTATTATTTATTTCGAGGCGGCAAAGGCGTCGCGACCACAATGGGCGTATTGTTTGCTTTGAACCTTAAGTTAGGCTTTGCCTGTGCATTAACTTGGCTCGTCGTTGCAGCCATATTCCGCTACTCTTCTTTAGCTTCGATTATTATGGTTATTTCAATGCTGGCTTATACAATGTATTTTAACCTTGCGCCTTTATTCCCTAGTTTGCTCATTATGGCTGGTGTAATTTTGATTTGCCATCGCGCGAATATTAAGCGTTTAGCGTTAGGTCAAGAGAGTAAGATTGGGCAAAAGAAGTAAGCTTGGTGTATCGTAAGTAGTAGCGCGCTTTGCTTAGCACGCTACTACTTATGCGCCTATAGTCAAAATCCTCTCTGATAAAGATACTGGTTTTGCTTGCCACGCTCTTCCCAGGAATCTGCTTCTGCTTTACCAAACTTCCTTTGTTTAGCTTCTTTAGCAACAGCTTCCCAGTCGACTTCGCACTGGGTAAATGCTTTATCGATATCTTCATTAGGAACGCCGCGTTGTTGTAATTCATAACGGATTTTTTTTTGGCCATAATACTTTTTTGCGCGCGATTGAATATAAAGCACGGCGAAGCGTAAATCATTTTGCCAATTTTTTTGTAAGCACTCATCTAGTACGGTTTCAATTAAACAGGTGTTTTCTGAATGGCGCATGAGTTTTTGTTTTAGTTCTTGGCGGCTATGGTCTCGGCGGGCTAAAGCTTTTAATGCTTTTCCTTTTAATAATGAATGTTCATCACTCATGGCGGTAATTTGCGCTAGGTTTTGGTTTGGTGGGATAATAATCACACGCAGTTGATCTTCCGCAAGATTAATTCAACCTACATAGAAGTCAAGAGCCAAGGATTATTGCTTATGTTTAATGATCTTAAAACAAGTCAGGAAGCAACTCAATACTTCAGTTGCTTAAAAGGCCGGCAAATGTTGCAAGAACCGCAATATCGCAACATCTGGCGCAATTTTCGCGAGCATATTCCTTTGGGGGACTTTGATTTTGAGCAGTATTATACGGCAACGGTTTGTGTATTTGCGGAATATGTTCAATTAGTGCCTGCAACACGACATGTGTATTATTCGCAGCCTGGTGGTTTATTTCAGCTAGGCTTGGACCGTGCTGTGCTTTCCACTAAATTAGCGTTAAAAGCATTTCAAGATTTTGATGGTAAGACACCTGACCAGCTAACTGCTTTTGAGCAAGCGGAGCTGTTTGCGGTGTTTTCAGCAGCTTTATTATCGGATATAGGTTTATTAACGCAACGCTACAAATTTGCTATGCTTGATGCTGCTGAAATGCTCCGTAGCTATGATCCTTATCTTGGCAGTATGCTACAGCAAGGGAAAAAGTATGCTTTTGAGTTTACAAGTCTAGAGCGTGGTGATTGGTCGGGGCCAGCAAGCCTGGTATTAGCGTCCCGTTTGTTGAGTCAGACAAACGACGATTACCGTGATTCAGGTTTTGCTTGGATTAGTCGGCATCATGATATTTTGCAATTATGGTATGAAATGATGCTTGAGCTGACGCCGACTGGAGAAGGTACAACGCGCCGGCGTTATTTAATTTCTTTGATTCCTTTTGTGGATAGCAATCTTATCCAAGACTTTTTATTAAATATTCACGATAGTGGACTGCTTTTACCTGCAAGGCAGCAGCGCGCTTTTTTTACCCCGACAGAAATTGAAGAATCGTTAGAGCAAGCTAATCGCCATCACGATTTTGAAGGGGATGATAAAGATGCTTCACGCCAAACAAAGCGTGAATTTGAAAAAGTCTTTGGGGGTATGGGGGCGGCCGATGCAACTAACAGCCAAGTATTAGGTTCTTTAGGCGCGGCGCTTGCACCACAGTTGCGCTACGGTTTAGCGTTCTTAGGATGGTTGATGAATTTAGCAAGGGCAGGTAGGTTATGGACTGGTGATGGTCAAGCTGCGTTGGCATTTGGGATGGGAGGTGGCCAAATTGTGTTCGATATTCAGCGCTTGATTCAAGAGTTTGCTAAGACAAAAGGTATGCCAAAAATTTCTGCTCAAGAGTTGATTAATGCTTTAAAAGAAATTCAAGTCTTAAAATCACAAAATTTAAACTTGCGAAAATTTGAATTAAATAATGGTGCGAGCGTGACAAAGTTCGATGGTATGGTATTGCCAGCAAGCTTTGTATTAGGAGACCAGCCAGGTCCAAAAGTTAATTTAGGTTTAAAAGAAATCGCCGTTCAGGCAGTGGCAGTTACTAAAGAAGCTTTAAAAGAAACGATTAAAGCGTCGGCATTTGCGATCTTTAGACACCGACCACTCTTGTAAAGGAACCACACCAGTAGGGCGGGCAAAGCAGACCGGTGGATATTGGTCAATTTGCCCACCCTCGAGGTTTTGCGCTATATGTTTAAAGCTTGGTTACAAAAAGCGCTTATTTTTTTGGCCCTAGCATTTCTTCTGGTTTCAAATATTGATGATATTCTTCTTCTGTTAAATATCCTAATGCTAGCACAGCTTCTTTTAAGCTCAGATTTTCGAGGTGGCCTTTTCTTGCAACCTGTGCCGCTTTATCATAACCAATCACAGGGTTAAGTGCCGTCACTAGCATCAAAGAGTTGTCAACATAATCTTTCAGTTGCTTTTCATTGGCTTGTAAGTCTTGGATACAGAAGTCTTGGAAAGATCGGCAGCCATCAGATAATAACTCAATAGAATGCAGAACATTCATGATGATTACAGGCTTGAAGACATTTAATTCAAAATTGCCTTGTGACCCCGCAATACCGACGGTGACATCATTGCCCATGACTTGGGTACAAATCATCGTTAATGCTTCACACTGAGTTGGGTTTACTTTACCTGGCATGATGGATGAGCCGGGTTCATTTTCTGGTAATAATAATTCATTTAAACCACAGCGCGGGCCTGAGCCTAGCCAGCGAACATCGTTAGCAATTTTCATTAAAGATGTTGCTAATAAGCGTAAGGTGCTGCTTAAGCGGATCAGGGCTTCGTGGCCAGCTAGGCCAGCAAATTTATTAGATCCTGATACAAAAGGTAAACCAGTTAATTGTGCAATTTGTTGGGCTGATTTTTCTGCAAATTCTGGATGTGCATTTAAGCCTGTGCCTACGGCCGTGCCGCCCAGTGCCAGCTCATAAATGCCAGGTAAGGTATCTTCCACTGCTTTTAAACCAAAATCTAATTGCGCAACATAACCCGAAAATTCTTGGCCCAGGGTAATGGGTACAGCATCTTGTAAATGCGTACGGCCAATTTTAATGAGTTTAGCAAATGCTTCAGACTTCTTTTGCAAACCATCACGTAAATATTTCACTGCAGGCAATAACGTTTTTGTCACCGCTTCTGCAGCAGCAATATGCATTGCAGTTGGAAAAGTATCATTAGAAGATTGGGATTTATTCACATCATCATTGGGATGAACAAAGCCCCCTTTGACGGAACGTTTGCCATCTTTAATTTCATTGGCGCGGCAAGCAATAACTTCATTTACATTCATATTAGATTGCGTACCGCTACCGGTTTGCCAAACGCGTAAGGGAAATTCTGCATTTAATTTTCCAGCAGTGATTTCATCGGCTACTTGGCTGATGAGGCCGGCTTTTTCTTTGGGTAACAAGCCTAAGGATTCATTGGCTAATGCGGCCGCTTTTTTTAATGTTGCTAGGCCATAAACCACTGGCAGTGGCATAAGATCTTGACCAATGGAAAAATATTTAATTGAGCGCTGAGTTTGTGCGCCCCAATAATGTTGTGTAGGAACTTGAATTTCACCCATGCTGTCAAATTCAGTACGGTAGTCTGTCATTTTTTATTCCTCTTAATCTTAAAAAGCTCGTATTATACACCTAATGAGATTTCCAAGGTTTGTGCTGCATCAAACATATGTTTGATGCAGCATTGAGGTTGCCTTATTGGTTTAGGATGGCCGACCTAATGAGTGAATTAAAGCTTTTGCTCTGATGATTTCCTCTTTTCTGTCCGGGTCAATTGCTTTGTAATGTCTTGCAAGCGAGAAAATCGAGCTGACAGGGGCATTGACAGCGACGTCCCCCCTACTCAAGTAATGTGAGGTGTAATCAGTGCCCCTACCATGAAGATTACAAAAGGCTGAGGTACGGCAGTCTCTACAGCAAGTTAATAGCTGGCAACAGGATAAAGTCCATTGTATCGGCGTCCAAAGGCCACATAGTAGTCCACAGGCGATAGTTTTTAACCTTTGCTTGCGATTATTAGCAATAGTGGATTTTGCTTCATCTAGAATTTTTTTATACCCTTCATAGCAAGACGGGTAAGCGGATTTAACATAGTCAATACAGTTTTGTTTGATTACGTTAAAGATTTTTATAACGGGTTTTAACGCTTCTATGCCATGGTGTGTAGCTTTCTCGTAGCCATCAATGATATCTTGCAATTTGGTTATGCATTCAGTAAATGCTATTACATTTATGATATCAGTGGTTATGATATCAGTGGACTCTGGCTGATATTCTAATTCTTTTGCAGTTCTAAACCATTGGTCTAAAAATGAGAAATTTATTAAGCTGTGATAACAAATAGCCGTATTTTCGTCTGTTAGCGATCGGCTTTCCTGGTATAGTTTTTCTTGCTCGTCTATAAATTGGGTGGTAAAAAATGGCTGCGGCATACTTCATTCCCCAGGTTTAGAATTTAAGTAAAACTTTTGCAAAAAGTATGCCAAATATTCGATTAATATTAACCAGTAAGTTTGCTAAGGGTTTTAAAAAAACAACAGCATTTTAGCTAATTTTCCAAACGGTAAGGTATAATGAATAATTAATGATCAAAATTTCCTTATGCTAAATATTCTTATTCGCGGTGCGCGCACGCACAATTTAAAAAACATTGATGTCACCATGCCTCGTGATAAATTAATTGTTATTACGGGTTTATCGGGCTCAGGGAAATCTTCTTTAGCATTTGATACGCTTTATGCTGAAGGGCAAAGGCGTTATGTGGAATCTTTGTCAGCTTATGCTCGTCAATTTTTATCAATGATGGAAAAGCCTGATGTTGATCATATTGAAGGTTTATCGCCAGCGATTTCCATTGAACAAAAATCTACTTCACATAATCCCCGTTCTACCGTAGGGACAGTTACCGAGATTTATGACTATTTGCGTGTGCTATATGCACGCGTTGGTGAACCACGTTGTCCAAAGCATCAGATTACTTTAGAGGCACAAACCATTAGCCAAATGGTGGATGCTGTATTAGCATTGCCTGATGAAACAAAAATCATGATTTTGGCGCCAGTCGTGCGTGAGCGCAAAGGTGAATATCGGGATTTAATTGATCAGCTTAAAGCGCAAGGCTTTGTGCGGGCACGTATCGATGGCAAAGTGATTGAGTTAGAAGATTTTGAACCATTAGCTAAAAATTTTAAACATACCATTGAAGTCGTAGTTGATCGTATTAAAGTAAAGCCCGATGCAAGATTACGTTTAGCAGAATCTTTCGAAATTGCCTTGCGTTTAGGTAATGGTTTGGCAGCGGTAGGTTTTATCGACCAGCCTAAAAAAGAAGAGTGGTTATTTTCTAATAAATTTGCTTGCCCTGAATGTGGTTATAGTTTGGCAGAGTTAGAGCCAAGATTGTTTTCTTTTAACAATCCTAATGGTGCTTGCCCCGAATGCGATGGTTTAGGGATTAAGTTAAAATTTGATCCGGAAAAAGTTGTTGTTGCGCCCGAGAAAAGTTTAGCGGATGGTGCAATTCGTGGTTGGGATCAAAATACAAGTTATTATTTTGGTATGCTAAAAACGCTAGCCAAACATTATAAATTTAGCGTTGATGAAGCGTTTTGTGATTTACCGAAAAAAATTCAAAATCTTATTTTATATGGTAACAATGGCGACTTGTTAAAATTTACTTTTGTGAATGATCGTGGTCAGCGCCATGAAAGTGTGCGCGCATTCGAAGGTGTAATTCCTAATTTTGAACGACGTTATCATGCGACAGATTCACAAATGATGCGCGATGAATTTAGCAAGCTATTATCTTCTCAGCCTTGCCAAGCTTGTCATGGTCAACGTTTAAATGAAGCCGCAAGAAATATTTTTGTACAAAATTTAAGTTTGCCAAGCTTTACTAACTTTTCTATTGAAGAAGCGATTGCCTGGCTCGATAAATTAAAGTTGACAGGCCGCCGCAAAGAAATTGCTGATAAAATTAATAAAGAAATTCGCGATCGTTTAAGCTTTTTAATGAATGTTGGTTTGGATTATTTAACCTTAGACCGCAGTGCTGATACGTTATCAGGCGGTGAAGCACAGCGCATCCGTTTAGCAAGCCAAATTGGTGCCGGTTTAGTTGGTGTCATGTATATTTTGGATGAGCCATCCATTGGCCTGCATCAGCGCGACAATGATCGCTTATTGAAAACATTGTTTCATTTGCGTGATCTAGGTAATACCGTGATCGTGGTCGAGCATGATGAGGATGCGATACGTCATGCGGATCATATTATTGATATTGGTCCAGCGGCAGGTGTACATGGTGGACAAATTATTGCGCAAGGTAATCTAAAAGAAATTTTAAAAACGAAAGGTTCTTTAACTGCGCAATATTTAAATGGCACACGCAAAATTGAAGTGCCTAAAGAACGTATGCCAGCGACAAATAAAAAAATTCACATTAAAGGTGCAAAAGGAAATAACCTTAAAAATGTTTCGGTTGATATTCCGGTTGGTTTAATGACCTGTGTGACAGGGGTTTCAGGTTCAGGTAAGTCAACCTTGATTAACGATACGTTGTATCCTATTGCCGCAAAAAAACTTAATGGTGGTTGTGATCAAGATCCGGCGCCATATGCTGGCGTGCAAGGGTTGGAACATTTAGATAAAGTTATTGATATTGATCAATCGCCGATTGGTCGTACACCACGCTCAAACCCTGCAACCTATACTGGCATGTTTACGGCGATCCGCGAATTATTTGCGCAAACACCTGAAGCAAGATCTCGTGGTTATAGCCCTGGGCGTTTTAGCTTTAACGTTAAAGGTGGTCGTTGCGAAGCTTGTGAGGGTGATGGTGTTATTAAAGTCGAAATGCATTTTTTAGCAGATGTTTATGTCACTTGTGATGTTTGTCATGGGCAGCGCTACAACCGTGAAACCTTAGAGGTTTTCTATAAAGGCAAAAATATTCATCAAGTGTTGAATATGACTGTGGAAGATGCGTTGGAATTTTTTAAGGCAGTGCCTGCGATTGCAAAAAAATGCCAAACACTTATGGATGTGGGTTTGTCTTATATTTGTTTAGGGCAAAGCGCTACTACTTTATCAGGCGGTGAAGCGCAGCGTGTTAAACTTTCTAAAGAATTATCAAAGCGTGGTGCCGGGAAAACTTTATATATTTTAGATGAGCCGACCACGGGGCTACATTTTTATGATATTGAACAGTTGCTGGGCGTGCTGCACCGCTTGCGCGATCAAGGCAATACGATTGTGATTATCGAACATAATCTGGATGTGATTAAAACAGCCGATTGGATTATTGATTTAGGTCCTGAAGGTGGTAGTAAAGGCGGTACGATTTTGGTGGCTGGCACACCTGAAGCTGTGGCAAAACATAAGCAATCTTATACTGGGCAATTTTTAAAGAAAATGCTGTAAATTGCCCAGTGTGTTTTTTTTGCAATGTGCTAATAGCTTTAGATGCAGCAAGCTTTTTAACGTTGATATGCTGCTGTTGCGGCATAAGCCATATCTAGCTCTGAGGTATTTGGCGTTAATGCCTGCCAAGCAGTTTTGAGCTTTCGAGTTTCGATGATGCTATTTTCATCTTGCTCTCTAGTAAAATAATCTTGTTTAGGTATTTCTATGCCAAGAATTTTTTGTGCGCCAGGGTCGCGAGATAATTCATTTAACAAAAAGCGGCTAAAAGAATGTAAGTGTGACCTTTCATCAGGCAAAAGTTTATTGAGCGCTTGGAAGTCACTCTTTTCAAGGTCTGCAATGACACTTCTTATTTCTTTTGCATCATCCTTATGTCGGATTTTGCTTAAGAAGCCTTGTATAGGTAAATGCCCATACCAGGTTTCAAAATTTTTTGCGGCAGCTTTAATAATGCTTTGAATTAAGGCAATAGCTTTTAATTTATTAATATCAGAAATTTCATGGTAAGCTTGAGCAACGAAATTGCCAGGTAATGCTACTGCTCCTTGTGTACTAAAAAAATTTTTAAGGCTTTTCTCATTTAGCCGATGCATGAAGTCTTCTGACAATAATAGTTTAGGATCTTGCGCAATTGTTCTGAGACATTCAGGCGTATTAAAATTTTTTACCCACCCAGAACAGGTTAAGATCCTACGGGAAGAAATTCCAGCTAAATTTGCTAATTTTAGAAACTCTTCTGCGGTGGGTTCGCTAAAAATTTCTACAAGACTGCGAGTGATTTTTTCTGTGGAAGTGGTTTCAACAGCTAGGAGAATATCTTTTAAATTTAACAAATTCTGAACGACTGCTTTTTGGCAGCGGTCAGAATATAATATGGTACGCAAACTCATATTGTAATGAACCGCCTCTATCTCTTCTATAATGTTGGCAAATTCATTAAAAGCGATTGATTGTTGATGCAAACTTTCTAAAAAGCTTTGGCTGCATAAGAAATCTATTGCCTCTCCGGAAGCGGACTTCATTAAAGCGCCTAATGTTCTTACATTATCTTTTGAGAGCCACTTGTTATAATGTAGGGCTCGTAGGGCAGAAAGATTATTGGTAAGCATTGCAAGGCTATCGGGAAAAGAAGATTGGCTAATTTCGTCAATAGAAGTTACCCAAGGCGCGACTGTTTGTGATGCATATTTTAATAAGAGCAGCCACTGCACGCCTTCGTTAGTGAGCACGTGGGTGTTGGATGGGGAATTGTTTATTTTTTCTGCTTGCTCAACTGAGAGTAGACCAGCTTGAATTAAGTTATGAAGTGTTCTTATGGCTTCAGGACCGTTATCTGGTATAGCTAATTCATCATGGTGATTAACTCGAGTTTCGGATAACAATGTGTAGATTTTTCTAGCTTCCTCAGGCGCGATTTTTTGTTGTAATAATAAGAATTGTAGCACCGGATAGTTTTGGCAGTGAAAGAAAAATTCAAGAAATTCTTTTGTATCTGCCCAGCCAGCATCAAGCTTGGTATATTTTATTTTTGTTAAGAGTTCAATGGTAAGTTCAGGATTTAACTCCGCATAGAGTTTTAAGCGAATTTCCTCTGGGGTGTGCCTTAGTTCCTGAACTAAAAAGCCAGCTTGCTCAAGAATTTTGAAATTTAGCGAGGCTTTCTTTAAAGCTAGGTTGTACCTTCCAACAGAAACTAACTGATAATTTGAGCTTGCTCTACCCGTAGCTGGGTAGAATAGCAAGGCTACCTGTTCTGCTTCTTGTTGGGAAAGCTTTCCTGTTTTAGCAAGTTCATTTAGCCAGGGGTGTGCTTGATTTTGCTGTAAAAACGCAAAGAACTGCGCCTTACTTTGCCAAGCTTTAAAATAGTCATCTGAATAAAAGTTTATCAATGAACGCTGCGTTTTAGACACGCGTTCAAACCGAACAAAATCACGGGGTGAAATTTGTGCAAGGATTAAAAATTTTACTTCATCTGGTAAATCGTCAAAAGTTGTCACGCTTCTTCCCTTGTGTCTTATGGTATTCTTAATACTATCAAAGTAAGATTAACGTTTTATTAAACAAGCAAGTGCGTGATTTTAACTTTCTGTAGGGTATGAAATTTGTTTTGGGGTGGGCGCTATGCAAGATGCCCTTTTTGTCAAGCAATTGTACTGGGGGTATGCTGTTGCTGTCCTTGTCGCTTAACTGTTAACGGATAAAAAGGTTCTAGAACTTCTCTTGTGAAGAGGTTTATAGGTTTTATCTGGCCACAATTCCTTGCTTTTTCTATAATATGTGTTACTATGGCGATCCTGCTGTAGGATGTTGCAGTTGAATCATTTCCAATCCCTTTCCACAATGCCGTTTCTTTTTAGTGGAACTCTTTCCTGATGTTATTCCAGGTTACATTGGCGGTGATTATTTTTTGAACCTAGGAAATTACAGGTTCTTACACCGGCCATAAGCGATCTTTGTTCATTGATATTTATTAATTGAATCGCGATCTTTATCGGCTCTTTTAGTTTATTTCAATGAGAAAAAGTATGACAATTACGTTTAAAGATTTATCGTTAAGCCCACAAATTCAAAAAGCGCTTGAAGCATCAGGCTACACTAAACCAACACCTGTGCAGGCAGCTGCAATTCCAGAAATTTTGAAAGGCCAAGATGTAGTGGCTTCTGCTCAAACAGGTACGGGTAAAACCGCTGCGTTTGTACTACCCGCTTTACAATTAATGAGTGAAGTAGGGCCACAAAAAAAACCACGTATTTTAATTTTGACACCAACACGTGAGCTTGCAGCACAAGTGACGCAAGCGGCTAATAAGTATGGTAAGTTTCTACAATTTAAATTTGTGAGTTTGGTGGGTGGCGCAGGTTATCCGCAGCAAATTCGCAATCTTTCGCGTCCGCACGATATTATTGTTGCTACCCCAGGGCGTCTGATGGATCACTTAGAAAACAAACGCGTTGATTTGTCTCAAGTAGAAATGTTGATTCTAGATGAGGCTGACCGCATGCTAGATATGGGTTTCATCGATGATGTGAAACATATTTCAAAATTTATTCCTGCTGAACATCAGACCTTATTATTTAGCGCCACTTTCGATCAGCGTATTGAAAAAGTCGTTAAACAATTTTTAAAAAATCCTGCCAGAGTTGATTTTTCGCATGAAGCTTTAGCGCCTGAACGTATCCAGCAAATCGTCTATGTGGCCGATAGCCCTGCGCATAAAATGCAGCTGTTAGAGCATTTGTTAGAGCAAGATAATATTTTTAAAGCAATTATTTTTACCGCAACTAAGCGTGATGCAGATCAATTGGCCGATGATTTAAAAGCTGATGGTCTTGCGGCTGCTGCATTGCATGGCGATTTAAAGCAAGGTGCGCGTAATCGTACCATTATGCAAATGCGTGAAGGTAAAATTCAGTATTTAGTGGCAACGGATGTTGCAGCTCGTGGTATTGATATTTCTGATATTACCCATGTGATTAACTTTGATTTACCAAAATTCTCAGAAGACTATGTGCACCGCATTGGTCGTACTGGGCGTGCTGGGAAAACAGGCGTTGCTATTTCTTTGGTGTTGCCAAGCGAAGCGCGTCACTTGCATCAAATCGAAAAATTTACTGCCCAAAAAGTTGAACAACAACAAATCCCAGGTTTAGAGCCAAAGAAAAGACTATCACAATCTGGTGGAAAATCAGAAGCTGGTAGATCTTCTCGTGGCCGTAAAAGAGGGGCAAGCTACCCTTCAGAAAGATCTTTTGGTAATGACTCTCGCTCATTTAAGCAAGATGGTGGACGTCGTTCAGAAAGTCGAGGAAACCGTTTTGCGGAAAAAGATGATCATCAGCGTTTTTCTGAACGTCCTAAAAAATCAGGAGGGAGGCAGTTTTCTGACGATCGCCAACCTGCTTATTTGGCTGACCCATCTGAAAAGCGTGCTAAGAGAAAATTTTCTGACGATCGCCAACCTGCTTATTTAACTGATCCATTTGAAAAACGTGCCAAGAAAAAATTTTCTGATGATCGCCCTTCTAGGCCAGGTCGCCAAGAGAAAGCTGGGGCAGGCAAATCTAGCCATAAAGATCAACAAAGAAGCTTTGCTGGTAAACCTGCAAAGTCGACTGGGAAAAAATTTGGCAATAAAGAAGGTGGCCAAAGCTATTCTGCTCGTGGGCCAAAGAAGTCTTCTGGTGCGAAATCTTCAGCGGGTAAGTCACGCGGTTCAAAAACATCAGGGAAGCGGTATTAATTATTGGTTTTTGTAGGGTAAGCAAAAGCGCAAGCGATGCGCCAGTCTTGTCGCGCAAGGCTGGGCACGCTGCGCTTTACTCACCCTGCAACATCATATATCAGCTGGCATTTTCATAAGCTTCAACGACTGCTTGCACAATCGGATGACGCACAATATCTTTTGCAGTAAAGTGTGAAATACTAACCCCTTCAACGTTTTCTAAAACGCTAACCGCTTGTTCTAATCCAGAGTTTGTTCCTCTTGGCAAATCCACTTGGGTCATGTCACCGGTAATTACAACCGTTGAACCAAAACCAATGCGAGTTAAAAACATTTTCATTTGTTCGCGTGTCGTATTTTGCGATTCATCTAAAATAATAAATGCGTCGTTTAAGGTTCTGCCACGCATATAAGCTAGCGGTGCAATTTCAATAACATTTTTTTGGAGTAAACGCCCAACTTGTTCAAAGCCCAGCATGTCATAAAGTGCATCATATAAAGGTCGGAAGTAAGGGTCGACTTTTTGGGTTAAGTCGCCGGGTAAAAAGCCAAGCTTTTCACCGGCTTCAACCGCAGGGCGCACTAATAAAATTCTTTGGATCGCTTGTGCTTGAAGTGCTGCAACTGCACAAGCAACCGCTAAATAAGTTTTACCTGTTCCCGCGGGCCCAATACCGAAATTAATAGGATGATGTTTAATGGCTTCCACATATTTTTTTTGATTTGAGCCACGTGCTTTGACTAAACAATATTTATTTTTAAACACCACGGTTGCACCATGAACATTCTCTTGCGCACTTTTAATTAAAGAATGGATGAGGCTTTGGTCAATAAAGGGGGCGTCTGCCGTTTCCTCGTATAAGGCGTGTAAAATTTTTTCGGCAAATTTGGTTGAAGTATTGTCTCCCTTTACGTTAAAATGATTGCCGCGATAAAATATTTCAACGCCTAATAACTTTTCGATTAGATGCAGGTTGGCATCAAAATCACCACAAAGAATTTGTAAGCGTTGGATATTGCTGGGCTCAAGTGTAAAAGAATTCATGGTATAACCTATAAATTAAATGTTTTATTTCACTGTATACTATCCTAAATCAAGAGAAAAATAAAAATATGAAAAAAGAGATGATGGAGTTTTCCAAAAATAAAAATCCTTTAAAATCTATCCGGGCCCATACGCCTACACCTGTGCTTGCGCCTGCGCCCGCACCTGCACTTGCGCTTGCGCCTGTAGCAGCGCCGATATCTATCATGCCACCGCCTTCGCCAAGACGGCGTAATCTCCGTGAAGAATTTGCGGAGCTGGAAGCGCAGGAAGCAGATGCTCGTAAATTTAGTGTTTGGATGCCGCGTACTGCAGCTCAAGAGACGGATGAAGAAGATGAGGTTTCTGACTCATCCGCTCCTGATTCAAAGCCAGCCTCTGAAGCTGATGCAATAACAGTTCCAAAGTACAAATCTTTACAGCTGGGAGCTGGTGAAAGATTTTCCCAGCAAGAACGACTGACGGAAAATATACATGAGTTGTTTTTACTGGGTAATAACCTAGATGAAATTCCAGATGCGGTTAGCTTTTTAGCTTTTATTGAAAAAGCACACAATCTAAGAAAGCTTGTTGTTATAGGCGAACAGCCACAGTTATTTAACGAGGTGTTAGAGTTTTTCCAAAGTCTTTGTCCGTGGATCCAAAAAGCCAATTGTTTAGAAGAAATTTTGTTTTATAGTTTAGATGGTGTTTTTACTTTATCGATGGTGCAAGGGTTGGAACAAGCCAAACAAAATCGTCTTCCAGGTAGTTTACCATTAGTGATTAGCTTGAAAACGTGCTGTTTAACACCTCAAGCATCAAGCTTCTATTTGAATGCACAAAGCCTATTATTACAAAGCTTATTAACAGTTCCTGCGGTTGTCGATTTGTTGGCTTCTGGCGCTGTACGGCCAACGTTAATGCTGGAAGATGTGTCTTGCATTAGCGAGGGGAAGCCGCTAAGTCAGCAACAAGTAAGGAGCCCAGTTCGACAAGCAGCTTTTAGTGTGGTTTCCTTTAGCGTTTCAGAAGCAGGTTCTGCCCCATCTACACCCGTGTTTAGCATGTCAGAGCTAAGACGGCCTAGCGTTATACCCAGTATCTATACGAGTGTTAGAGCAGAAAGAAGTGCTCAGGTGACAGAGGAGCACGCTACTCAAACTGTTGAGGAAAAGCAAGCAAAATGCTGTTGTATGTTATAAGTTTAATTTAGTGATAGCAGAAAGCTTAGCTTTTCTGTTTCGCTAATTTTATGGTCACTTAAGACTTGGCGGATTTTTCGGGCCCCTGGCTCGCCGTGCCATAAACCTAAAATATGCCGCGTAATGGCGTGTAACGGAGTACCTTGCTGCATTTGCTGTTCGCAGTAAGGTATGAGCTTATGAATAATTTCTTGGCGAGTTTTTTGGGGCGTTGAAGAAGCAAAAATTTTGGCATCCACTTCGCTTAATAAGTAAGGATTGTGATAAGCTGCACGGCCAAGCATAATGCCATCAAAGCTTTCTAAATGCTGTAATCCTTCTTCTAAGGTTAAAATCCCGCCATTTAAAATAATTTCTAAATCAGAAAAATCTTTTTTCAAGGCAGCAGCAATTTCATAACGCAGTGGGGGAATTTCACGGTTTTCTTTAGGGCTTAAGCCTTTTAGCCAAGCTTTACGTGCATGAATAATAAAGGTCTGGCAGCCGGCGGTTTTAACAATTTCTATAAAACGCCATAAAAAGTCTTTTTCGGCAGAATCATCAATGCCAATGCGGGTTTTAACCGTGACGGGAATCTTTACTTTTGCTTGCATAGCTGCAATACAATCGCCAACTAAATTGGGTTCAGCCATTAAACATGCGCCAAATTTTCCGCTTTGTACGCGGTCTGAGGGGCAGCCAACATTCATATTAATTTCATCATAGCCATAGGATTCGCCAATGCTGGCGCATTCTGCTAAAGCTTTTGGATCAGCCCCACCAAGCTGTAATGCGATAGGATGCTCAACAGGATTAACGCTGAGGAATCGCTCGCGATCGCCAAATAAAATAGCACCTGTTGTAATCATCTCTGTATAAAGCAAAGCATGTTGGCTTAATAAGCGATGAAAATAACGGCAATGCTTATCAGTCCAATCAATCATTGGTGCGACGCAAAATAAATGGCTGAGCGGGTTAGGCATGATGTTCAGAAAGAATTTTCTTAATACGTGCTAATAGTGGGGGAGCTAAGCGTTGTTCAATAAAATCATGAAAATTTTTAAGCTCAGGATATTGGGCAGATATTGTTAATACATAATTAAGTGTACGTGGAATATCGCCCAAATAAAATGTAGAACCATCGCGTAAATATTTGCGACAAAAAATAAAAATTGCTTTTAAGTGGCGCTGAATGCCCATCCAATCAAACCAGCGGCGATATTGTTCAAAACTATATTGCGAGTGATCAATATGCGCCTCAAAATAATTTTTTACCCAAGCATGAACTTTTTCTATAGGCCATGCGATATAACAATCACGCAAGAGAGAAACTAAGTCATAAGTAAAAGGGCCAATCACTGCATCTTGA
The DNA here is from genome assembly GCA_021156105.1 of Gammaproteobacteria bacterium. Classification (GTDB taxonomy): domain Bacteria; phylum Pseudomonadota; class Gammaproteobacteria; order CAISUE01; family CAISUE01; genus JAJNBD01. Next base: position 87,522 of record JAJNBD010000005.1, on the reverse strand, counting down.
AAATCAATGACGCCGATCTTTTCATCTTGTAACACCATTAAATTGCGTGAGTGGTAATCACGATGTACACCAACTTGGGGTTGTTCTGCTGCGCTAGCTTTAAGCTGCGCAAAAGTTTGCTGGATTAAATTTTCTTCATTTGCACTCAGTGTTAATTCGGCAAATTGGATTAAACACCAATCGTAAAAATTTTTTAATTCGACCTCGAGTAGTTGCGTAACAAAGTGTGGTAATTCCCAGCCAGGAATTTTTTGGCAAGCTTGAATATGCGGCAAAATCTCATAGCAGCGGCGGTAAAGTTCTTCCGCATTATTTTCTGTTAATGCTTGGCTCAAGAGTTGATGGCCAAAGTCTTCAATCAGTAGGAAGCCACGCTCGAGATCCTCGGCAAAAATTTTGGGGGTGTGAATATTGTTTGTGCGATACGTTTTGCCAATAGCAGAAAAATCATAAGAATTTTCAAGCTCTGGTGGAGCGTCCATAAATAAAAAACTTTCTTTAGGTGCTGCAACGCGAAAGTAGCGGCGGAAGCTTGCGTCGCCAGGCAGCGCGGAGATGGTGTATTGATCATGACCCATGGCTATCAGCTGTTGCTTTAGCCAGGTTTGACTGTGTTCGTGTCGATTATGCATAAGGAGTATCTGTGTTAAGTGAGTCGGGATCGCTGTTGCTATCAAGATCAACATCATCGTTACCTGTGTCATCAGGGTTTAAGCTGTTTTTAGCAAAACCACTGCTGCCATTAAGATTGTCAAGATTTGGGTTCAGCTGTGAAAGCCTATCTTCGTCATTTAAATCACCAGGATTGCTGAGCGATGAAGGGTCGTCGTTTAAAGCTAAGTTGTTATCATTGGGTAAAGTCGCGTCTGCCCAAACAGTTGTCAGCCCTAAGCTTAACGTAAAGATAAAAAAGATACGTTTTATCATAAGATTATTTAACCTAAAAAGTAATAGTGATCAACCAAAAGTACTACAAATAAAATCATTAAATACCAAATCGAATACCAAAAGGTTTTAATGCCATTGGCTGGGTGCTTGCCAAAGGTTAAGCGGCATACCCAATATAAAAAACCAATATCTAAAAGCGTTGTGCCAATTAAATAAATTTTACCTGACATGCCAAATACAAAAGGTAAAAGGCTAACAGGGATGAGTAATATCGTGTATAAAAAGACAGAAAGTTTGGTGAATTCTATACCATGTGTTACTGGCAGCATGGGAATGGCTACATTTTGATATTCTTTGTGGCGGTGGATGGCTAATGCCCAAAAATGCGGTGGCGTCCAAACAAAAATAATTAACACAAGCAATAATGCATTAGGGTTAATATTGTTGGTTATTGCACACCAACCAAGTAAGGGCGGCATCGCGCCAGCTAAACCGCCAATCACAATATTCTGCGGCGTGGCATGTTTTAAATAAATTGTATAAATTACGGCATAACCAATTAAGCTAAAAAAAGTGAGTATGGCGGTTAATGGATTTACGAGAAAGATTAAAATGCTTAAACCAATGATGCTAAGCAAAATCGCAAAAATTAAGGCTTGGCTTGGCTTAACTTGGCCGGTGGGTAATGGTCGGCTTTGGGTGCGGCGCATAATGGCATCAAAGCGCTCATCAACAAGGTGGTTAATGACTGCAGCACCGCCAGCGGATAAGCCAATACCAATTAAACCCCACAGCATTAGATTGGTAGGTGGTAAGCCAGGTACGGCCAAAAACATGCCAACCACGGCTGTAAGCAGCATTAGCATGACGACGCGGGGTTTAGTAAGTTCGTAGTATGCGCGAAAATTAATTGACATCGACAGTCCTAAGAGGTTTGGGGGTTAAGGCATAATTTAATGCGACAACCGTCGTAAGTAATAAAGTGGCGACTGCGTTATGGCTAACGGCCACATGCAGCGGTAAGCTTAATACAATATTCATAATTCCTAGGCCAACTTGTGATACAAGCAAAATAAGCACAACCACAGCAAAACGTAACAATGCTTTTGAACGGGCTGTGCCAAGCATAGTTAAGCACAACAACAACCAATAAGAGAAAACAATCAAGGCGCCAAAGCGATGGCAAAATTGAATAGTCACTTTGCTTGCTTGATCTAATATACCCCCTTGGTAGTTAATGCCAATTTTATCCATAATGCTAAATGCATGGGAAAAATGCAGGTCAGGGAGAAAAGTGCCATTACAAGTTGGGAAATCCGTACAAGCCAGCGAAGCATAATTGGCGCTTGTCCAGCCACCTAAAATAATTTGGCCTATTAAAAGCGCTAATCCTAGTGCAGCCCAAAAACGAAAGCGGCGGTAATCTTCCGCAACAATATTAGTAAAAAATTGCCCCAGTCTTAAGGCAAGCAAAGAAAGTAAAACGGTTAACGTCATGCCGCCTAATAAGTGAAACATCACAACGGGGGGTAAGAGCTTTAAAGTGACCGTCCATCGACCTAAAGAGGCTTGCAGGATCACAAGAAGTGCAATAATGACCGGTAAGCCAACAGGTGTTGCATATTTTTTCCGTGTGGTAATAGCGCGGATAACAATAAATAAAATTAACATGCCTAAGGTGCCCGCAACATAGCGATGCGTCATTTCTGCCCAAGCTTTAGGTGCTTCAACAGTGACATTCCCAAAGGCTTGGCCGGCGGCTTTTGCTTGCTCACCTTGTGGTACCACTAAATGGCCATAGCAGCCAGGCCAATCTGGGCAGCCTAAACCCGCATCTTTTAAGCGTGTGTAAGCGCCTAATAAAACCACACAAAAAGCTAATAAAGCTGCAAAACAAACAACACGGAAAAGTAGCTTATCTTTATTCATAAGGGATTAGTGATGGGAAAAAGGTTATTTTAGCAAGTTACCATAGGAGATGGCTAGCTAAAGCATGCCTGAGGCCTTTCAAAACATCTTTAAAGTGCTATATGTCCGCGTTGATATGGCATTGCAAACTTGCTAAAGATAAGAAATAATCGACTTTATTTGTTTAAACTATTGCCACCTATGAATGCTTCTGAAAATACCAAAGATTTTTTTGTTAAAGCAAGTTTTATCGCGATTATTATTCTCGTGGCAAACTTTTTTTGCCGTTATAGTATTAACATTTTTTTGGCGCGGCATTTAGGAGCAGAAAATTACGGTGAATATGCGGTTATTACCAATGGTATTCGAGTATTAAGTTTAGTGATCTTGCTAGGCTGTGATAAGTCGATTATGCGGTATCTGCCAGGTTATCTTAAGGATTCAGATGTTGAGCATGCATACGGATTTTTGCGATTTTTAAAAATCTTTTTAGGTGTTTTTTATAGTGTAATTTTTATTTTAGGCGTTGCTTTTTGTTTGGTGAATTTATTGTTAGATGAATCTGGAAATTACCTGCCAGATATCCATCGCTTGTGGCAGCATTATCCGGGAGTGTTTTTTATTTGGGCCATTCCAATTGCAAGCCTTTGGATACTTTTAAGTAAAGTCTTGCGTATTGCTGGATATCCTATTGCGACAAGTGTTTTAAGTAGCATTGCGCGGCCTTTTTTACTAGGAATTTTTTTAGTTATTGCTTATATGCTTCACTTCCCCATGCATATTTTCAATGCTTTGGGTTTATATTTTTTAAGTTTAATTGTAATTACTTTAGTAGAGTATGCTTTTGTACTTAAGGTGTTTCGCTTTCCGCGCCCCTCTCTATCACAAATGCAATTTCGCGCTTGGCTGGTTTCGTCTTTAAATTTACTGGGGATGGGGTTTTTGATTGCTAATTTGGATACACTAGCATTAATTATTTTCAGAATTCTCAGTCATTATCCGAAAGAAGTAGGTATTTTGTCGGCAATTATTACTATCGTTGGCACAATGTGGATTGGTTATAGTGCGGTTTTAATTATTGTACAGAATTTGCTTAGCGTGGCGATTAAATCAAATGATCAAGTGGCGTTACAGCGTATCTTTACCAAAAGTCAGCGTATCATTTTTTCCTATGCGCTGTTGATTTTTCTTTTAATTATCATTTTCGGCAAATCTTTTTTAAGTTTTTTTGGTGCAGAATTTTCCCTGGGTTATCCTTATCTGCTAATCTATGCTGCTGGTAATTTTTTGGCGATTAGTGTGGGTTTAACGTTGCCCATTTTGCAATACTCTGCACAAAATCAAATATTGTTGAAGGTTTCTATTTTAGTTGTGGGTATTTTAGTATTAACCTCTGTGCTTTTGTGCCCAATTTGGGGTATCTTAGGCTCGGCAATTGCTATCGTGTTTGCACAATTAGCTTTAAGTATTAGTGGTGCTATTTTATGCAAGCGGCGCTTTAACTTGAGCTTTTCTATGCGCTATAAAAAAACAGTTTAATAGTGTTTTTGAAGTTTCAAAAGCATGTATTATTTATGAATCGCTTGAATCTAAAGAAGTCATTCTGCAAAAGGAATTGAATATGCGACGAGGGCTGCAAAGGCTTAGTACATTGAGTGTGTTGTTTTTTATATTTCCTGCTATGGCAAGTGTTGATACCTCTGGGGTTCAAATAAACCTTTTTGGAGGAACAACTTGGACGGATATTAGTCCTGCTTATATTTATTTAGATGGCCAAACAGATACCTTGGTCCCTGTGCCATCTCAAGAAGAGCAAAGAAATTTTACTGCTGGTGTAGGCGCCGCTTACCGTTTTGTCATGCCTGCTGTCAAACAAGGCCAAGCTTATCTTTTGCATGATCTGTCCTTGGGTATAGGTTACTTTACTTTTAACACATCGCAAAATGGGGATGTGTGGGAATATCAGCTACAAGAGTATGATAGTTTTACTTATCACATTCCTATTAACAGCCGTCGCTTAATGCTAGATAGCGAATGGACTTTTCACCCAATAGGAAAATACTTATATCCTTTTTTAGAAACAGGGGTGGGGGTGGCGCGTAATGCGGCGAGTTATGCGGATACGCCTATTGGTGGACCAGAATCAGGGCAAAGCCTTACGATGAATGAAAACAGCTTAAATCAATTTGCTTACACATTAGGTGGCGGCGCCAAATTCTTTTTAACTCCAAAGTTTGATGTTTCTCTACGTTATCTTTACACCCATCTTGGTAATGCATCGCCTGCGAAATCAGGTACTGATGGTTTAACCGTTACCGCGCCTTTGCATATTGGGCTTTCAACGCAGTCAGTTTTATTAGGATTTACTTACTTATTTTAACGAAATCTGTGCAAACTAATTTGCGCAAGATGAAAGGATGTTTTTTATGGGTACGAAAAAAATATTGGTTTTAGCATTCGTGGGTAGCATGTTTTTAGGCAAGTGTTTCGCAGAGACTGATGAATCAGTTTTATCGACACCAACGTTATCAGTTACCTCTACATCGGTTGTGCAGGGAATGGTGAAAGCTAGTTCTCAAGTATTGAGCTATACATTATCAACAAATGCACCGCAGTCACAGCCAATGACAGTACATTGCTCATTTACTAGTAGCCATCCTGCGTTGTCAGGCTCATTTGGCGCCAATGGTTGCACCAGTGCTGGTGGTGTGGGTATTTATTCGGGTTCCCCTAATACGGTAAACCTTACGCTAAGTGCGTCATCGGCTGCTAGTGGAACCATTACCGGGACTGTGCTGTTTCAACAAACCAATGGTCGAAAAGCCTCTAAAACCATTAGTGTTCCTATTCGTATTTCACCGACCAGCGATCGCAGCGTGACTTTCCAAAATTATTGTCCATTTACCGTGGCTTTGGGCCTTGCTTCTTCATCTGTTCCTGCAAAAAATAAAGATAGCTTCCATGCTTGTCATAGTAATGCCGACTGCGCTGCTTATACTTATTCAACTTGTGTGGGTGGGCATTGTGGGGGTGGAGCTTGTGATTCTGACCAAGATTGTTTAAATGCGCATAGCGGAACATGTGCGGTTCCAGCAGGTTCTCCACCTACCACACATGCGGCATGTACTTATTGTGCTAGTAATAACGACTGCCTTGCGGGCTCTGCCTGTAATCTCAGTAACCATCAATGCTACTGGGATACGCCAGCTCCCGCGCATGCATCAACGAATCATTATCAATTGGCGCCTTATAGCAGCGGCTCGCCAGCAAAAGATACGGTAACTTTAACCGATCATTCTAGTGTCAATGGCTATGCGCTGCTCTGGGGTGGCGGTTTTGCGGGTCGTACTAATTGCACGTTTGATTCTGATGCGCATAAGTTTACTTGTAAAACAGCCGATTGTAATGTTAACGGCGCTGGTGACGGTAATGGTGGTTGTGCAATTGGTGAAGGTTTTGGCGCGCCGTCTACCCAAGCAGAAGCAACTTTTGTAAGTAAAATGCCAGATACCTATGACGTCACTATTATCAACGGTGTAAGTGTCCCAATTGACATGAATATTTCAAATCCTTCCGCAACCAATCCTTATGCAAATCCTTACATCTGTGGAAGTGCGGGTAGCGTTTCCAATGCGGTCACGGCCAATGGAACTTTGGGAGCTTGCAGCTGGGATTTCACGCCGCCTTTGTCTTCCTTGGCTTATCGGTGGGTGGACACCGATGATGGAACCACATGCTCTAGTGATACGGCTTGCGAAGCGATTAATACGCGTTATCGTTGTGGTTTAAGCTTGACGCAAATTGGTACTTCGCCTTCCGCGGGCTCTGCTAGTACGGTTTGTGGTACGGCATTAGGCTATTGGAATCAAAATGAAATTTGTGCAACGAATGCTAGTTTTAATGTTGATGGCATCGTGGATTGCACAGCTGGTCCTTTTGGTGGGAATAGCATGATTAATCTCTTGCAATGTACGGGAGATGCGGCAACGAGTTGCTTTAATGTAGGGGCTGCAAGTTCTACTTGCTGTGGCTGCACCAACTGGCAGAATCAAGGAATAACAGTTCCAACCAATCCTTCGATTGTCACACAGTGCCAGTACCCTAATAGTAATTGGGGTGGGGGGAGTTATCCAAGTAATACCGGCCAGGTATTGCCTGGGTTAGTGTGGTTAAAGAAAGCTTGCCCATCGGCCTATGTTTATCCATTTGATGACAAATCTTCAACCTTTACTTGCCCTTCAAATAATGGTCAAAGTGCGGTGAATTATACCGTAACGTTTTGTCCGGGTGGAAAAACAGCAGGCTTACCTGCAGAGTAGTTTAAGTAAGATGGCGATGGAAGAGGAATAAGTTTAAAATAGGTCCTGCTTCCGCCTTCGCTTGATAAGTTTGGTAGGGCATTGGGGGATGGCGAAAACTTAGCTCCGAGTAGGTATTTGCTTGATTTCTGAGTTGAGTTAAATCCCCACACGTTATATCATGTGAATATTATGAAAATCTTACTTGCTAACCCTCGGGGTTTTTGTGCCGGTGTTGACCGTGCGATTGAAATCGTTAAACGTGCTTTGGAATTACTTGGCGCGCCAATCTACGTGCGCCATGAAGTGGTGCACAATAAATTTGTTGTCGATGATTTAAAGCAAAAAGGCGCAGTCTTCGTTGAAGAATTAAAAGATGTGCCAGATGGCGCAACAGTAATTTTTAGTGCTCATGGCGTTGCACAAAGTGTGCGTGATGAAGCTGCGCAACGCGGACTGCAAGTTTTTGATGCGACTTGTCCTTTAGTGACTAAGGTGCACGTTGAGGTGGCGCGCTGTGCCCGCTTAGGTTATGAATGTGTTTTAATTGGCCATGCGGGGCATCCAGAAGTTGAAGGCACTTTGGGGCAATATCGCAATCCTCAAGGTGACATTTACTTAGTGGAAGACGAACAAGACGTCGCGGCTTTGCAATTAAAAGACCCTGAACATGTTGCTTATGTCACACAAACAACACTCTCTGTGGATGATACTCAAAAAATTATTGCTGCTTTGAAAGCAAAGTTTCCGCATATCACTGGACCTAAAAAAGATGATATTTGCTATGCAACGCAAAACCGCCAAGATGCGGTAAAAGAATTTGCACAGTATTGTCAATTAGTTTTAGTGGTGGGTTCTGTCACAAGTTCAAACTCTAATCGTTTGCGTGAACTGGCTGAACGCATGGGATGCCAAGCTTATTTAATTGATGGCGCTCATGAAATTGATTCTGAATGGTTAAAAGGTGTGGAAACAGTTGGTGTAACAGCGGGTGCTTCTGCGCCTGAAACATTAGTGCAAGAAGTTATCGCTCGTTTAAAAGAATTAGGCGGTGGAGAAGTTTCTCAACTCAATGGCAGAGAAGAAAATATTATTTTTGCTTTGCCCAAGGAATTACGTAAGGAGGAAGTTGCATGAGGCAGGCTTTTTGGAAATCCTTTGCTGTTTTAAGTTTCTGTGTGGCACTGAGCGTAAACTGTAGTGCAGCTTCCCCTGGCAAAGCTGACATGGAAAATATCCAACAACATCTTGAGTTAACGCATACCTTAGCGGAAGGAAGCTGGGCAGATTATCAGCCTGAGCAGAAAGGTAATAGTCTTACTTGGACATTTGGTCATTACGAAGGCATTAATTTATCAGGCGCAGGTTATCTTGATATTGCGCCGTCAGTCGATGGTGAAACGAGATTAGTGGTTGAAGGCGATGCTAATCTTGCACTTAAAGGAACTGTCTCTAGCCAAGCATTAGCATTAAATCTGACGCCATCCACGAATGGCAAGATGACTTTATATTTGCCTAGTCAAACACGTTACTTAATGGCAGAAGGTTTTAAACGCCTCTCTTTGCACAACCAAAATCAATTAACTTATTTATCGGTTGACCATGTAGCCCAAGTTAATGCTGATGCTTCTAAGTGGATGTTGGAATATTTATTGATGAACCATGCAACAAGTGCAAACTTACAAGGCATTGCAACACCTTACCTATTAGCACACATTACTGATTCTGGTAGTGTGAATTTTCAAGGTTCGATGGGCTTACGAGAGTTGGATGTGACAGATAGTGGGCCAGTAGTTTTTGGCTGGTTAAGTAGCCCGCTTTTGACATTAAATACGGCTGGTAAAAGTCAAGTGACTTTGGCTGGCGATGCAACCGTCGTGAATGCAAAAGTGAATAATAATGCCAGCATCGATTTAAGATATCTGGATACCCATAAATTATTTGTGCAAACTAATGATCAAGCTAAGGCAGAAGTTGCTTCAACACAGACATTAAATGCATTAGCTGCTGGCGAGAGTAAGATTAATTATTATCATCAACCTAAAGTATTAAGCCGTTTCTTTCGTGAGAAAGGAACTATTTTGTATATGGGCGATGTGGTTCCACCATGTCAGTTAAGTGCGTGTTTAAAAACGCCGGTATTGCCGGGTTAAAAGTTTTTGGTGTGTTCGTCGGGTAAGTTCTTGATTACTTGCTAATATGAACACAAGCGTTTATTCTATCTATTATTAAAAATTTCTATTTGAGAGCAAAGCTATGTTTGAATTTAACGACGCAGGATCACAAAGTGCAGTGATTAAAGTCATCGGTATTGGCGGTGGTGGTGGCAATGCTGTTGAATATATGCTATCGAAAAATATTGAAGGTGTGGATTTTGTCTGCGTTAATACTGATGCGCAAGTGCTGCGTCATTCCAAAGCGCCGATTACAATGCAATTAGGTGAAGAAATTACAAAAGGCTTAGGTGCTGGTGCAAATCCTGAAGTCGGTCGTCAAGCAGCCTATGCAGATCGCGAACGTATACAAGCTTTGCTTGATGGCGCTGACATGGTGTTTATCACGGCAGGTATGGGTGGTGGTACAGGAACAGGTGCTGCGCCTGTGATTGCTGAAATTGCCAAAGAAATGGGAATTTTAACGGTTGCTGTGGTAACCAAGCCATTTGCATTTGAAGGCCGTAAACGCTTAATCGTAGCGGAGCAAGGTATTGATGCTTTAGCGCGTACGGTAGATTCATTAATTACGATTCCGAATAATCGCTTGCTAACGGTATTAGGTAAAAATGTCAGCTTGCTGGATGCCTTTAAAGCCGCAAATAATGTGTTATATGGCGCTGTGCAAGGAATCGCCGAATTAATTACGCGTCCAGGGTTAATTAACGTAGACTTTGCGGACGTACGTACGGTGATGGCGGAAATGGGTGTTGCTATGATGGGTATGGGTAGCGCTAGTGGTGAAAATCGAGCGCGTTTGGCAGCAGAAACAGCAATTGCAAGTCCTTTGCTCGAAGATACCAATTTATTCGGCGCACGTGGCGTGCTTGTCAATATTACGGGTGGCTTGGATCTCTCTATTGGTGAATTTGAAGATGTGGGTGAAGTGGTTCGTAGTATTACTTCTGAAGATGCAACTGTTGTCGTAGGAACTGTGATTGATCCAAGTATGGGTGAAGAAGTTCGCGTGACGATTGTTGCAACAGGTTTAGGCAACAATGCAGAAGATGAAGAAGGTGCCGCAGACGATAACGTCGTGCAAATCAATGGTGTTAAATCATCGATTGATTATGAAAAATATGATCGTCCTGCATTAATGCGTCGTCAAGGTAGTAGTGATATGAGCGGCAACAATGTGGCAGCAGCACGTATGAACACAGCTAAACCTTTTATTAAAACAGCTGCTGTTAGTGCGCCAGTTGAAGCAGGTCAAGATATTGATACTTTTGATATTCCTGCTTTCCTGCGGAAGCAAGAACAGCGTTAATTTATAGTACTTTGTTTTATTGTCAGAACACAAAAGCAGCACGTTAACTTAAGCTAACGTGCTGCTTTTTTTGTTATATGCTCTGTTAAAGTTTTCTCTTTATTAGAGGCGAGGAGGGGCGCTATTAGGTCTGGAGGTTATTATTACTTCTGACTGCTCCTGCTGAGAAGAGGCCTCTTTATCATGCTGTGCCTGTCTTTTCTCTAGTACTGCTTTTAATAAGGGGCTGCTGCTATGCGCAATACTAAGAATACGGTTAAATGGGGCATGAGGATGAGCTGGGGAATCCAGCTTTTTCTGACTATCAGTCGAGAGGTCTGTATAACCGGTGACGATATGGGTGCCTGCAGAGCGTGGGGCACCAGCAATCGCTCTTCTTCGAGATTGCCAAAAATCTAGTGAATCGGGTGTGTTATATCCAGTTGCAGTGGCTGCGCCTGCAGCCGCCTCTGCTGATTGGGAATGTTCAAAAGCCATTTTTTGCAGAGAAGAGTCTCCCTTGTCAAGTTGTGCGTGCTCTTTCTCTAGCGCTGTTTTTAATAAAGCACTGTTGTTCTCTTCGACATTAAGGACGCAATCAAATGGGCGTTGAGGGGGAGGTGGAGAATTCAATTTTGTTTGGCTATCAATAGAAGAGTCTGTATAGCCGGTGATGATATGCGTGTATGCAGCACTCGAATTATAAGTAGTTGTTCTTGCTCGCGACTGCCAGAAATCTAGTGAGTCTGGTGTGCGGTATTCGGCTGCAGCGGCTGCGCCTGCTTGTTGAGCATGCGCCAAACGCATTGAGTCGGGTGTGTCTTTTGCTGCAGGTTGTAATGTAACAGGACGACTGTGACCACCCGGTGTATAGACATTTGTTAAACGAAGCGGTTCAAGTGAAGGGCTATCTTCAGCCGTAATATCAGTTGTATTGCTTTTTCGTGTAGCGGTTAAACTGGATGGCTTTAGAGATGCTTGTTGAAGGCGTGGTGGAGCAGACTGCGGACGTGTCATAAAGTTTTACCTCGATATTTCAATTGATTGTTAGTCTTCAAGGTTTCGGCGAATTTAAATATTATTTCGCGCTTGGTAGGAGTTTAGCATAAAAAAAGAACTTTGAAATCTCTAAAATACGCTGAGTTTTGCTTGATCTATAAGCGGTGAGCTCGAAGATGGTATAAAATTACAATATAGGCAATAGTCTAGAATAGGATAATATTTTATGAAATTAGTTTTGCTTGACCGCGATGGCGTCATTAATTTTGATTCTAAAGAATATATAAAATCTCCAAAAGAATGGCTGCCTATTCCTGGCAGTATGCAGGCAATTGCACTACTGACACAGGCAGGTTATCGTGTGGCTGTCTTAACTAATCAATCTGGTGTAGGACGTGGTTTATATGACTTGCAAACTTTGGCACAAATTCATGAAAAGATGTTGCGCAATGTACAAGAGGCAGGTGGAAAGATTGAAATAATTTTTTATTGTCCTCATTTACCTGAGCAAAATTGCGATTGTCGCAAGCCTAAGCCTGGCTTGTTTTTTAAGGCAAAAGAATATTTTGCTTGTGATTTGCAGGGGGTGTGGGCAGTCGGTGATTCTAAACGTGATTTAGAAGCATCTGCTGTCGTAGGTTGCCAGCCAGTATTAGTTAAAACGGGAAATGGGGCAGCGTTACTTGCCAAAGAAACCTTGCCTAAAGAATATTTAGTATTTGATGATTTATTAGCAGTGGCGCAAGCATTAACTGCCGAACATCAGGTTTGATTATGATCACTTCTGTTTTGCGTGTGTATGTTCCTGGGCCTTTCTGGGAACCGTTAGATTATTTAATGCCAACGACATGGACTGAGTCGCCTTGTGTTGGCGCACGTGTTACTGTGCCGCTACGCAATCGTGAAATTGTTGGTATCGTTGCAAACATTACCCATGAAAGCCATACGCCAGCACATAAGCTCAAATGGGCTTTAAGTATTTTAGATCAAGAACCTTTATTTGATGAAATTTATCTTGAGTTTTTAAAATGGTTGTCAGAATATTATCATGCACCACTGGGTGAAGTGCTGCATATGGCATTACCCGTATTTTTACGCAAAGGAAAACTGTTGCCGGAAAAAAATATTCAAGCCGTATCTTCGGATGAAGAAAAGAATGAAAAACCGTTAACATTAACGCCAGATCAAGAATTAGCAGTGCGACAGATTTTGTCTTCGCAAGATATTTTTCAAACATTTTTATTGCATGGTGTGACTGGTAGCGGTAAAACAGAAGTTTATTTACAAGTCATTGAAAATATCGTACGCCAAGGTAAGCAAGCTTTGGTTTTAGTGCCTGAAATTGGTTTAACGCCACAAACGTTATCACGCTTTTCTAAACGCTTTGGCAGTCAAGTGATCGCTTTGCATTCAGAATTGAGCGAGAAAAAAAGATTATTAGCTTGGCTTGCCGCAAGAGATGGCCGTGCGAAAGTAATTGTGGGTACGCGCTCTGCGATCCTTGCGCCTTTTAAAGAGTTAGGCGTCATCGTCATTGATGAAGAACATGATTTATCTTTCAAGCAACAAGATGGTATTCGTTATTCAGCGCGTGATGCAGCGGTCGTTCGTGCTAGCCAAATGAATATTCCCATTGTTTTGGGTTCAGCAACGCCTTCATTTGAAACATGGGTGAATGCCGAAAAAGGTAAATATCAACGTATTGATTTAGCGCAACGTGTTGGCGGCGCTAGTCTGCCAAGCTGGCGTTTAATTGATTTACGAAAAAAATATGTTGAAGCGGGTTTGTCAAATGAATTACTAACTGCAATCGCGGAAAACTTAGCTGCAAAACAACAAGTATTATTATTTTTAAATCGGCGTGGTTATGCGCCTGCTTGGATTTGCCATCAATGTGGTTGGTCACCTGATTGTCCGCACTGCGATATTAAATTGACTTATCATGCACATCCGCCAAAATTGGTTTGCCATATTTGTGCAAAGACACAAAAAGTGCAGTATGCTTGCAAAGAATGTGGCAGTAAAATGGCACCACTGGGCGTAGGAACGCAACGTCTAGAAGAGGCTTTGCAGCAGCATTTTCCTGATATACCTATCATCCGTATTGACCGAGATTCAACAGCAAGAAAAAATAGTTTTGAGAAAATTCTTGCGCAAGTGCATGAAGGACATCCACAGATTTTGCTAGGAACTCAAATGATTGCTAAGGGCCATCATTTTCCACAAGTGACGATGGTTGGTGTGTTAAACCCTGATGGCGGTTTGTATAGTGCGGATTTTCGTGCGCCAGAACATTTAGCGCAGTTAATGCTGCAAGTTGCTGGACGCGCAGGGCGGGAGCAGCAGCCGGGTAAAGTTTATATCCAAACCTATTGGCCAGAGCATGCACTTTGGCAAGACATTGCGAAGCCAGATGGTTATGCGCTTTTTGTGAATGATATGTTAAAACAGCGAATGCTGGCGCAATTGCCGCCTTACCGCTTTATCGCTTTGTTACAAGCTGAAGCAAAAGAAGCTAAAGCGGCAGAAACTTTTCTAAAAGAAATGCTATTGAAAGCTAAAAATATTGGTATTTCCGATGTTTCAATGTTAGGGCCGGTGGCAGCATTGCAAGCGAAACGCGCAGGATATTATCGCTCGCAAATTCTTTTGGTGAGTGAGAACCGCGCTTCTTTACAAAGACTCTTAAAAGTTTGGATTCCCCAAGTCTCTAGCGACCCCCTAAGTCGCAAGTTTCGTTGGCATTTGGACGTAGATCCTGTCGAGGTTTTATAGGGACAAAGGCGGTGTTAGACAACACGTTTGAATTTGGTACCTGGCAGCGACTATAATGTTCTTTTCTAACGTTTAACGAGAATAAATTGTGAAAACACGTTTTTGCCCAAGCCCAACTGGCCATATGCATATTGGTAATGCACGTACGGCGCTATTTAATTATTTGTTGGCGAAAGGCCAGCAAGGCACTTTCTTATTGCGGATTGAAGATACGGATAAGGCCCGTTCACAAGCAGCTTTAGCGGATGAATTAATGCGGGATTTAAACTGGTTAGGTGTTGACTGGCAAGAGGGCCCGGGTATTGAGGGCCCACATGCACCTTATTGGCAGTCTCAGCGTCAAGAAATTTATGACGTATATTATGCAAAACTTGTTGAACGCCGCTTGGTCTATCCTTGTTTTTGTTCTGACGAAGAATTAGCGCTACAACGTAAAATTCAAATCTCACGTGGCCAACCACCTCGTTACTCAGGAACTTGCTATGGTTTATCTGATGAACAGGTTCAACAAAAACTTGATGCGGGCCAAAAACCAACTTTACGCTTTCACGTGGCGGATGATGCAGAAATTGTTTTCGAGGATTTAGTTAAGGGCCGCCAAGTTTTTTCTGGTCAACATATTGGTGATTTCATTGTTCGTCGTGCAGATGGTAGCGCGTCTTTTATGTTTTGTAATGCAATTGACGATGCCTTAATGGGCGTTACTACCGCTTTGCGCGGTGACGATCATTTAACCAATACTCCGCGGCAAATTTTGATTTTGCAAGCGCTAGGATTGCCTATTCCCCAATACGGTCATATTTCAATGATTTTGGGTGTAGATGGTACGCCTTTATCAAAGCGCAATGGTAGTATGAGTATTGGTGAGTTGCGTGATGCTGGATTCTTGCCTGAAGCTGTGATGAATTATCTAGCGCGCCTTGGCCATTACTATGAACAAAATTGTTGGTTATCGGAAGAAGAATTGGCAGAATTTTTTGAAACGAAATATTTAGGTAAAGCACCTGCTCGTTTTGATGATGTGCAATTATTACATTGGCAAAAAGAAGCGGTAATGCGCATGAAAGAAGCGCATTTTTGGAATTGGGTTGGTGAAGCAACGCAAGCTTTAGTGCCAAATGATTTACAGCTAGCATTTTATGAAGCTATACAGCCTAATATTTTATTTCCTAAAGAAGCAGAATTATGGGCTGAAATTTTATTTGCTAATATGCCTCTTTCTGAAGAAGTATTGGCAGGTTTGCGAGCAGCAGGTAAAGCCTATTTTGAAAAAGCATTGGAGCTTTGGCCCGCGCCAGATTTTAAAACATTCACAAAAGAATTAGGTACAGCATTACATCTAAAAGGTAAAGCCATTTTTGAACCTTTGCGTTTAGCATTGACGGGCCAAGCGCATGGGCCAGAGTTAGCCCATTTGCATAAATTATTGGGCAATGAAGCTATTCAACAACGTCTACAAAAAGCTTTGGAGTTATGCGCATGACCACCAAACGTTTTATTGCCGGTGCGGTTTGCCCTAAATGTCAATTGATCGACAAGATTGTGGTTTATGGAGAAAGTGGCGCAGAAGTTTGTGAGTGCGTACGCTGTGGTCATAAGCAATATCAAGAAGTGGAAGCAAAGCCTGCCGTTGCTAAAATTGGTAAGCGTGAACAAGTGATTAAAGTAATTCGGCCACAGAAGCAAAAACATTAAAGGTTTACCTGAAAGCTAAAGCAGGCTATGATGAGATAGATTTTTTATTTTTCAAGGAGAAAGGATTCATGAAGAAAATATTATGCTTAAGTGCATTATTTATTGGTTGTTATAGCATGGCTTGGGCGGATACTGCACAACCTAAAGTGAATTTAGATTGCCAAACCGTTGGTAAAAATGTTCAACAATGCTTGTTGCAACCTAGCCAAGCACCCGCGCAATCGACTCGCAGAAATTTATATGGTTTTGTTGGCTTGCCTTATGCATTATGCTCAAGATCACTTTGTAATCTCGATGCAAAAAATCCTAAGCTCGCGCATTGCACCTGCTCAATTCCCCCGATGAAAGGTTGGAAGTCAGCTTCTATTGGACCTAATACTTACGAAGATGCTAAACCTACGTATGATGCGCATCATCAGTTATTAACTGTGCAGTCCAATTACTCCATGGCTAATGTGACTGATGTGAAAGCACAAGGTATTTCTTGTAAATCTGATCAGCCAGCGGCTTGGACAAACTGCTTTGGTGTACGTTGCCAAGTGACGAATGCAACAATTAAAGGTGTGCCAACGCAAGTGGCAACTTGTACTTGCCCTGTTACGGAGAGCCAAAACTTCATGATTACAGGTCCTGGTGATCAATCGAAGTGTCATACTGCGCCAGGTCAGGTTTGGTCAGGAACGACACCACAAACCAGCGATGAATACGGCGGCAACCCCATCGCATTTTTATATCAAAAATTTTTCCCGTCTTCTCCTCCAGCTAAAGCTTAATGCTGTCGCTAGGACGGTGCTTACCCTAGATTTGATCTGGAGTAAGCAGCCGTCCTTATTTTTAGAGGTTAACGTCATTCCCGCGCAAGCGGGAATCTATTTTAAAATGGCCCCTGATTTTAGCCTTGCATAGCTTGCAATTTTTGAATGCGTTCTTTTAAGGGAGGATGCGTAGATAATAAAGCCAGCCAGCTCGACTGATAGGAAATTTTTAGCGCATTAAGAGATGGCGCCCGATCATCTTCGGGGGCGCTTTCGCTCACAGCTTGTAAACGTTGTAGTGCAGCAATCATATTAGCTTTGCCCGCTAATTGCGCACCACCGACATCCGCCCGATATTCTCGGTAGCGAGAAAAGGCGGCAACAACGAGCATGCCTAAGAAAGAAAATAAAATATCAAATAAGAAAGTTAATCCCATATAAAGCATGGGTGAAACATCCCCGCGTTCATTGTCGCCACGAGAGATGGCCATAGAAACAGCATAGGCGATGACGCGTGATAAGAATAAGCTGAAAGCATTGACCACGCCTTGTATGAGTGTCATGGTCACCATGTCACCATTGGCAATATGCGAAATTTCATGGCCAAGCACACCTTCGATTTCCGCATTATCCATGTTTTGCAGCAAGCCTGAAGAAACAGCAACTAATGAATCTGAGCGAGAAGGGCCAGTAGCAAAGGCATTAACTTCCGGTGAATCATAAATACCAACCTCAGGCATTTTCTCTAAACCCGCTTTACTTGCAAGTTGATAAACCATTTGCAGTAATAGCCTTTCATTCCCTATGGCTTGCTGAGGGTCAATTAATTGCACCCCCATAGCAGTTTTTGCCATCCATTTTGACATGAGTAAAGAAATAAATGCCCCAGCAGTACCCCAAATGGCACAAAAAATGGCTAAAGCTTGATAATTAATGCCGTGAGCAGAGAGATAGCCGTGTAAGCCTAAAAGGTTAGTGATGATAGAAACAGTCATAATGACCATCAAGTTAGTGAGTAAGAATAAACCAACGCGTTTAAACATTTTTCCTCCTCAGTTTTATTTCATTGAACTTTTTTCTTCACGCGCCAGTAGAGTAGTGCTCGCCAGATTAGGTGGGTTAATACGTAACCTAGGACGGAGGCGCTAATAGCAACAACCGGTAAGCCAATTAAAAACGGTTTGCCGGCGCTTTGTAACCATTGAAAAAACTGTTGGATAATATCTTGCCACGACTGCTTTGAAAATTCAAAATCCGGTATCGCTTGATAGGCAGATAAATTACCTAATAAGCGTTGACCGACTTTGTAAATGAAATAATTAATCGGTAAGAAAGTAAAAGGGTTGGTTACCCAAGTTAAAGCAACAGCAATTGGCAGATTTGCGCTAAAGATGATTGCTAAAAGGGCTGCTAATAACATTTGAATGGGTAGAGGGACAAACGCAAGAAATAAACCAATCGCAACCCCTTTGGCAATAGATCGGCGATTAATACGCCAAAGCAAAGGATTCAATAAATATGCTCGGATAATCGATAGGCTTGAATCCTGTTTAAGCTGCTGCGCATCTGGCAATAGTCTTTTTAAGTAGCGTTGGATCATAAGAGGTAGCATGATTAAGGACTATAGTATAACTTGAGGAAAGGTCAATTTAATACGGTAGGCATCCTTTGTTCAATTTAACAAAGCTTTGCTAGGTGTTTTTATTAAACTAGACGATTAGGTCGATTTACGTTACATTAGCTGTAATGCATAATTTTGCAAGGAAAGGGAATATGTTTTTATCAAAGAAGCTAGTTGCACTGATAGTTGGGGTTGTCATGAGTGTCTGGGTCTCGAGTGGCGCAGCGCAGCAGGTGACATGTTTTAATATTACTGAATATGAATGTCCATGCTCTAATCTTAAGGCATTGCCTACAGAGTATAATCAATACCTTGCTTGTATTAACGAATGTGAAACCTGCGTCCACCAAGAGTGCGGCCTGCACCCTAGCGCTGCCTGCAGGAAGATGTGTACGACCCCTGTGGCTTCTCAAAATGTAATGGAAAGCAATGGGGGGGTAGCTCATTATTTATCTGGCATATGCTTCTCTAACAGCTGATAATAGGATAGCATGGGCAGTGGGTCTTTCCTTGATGCTTGTAATAAAGCAAAAGGCCGTTGAGTAAAGTTATTCGACGGTCTAATTTATAGCCTTCTATATTAAAATTCAATGACTTTTCCTTTTTAGATTGACAAAACCCCTTAAAATTTCATATCATAGCGGACTTTGTATAGCATTTAAGGCTTTTTTATGGCAACAAAACGTACTTACCAACCTAGTAAAATTAAGCGCAAGCGCACTCATGGTTTTCGTGCTCGCATGGCAACCAAAAATGGCCGCTTGGTGTTAAAGCGCCGCCGTCAAAAAGGACGTCATCGCTTAACAGTGTAGGGTTTCTGCGCTGTTTAAGCGCGGCACATAATCTCCCTTTTCCAGTATGGCTGGAAGAGGGCAGGGGTGAGGGGTCGTAAGAGAACGCGTCTAGCTTCATTCACCTGTTCCTCAAAGTGAAAGAATAGAATAATTTGCGCTACCAATCTGAAAATCGTTTAAAGACCCCTACCGCTTTTAGTCGTGCTTTTGAACATGGTTATCGTGTTCATTTGAAATTGGGTATGTATTTGTTAGTTCCCAACACACTGGGGATTGCGCGTTTAGGCTTGGTGATCGCAAAGAAAAAATTGCGTCAAGCGGTAAAGCGTAATTATGTGAAACGTCTGCAACGAGAAGTTTTTCGACAATATCAAGCCAGTTTTCTCGGTTATGATATCGTCTTTGTTGCAGGCCAAAAAATCAGTCAACTCCTATGTCAAAACGATGGGTATACCTTGTGTCAAGCCGATTGGCAATTATTGGTCAAGCGTTTACCGCGTTCTTAATCTTCCTTTGTCGTGGTTATCATTTTTTGATTAGCCCACTGCTGGGCCCGCGCTGCCGATTTTATCCTACCTGTTCGCAGTATGCGATTGAAGCCTTAAAAACGCAGGGTTGTATCAAAGGCGCTTATCTTACGCTTCGACGTTTGCTTCGCTGTCATCCAGGGCATCCTGGCGGTATTGATGAAGTAAAAAAGTGCGCA
Organism: Gammaproteobacteria bacterium; assembly: GCA_021156105.1. Lineage (GTDB taxonomy): Bacteria > Pseudomonadota > Gammaproteobacteria > CAISUE01 > CAISUE01 > JAJNBD01. The sequence continues at coordinate 67,624 of JAJNBD010000005.1, read as the reverse complement.
ACAAGTGGAAAGCAGCAGGCAAGTGGTTTTACAGATGAGTCGACTATTAATTTATCTAACTGAAGAAAGTTAACATTATGTCTATTGATTTAATACGTGGTGTACTAGCTGGCATTTTATTCATGATTGGTGTAATGCTATGGAATGCATGGCAAGCTGAACATCCTGCTCCCATGCTCCCTGCGGCAACAATTCCTGCAGCGTCAACGGCAGCAGTAACAAGCGGTGAAGCTGTATCAGTTGCTTCTCCTATAGCAGCGGCATCTAAAATTTCAAGCACACCAGTGTTGGTTAGTACTGATGTTTTGCAAGTTAAAATTGATCCAGCTGGTGGTGCATTAATTAATGCAAAATTGCCACAGTATCCTGTTTCTTTGCAAGATAAATCCCCTTTTGAATTATTAAATACTAATCCAGAATCTTTTTATACCGCAACATCAGGTTTAAGTAGCCCACAAGGCCCAGATTATAAAACTGCTGGTGTTTATCAGGCTGAAAAAACGTCTTATAGCATGGCTCCTAATCAAGATACTTTAGTGGTGCCATTAACTTGGAAAAATAGCCAAGGTTTAACGGTTACAAAAACCTTTACTTTTCATCGCAATAGCTATGCCGTGGATGTGGCATTTACGGTTACTAATCGTGGCAATACGCCTTGGACAGGGCAAATGTATGCGCAGCTAAAGCGTGCGGATATTACGCCGCAGCATCATAGTATGTTTCAAATTAACCCTTTCTCGGGTGCCATTGTCTCTAGCCCAGATCAACGCTATCAAAAATTTAGCTATGATGCCTTAATAAAAAATCCAGTTAGCCAAACGATTACCAATGGTTGGATGGCTTTTGAGCAACATTATTTTATTACGGCGTGGATTCCCGATGCGCGTCAGTCATATCAATATACTAGTCAAATTTTTGATCAAGATAAATTGTATGCTATGAATGTGTCTGGCTCAGCTTTCACGGTTGCGCCAGGGCAGTCACAGACTTTGCAATCCAAACTTTATATTGGTCCTTCCATTCCGACGGTATTAAAAAATGTTGCGCCTGGTTTAGAAAAAACCGTGGATTATGGTTGGTTATGGCCGATTAGTATTATCTTATTTTGGATTATGGATCATATCCATGATGTCGTGGGTAACTGGGGCTGGTCAATTATTTTATTAACCGTGTTTGTGAAATTATGCTTTTATCAATTGTCGGCAACCAGCTTTAGGTCTATGGCAGCAATGCGTAAATTGCAACCACAATTGCAACAAATTCGCGAACGCTATGGCGATGATCGTCAAAAAGTTGGCCAATTAACCATGGAGCTTTATCGCAAAGAAAAAGTGAATCCCATGGGTGGTTGTTTGCCATTATTGGTACAGATTCCTGTGTTTATTGCGCTCTATTGGGTATTGCTTGAAAGTGTGCAATTACGTCTTGCGCCATTTGCCTTATGGATTCATGATTTGTCAGCGGCAGATCCTTATTACATTTTGCCAATCTTGATGGGTGCCTCCATGCTAGTGCAGCAAAGAATGAGCCCACCCCCGCCAGATCCAATGCAAGCAAAACTGATGATGGCGATGCCAATAGTTTTCACCTTTTTCTTCTTGAACTTCCCTGCAGGTTTGGTGTTGTACTGGTTGGTGAGCAACGTGCTTTCAATCGCTCAGCAATGGTTTATTACCAAGCGATATGAAAAACAACAGCCAAAGGCGAAGAAAAAGAAATAACAGAAATGACTAGCCAAGTCTTGGCGGTGCTGAGCTTGGCCTTGTTCGTGGTTGTGGCATGCCAAAGCTGGAAGTATCGCTATCGGTGCTTTCCTCTTGTTGCTGCAATTCTTTTTCAAGGTCAGGGTTTAAGCAAGAAGATTCGTAGGAGCTATCACTACCGACTGAGATAGTGTCTGCTTGAGTTTGCGCTTGAAGTGCAGCGGCAAAGATGCCGTAACTGGGTACACTCCCAAGTTTAGAGTTTAGGCAGGAGGATTCATAGCTGCTGTTACTTCTTGGCGACAGAGAAGCTGGACCAGCTTCATCAGCACTACTAGACGTCTCAATGCTTTCGATGGAAACAGCATGAAGCGCTTTTAATATCGTATTAAGCGGGGGTGCACTTTTTGAGCGTTGTCGATTCATAAATTGGACTCTCATTGTTATTATTTTAGGTTAAGTATTTTTTCATACTTTTATAGAAATGTCACCCCTATTTACCTCTATCATTAATCAATTGCAACAGAATGGAATACAGCAACTGTCCTTGCATTCCAGTGAATTAAATGCGCATACAGCTTTTATTGCACTACAAGGTGCAAAGCGACATGGCTTGGATTTTATTGTACAAGCACAAGCAGCAAGCTGCCCATGTGTGTTAGTGGACGCCGATGAGGTAAGCCGCCATGAAGTGCTGGTTGAAGGAAAAAATATTCCTGCCATTATTCCCGTTAAAAACTTAAGTCAAAATCTTGGTAATTTTTCGGCTGAATTTTATGGTTATCCCTCAAAAAAATTAAAAATTCACGCCGTGACGGGGACTAATGGGAAAACCTCATGCAGCCAGTTCATTGCGCAAGCTTTAAGTTTATTAGGTGAGCGCTGTGGCGTTGTTGGCACTTTGGGAGTGGGTATTTGGCCGGACTTAAAAGAAAACCCCAATACGACGCCCGATGCCATTAGTTTGCAGAGATTTTTAGCCGCTTGTGTTGATGCAAATGTGAAGCATGTCAGTATGGAAGCATCGTCTATTGCTCTTGAGCAAGGGCGCATGCAAGCTTGCTTTTTAAATTCTGCAATTTTTACTAATCTTACCCAAGATCATTTAGATTACCATGGCACAATGGAAGCTTATGGCGCTGCAAAGCGCCAATTATTTGATTTTCATGGACTGCAGCACAAAATTATTAATGTAGATGATCTTTTCGGCAGAAAACTTGTAGAGTGGGCAAAGGCGCATGGCGACGTGTCCACTTTTTTATATAGCTGTGGTGGACAGACGGCGCTTTCTCCACCTGATATCTTGGTTTTAAATGCAGACTTTACTGTTTCTGGTATTGCGGCTCAAATCCAAACCCCACAAGGCATCGGTGAATTAAAAAGCCCGCTGCTAGGTCAATTTAATTTGGAAAATTTATTAGCAATTTTAAGTTGGATGCTTGCGCAAGATATTCCACTTGAAAAAGCATTAAGCATTATTCCAAAGTTGAAAAGCGTTAAAGGTCGGTTAGAAATGCTAAGCGTTTGCGGTAAACCAAGCGTTGTAATTGATTATGCCCACACGCCTGATGCACTTGAGAAAGCGTTAAAAGCATTGCGCCAACATTGTGGTGGCAAGCTATGGTGTGTTTTTGGTTGTGGTGGTAATCGCGATAAAACTAAACGCCCAATGATGGGACATATTGCGATGCAATACGCAGATCATGTGGTGATTACTTCAGATAACCCGCGTGATGAAGAGCCAGCCAAAATTATGGCAGAAATTGCTTTAGGAATTCATGGTGCGATGTTGTTAGATGGATGCGTAACAATGTTATTGGATCGTGCAGAGGCAATTAAATATGCTATTAGCCATGCTGTTCCTGGCGATATTATTTTAATTGCTGGCAAAGGACATGAAACGTATCAAGAAATTCGAGGGGAAAAACTTTCCTTTGATGACGCAGTGGTTGCAAAAAATTTCTTAACTTTATTAGAGCATCATTAATAATAAAAAGCGGAGATAGGTAATGTCTAGCTGGATTACAGGGTTTGGCTCGCGAATTAAATCAATTGCAAAAGGTGCAGCGAAAATATTTCTCGTGGGCGTTGGTGCCATTTCTGATGGCGCTCAAACAATATTTACCTTGAATGAATTTTGGAAGTTGTTTTATAACAGTTCTACTGTGCTAAAAGGCTTAACAAGTCTTTCTGGATTTGGTGGTGCAGTTAGAATGGTGCAAAGCTGTTTCCTTGAGTACCAGTATGTGGGCGAAGGTGTGAACGGTTTGATACAGACCTCCAAAGACCTTGTGAAAGACCCAAAGCAAAGTTTAAAAAACTTTTTTCATCCCCGTCATTTTTTGCCTTGGTTATTAGGTATGGCAGTTAACTTGCCAGGTGCTACAACCGCTGCTTTAGGGACGATTGTTGGTTTTTTGACAGTATTGCCGGCAGAGGTTTTTATATTAATTTTAGTCGTAGCTAGCGTTGACGCTTTGCAAACGATGTTTACCGAAGGTGCTTTTTTACGCGAGTTATTAATTAAAATTTTTCGCAACACAACACCTGAGTGCGCGGCAAGATGCCCTGAGTTAGAAGATAAAGAGGCTTATTTGACGCAGTCGGTCAAAAGTAAATTGATTTGGTTTTTTGTTTTTATTGTGCCAGGCTTGCTGGGTGGTGCGATTGAAGCTGGTGTGGCATCGCTTGTTTGGATAAACTTTTTACAATATTTTAATATTGAAAGGACCTTGGCTTGGGAAGCGGCACGTTATTATTCAATGACCGCTCGAGGTTTACAGAATATTGCGCTAGATGGCGCATGCATGAGTGATTTTTTTGCGAAGCTTAGTGATAAGCCTGAAGCAAGCAGGAATTATCGTATTAGCAAAGTGCGCAAAGCTTTTGCCATCATGGTGGGTGTTTTAGGTGTGGCGGTTTCAGGTGCAGTAGGTTATGTGGGGATGCAGCAAATTGCTTCTTCATTTTTAGCGGATGCAAGTCTTGTGACAGTTTCATGCCTGGCAGCTATTTTGCGTGCTACGCAAAGTATTGTGGTAGAGACAAATAATTTGTATCAAAAATTGAGTGAGCCAGAAGCGGAGTCTGAAGCGCTTTTGCAAAAGAAAATCACTTGTGAGGTATAAGTATTGGTCGCTAATCGCAGATGAAAAGCTAAAGAAATACTGCTGTTGAGGACGCGAAGTATAAAGCAACCTAGGTTTCGCAGAGTTGTTTTAAAACTTTGAAACCTAGGTCGCGTTGTTGCTTGTTATACTTCTGCCTTGCAATGACAAATGTTTTAATTTGCGTTTTTATACAGGGCTTATAGCGAATCGCACGGGGATAGTAGGAGTTGGTTGTAGGCCACGGCCACTAGGCCATTCATCATCGCTCGCTCTTCGTGCCCCAGTAGAAACACCAGTTGAGCCATATTGTGTCGGTGTTCCTGGCGTATTATGCTCGATAAGCAGCGGTGCGCTAAGACTGCCTTGTGCAAAAAATCTACTACGGTCGTCTGCTTGGTTTTTACGCTCCAAAATCACCACTTTTGTTTCTTCGATCGCATCAGGAATCTTACCTTTAGTTTGAGCTAAGCCACCTGCAATGCCCAGGCCAAGCGCGATCCATTCTAGGCCATAGCGATTGGTGATGGCGGCAGTTGCAGCAGCACCGGCTTCGACAGTTTGGCCCAGCAAGAAGCTTAACACTTTGCCTTCGTCACCATTTAAGATGCGTTCGTAGTTACCGCTGACGATGTAAGTTGTTAACCCTACATTAATCAAGCAAGCTAAGCCAAAAGCATTGCCGCTGGCGGCAAGTAACGTAACCACTTTAGCGCGAGTTTCTTCATTTTTAATCCAAGAGAACATATCTAATAGAACTTCTCCGCTAAGAATGCGGCCGCCCACCCGAATTAAAGCAAAACGAGAACGCTCCATGATGCCATCACGGCTAAGTCCAGTGCCTGCTTGTTGGGCGGTTTTTAAACACTGGGAGCGCATATCAAACATATTTGTGATATAGGCGCCACCTAAGAGGGTTAAAACTAATAGTGGTGCAAAACGAGGTGCAATATAAGCTAAGTTTGTGGTTAATGGTAAACCTTGTAAGCCAAGCCAACGCTCGATGCTGCGAAATGCGGATAAGGTATGTACGGCGCCAATACCCAGTGGATAAATAGCACGCAAGGTTGCGGCAACAGGCTTTAATAAATGACGATAAAAAATGCCAAAAGGACCTGATTGGTTAGCAAGGTCATTGATATCAATGCCTTTTTGTTTCATTTTTTGTCGGAAAGCATTAAAGGCCGCAATAAAGTCGGTTGATGCATAGGAGGAAGCTTTAAATACCGCAAGAACAACGCCGCCGACAATCGATGCGGTTTTTATCAAGCTGGATTCATCATTGCCCATGCCGGCGGAAAAACCCGTAAAAAAGCCATCTAATAGTTGGGCGGTTAAGGGCACGCCTAAAAATAAGGTTAGTCGAAATGGGTTTGTTACGCCATTTGCGATACGAGGTAATTCTTCATCTGGTGTGCCTTCTAAGCGGGGAATAACTAAATTATATTCTGTCCACATTGCCATTAAAGAAAGCGCTTGCCAAACAGGAACAATAATAGAAATTTTATATTCCCAGCTGCGGCTTTGATCCATGAACATTGTCATCAAGATGACCCATGCGATGGACTCTAATTCACTAATAGTAAACACATGGCCAGCCATAGCAACCGACCATTGGAAAGCTTTCCATAAACCGCTGATGATTTTGCGACAGCAGCTTTCTGGCGACTCGGTTATGCTAACAGCAGTAGCAGAATGACTTTCGCTGATTGGAATTCTAATGTCGGTAACTTCCCGGTTGAATGATTTTGGTGTTATTTCGCCTGACTCTCTTCGCTTTTTTCCCATAATAGCCTCTTATTATTATTTAAAAATGATTGTCATCATTTTGTGACATGCGCCTGATATTTTACCTGAAACTTTAGAGATTGCAATTCAATAGCGCCAAGCATGCTTATAAACACAGGGTGCGAAGCAGACTAGGTTTTATATAGCTGTTTAAAAAGTCTTATCACCTAGATTGCTTCGCTGCAAAGTTTTAATTTAGCCGCCAAACGGATTGCCACCAGGAAAGCCGCCACCCATAGCGCCACCTAAGCCACGCAGTAAATTCATCATGCCGCCGCCTTTGCTAAATTTCTTCATCATGGCTTGCATATCTTCGTATTGTTTTAATAGGCGATTAACATCCTGCACCTGTGTACCAGAGCCGGCAGCAATACGTTTTTTACGCGACCCTTTAATAATATCAGGATTGCGGCGTTCTTTAGGTGTCATGGAATTAATGATAGCCGTAATTTGGATAAAGATTTTATCGTTAACTTTATCTTTGACATTGGCAGGGATCATATTCATGCCAGGCAATTTGCCCATGATGCCTGCGATACCACCAAGCTTATTCATTTGCGCGATTTGATCACGAAAATCTTCTAAATCAAAACCTTTACCTTTGGCAATTTTTTTAGCTAATTTTTCGGCGCCTGCTTTGTCGATTTTTTCTTGTACTTCTTCAACGAGTGACACAACGTCACCCATGCCTAAAATGCGTGAGGCTAAACGGTCTGGATAAAAAGGTTCAAGCGCATCGGTTTTTTCACCAATACCTAAAAACTTAATGGGCTTGCCTGTGATATAACGAATGGATAAAGCAGCACCACCCCTTGCATCACCATCGGCTTTAGTCAAAATGATACCGGTAAGTGGTAATGTTTCATGGAACGCTTTAGCAGTATTAGCTGCATCTTGACCCGTCATGCTGTCGACCACAAATAATGTTTCAACAGGTTTGACATGCTGATGCAAGGTTTTAATTTCCGCCATCATGGCATCATCAATATGCAAACGGCCAGCGGTATCGACAAGTAACACGTCAAACCAGTTTTTCTTGGCATAATCGAGGGCTTTGTCGACAATATGTTCTGGCTTCTCGCTGGCTTGTGATGGGAAACACTCTACGTCAATTTCTTTAGCAAGTGTCATCAACTGGTCAATCGCTGCAGGACGATACACGTCGCAGCTCACCATTAAAACTTTTTTCTTTAATTTATCTTTGAGGAACTTTGCGAGTTTTGCCGTGGTAGTGGTTTTACCAGAGCCTTGTAAACCCGCCATTAAGATGACCGCTGGTGGCGTTGCAGCAAGATTTAAGCCTTCATTTTTTTCACCAAGGGTATACTCTAATTCATCTTGAACGATTTTAACCAGTAATTGCCCAGGCTTTAAGCTTTTTAAAACTTCTTGGCCGATGGCTTTGTTTTTGACATTTTCAATAAATTGTTTAACAACCGGTAACGCAACGTCCGCTTCTAATAATGCGATACGGATTTCCCGTAAAGAATCTTGAATATTTTCTTCCGTGATACGGCCTTGGCCGATCCAGTTTTTAATGGTTTTGCCTAAACGGTCAGAAAGTGATTGAAACATGCAGGTGCTCTAAGTAAAAGTATGGATTAAAAGAAAAGCTATTTTAACATAAATTGCAGGTATAATCCCCTTGTATTACAATAGGAAAGCCAATTTATTCCGTGATAAGCGTTATAAAAGCAATGCCTTTATGAAAAAGCTTAACCAGCATTTTTCCATATCTTAAGAAAGTGGCTCAAAAACTTAGTAAGGAATATTCATGATCACCCAGCTCGGACTTTTTGCGACACTGGCTTATGCCGTTGCTTTCATGTGCCAAGTGGCAAGTTCTAAACATTTAACTTGGCGATTTTTTTTAAATCTTGCTATTGTTATTGCCTTAATTTGCCATGGTTTACAGCTTCATTATTTAATTGATGTACCCTCAGGGCAAAATCTTGCCTGGACTAATTTAATTTCTTTATTGGCTTGGTTGTCGGCATTATTGATTTTCGTGACAAATACCGTATTGCCAGTTGCTGCTTTAAATTTTTTAATTTTTCCTACAGCAATTATTGCGATTGGTTTTAGTGAGGTTTTTCACCCAGTCAAGATTATTGTTACTCAATATCATCCGCAAACATTAACCCATGTATTGTTAGCAACGGTAATTGCGACGCTTTTAGTAGTCTGTGGTTTACAAGCGTTTTTATTAATGGTGCAGCAATTTTTATTAAGGCGCAAAAAGATGCTGAGCTTATTAGAGCTTTTGCCGCCTCTGCAAATCATGGAGCGGTTATTATTTTTTGAAATACTTTTATGTTTTTTAGGGTTAAGTATTTTCTTATTAACCTCTTTAATCGGTTTTAATTTGTCAGAAATTAAAACCTTCTGGGGTGAAACGCTCTTTTCACTTATGCTCTGGTTTGGGCTGTTGATATTATTGCTAGGACGATATGCATTTCGTTGGCGCTCAGCAACAGCAGCGAGTTGTTCCTTTGTGGCATTAGCCATTGGCGTGCTGCTCTATTTGTCAAGTCATCTGACTTAATGATAAATTGCGATTAGCGCTAATTTTTTGCAGTTGGAAATTTGGATATTTCAATGAATCTTTTTTTGCTCATCACCTTTTTTCTCTTGCTATTATTGTCTTTCTTTTTTGCAGGTTCCGAAACCAGCATGATGGCGTTGAACCGCTATCGCTTGCGCCACTTAGCAAAATGTGGCAATAAACGGGCGCAGCGCGCACAAAAATTGTTAGAAAAACCTGATCAATTATTGAGCATGATCATCACAGTGAATACCTGTGCAACGATTGTGGCTTCTTCAATTTTGACCTTTATGGTGGGAAAATATTTTGGTCAGATGGGCATATTAATCGCAACAACCGTACTAACTATTTTTATTTTAATTTTTTGTGAAGCTTTGCCTAAAACGATGTGTGCTTTGCGACCAGAAGCTTTTGCATTACCAGCAACATTATTGCTAAGAGGTTTCGTCATTTTTTTTGCGCCTTTTGTTTGGCTGATTCACAAAATTGTACATGGCATATTAAGGTTATTTGGGCTTTCAACGGTAAAAGCAACGGATCATTTAACGCCTGAAGAATTACATACTTTAATTAAAGATTCTGGCTCACGTATTCCCGAAAGTTACCAGAATATGTTATTGCAAGTTTTAGAGCTTGAAAAATTAACAGTGGCAGATATCATGATCCCTCGCCAAAATTTGGTGGGCATTAATATTGAAGCAGATGATGATATTGTATTGCAGCAGTTGTTAAATTCTCCTTATCGTGAATTACCAGTTTATCAAAAAGATTTTTCTGAGATTTTAGGTTTTGTAAAAATTCGTGAAGTGTTGCCAACTTTGCACGATGCAGATAACTGGTCAAAAGAAAATTTATTAAAGCATCTCACGCCACCTTATGTTGTTCCAGAAACAACACCATTGCATAAGCAATTAATCCATTTTCGTCAGAGCAAACGCCGTGGTGCGTTAGTTGTGGATGAATATGGCGAAATATTAGGTCTTGTAACGATTGAGGATTTATTAGAAGAAATTGTAGGAGAGTTTACGACAGATTTTATGGAGTTGCACCCAGATATTATTCCTCAGCCAGATGGGGCTTGTTTAGTCAATGGACAAGCAACTTTACGTGAACTTAACCGCTATTTTAAATGGCATTTACCAACACGTGATGCAAAAACCTTAGCAGGTTATTTGATGGCTTATTTACAAATGATTCCTGATAGCGGCACAACGGTATTAATTGAAAATCATCCCGTTGAGGTTTTGCAAGTGGCAGATAATCGTATCAAGATGGTAAAAGTTTATTCAGTTTGGAATAAGAAATAGAGCTGTGCTGTAAAGGCACTTGTCTAATGCTATGATCTTCGTATGCGAGGAGCTTTTAAAGCGGCAAAATAAAAGCAATAAAAAACCGGGCAAAAGCCCGGTTTCTTGTAAGACCAATAATCTCAAAAAGATTATTCAGCAGAAGGTGCAGGTGTTGTTGCTTTAGGAGCTTCGTCAGTAGCAGGAGCAGTAGCTTCTGTAGCTTTAGCATCTTTCTTAGCATCTTTTTTTGCATCTTTGTGAGCGTCTTTCTTAGCTTTTTTAGCAGCTTTGTGAGCATCTTTCTTAGCTTTTTTAGCAGCTTTGTGAGCGTCTTTCTTTGTTTCTTTAGCTTCAGGTGTTTTTGCAGCATCAGCTTTGCCAGCATCAGTTGTGCCAGCAACAACAGGAGCATGAGCAGCTTCAGCAGCTTGTTCTGCAGCAGTGGTGGTGTCTTGAGCAGCAAATGCAGCGCCAGAAACAGCAACTGCTAAAACAGCAACTAATAATTTTTTAAACATGATTTGGTATCTCCTAGGGATAATGGTATTTTTTTTATTCAAATAAGAAAATTTGAATGCGCGCATTATACCCGGAATTTAAACTACTGAAAAGCAGGGGAAAGTTGTGATCTTGATCCTGCGCATTATAGGGGCAGTATTTGCCCCTATGGCGCGCTTTTCTTCTATTTACTCAGAAAAATACTTGTTAGCTTAGTTTAATTTAGATAACCACGCCTTTATGATGTTCTTTCTTACCTTCCGATTTTTTAATCGGCGTTTGTTTTAAAGCATCTTGATATAAGCCTGTTGCCATTGCGGCTTTGACGGGGTCTTTGGCACAAGCGCTGGCACTCGTGCTTTCCTCACAAAAAGCTTGTAATTTATGAGCAGGGCCAGCAAATTTTTGGGTGGCTTTTAAAAAAGCATCTGCAGCTTTTTCGGCTTTTTCGCTTGACCATTCTTTAGTGTGACCAGCTTTTTTGCCTTTTATTTCTGCGGTTACTGCTGCAGCAGCTGAATTTGTTGCAGGTAATTGCTGTGCAAAAGCAGCGCTAGCAGCGGCAACAGCGAAGCTTGCGATAAGTAATTTTTTAAGCATAAAAACTCCTTGATAAGTGGATTAAAAAAATATTCAAATAAAAAATTTGAATGCTTCGATTATAGCGAGGAGTATTATGTTTAAAAGAGAGTTTGTGAAAATTATTTAGACTTTGGAGATATTTGGCTGATAATGCATAAACGAGGCAATAAAAAACCGGGTAAAAACCCGGTTTTTAAGAGAGTATAAAAAGTTATGCTGCAGCTTTTACTTTCTCAACAATTGCATTGAATGCAGCTTTGTCGTAGTAAGCTAAGTGCGCTAACATTTTACGATCCATTTCAATGCCTGCTTTTTTCAAGCCAGCAATGAAACGGCTGTAGCTCATACCTAATTCACGAACAGCTGCGTTAATACGTGCAATCCATAAAGCACGGAATTCACGTTTTTTAGCGCGGCGATCGCGATAAGCGTATTGACCTGCTTTTGTTACCGCTTGTTTAGCCGCGCGAATAACGCGATGGCGGCCTTCACGGTAGCCTTTTGCAGCATCTTTAATTTTTTTGTGACGTGCCCGAGCAGTCACACCACGTTTTACTCTAGCCATGATGATCCTCCTTTAGGACATGTCGGTTAACATACGAGCAACTGATTTAACATCACATTTTTTCAAAAGTTTTGGTCCACGTAAGTTGCGCTTACGCTTAGAAGACTTTTTCGTCAAAATATGACGTGCATGTGATTGTTTGTGTTTATAACCTTTGGCAGTGCGTTTAAAACGCTTAACAGCGCCGCGGTTAGATTTAATTTTTGGCATCTTTAAGATACTCCGCTATTTTTTCATTAAATACTCTTTTTCTTCCCGGGAGTTTTGGGTCCGCTGAGGCGAACCTTACACAGCAGGGATGAGATGTAAGAGCGTACAAGGATGTATTTATAGCGCATTCGTGTTAACGAACCCGCACAAAATCATCCCTTTTTCTTTGGGGCGACAAGCATACCCAGCTGACGACCTTCCATCTGTGGCGCTTGTTCAATCACCGCAACCTCTGCTAAATCAGCTTGCATGCGTTGCAGCACTTTCAATCCTAAGGATTGATGGCTGATTTCGCGGCCTCTAAAGCGTAAAGTTACTTTGACTTTGTTCCCCTCTTCCAAAAAGCGTATCAGGTTGCGTAGCTTGACCTGATAATCGCCTTCTTCTGTTCCTGAACGAATTTTAATTTCTTTGACTTGAACACGCTTTTGCTTTTTGTTAGCAGCGGCACGTTTTTTGTCTTGTTCGTACAAGAACTTACCGTAGTCCATAATACGGCAAACCGGTGGCACGGCAGTTGGCGAAATTTCCACCAAATCAAGTTCCGCATCTTCTGCGGCTTGTAAGGCTTCACGGATTCGCACAACACCGAGCGCTTCACCATCAGCACCAATTAAGCGTACTTCTGGTATACGTATTTGTTCATTAATACGTGTTTTTTTATCATGTGAGCTAATAAGATTTTCTCCTTACTAATAACATTCCTCTTCTTTGTCAGAAGAGGGTAGCGCAAAGCGCTATTGAATTTAAGTGAGCTCTTCGCTCCTTCTCCCCGGTGCCATATTCGGCCCCTCATTCCCAACCCTTCTCCCCGGCGGGGGGAGGTTACTTCAAATATTTTTCTGCAAATTCATCCACGCTCATACTGCCTAAATCTTCGCCTTGCCAGCTACGTACCGCGATTTTTTTCTCATTCATTTCACGATCGCCAATGACAAGCATAAAAGGAACTTTTTCAAGCGTGTGGGAACGAATTTTAAAGCCTATCTTCTCATTTCTCAAGTCCTCAGTGACTCGAAAACCCATTTTTTGCAGTTCTAACGCGACTTCTAGCGTATATTCTGCTTGTTTTTCAGAAATATTCATGACGACTGCTTGCACAGGCGCTAACCATACGGGCAAATGGCCCGCATAATGCTCTAAAAGAATACCAATAAAGCGCTCCAATGAGCCAAAAATCGCACGATGCAGCATAACAGGCGTTTTACGCTCATTACTTTCTGCAATATATTCTGCGCCAAGGCGGGCAGGCATGGAGAAGTCTAATTGAATGGAACCTGTAGTCCATTGACGCCCCATACAGTCGGTCAAAACAAATTCAATTTTAGGGCCATAGAATGCGCCTTCACCCGGCATGAGCTGCCAGTTAAGTTTTTTATCATTTAAAACTTGCTCTAATGCTTTTTCTGCTTTATCCCAAATTTCGTCTGCGCCTACACGCTTGGCAGGTCTTGTTGAAAGCTTGACAGAAATGTTATTGGTAAAGCCAAAATCACGATACACTTCAAACACCATATCAATAAAGCGTGACGCTTCGCTGCCGATTTGTTCTTCCGTACAAAAAATATGGGCGTCATCTTGGGTGAAGCCGCGGGTACGCATTAAGCCATGTAGTGCACCTGAAGCTTCATTGCGGTGGCATGAGCCAAACTCCGCTAAGCGTAAAGGTAAGTCGCGATAGCTTCTCAAGCCATGATTATAAATTTGCACGTGGCAAGGGCAGTTCATGGGTTTGATGGCAAAATCATGATCATCTGCTTTTAAGCTAAACATGTCTTCACGGAATTTATCCCAGTGGCCAGATTTTTCCCATAACACGCGATCCACGATTTGAGGGGTGCGCACTTCTTGGTAACCATGTTTGCGCATCATTTTGCGCATGTATTGTTCCACCGTTTGATAAATCGCCCAACCTTTGGGATGCCAAAAGATCATGCCTGGTGCTTCTTCTTGCAAGTGGAACAGATCCATTGCTTTAGCAATTTTACGATGGTCGCGTTTTTCAGCTTCTTCTAAGCGATATAAATAAGCATCTAAATCTTTTTTATTGAGCCAAGCGGTGCCATAAATACGCTGCAGCATTTCATTGTTTGAATCACCGCGCCAGTATGCACCAGCCAGTTTCATTAGCTTAAATGCTTTAAGTTTGCCAGTATTTGGTACGTGAGGGCCGCGGCATAAATCGGTGAAATTGCCTTGGGTGTAAAGCGATAAAATTTCATTTTCAGGAATGCTAGCAATAATTTCTGCTTTGTAATTTTCGCCAAGCTTTTTGAAAAACTGAATAGCTTCATTACGAGGCATGACTTGGCGAGTAACAGCAAAATTTTGTTTCGCTAATTCAGCCATTTTCGCTTCAATTTTTTCTAAGTCTTCAGGCGTAAAAGGGCGTTCAAAAGAAAAATCATAATAAAAGCCGTCTTCAATCACTGGGCCAATGGTGACTTGCGCACTCGGGAAAAGTTCTTTAACGGCTTGGGCAAGCAAATGTGCAGTCGAGTGACGAACAACATCTAAAGCTTCAGGGCTTTTTTCAGTTACGATAGCAACGGTTGCGTCATGATCAATTAAAGCGCTGGTGTCGGCTAATTTACCATTAACGATAGCCGCAAAAGCAGCGTCTGCGAGACGTGGGCTGATATCGTGTGCGACTTGAAAAGCCGTAATGGGCTTTTCATATTGTTTGGTTGCGCCATCTGGCAAAGTAATTGTAACGCTCATGAAGCTAGTTAAATTTGAATTAAAGGAACCGCCCATTATAGCGGAAAACGGATGGCCGGTAAAATTGGGAGGTTTGTGCTGACTATTTTACGCTGCGGGAGACAGAAATTAAAAAAACACCCCACCCCTGCGAAAGCAGGAATCTATAGGTTTTCTCTTTTGTTAAGGGTCTCTGCTTTCGCAGAAATGACGCTAAATTTGCTTTTAGCAGAGAAAGTTTTATTAAGATAAAACAGCAGAGCGCCACCTTTAGAAAGCGTGGCGCCACTTGTTAAATAGCGAATGATTACGCTAACAAGTTTATTTTAGTGCTTGAGTATTCCCTGAGGTACTTGAGGCTGGGCATAAATGGTTGTGGAATCCATGCAAACAAGCAAGTTGTTCTTGATCATATTTCAGTTCATGCTTAGTTTTTTTGTCAGCAGGTTTTGGTGTTACAACTGGCGCAACTGGCGCAGGTGTTGGTCCTGGTGTTACTGCTGGGCATAAATGGTTATGGAAGCCATGCAAACAAGCAAGTTGTTCTTGATCATGTTTTAATTCGTGCTTAAGGTGACGATTGTTAGGTGCTGGTACTGGTTGGGCAGGTTGAATAGGCTGGGCAGGCTGTACATCCGGTTGAACGGGTTGGGCTGGTTGGACAGGCTGATAAGCTTGCTGTGAGTTATCGATTGGCTGGCCTGGTAACATATTTACTGTGCAACCAGCAAGCGCTATAGCGGCAAATCCGATAGACAACGTTTGTTTAAGTTTCATTGTTATTCCTTATTGTATTTAAATTTATCGGTGGAATCTATTTTAACAGCTTGTTAAGTATAACAAAACTAAATATTTTTTCAAAATTCCATGGGTTACGGGCGTTGAAGTGACTTGGGGTGATAAAATAAGGAAAAATGTTTACAGGCTTAATATCTTATGTCTGCCAAGTTAGTGATTGTTAATGACAAAATGCAGCAAAATTACCGTTACTTATTGACTGAGTCGAGGGGTAAAAATTTTGATCCGCGTTTTCAGCCAGAATTAACGCCTAAAGAAATGCTTGCTTTAGGGGTATTTGGTGGGAAATATATGACAGACTGCCAAGCAGAATTTCCGAAGGATTGGTTTAAAGAGGCCAGGCTTTGTTCAAGTCATCATGATCCTAAACTCAATTTTTTTGCTGTTAATGCAAGCCAGCCTTTATCCGAATGGCGGAGGAAAGGCTGGATTTATCCTGAGGACCCGCGCGGCTGGTTTCAATGGTACTGCCGATACTACATGGGTAGACGTATTCCTGAAGAAGATGACCGGCAAATCAAACGCTGGTTAATGATGAAACGCCATATCGCACAAATCAAAAAATATTGTTTTAAAGGCGATCTGGCTTGCCGAGCAAGGCAACGCCAAGCATTACTACACTGGGCTTACGACAGCCGAAAAATCTAAAGTCAACAACCGGGGACAGACCCGTTTTGTTGACTTTAGCTTCTTGGTCAACAAAACGGGTCTGACCCCGGTTGTTGACTTAGAGATCGGGTATAATGAGGGGATGAAAATTTTGAGCTTTTGATCATGCCAGTTCCTATTATTCAACTCAACAACGTTAAAAAACTTTTTCCCAAAGCTGAACATCAAGATTTAGTGGTTTTGGATGATGTAAATTTTTCCTTAAATGAAGGTGAAATTGTTGCAATCCTTGGCAAATCTGGTTCAGGTAAATCGACGTTATTAAGAATTATTGCTGGTTTAATTAAACCTAATGCGGGTGAAGTATTGTATCGCGGTAAGCCTGTCACTGGCCCTGTGGATGGGGTGGCAATGGTATTTCAAAGCTTTGCACTTTTGCCCTGGCTTACAGTATTGCAAAATGTGGAACTAGGTTTGGAAGCGCAAGGTGTTCCACCAGAGGAGCGCCGCGCTCGTGCATTAAAAGTCATTGATATTATTGGTTTAGATGGCTTTGAATCGGCTTTTCCTAAAGAGCTTTCTGGTGGTATGCGCCAGCGCGTAGGGTTTGCGCGAGCTTTGGTTGTTAACCCCGATTTATTATTAATGGATGAAGCATTCTCAGCATTAGATGTATTAACAGCCGATAACTTAAAAAGTGACTTGTTGGATCTTTGGGAAACGAAGCAAACTAATACGAATGGTATTTTGTTTGTGACGCATAACATTGAAGAAGCAGTCATGCTAGCGGATCGAATTATTATTTTCAACAGCGATCCTGGAACGATTCGTGCAGAATTGCAAGTGAAGATGCCGCATCCTCGTTATGACCAGGATGAAGAATTTCGTAGCTTAGTAGAGCAAATTTATGGCTTGATGACATCTCGCGGGCGTGCAGAAAAAGCAGGTTATGTTCAAGCGCAACGCATGAAAACTTTAGATATTAGCTATCGCTTACCGGATGTAGAAATTTCTGAGTTAACGGGTTTAATTGAAACCTTGCATGAGTCAGAGCATCATGATCGCATGGACTTGCCTGAATTAGCCGATTATCTCAATTTGAATGTCGATGATTTATTCCCCATTACCGAAGTCATCGAAATTTTAGGTTTTGCTCAAGTGCGCAATGCCGATATTATTTTAACGCCAGCCGGTAAGCAGTTTGCTAGCGCTGATATTTTAGAGCGTAAAAAAATCTTTGCTAAACATTTACTAAAAAATATTCCTTTAGCAGGTCATATTATTCAGGTGCTAGAAAGCCGCCCAAATAAATCCGCAACTTTAGCGCGTTTTTTAAATGAATTAGAAGATTATCTCAGTGAACAAGAAGCAGAGCGTGTATTGCGTGTATTGATTGATTGGGGGCGCTACGCAGAAATTTTTGCTTATGACGATAAATCAGGTATGTTGAGTTTGGAAGGTTAAGTGTTTGTGGGGCGAGCAAAGTAAAATCGTATTACCCTACAGTTGCGCTAATTTTATTTAAAGGGAGTTTTCAATGTTAAAAAAATCTTGCTTCGTATTAAGCGCTTTAATTCTTGCAACAAGTTTTGCACAACAAAGTGCTAACGCTTGCACTATGGCATTTTGGAATAATAACGATGTTGCCAAAGTCGCTGGTCGTACCATGGACTTGTATATCAGCGATGAACCGCAAATGGTGGTTTATCCACGTGGTACTTCGCATGAGGGCATGGCGGGCGAAAATTCTTTGCAGTGGAAATCCAAGTATGGCAATGTTGTGATTACTGCTTTCCATACACCCGCTGCTTCTGAAGGTTTAAATGAAGTAGGTTTTGGTGCACATTTGCTTTACTTAAATGATAGCCAATATGAAAAAAGAGATTCCTCAAAGCCTGGTTTGTCTAATGTTATGTGGGCGCAATATTTGCTAGATAATTGTAAAACCGTTGATGAAGCATTGGCTGCAGTAAAAAATTTTCAAGTGGTAGCCACTAAAGTGCATGGTCGAGAATGGCCGATTCACATTGCTGTAGAAGATGCGAGCGGTGATTCCGCCATTGTTGAATTTATTAAAGGGAAAATGGTGGTGCATCATGGTAAGCAATATCAAGTCATGACGAATGAGCCCGCTTATGATGTTCAATTAGCCAATCTTAAAAAATATAAATTTTTTGGCGGCAAGCTTGCGATGCCGGGTGATGTTGATCCACTAAGCCGCTTTGTGCGCGCTGCTTCTTATTTAAAAACTTTACCTGCTCCCAAAAATTATGTGGATGCAATGGCGGGTATTGCTTCAGTGATGCGTACCACCATGGTACCTTTTGGCGCTGAAGATACTTCAGGTTCTGTTACAGAGGATTCTTGGGCAACGCGATGGATGTCGGTGCAGGATTTAAGCAATAAGATTTATTATTTCAACTCAACAGCAGCGCCGAATATGATTTGGTTGGATTTCAAAAAGCTTAACTTTGCGCAAGGCGCGCCGGTTATGAAAGTAGATCCAACGAATTTGCAGCAAGTTGGCGAAGTTTCAAAAAATTTGACCGTCGATAAATAAAGTTCACATTAATAGAACAGAAAACAGCTTTAACTTTTGTTTATGATAATTTCTGATGAATCCGCACGCCAAGCAGCGCTGGATATGCACCACTCGGTGATCGTGCAGGCGCCTGCTGGTTCAGGAAAAACAGAAATTTTATGCCGACGTTTTCTCACAGCGCTTGCGAGCGTTAATCAGCCAGAACAAGTATTAGCCATTACTTTTACTAAAAAAGCCGCTAATGAAATGCGTGAGCGCATCTTGCGCTATCTACAAGATCCTAGCAATATTTTTGCTAAGCCTGTTTTACAAAAAGATCAAGAAAAAAATTGGCAGCTATTGTTGCGCCCTGAGCGTTTACAAGTTATGACGATCGATGGTTTATGCGCGCGTATTGTGGAAGAATCACCCGTCCACTCCGGTATTTTTGCCTATGAAGTAGAAGCTTTGCCAGGTGTGCTTTATCAGCAAGCAACGCAACGCATGTTAGAAGAAGCAGATCAAGCTTATCCTTGGCAACAAGCGCTGCATGCATTGCTGTTGCAGTGTGATAATCGTTGGCAGAAACTGCAGCATTTATTGATCGATATGCTTGCCAAGCGTGAGCAATGGTTAATGCTTTTGCCCGTTGCGCAAAATAATGCCGCATGGCGTGAACAGTTAGAAAGAAATTTAACTGCCTGTCTAGAAGAGGCGATTAATGCCGTTAGGCAAGGCATGCCTGAACACTTAGTGCATGAAGTTACCGCCTTGATTAAGTTTGCTAATAGTAATGGCAACCCTTTAGATGTGAGCACCGATAATTTTTGGTTATGCTTGCCAAAGTTTTTGTTGACGCAAGATGGCAACTTGCGCAAGACAGTCGATAAGCGCCTGGGGTTTCCGACAGGTGAAAAAGAAGAAAAAGCATTTTTTAAATCTCAAAAAGAAAAAATGCTCGCCGTATTAAAACAAGTTGCAGAAACGCCTGGCTTAACAGAAGCATTGCAAATGTTAGCTATTGCGCCACCTGAAAAATATCACGAGGACGAGTGGCAATCGGTGCAATTTATTTTGCAAGTCTTGCAAGGCTTAATGGTTTATTGGCAAGAGGTAATGCAAGAGCAACAAGCTTGCGATTTCACAGAGATTGCTTTGCGGGCATTAATGGTGCTGGGCCAAGAAGGTGCGCCAACTGATTTAGCGTTAGCATTTGATTATCGTTTGCAGCATGTTTTAGTTGATGAGTTTCAAGATACTTCATTATTGCAATACCGCTTGCTAGAGCGTTTGACCCAAGGTTGGCAAGAGGGGGATGGACGGACCTTGTTTTTAGTAGGCGATCCGTTGCAATCAATTTATCGTTTTCGCCAAGCGGAAGTCGGTTTGTTTTTGCGTGTTTGGCAACAAGGTTTTGGTCATTTAAATTTGCAAACTATTCAATTGACGCAAAACTTTCGCTCGCAAAAAGCTTTGGTGGATTTTTATAATGAAAAACTTTCGCAGGTATTGCCAGCTGTGTCGATGATGGAAGAAGGGGCTGTTGCCTACGTTCCTGTCATTGCAAGCACGAAATCTGAGGCCGCTCAACTTTTAGAATCAAGCCAAGAAGCAACACGGGTTTTAAAAAACGACGCAGAAATTATTGCGCATATTAAAGCACTGAAAATAAAAAATTCTGCAACAAAAATAGCAATTTTGGTACGCTCGCGTAGCCATTTACAAGAGATTTTGCCACAGCTGCAAGCCGAAAGTATTAGTTATATTTCAAATGAATTAACCAGCCTGGCAGAGCAGCCGGTAATTATTGATTTATTAAGTTGGTTAAAAGCATTATTAAATTTAGAAGACCGCTTAGCTTGGCTTTCGATATTGCGTGTACCATGGCTGGAAATGGACTTGCCAGCGTTACAAGCATTATTTGAACAAAATGAACAAATCGTTTGGCCGCGTTTGAACAGTGTAAAAAATCCTGATCCAAAATTAAGTCGTATTCTAATGCTTTGGGAAAAAGCAATTACACAGGTTCGCCGCCAGCCTTTAGATCAACTGTTGTGTCGTTTATGGCGTGAATCTGGTGCAGAAAAATATTGGAGCTCTCATGACGCTCAGCGAGCGGCTAAGCAGTTTTGGCAATTGTTGGAAACACATCAAGCATTCGGCAATCTAGAAGATGTTGCCTTGTTTGAGCGGCACTTGCATCATGTCTCGTTTACGTCCGAAGAAAAGCCAGGTGCTATTGAGATTATGACTATTCATAAAGCCAAAGGTCTAGAGTTTGATGTAGTCTTTTTGCCAGCCTTAGAGCGAGCTGGCCAGCAAGACGATGCTCCACTTTTAGTTTTTGATGAAGTGATTTTGCCTTCTGGACCAAAATTTTTGCTAGCGCCTTTACGCCAAACTGGTGAGGATAAAAATCAAATTTTTTCATTTATTTGGCAATTGCAAAAAACAAAAGCGCGCCATGAACGGTTAAGGTTGCTATATGTGGCTTGCACAAGAGCCAAGGAAATTCTATATTTAGCTATGAATACCGAAGGGCTTATTAAACCTCGGCATGGTAGCTTTTTAGCAGATTTAGAAATTCTTTATCCTTTGCCAAAAAAAGATGAGTCAGCGCCATGACCGTAATGGGGCGCTTGGTTTTCGCTTATTCTTAAAAAACCAGCTTCAATTCTGAATGGACTCGATGCGCTGATTTTCTGGTATCATATAGGCTTTTTACCGGAGCCAATTCTCATGTCTTTCCAACACATTAAAGTACCAGCAAATGGTCAAAAAATAACGGTCAACAAAGACTTCTCTTTGAATGTGCCGAACAACCCCATTATTCCTTTTATTGAAGGGGATGGCACCGGTGTGGACATTACGCCGCCGATGAAAAAAGTGGTTGATGCGGCTGTTGAAAAAGCTTATGGCGGTCAGCGCAAGATTGAATGGATGGAAGTTTATGCCGGTGAAAAAGCAACCCAAGTTTATGATAAAGATACTTGGCTTCCAGAAGAAACATTAGAAGCAGTACGCGATTATGTAGTTTCTATCAAAGGTCCATTGACCACGCCAGTTAGCGGTGGTATTCGCTCATTGAATGTGGCATTGCGTCAACAATTAGATTTATTTATTTGCTTACGTCCTGTGCGTTATTTCAAAGGCGTGCCAAGCCCTGTGAAAGAACCCGAAAAAGTTGATATGGTCATTTTCCGTGAAAACTCTGAAGATATTTATGCAGGAATCGAATGGCCAGCAGATAGCGAAGGCGCTAAAAAAGTTATTGAGTTTTTACAAAAAGAAATGGGTGTGAAAAAAATTCGCTTCCCAGAACATTGTGGTATTGGTATTAAACCAGTATCAAAAGATGGTTCTGAGCGCTTGGTTCGTGCGGCAATTCAATATGCTATCGATAACGATCGCAGCTCGGTTACTTTAGTGCACAAAGGTAATATCATGAAGTTTACTGAAGGTGCCTTTAAAGATTATGGTTATGGTATTGCGCAAAAAGAATTTGGTGGCGAATTAATTGATGGCGGCCCATGGATGAAAATTAAAAATCCAAAAACCGGTAAAGAAATTATCATCAAAGACGTTATTGCTGACGCTTTCTTACAGCAAATTTTATTGCGCCCAGCAGAATATGATGTGATCGCAACCTTAAACTTAAACGGCGACTATATTTCCGATGCATTAGCAGCAGAAGTGGGTGGTATTGGTATTGCGCCTGGCGCAAACTTAAGTGATAACGTTGCAATGTTTGAAGCAACGCACGGAACAGCACCAAAATATGCGGGTCAAGATAAAGTTAACCCAGGTTCTTTAATCTTGTCAGCAGAAATGATGTTGCGCCATATGGGTTGGACAGAAGCAGCAGATTTAATTATTAAAGGTATGGATGGTGCTATCCAAGCGAAAACAGTTACCTATGATTTTGAACGCTTAATGTCAGGCGCAAAATTATTGAGTTGTTCACAGTTTGGTGATGCAATAATTCAACACATGTAATTATTAGTGAGTGAATCATGTTTGAATTTTTAAAAAGGCATCCCAAGGCAGTAACGTTCACTATATTAGAGGCGTTAACAATTGCGACCAGTGCTACTTTACGCTTTACTTTAAATAATAGCGATGGCTTTGCTAATGGCATCTGCGTCTTGTCTCTCATGTGGGGAACAATGGCTTCTGCAGCAGGTGTTGCCGTTGCTGAATGCGTACAACAGCGCTGTTGTTCTAATGAAAAAAGTCATTACGCCTCTATTTAGTGATGACTTTCTATAAACTCGCTGTCTTTGGAAATCCTATTGCGCACTCTCTTTCGCCGCAAATTCATCAGCAATTTGCGGCGCAATTTGGCCTTGCTCTTTCTTATGAAAAAATTCTTGCACCATTAGATGGTTTCGTACTTGCGGCGCAAGATTTTTTTGCGCAAGGTGGTTTAGGTTGCAATATTACCGCGCCCTTCAAGACCGAAGCCTTCAACTTTGTTGAGGCGTTAAGCGAACGAGCGCAACAGTCTGGTGCTGTTAATACGATCAAGCTTCAAGATGGAAAATTGTGGGGCGATAATACGGATGGCACTGGGCTTTTAAAAGATCTATATGCGAAAAATATTGTTATTGAAAATCAGCAAGTGATTATTGTTGGTGCAGGCGGCGCTGCTCGTGGCATATTACCAGCCCTTGCATCTGCTAAACCTTCAAGCATTATTCTCATTAACCGTGATGTGCATAAAGCTGCTAGCCTTGTTGCTCAATACGATCAAAAGGTGCCAATTGTAGCGGCAACAAATTTATCTCAATTTTTAGAAAGCTCGGCGCTGTTAATTGATGCGACAAGTGATTTTGAAATTATCAAACAATCGCTAGAAAGTTCATTTCTTCCTAAAACGCTTGCAATATATGATTTGAAATATGGCCATGAAAAACCAACGCCGCTCATTCACTGGGCTAACGCACAAGGCCTAAAAGCTTATGATGGTTTAGGTATGTTGATTGAGCAAGCAGCGGAAGCTTTTTATCAGTGGTTTGGGTTGCGGCCTAACACAAAAAACATTCAGCTTTATTCATAAAAACGTTGAATATAGTTCCAAGCTTCTTCCGCGGTTTCCACATATCTAAATAAATGCATGTCTTCCGGCGAAATGAGACCTTCTTCCAGGAGGTATTCGAAATTAACCGCCGTCTCCCAAAATTCACGATGAAAAAGCAAAACCGGAATAGGGCTCATTTTTTGAGTTTGTAGCAGCGTTAAAGTTTCAAAAATTTCATCCATCGTGCCAAAGCCACCAGGAAAAGCAACCAGCGCTTTTGCGCGCATAAGAAAATGCATTTTACGTATCGCAAAATAATGAAAGCGAAATGACAGCCCTGGTGAAATATAAGGATTAGGCATTTGCTCAAAAGGCAGTAAAATATTTAAACCAATAGATTTTGCGCCAATTTCATGAGCGCCACGATTAACTGCTTCCATAATGCCTGGGCCACCACCCGTCATCATGACATATTGTCTTGTGGTATTGTTTTGACTGTCGGCGGAAACAATTTTGCTAAAATTTTGTGCTTCGGTATAGTAGCGCGATTGTTTGAATTTTTTTTGGGCGAGCGCTAAAGCGGCGGCATTGTCTTTGCTTGCTTTTCGTTTGTAGTCTTTTAAAGCGCGGAATAATTCAAGCTTGGCTTTTTCAGGAGAAAGAATCCTTGCGCTGCCAAAAACAATAATAGTCGAAAGAATATTTTGTTTTTGTAATTCAAGCTCAGGCTTTAATAGCTCAAGCTGCAAACGCATTGGCCGGGTAGCTTCGCTTAGCATAAATTCTGAGTCAAGGAAGGCTAAGCGGTAGCTTGAAGGCAGTTCTTTTTGATCTGTAATATAACTGGCAGCTTCTTTGCTAGGGATTTTGCTATGTTGCTGAGAGTTCAACTCTTCGCGAATATTATGCAGTGGAGTAGAAATTTTCCGTTTCATAAAAGTATCCTATTGCTATATAAAAATGATGATAGCGGCATAAGCGATGAAGCGCAAGAACTTGAGAGGTTTGAGGTATTAGCATATCTTTAAAAGCTGAAATCGCTTGCGAGTAGGCTATGGCAGAATTAATTAACAGATGGGAATATAGCTTATAACGCTGCGGAAGAAGCTTTGGGAAAAAGTATCGTATTAAAGTTTGTAAAGGGTTCGCTGCTTCTGCTGCGCGAGTGTTGTAGCTTATTTGATCACTTCTATGACACAGAAAAAACCTGTGAAAATTGGAGTCATGGGGGTTACTTTTGTTACGGGTTTGTGGCGTAAGTTATTGCTGGACAATCATAATCAAGAGGCATTAAGTGGAAAGCTTGGTTCGTGGTTTGAAGATGAATTTGAAAAATACCTTGAAGAAATCGTAGAAGAAATGATGCTTTAAGCCTAAAATAAGTTGTGCCCACTCGACTTTGGCTTGATGCCTCTCGTTTTATTAAGAAGTGCTTGTCGGACCAAATTGGAATTGGTGCGCTTAATGGTTTTTCTTACCCGGCGCTCAAGTCCAAGCGCCGGATAAGTTTTTAGTTGCTGTGCTTTTAGTGAGGGTTTAGCGGCGACCGAGGCCAACGACTTTGCGCTCTTCTACACCTTGGGCCTGTTCTGCGCTGCGTGTAGTAGCAGTCTGTTGTTGGATTTCCTGGCGTCTAAAAATACCTTGGCTTGCCACAATGGTTGCGACAGGTTTTGTTTCTTCGCCAGCAGGAGTAGTAGCGCCTTCGTGTTTTGCCGCTTCGCCTTGAAGTTCCATCATTTTAACTGCACCAAGTTTTAATCTTTCGACTTCGGCTTCTAGCTCTTTTATTTTGTCTACTTGAGAACTAATGGCTATTTTTAATTCTCCTTTGGTCTCTTCACTTGCAGATAGCTGAAGTTGCATTGTCTTAAATTGAGTTGTGATACGGTCTTTTTCTTCCTCTAATTTTGCGATCAATGCGCGGTCTTTTTGTGATCTTTCATTTAACCCAGCCATCTCCCGTTGCAAGTTTTGTATTGTTGTATCCCTAGCGGAAACGTTTTGTCTCAGCTCTTGGTTTTGTTGTTGTAGTTCAGCATAAGCTTGATGATACTTTTTAAGCTCTTCTTCAAGCGCCTGTGCTCTTTGTTGAGCAAGCTTGCGTGCGACTTCTGCTTCTGCTTTAATACCGCGCTCTTTGTTTAGCTCAACTTGGAGTGCTTCTATTTGTGGTTTCAATTTTGCATTTAAAAATGCAAGTTCGTCTACTTGTTTTTGTAATGCTTCTTTTTCCGCGGTTGTCTTAATAATTCTATTTTCTATTCCAGCAATAATGGTGTCTTTCTCCTCAATAGCTAAAACGTTCTGAGTAATTTTATCAGATAAAGTTCGTTTGGTTGCGAATTCTTCGCGCAAGCTGGCTTCTAACTCAGCTTTACTTGTTTCTAAACTATAAATAATGCCATTTTGTGTAAACAATTGTTGTCTAGCTTCTTTAAGCTGTTGCTCTATTAGGGTATTTAATTGTGCTAAGGCATGAATTGTTGCGGTGCGTGTTTTAAGCGTGTGATTGTAATCAGCAAAAAGAGCTCTTTCTTTTGCAAGCTCTGACTCTTGCTGCGTAAGAAGCCCGGTCGTTCGATCAGTTAATTTTGTAAGTTCTTGCGTTTCAATGAATCGAGATTCTACAACAACATAATTACCCGCATCAAAAATTGGTTGATAGGCATCAACAAGGGTTGCTAAGTGCGTTTGTAAGTAGCGCTGAGTTTGTATAGGCGTATCGCTGGTGCCTTTAGGGGGATTAGATAAACTATATGCCCAGTGTTTAATTCGCAAATAAATATGATTAGGGTCAGTATCAGTCGATAACATTTGAGTAAGGTCTGATAATGCATCAGTCTCCTTTTCGACGTTAATTTTATCTGGCAGGCTTTGGTAATGAGCCAAAGTTCTTTGTACATCATTGTTAAAATCTTGTAGTTTAGGCATATAATTCTCCCGTAAAAAAGTTTAATGAAAGTAAACGGAAAGAGGTGCAATTTATATGCCACAAGAAAAAATAAGATTGAATAAAGCTAAAAATTGAATTTTGATGCGATAAGTTTTGACAATGCTCGATTAATATAAAGCATGGTGCCGAGAAGAGGACTCGAACCTCCACAGGATTGCTCCCACAAGTACCTGAAACTTGCGTGTCTACCAATTCCACCATCTCGGCTTTAGAAGGATTTACCTTGTCGGATTATTAGTTCTCGCGATAAGGTTTAAAAATTTTACCATATTTTGGCATAAATTTTGCAACGTATGTAAGTGTAGGCTGGGTTAAGCTAAAGGCGAAACCCAACGGTTGTGCTAAATGGTTTATTGGGTTTGGCTCAAGAAGTTTAAGCTGTAACGAGCTTGCCTATTAGCAAAGCGCGCGAAGTTTGTCCTAGAAAATTTATCCTGCGCGCTGCCCAGCTTACCTTTTATTTAAGCGGCTGCCATTGCAATCGCGGCATCAATATCCACAGAAACTAAGCGTGAAACGCCAGGTTCCTGCATCGTTACTCCCATGAGCTGATCTGCCATTTCCATCGCAACTTTATTATGGGTGACCACAATAAATTGTGTTTTTTGTGCCATAGCTTTGACAAGATTACAGAAGCGGCCAACGTTTACATCATCTAATGGTGCATCAACCTCATCTAGCATACAGAATGGGGCAGGGTTCAATTCAAAAATACCAAAGACTAAGGCTAAAGCGGTTAAAGCTTTTTCACCACCAGATAGCAAATGAATTGAACTGTTACGTTTGCCAGGTGGTTGTGCAAATACAACCACGCCGGTTTCTAAGAGATCATCCGAAGTTAAGGAAAGATATGCTTGGCCACCGCCAAAGATTTTTGGAAACAGTGCTTGGAAATTGGTATTAACAATATTAAACGTTTCTTCAAATTTGGTTTTAGTTTCTTTATCAATTTCTCGAATTGCTGCTTCTAGGGTCGTTAATGCTTCGGTTAAATCTTGGAATTGCGTATCGATAAATTGCTTACGTTCCATTTGGCCATCAAGCTCGCTGATTGCTGCTAAGTTAATGGCGCCTAAACGGTCGATGCGCTGTTGCGCCTGCTCTAACTGTGTTTGCCATTCTTGCTCGTCAGCTTCTGTCGGCATATTGGCAGCAACTTCATCAAAAACTAAATCTAATTCTTGGAACTGCTCTAAAATACTGCTACTTTTTGTTTGCGCATGTTCTGCTTGAATTTGGTAGTTAGCATTTTGTGCGCGGAGACGTTCTAAAGATTGAGCAATACGTTGGCGCTCAGCTTCAATATGACGTAAACGTGCTTCAATCTGTGTCATTGCTGATTTTGCTTCATCTAAAGTTCTTTCAGCAATCACTTGAGCTTCTTTTTGTTCAGCCAGTTCGTTTTCTAAATGTTCTAAGGTTGGGCCAAGATTTTCTAACTGTGCGGTAAGGTTTTTTTGCCTTGCGGATAATTGTTGCAATTGCGTTGAAGTACGCTCTTTTTGCATCAACAAACCTTCTTTTTCAGTGCGGTAACGTTGTTCTTTCAAGCGTAATTGTTCAAGGTTTGCTTGTGCTTCGCGCAAATTACGTGAAGCAATGGCTAAATCGGCTTCAACCGTGTCTTGGTTAGTGGCAAGCGTATCTCGCAATTGGCTATGGCGATTTAATTCAGTTAATGCTGCTTGCCAAATTTCTAACGAGCTTGCATGTTGGGTTTCAAGTGTTTCGCGCTCTTGATTTTGTGTGCGGATTTCTTGATCAATCGCAAGAACACGGTTTTGCTTTTGCTGGATACGCGAATTTTGAATTTGAATCTGCGCATGGCATTGGTGCCATGTTTGATCTAAACTTTGCCAATTTCTTTGCAAGTTTTGGCGGTTTTCTTCTGCTGCCGCGGTATCTTGTTGTAATTGCTCTTGCTGCGCTTCTAATTCTTCTAATTTATTTCTTTGCGCTTCAATAGTTGCTTCTAATTCTGCAATATCCCGTTTTCTTTGTAAGATACCACTTTGCTCATCTTTACCGCGGCGGATTTGTACCCAGTGTTTTTGTACAATTAAACCATCTGGTGTGATGACTTCAGCATTTTCGGGTAACGAAGCAATTAAATTTATAGCCTCATCATAGTTAGTGGCGCAATAAACGTGGGCTAATTTCTGCATTAAAGCTGCAGGTCCACGCACATACTTGGCAAGCAATTTAGCGCTGTCATGGTCATGCGCATGAGAATCGACGGATGTATTTCCACCGGTAAAGAAATCTAGATTTCCTTCTGGTAAACGTGCTTCAAGATTATTTAAATGCGAAAAATTATTTAAGGCAACTGCTTGGAGTTTTTCACCTAGATAATGTTCTAAATAGGCTTCATAGCCAGGTTCAACTTTAATTAAATCAGCAAGGTTTGCAGCGTTCTCAAAACCATGCGTTTTTAACCAGGCTTGAATGCTTTGTTGCTGACGGCGTTGTGCTTGCTGCTGCAAAGTTTGTAAAGCCGTTAATTTACCATCAAATTGTTGCAGCTGACGACGAGCTTCATTCAAGGTTTGGTTAAGCGTAACATGCTGATCGCGAAAAGTTTTTAAAGCAGCTTCTTGTTGAGCAATTTGTTCTTGTAAATCTAAGCGTGCTTCTTCTAAAGCTGCGCGTTCATTTTGATGTTCTTCAAGCCGCTTAGTTTCTTCTTCCGTACTAAGCTGTGATTTTTCTTCAGAAAGTTTTTGCAATTCTGCTTGAATTTGACGCAGACGCGTTTCCATCTGTTGGATACGGGTTTGTTCAACTTGAGCAGTTTGTGACGCTGTTGCT
Organism: Gammaproteobacteria bacterium; assembly: GCA_021156105.1. Classification (GTDB taxonomy): domain Bacteria; phylum Pseudomonadota; class Gammaproteobacteria; order CAISUE01; family CAISUE01; genus JAJNBD01. Next base: position 37,925 of record JAJNBD010000005.1, on the reverse strand, counting down.
AAGGCTAGGTTAGTTTCTTGCCATTCAAACTGCCATTTTCTTTGGTTTTCTGACGCTTCGCGATGTTGCTCTTGTCTAGCTTCAAAAGCTTGAGTTTCAACTTGTAAAGCTTCTTGAATCACTTCTAAATCATGGGTAAGTTGTTCAAGGTTGCTGGAATCAAGCGAGCTTAAATGTTCAGCATCACGCTGCTCTTGCAATAATTGTTTTAATTCAAATTCACCTTGTTGTTTTTGATGCTGGTGATGGTGAATATTTTGCTGGCATACCATGATGCGTGCATTAATATCCGAGGCATTTTGTTGGGCTTGTTCTAACTGCTGCTGAGTAGTACGTTGCAGTTCAAATTGTTCTTCCCATTGCTCATTTAATTCGGTTTGGGTTGTTTCTTGGGTTGCAATACTTTGTGTTAATTGTTCAAGTTGTGCTTGCGCTTGAGAAAGCTCTGCTTGCAAATGCTGATGACGCAATACATAAAGTTGAGCGCGTAGAGAACGTTCTTCAGCTTTTAGTTGCTTATAGCGTTCAGCGGTTTTTGCTTGACGTTCTAAGTGCGCGATTTGTTTATTGAGCTCTTCACGAACATCATTTAAACGTGCAAGATTATCACGGGTGTGATCAATGCGCTGCTCAGTTTCTTTGCGGCGCTCTTTATAACGTGAAATCCCCGCGGCTTCTTCTAAAAATACACGCAATTCTTCAGGTCTTGCTTCAATTAAGCGTGAAATCGTACCTTGTTCAATAATGGCATAGCTACGTGGGCCTAAACCTGTGCCTAAGAAGATGTCAGTAATATCTTTACGACGGCAGCGTGTGCCATTTAAATAATAGTTAGATTGGCCATCGCGGCTAACTTGTCGGCGAATGGTAATTTCATTATAACTATTATATTCACCACCAAGACGGCCCAAGGTATTATCAAACTGTAATTCAATGGAAGCTTGTGAAACTGGCGCGCGGTGGATAGAGCCATTAAAGATAACATCGGCCATGGATTCGCCGCGTAATTGTTTAGCAGAAATTTCCCCCATCACCCAGCGGACGGCATCAATGGTATTTGATTTTCCACACCCATTTGGGCCAACAATTGCGGTAATGGTGCTAGGAAACTCAACGCGCGTAGGATCAACGAAAGATTTGAATCCTGCTAATTTGATGGATTTTAAACGCATGGTGCTCATGATTACTTCGTCCCTTTTAATAATTGTCGTGCTTCTTGAACTAAAGTTTTGCGGTGCCAAATTGCCCACAAAAAGCTGCCTTTCATCTGATGCCAAAGCACGGCAGCGCGCACGCCCGAAAGCAATGCAGCACGAATTTTATGTATATTCTCTAAGTCTTGCAAGTATTTCTTTTGCCCACTAATTTTTAGCCGAAAGTTAAAGCGGTTGGCAAGCTCAAGGTAAGTATCGCCAAGGTTTTGCATTACGCGAGGGTGATCCCAGGAGCCAAAATATTGAGATTGTTCTTGGATGCGATGTAATTGGCTTTTTAGGTTTTCGGCAATATTAGGATTCATCAGAATTTTCTTCGCTAAAGCTGAAAAGCTATAAATCATGCGTAATGCGGCTTTTTCTGCAATGCGAAGTGGATGGTGGCATATGATGTCAAAATAAGCCAAGCCTAAATCCAAATGATGAATATCCACATAAATAGCTTCGACATTCTTAGGTTCTAAAGCAAATAAACTGTCAATTTGAGTGTGCAAGGCGCACTCATCGCAAGTGCCAAGCGTTGCTAGTTGTAATACCAGCTGTGCTGCTTGGCACATTGCGGCAAGAGGGTAAAGCTTAGGTGTGACGTTTTCCACTGCTAATTACACAGCCTCGATCAACATTGCACCACCTTGGCCGCCGCCAATGCATAAAGTCGCGATACCGCGACGTGCATTTTGACGTTTAAGGGTTTGTGCTAAGTGGAGCACTAATCTTGCGCCAGTTGCACCAATTGGATGGCCTAAGGCAATTGCACCACCATCAATATTCAAGCGGTCTTGTGGCAAGATACCAGCTGCTTGATCTAAGCCAAAATGGGTTTTGCAAAAGTTTGCATCGTTCAATGCGGCTAAGCAAGCTAATACTTGGCCTGCAAAAGCTTCATTAATTTCAAAATAATCAATGTCACTTAGCTGAAGTTTATTACGCATGAGTAGCGGCACCGTGGCATAAACAGGCCCTAAGCCCATAACCGCAGGGTTTAAAGCTCCCCAATTGACATCAACAATTTTTGCTATTGGCTTGAGCTGATGTTTTTGAACAGCGTCTTCACTGGCTAAAATAACAAATGCTGCGCCATCCGTGACTTGCGAGCTATTACCTGCAGTAACTGTGCCATAAGGCTTGTCGTAAGCGGGTTTAAGTTTGGCAAGTTTTTCAATGCTGGAATCTGCGCGCAAGCCAGTATCGGTAAGATACGCATTGCCTTTCGTGTCATAAACGGGCACGATTTCATTAAGATGGTTTTCTTGTTGTGCTTTAGCAAGGCGTTGATGGCTTTGCACAGAAAAAGCATCCATCATTTCACGCGTAATACCAAAATCATAAGCAATAATTTCTGCGGTTTGCCCCATGGTTAAACCACAAACGGGATCGGTTAATCCACGTAATAAACCAATCACAGGCTTGAACATTTGCGGACGTAAGGCTAAAAAGGTTTGCAGTTTAGCCACAAAGCTTTTTGAGCGAGCAAGTTGTGCTAACCAATTGACCATGGCGTCATTATAAAGAATCGGGCCGCGGCTCATGGCATCAGTGCCGCCTGCAAGGACAAGGTCGCAGCGACCAAGAGCAATATCTTTAATACCGCTATCTAATGCTTGCATGCCAGAAGCGCAGTTACGTTGCACTGTCCAGGCTGGTGTGTTTTCTGCACAGCCTGAGCGTAAAGCAATAATACGGCCAATATTGGTTTCATCTGGGCTTGTAACCGCAGAGCCTGTAATGACTTCATCAATATCGGCAGCATCAAAGGTTTGCCTTAATAACAGCTCGCGGCACGCTTGGGTGCCAAGGTCGGCTGAGCTAAAGGGTCCTGGTTTGCCCATTGCTTTTAAAAATGGTGTACGAGCACCATCAATAATATAAACAGGACGGCCAGTTAATTGGTTTTGTTTATTCATAATTTCTCCCTTACGAAAACGCCAGGTGCGAAGTCATCTACTCTTAATGCATCCATGCGCACAGTTTCTGCTGAGTCAAGGATATTCAATTCATCTTGCGTAATTAAGTTCAATGCAAGCGCTTGTTTGAGACGGTCTTGTGCATTGAGGCTAGCGGAAATGGCACCACTTTTTACGGCATTATGGATGCGTTGATAAATGGGGTCTGCCGCTAACACTTCTTTAAAGGCATTTTCCATACGCCAAATGGCATCGGTATTGCCATGAACTTCACCATAATAAATTAAGTTGGTTAAACGGTCACGTAAAGCCGATGGTGTCATCATATGGGCTGCCAGCTTATGTGATAGCTTATCACTTGGCTGGTTATAGCTTCTGCCATAAGGAAAGACAATAAATTTCAAAAAGGTGCCTAAACCTTCAACAGGGAAGTTATCAAAAAAGGCGTCAAAAGCAATTTGAATTTTTGCTAAGCAAGTTTGTAAGCACCATTCAACGTAAGGAACGTCTTCAGGCTGGCTATGTAAATCATAGAAATATTTTAACACAGCGGATGCTAAATAGAGCTGGCTTAATACATCGCCTAAACGCGCGGATAAGCTTTCTTTACGCTTAAGCTCGCCACCAAGCAAGAGCATAGAAATATCTGCCGTTAAAGCAAGCGCAGTACTCATGCGGGTCAGTTGACGATAGTAAGGGCCAATGCTACTGTTAACTGGTGTGTGGACAAATTTACCGCCAGTTAAGCCCATCCAAAAGGCACGGGCAAAATTGCTGATGCCAAAGCCAATATGCTTGACTAACAGTTTATCGAAAGTCTCAAAGCCTTGCGCAAGGTTTGCATTTTGCGCAGCTTCAATTTCTTTTAAAATATAAGGATGACAACGAATTGCGCCCTGGCCAAAAATAATTAAGCTGCGGGTTAAAATGTTGGCACCTTCTACCGTAATTGCAATTGGTGTTGCTTCAAAACCTTGCCCTAAGTAGTTGCGTGGACCAAACTGTATGCCGCGACCGGCATGAATATCCATCGCGTGATCAAGCGTTTTGCGTAAGGTTTCTGTCATGTGATATTTGGTGATTGCAGACGCAACAGCAGGTTTAATTTTCAAGTCAACCGCACCCGCAGTCATAATGCGAGTGGCATTTTGCATATATGCATAACCCGCAATATCTGCCATTGCATCTTGTACGCCTTCAAACTTACCAATAGGTATTTTAAATTGTTCACGCACGCGAGCATAAACGCCAGTCATGCGATAAGATAATTGGGCGTTAGCAGCGCTGAGCGCAGGTAAGGAAATACCACGCCCCATTGATAAGCATTCCATTAACATGCGCCAACCTTGGCCAATCATGCTTGGGCCACCAATAATCATCTCTAATGGAACAAATACATCATTACCATGGATAGGCCCATTCATAAATGCCATATTCATAGGAAAATGACGATGGCCAATTTCTACGCCAGGATGCGTTGCTGGAATTAAAAATAAGGTAATGCCAAGGTCGCTTTCTTTGCCTAGTAAACCTTCAGGGTCGCGCAATTTGACGGCAAGCCCCACAACTGTCGCAATAGGCGCTAAAGTAATATAACGTTTATTCCAGCTCATTCGTGCACCTAGCACTTCTTGACCTTGATATTCGCCTTTGCAAATCACGCCAATATCAGTCATGGCAGCCGCATCACTACCGGCAGATTCGCCCGTTAGTGCAAAGCAAGGAATTTCTTCTGCTGTCGCTAAACGAGGTAAGTAATAATTTTTTTGTTCATCCGTACCGTAGTGAACAAGCAATTCACCAGGTCCTAAAGAGTTTGGCACCATTACGCTTACGGCGGTGCTCACGCTGCGCGTTGCAATCTTTGTTACCACGCAAGAATGCGCCGAAGCAGAAAATCCAAGGCCGCCATATTGTTTAGGGATGATCATGCCAAAGAATTTTTCTTTTTTAATATATGCCCAAACTTCGGGTGGAAGATCGCTATGCTTTTGTACGATTAACCAATCGTTAATCATGGAGCACAGCGTCTCTACTTGGTTATTAACAAAGTTTTGTTCTTCTTCAGTTAGGACGGGTTTAGGGTAACTATGTAATTTTTTCCAATCGGGTGAACCAGAAAATAAATCACCTTCCCACCAAACATCACCGGCTTCAATAGCTTCACGTTCAGTGCTGCTCATGGGCGGTAGTACACGCCGAAAGAAGCCCAAAACTGGTTTAGTTAAAAATTGGTGGCGAATGGAAGGGATTCCAAACAAGAGCGTTAAAGCTAAATACACTACCCAGCAAATAATTTGCACAAAGATAGAAAATGCTTGGAGATATGAGCATAACGCTAAAGCTATACCAATGATCGAAGCCCAGGTTGGAAAAGTAAAGCGTTTATAAGCGCAAAACCAAACAAGGCCAATAAAAATAAGGAAGTTAATAGTGGATAGCATAGGAGGTTCTCTGGATTTTTTTATGCAATCGGCATTATAGCAAAAAAACTGTTAGTGCAAGTTGAGATAAGTGGCGAAATTAAAACTTTTATTTAAATCATACGGATAGCTTGTTGCAAATGTCTGGAAATAAATTTTTTCTGGAGGCCGGTTAAGGCCTGCCGCAAACAGGCAAAAAAACAAGATTTCGAAAGAGGTTTAATGGCTAAAAAATATTTATTAAGGCGAAGGCATTTCAGAAGGCTGAGCCCCATCTCCCTCAAAGGATGTGTCGTTAATATCGACAGCAGGCGATAGAGGAGGGCTAATAATTGATCTATCTTCTTGGATTGAAGAAGGTTGCGCTCTTAAAAAGCCATTTCGCCACAGACGTGAAAGATAAAGGGGAAGATTTTCATAATCTGGAATACCTTCTAAAGAAGGGAGCTGTTGTTCTAGTTCGCGAATTCTTGCTGCTGAAGCTTCTACTCTATTAACCAAAGCCTCTACCAATTGTTGCGTGTTCGCGATGATCTCCTCTAGTGCAATATTTTTGGCAAGGAGTTCTGTATTTTCTTTTTGGATTGCGTTAAGCGAAGCTTTGGCTTCTGTAAGCTGCTGCATTAGCTGTTGCTGTTCTTCTAAGGTCAGCATATTTATTCCTTAGTATTGTTGTACTTATTTGGATCATATCAAGCAAATTACTAAGATGCAATAAAATTTACAAACCAAGATGATTAATTTATGATGGTTAAGAACTTTGTGTCTCTAGGTGCTTCTTATGACTAACTATAAGCTTTATCCTTCATTATTATCTTGTGATTTAGCGCGTTTAGGCGATGAAGCTAATGCTGCATTAACGGCGGGTGCCGATGGCTTGCATATTGATGTGATGGATAACCATTATGTCCCCAACTTAACCTTTGGCCCCTGGATTTGTGAGGCATTAAGAAAGCATGATATTAAGGCTTTTTTAGATGTGCACTTGATGGTTGAGCCTGTCGACGATTTAATTACACGTTTTGCGAAAGCAGGCGCCAATGCGATTAGCTTTCATCCTGAGGCATCAAAACATGTTGATCGCAGTTTACAGTTAATTAAAGATTGTGGTGTGAGAGCAGGTTTAGCCTTAAACCCTGCTACGCCGATCGATTGCCTAGACTTTGTTTTAGACAAATTAGATTATATTTTAGTGATGTCGGTTAATCCCGGATTTGGTGGACAAAAGTTTATTCCGAGTGCTTATGAAAAATTAATCGAATTAAAGAAAAAATTAACAGGCACTTCAGTTGAAATTGCGTTAGATGGTGGTGTTGGTTTAGATAATATCCGTCTGTTAGCAGAGCATGGCGTAGAAACTTTTATCGCGGGTTCCGCAATATTTAACGAAAAAAGTTGCGCCAAAAACATTCAAAGCCTAAAACAAGCCTTGGTGCCAAACGCTTAAAAGCTGCCTGGCACTGCGGTTAACTTTACTGCAACGCTTCATAAATCTGTTCAAAAATATATCCCATATGCACCCGGTTGGTTAAATCTAATTTAAGCGTGTCGACTTTTAAGATGGGTTTTTGGTGATAACCACAACGTGCCACATCTTCCGGATAGGTTTTATAAAGATTGTTGAGAATATTAATTTCGCGATAAGTCCAACCGCCATTGATTTCCATTTGGCGGGCGCGTTGCTGAATGCGTTGCCAAGCTTGATCTGTGCTGCCTTGTAGCACGATGAGTAAATCAGATGAAGGAAGCTCACGATTGATTTGATGGAATTCCGTGCTGAGTAAATCTAATTCATCCGCCGTTAAAATCCCGTCTTGATGAAAAAGTTGGCAGAAAATTAAAATGTCTTCGGCAAGACTGCGATCTTTGACAAAGCTGCCTTCGCCATTTTTTCCATTACGACGTTGTTCTGCCCGCATATGTAAAAAGTAACGTTGTAATTCGTAGCAGTATTGTTTTTTATCGTGCAAGAATTTTTCTAGCAAAGGATTTTTTTCAGGTTTTTCATAAAGTGCACCGATGCGTAAGCTGCGATGCATTAGAGTGGTGATGGTAGATTTCCCTAAACCAACATTTCCTGCCACAGTAATAAGACAGGGATGTTTTTTTAGATAGTTTTCCAATTTGCATTCTGCTTCAACCGCGCGAATCGCAGCATCCGTTTCAGGTAGACGCACCCAGTCATGAATGCCTGGTGTGGTAATGCGCAAATTTAATTCACGAATTTTATCAACGATACGGCGTGCTGTGCCTTCCATATTCTCTAACAATTTTTCTTCACGGTTAGATTCAATAATCAGCACAGGGCAACGAATATGTTTGCGGACAAAATCTTCATATAAACGATTTAATAAATCTAAATAATCCCAGGAAATTAAGCGTTCGCTATCACGGCCGCGTTTGTGAATGCGCTCTAATAAAACATCGGTATCAGCACGTAAATAAACGACTAAATCTGGTTGATCAATTTTTTCTGTAAGGAGCTTATAGCTGCGTTGATAAGCGCGAAATTCTTCTTCATTCATATGACCCAAGATTTTTTGAGCCTTACCAAACACATGGTAATCTTCAAAAATGGTTCGGTCTTCTAAGACAATGCCACGAGCTTGGGAAATTTTCTCTTGGCGGCGTAAACGACCATTAAGAAATTCTATCTGTGCCATAAAAGCCGTGGTAGTAGGATCTTTATAAAAAGCATCCAATACCACAGGGTCGAATTCTTCACGAAAAGTATGAACTTGCTCGTCACCAGTCTGCCCTGGAAAAGAAGATAATAATATTTTTGCTTGCGGGGTTTTTTTGAGTTCTTTAACAAACGTTGATTTTCCTACACCAATGTTGCCAATAATACCAATTCGAAGATTTTCCATGAAAGTAAAAATAAGAAAGAATTAATTTTTAAAGTATAACATTTCTATACTTGGTTTTTATAGATGATTTTACCCTTTATTGAAAATGCCGTGTGGCATGAAAGTTGCACTGATCTAGAAAAAGAGGCATTTTTATGAAAAGAGTAGAAAATAAAGTGGCAATTGTTACAGGTGGCGCAATGGGAATTGGCAAAGCCGCATGCCTGTTGCTTGCGGAACAAGGTGCCTTAGTGGCAGTGACGGATATTCATGAAGCAAAAAGTCAAGAAACAGTCGCTGAAATTCAAGCAAAAGGTGGCAAGGCTGCGTTTTGGTGTTTAAACACTGCCAAAGAAAGTGAAGTTAAAGAAACAATTCAAGCAATTGATGCTCATTTTGGTCGGATTGATATACTCGTGAATAATGCTGGAATCTCAGGCGTCAATAAGCCAACGCATGAGGTTTCAGAACAAGAATGGGATGCGCTAATGGCGGTCAATGTAAAAGGCGTATTTTTTTGCACGAAACATGTGATCCCTTTTATGCAAAAGCATGGTGGAGGTAGCATTATTAATCTTTCTTCTATCTATGGTCTTGTTGGTGCGCCAGATGTGCCGCCGTATCATGCTTCCAAAGGGGCTGTGCGGCTGATGACTAAAACAGATGCGTTGCTCTATGCAAAAGATAAAATCCGCGTTAATTCTATTCATCCAGGATTTATTTGGACGCCTATGGTGGAAAACTATGGTAAAAACTATCCCGGAAGCCAAGAGGAGTTCCGTAAATATGCAGATTCTTTACATCCTTTAGGCCATATTGGCGATCCTAATGATATTGCCTATGGCATATTGTATCTTGCTTCTGATGAAGCGAAATTTATCACTGGTAGCGAGCTGATCATTGATGGTGGATACACCGCAAGGTAATATCAGGAGCAGAGTTTTACCCACAAAAACTGTGGATAACTATGTGGAGAAGCTATGATGATCTTATGCAACTACTTGATATTGCAGAGCTTTAAATCGGCTGCTTAAAAAACAAGCAGCTGTTTTGATGCTCTTGCAGGCACAATAATCATTTGCACCTGCAATAATAGCTGGGTACTTAGCCTTTTTAGTATGAGGTAAAAAGATAAGCAATATGAAGTGGCCCTGTTCCTGCTGACTAGTGCGTGGTTTTCGTTTCCCAGTAGCTCCGTGCTTTAGGCGTCGCATAAATTCCTTGGAATATTTTGTGATGCAACCTTGTTAAGCTTTCAAGGATATAAGGACGTGGGCGCCTACCTGTTTTGGTCATGAGTTTTTGGATGGTTGATGGCGATATCCCAAGGCGATAGGCGATTCGTGAATAGGAGAATTCAGCGCCGACGACTAAATCGTCAATCATTTCTAGCCAAGGCGATGTTATTTCTTCTTTAGTTAAGAGCTTGCGTCGTACCCCGCCTTTGTGCGGCTTCATTTGTAAGCTTTCTTCATAGCTTAAATCATAATTTGGCATAAGGTTTTTTTCCTTTGATATTACCAATTCATTTTTATTTAGTGATTTGTCATTACCCAAAAAGTATAGTTTGTTTTCAATAAGTTAAAAATCCGCAGATTTGGTCTAAGTAAGGGCTTTGTAGGTAGTTTCTACCTAGATTTACAAGTTATTATGCTTTGAGTTAGGATGAACTTATTATTTAAACATTGGATTAGGTTTTTTATTCATGGAAAAGAGCAATAATAAATCTCATAAGAGTTCTAGTGCTCAGGCAGAAAAAGAAATTAGCCGTTTAAAAAAACAGATAGAAATGCTGGAAGGAATTATCGCAGCGCTGCCAGGTCATGTTTATTGGGTTGATAGAAATAATGTTTATTTAGGTTGTAATGACAACCAGGCGATTTCAGCAGGGTTTTCATCAAGGCATGAGATTGTGGGTAAGCGTAACGCGGACCTGCACGCTAGCTTGAGTGGCCGAAATATCCCAGAAGAGCTTAATCAAGTAAATCTTCAAGTTATGGAGCTTGGCCAAACAATTATACTTGAAGAACCTGCTCATCATCGAAATAGGCCGGATCAATCAACATTTCTTTCTCATAAAGTTCCTTTAAAAAATAACAAAGGCATAGTTATTGGAATGGCGGGCATTTCATTTGATATTACCGCGCGCAAGCGACAAGAGCAGGAATTACAGGAGGCTAAAGAAAAAGCTGAGGCCGCCCTACGGGCAAAGCAGCTTGCTGAAGCAGAATCACAACAGAAATCTCTGGACTTGCAAATGGTTTTAAAAGGTATGTCTCAAGATAAGTATTACTTGTCAGGCAAATACCAAGGCGTTTATCTAACTAGGCGTGAGGCAGAGTGCTTAATTTGTTTACCACGAGGCCTTACCAGTAAACAAATTGCTGAAACGTTAAATATTTCTTTCCGCACCGTTGAGCAGTATTTAAGCCACCTTAGAATTAAGCTACATTGCAAGAGCCGGGCAGCGTTAATACAAGTTGCAATAGAATGTGAATTTCTGGAGGGAATAAAACCGAAGATTTTTTAAGCGATCTGTGTCTCGTGCTACACTATAGTTATAGGTATTTTTTACTTAAGGGTATCTTACTAGCTATTCAATGTTAAAAAAAAGCCTGAGAATTTAATAAGGTATTTTGTGTGGGCCAGATCAGAGCGTTTTTTAAATGTGATGAGATTGAAAAGTCGAGATTTGCAGGCTCAGTCTGTTTGCTGTCTATTAGTGTGGGCCAAGAGAACCATGAAGATGAAAGACTCGCTGTAACGATTGATTTAATTAACGAGTCATTTAGTGGTTGTGTTATATCCCTATATGATAGTTTGCAAAGATATACGATGGCCTTGATCCGTAATCAGCCCCCAAGCTACTTTTACCCTATGGCAGTAAAAGAAGGCGAACTTTGGCTTGAGCGCAATGCGTCGTATCTCAAGAGGCTAAATAATTTGAAAGCAGTTAAGCACTGGGATGAGTGGTTAAAGCATCCGAATTATCAAAGTTACCTTGAGAACATTAAAACGCTTATTGAAACAGATGTTAATTTTAAAGCAATTTTTGATGGCGTGGTATTGGCTTATTTAAAGCGCTTTAACAAAAGGAGTTTGCTATTGGATCAAGAGTGGGCATACGAGGTTTGCTTTAATTACTTGCTGGAGGAATGTGCAGCTTTGTGTTTGTGGCCGGAAGCTGAGTGTGCATATGAAATATATCCAGGGCAACATAATGCCGCAATTGAAGAAACTCGTAAACGCTTCATTCTTCCGCAGAAAACGTTAACTCCTTTACCTTTAGTTTTTAAACCAAGAAAAAATTTAAGACCGCAGCAATTTGTTACTTTAAATAATATGGAATAGTTTATGCTTGACTCAGCGGTGATTCAAAAAATTATTGAGCTTGCTTTTAGTTCGGCGTTATTTATTAATGCGCTACTTTTTATTCCTCAAGCGATTAAGATTTTTAAAGATAAATCGGCAGAAGGAGTATCTTTATTAACTTTCTTTGGGTTTTTATTAATACAAATTGCAATTATAGGTCATGGTTTGATCCATCAGGATAGACTATTAATATTTGGCTATATTTTAAGTGTAATTACTTGTGGAAGCGTTGTCCTCTTGGCTTTATATTATCGCTATCCATCGGCGCTAAAGAAAGATAAAAATTCTACGGCGGAAGTTTTAGCGCAGCTCCCTGGGCATGTCTATTGGAAAGACAAAGATGGTGTTTGCTTAGGCTGCAATACTAATAATTGGAAAGATTTTGGTCTGAAATCTTTACAGGACTTTATTGGTAAAACAGATTATGAGCTTTTTACTAAAGAAGAGGCAGATAATTTGAGACGGGCTGACCAAGAAGTCATGTTTACTGGAAGAGCGCTTGTTTTCGAGGAAGAATTAACGCTGCCAGATGGACATAAAGTACTGTACTTATCACATAAAATGCCTTTGAAAAATTCTTTTGGCGAAACGATAGGCATTGTTGGGACCTCAGTCGATATTACTCTCGCAAAGAAAGAAATAGAGGAGCGATTGGCAACATTAGAATATATTATTTCTGTGATGCCAGGAAATGTTTACTGGCTTAGTAAGGATGGAATTTATTTAGGATGTAACGATAATCAGGCATCTGTCATAGGCTTAAAATCGCATAAGGAAATTGTTGGTAAACGTAATAGAGACATGCCGGGGTTTCTGATACCTGAAGTTCTGGATAAAGTAAATGAGCAAGTTATTACCCAAGGAAAATCAGTAACCATTGAAGAGCCCGCAGTTTTACCAGACGGAACTCAAGGGACCTTCCTTTCAAACAAAGTCCCTCTTCGAAATACTCGCGGTGAAATTATTGGTCTGCTTGGCATCTCCATCGACATCACCGAACGCAAACGTCATGAGCGTGAGTTGCAAGAAGCAAAAGAAAGGGCCGAAGCGGCAAACAAAGCTAAAACAGATTTTTTGGCGGTTGTTAGCCATGAGTTAAGAACGCCCTTGACGGGCATGCTTGGCATGGTGGATATTTTACAACATGAAAATATTGCGCCTACTCAGCAAAAAGAATACGTTGATAATATCCAAGTTGCGGCAAAGCATTTGCTTTCATTAATCAATGAAATACTAGATTTTGCAAAATTAGATGAAAATCGCTTCCAGCTATATTGTGAAGCATTTGATTTGCCAAAAACCATTCATAAAGTTGTTGATATTCTTGCTAGTAAAGCAGAAGAGAAGAGTGTGCGATTGAAGGCAACGCTTGCTGAAGATTTGCCTCAGGTGCTTGAAGGTGATGATAAAGCCTTGATGCAGATTTTATTAAATGTTCTTGGCAATGCCATTAAGTTTACGGAAACGGGGGGGATCTCAATTAGTGTCAGCTCAATACCGCTGGAAGACAAGCGTATTCAATTAGAGCTGAAAATTCAAGATACGGGGATTGGCATTCCAGCAGACAAGCTCGACAAAATATTCGATCGGTTTATGCAGGTTGATTCTTCTCATACGCGTCGTTATGGCGGAACAGGTCTTGGGCTTGCCGTAACCAAGCGTTTAGTGAGCTTGATGCAAGGAAGTATCTATGTAGAAAGCAAACTTGGAAAAGGTTCGGTCTTTACGATCAAATTGCCCTTTGCTGTAGTGCAATCACTGGAGGAGCCTGACATGTCGCAAGCAAATCATTTGCCACAGAATACATGCCGTAAAAAAATATTATTAGTAGAAGATGATGCTTTGATTCAATTTATCCATGAGCACAAATTACAAATGTTAGGTCATGATGTCACTATTGCCAAAACAGGTAAAGAAGCTTTGAGGCTGTCTGACTGTATGTCATTTGATTTAATCTTTATGGATATTGGTTTGCCTGATATTTCAGGCGATGAAGTGATTAAAGCAATTCGACAAAAAGAAGCTGCAAAAAACCAACATACCAAAATTGTTGCTTTAACAGCTTATTCTGATACAGAAACGAATCGCAAGTCCTTAGAAGCTGGTGCAGATAGCGTTTTGTGTAAGCCAGTAGAGGAAAAAAAGCTAAGAGAAACTTTGTTGTAGATAGCTTCTGTTGATCGCCTGCTCAGGTAACGTGTATGGTATATCTAAACCTAGCACAAAACGTTTGAGAAAGGGGTGCCTGCCTTAGCGCAAGCTTCTTGTGCTTGATGAAATCTGGGCGGCATGAATGGGCGAGTCAAATTCGCATTGCTGCAAATTTGACTCGGCGCATCCGGTAAAACATTTCCCACATGGTGGAAGTTTATTTATCCAGCTTTGCTGACGACCACTAATGCAGGCCGTACCAAGCGGTCATGCAATAAATAACCTTTTTGTAACACTTGAATAACCGTATTTGCTGGATGCTCTGCAGACATTACTGTGGAAACGGCTTCTGCATGTGCTGGGTTAAAAATTTCACCCACGGGGTTAACCACGCTGACATGAAACTTGCGCAATGCCGCAAGGAATAAATCTAGCGTCATTTGCACGCCTTGTCTTAAATTATCATCATTAGCATGCTCAATGCTCTTTTCTAAGCTATCAATGCCAGGAAGTAATTCACGCACAATTTTTTCCAAAGCATATTTATGGGCGCTTTCCACATCACGCTCTAAACGGCGGCGTAAATTTTCCATATCAGCGATAGCGCGTAAGTAATCATTCTGCCGAGCTTGAGCTAATTGTTTGGTTTGATCTAATTCATTTTGTAATTGTATAACTTGCTCGTGGCTTAGATTTTCCATGGGGGGAAGAGATGCATCAGCTGTTGATGCTTCATCTTCTGCTTTACCGGCATTTTCTTGGAGGTCTTTCCACTTATTATTTGGACTTTGCTGTTCACTCATAACTTATCTACTCCTCACTTTTAATTGCATATGATAAACTGAGCTTAAAAATATGACAATTGTTGGCTTAAATTATATGTCCTTTCTGGGTTGGATTCTACTCATTGCTTTAATAATTAACAGCTTTATTGCAGTTGTTGTAGTGCTTTATTTGCATGAAAAGCGTCGGTTAATGGGTAGTACCTATCCTGTGCTTAAAAAATATGGGGTCAGTTTTCGTGACCTTATTCGCCAAATCCCTGGTAATCTTTATTGGAAAAATCTTGAAGGAGTGTTGGTGGCAGATAATACTGCCCATAGCCGCAGTTTTTCCAATTCAGATGATTTAACTGGCATTACGGACTATGATATTTTTCCTAAAGAAGTGGCGGATAAAGTTCGTGCACTAGATCATGAGGTTATGCGTACGGGGCGTCTGCATGTTGCTGAAGAGTTTGCTACAGGGTTTGATGGAAAAAGATATCTTTATCTTTCCTATAAGGCTCCTCTGTACAACTCTAAAGGAGAATTAGTTGGTATTATTGGTAATTCTTTAGATATTTCAGAAGCAAGAAAAGCAGAAATGGATCGTTTATGGCGTGATATTGAGCGTTTGAAAGGGGCGGAAAAAGCACTCATTGAAGCCAAGGAAGCAGCAGAAAAAGCAAGCCGAGCTAAATCAGAATTCATTGCTGTTATGAGTCATGAATTTAGAACCCCCCTGACCGGCATCTTGGGTATGCTTGATATTTTGCTTAATGAACAAGTATCTGATGAACAACGAAAAGAATATTTACAAAATGTTAATGCAGTATCGCGACATTTGTTGTCATTAATTAACAACATCTTAGATTTTGCCAAAATAGATGCTAAAAAATTCCATCTGAATAATGTTGATTTTGATTTAAAGCATGAAATTCAAGAAATTATTCGTATCTTAAACTCCCAGGCTCTCAATAAACATATTAGCCTGCAGTTAAACTATCCTGGCGTTTTTCCGGTAAAATTCCGCGGGGATCCTAAAGCGCTTTCACAAATTTTGATGAATGTGATTGGCAATGCGGTGAAATTTACAGAGCAAGGAACGGTAACGATCAGCGTGATACCAAAAGAGTTAATACCGCGACAGGCGCATCTTTGGATTCTGGTAGAAGATACGGGCATTGGCATTCCCCCTGAAAAAATTGAAAAGATTTTTGAGGCGTTTGAGCAAGCCGATATTTCGCATACGAGAAGCTATGGCGGTACAGGGCTAGGTTTGGCTGTTGCAAGGCGTTTGATCGAAATTATGGGTGGCAGTATTTGGGTGGAAAGTATTGTGAATCATGGCGCTAAATTTTATTTAGATTTAACCTTTGAGCGTAACCCGCTTGAAGCTTTTGAAGAGAAAGAATCGTCTGTAGAGCCTCATAAAAGGCTTGTTGGCCCTTGCCGAGTATTATTAGTAGAAGATGATCCTTTAGTGCAATTCGTTCATCAACATAAATTAGAAAAGCTGGGTTGTGATGTGGTTGCTGTTAAAGATGGTGTCAGCGCTTTATCTGCTTATGAAGCGGATAAATTTGATATCATCTTTATGGATATTGGTTTACCTGATATTTCAGGTAATGAAGTGATACGTTGGATTCGCAAAATTGAAAGTGCTTTGGATACTTCAACGCCGATTGTGGCTTTGTCAGCTTATGCGGATGAGAAAAATACCGAAGAAATGTTAGCGGCGGGTGCAAACTTAACTTTGTGCAAGCCTGTTGAAGATGAAAAATTATTAGAAGTAATTGAGTCGCTAGTACGGCGCTCAACCCAACCTTTAAAGGAAAAATCAGAATGACCTCTAAACCTTCTTATATGCAGTGGCTGATTTATGCAATTACTTTATGTGCTGGACTTGGTGGTGTTTTATATGGCTATGACATTGGTGTAATTTCTGGCGCATTACCTCTCATGCAAAAAAGCATTGCCTTAACGCTAGTCCAACAAGAAATTATTGTGGGTGCTGTTTTAGCTGGGAGCTTGGTGGGGACATTGTTAGCGGGTAGTGCTGCAGATCGCTTTGGGCGGCGTACTATGATTTTAATTGCATGTATTGTGTTTACGCTTGGCGTTTGCACGATTTTCTTTACGCATCAATTCCAAACGTTATTGTTCTCTCGTTTGTTGTTAGGGGTGGGTGTGGGGATCATTTCTGTCGTGGTGCCGCTTTATTTGACAGAAATTGCGCCAGCGCATTTACGGGGGCGTAGCGTTACGGCTTTCCAGATCTTTCTAACTTTCGGTATTTTGCTAGCTTATGTGGTGGATTTATTTTTTACGCACGTGGGCGATTGGCGAGCGATGTTTGCTATCATTTTAATTCCTACAGCGATTTTATTTTTTAGCATGCTATTTTTGCCAGAGACACCACGTTGGTTGATGAGCCATGGAAAAATGGACTTGGCAAAAGATATTTTGTGCAAACTAAGGCCGGCGCATTTAGTGCAAATTGAAATTGACTGCATTCTTGAGGGAGTAAAAAACACCAAGCGTGGAACCTGGAAAGATTTATTTGCAAAGCAACATATGAGTTTGCTGGCGGTGTCCTTGATTATTGCGATTTGTAACCAGTTCACAGGTATTAATGTGATTTTGCAGTATGCGCCAATGGTGATGAAAGCTGCTGGGATTTCTTCTGAGCTTGCTGCGATGATGGCAACGGTAGGTATCGGTGCGGTTAACTTTTTGGCAACTTTAATTGCTTTAGCGTTAATTGATTATGTAGGGCGCAAGCGTTTGCTCATGGTTGGTACAGGCGGGGTGGTATTAGCAAATGTTTATTTAGCGCTTTGCTCGGTTATCTTGCCTGTTGGTCCAAGTCAATCGGTGTTTGTATTGTTTGGCCTATTGGTTTACATCGCTTCTTTTGCCATTGGTCCAGGCGTGATTGTTTGGCTGGCTATTTCAGAATTATTACCCACCAAGGTGCGTGGTAAAACAGTTGCCCTGTGCTTATTTGTTAACTCTGTCGCGGCAACCATGTTATCGAGTACTTTTTTAAGTATTCAGAAAGCAATTGGTATGAGTTCGACTTATTGGTTGTTTGCAGGTTTTACCTTGATTTACTTTTTAGTGGCAAAATATTTACTGCCAGAAACGAATGGGAAAGAATTAGAAGATATTCAAAAGAAACATGAACCTCAAATTTTGAGTACCCCAAAAGAAGCTTTGTCCTAAGGCAGGTTAGCTCAGCCCAACATTGCTGAATGCTGATGTTGGGCTTGCTTTTAATTTACGGCTCGACCTGACGTCGTTTGAATTTTGCACTTAATAAATTTAAACATAACCCACTCATAATTAAGGCAGCGGCAATAATTTTCCAATAAAATAAGGGTTCCCCTAAGATAATAAATGCTGCCAGCATGGCAAATACAGGGATCAGAAGTGAGAAGGGTGAAACGACTGAGACAGGATAGCGGTTTAGCAGCCAGCCCCAAATACAGAATGCGAGCAAAGTCGAAATGTAAACAATATAGCCTACCGCTAAAATTGAAGCGAATGATGCATGCTGCCAAGCAAAAAGAATCGCTCTAGGGCCTTCCGTAAAATAAGTTAAAAGGAGTAACGGCGGCCAAGAGATAAAGTTTCCCCATACGACGAGAGAGAGCATATTTGCTTTGCCAATTTTTTTACTCACAATATTGCCAAAGGCCCAAACAAACGCACCGCTAATAATCAGCAGAAAACCCCAACCTGCAAGTTTGCCATCAAGATGTAGACCAATAAATCCTATACCGCTGAAAGCAATCACAATGCCTAAAACCTGCGAAGGGGAGAGGCGTTCTTTAAAAAAGCACGCGGCTAAAAAAATATTAAAAAAAACGTTAGTTTGATAAAGCAAAGAAGCAATCCCTGCGGAAGTTCCAAGGCTCATGCCCCAAAAAAACAACGTATACTGCAGCGCAAAGGTTAATAGGCCATAAAGCAATATGGTTTTAAAAGGAACATTGGGACGCTTTATAAAAAAGATTAAAGGGACGCTGGCAAAGAAAAAACGCAGGCTGCAGAGTAAAAAAGGTGAGATCGTTTCTACCGCAATATGGATCATAATAAATTGGAGGCTCCAAATGATCATGACCAGTAACGTGAGTAAAATATGGGGAAGACGCATAAATTTAGGTACAATTTTTATTGGTGCTGCATCATCTACTATTTGGGTGTTGGAAGTCAACTGTACAAAAGTCAACAAACGGGGTCAGGCCCCAATTGTTGACTTTATCAAACAACTCTTAAATATTATTGGTTTTCTCTTTATTTGCTATAGATTTTGTGGATAAAAAATGGTGCGCTGGTTGTATTAAGTATCGAAACACTTAGCACAAATGCTTTTTTTTGACGGATAATGAATATAGTGATAAGGTTAAAGTAGATTTTTAAATCTTATAAAGGATTTGAGATATGAAAAGTTTTTTTGGGATGTTAATTATGTTAGCTTTGAATGTAAGTGTGTTCGCACAAGAAGCAACTCCAACGTGTGGATGTGGTAATGATTGTCCTATGTGTCAGTGTGATGACAGTTCAGGCTACTGTTGGTGTCCTTCTTCCGACGGCAACCTCAGCATGTGTGCTTTGTCAGAGTCAAACTCAAACCCGCCCCCAGTGCATAGGCATCCTCGTTAAGGTTTAGGAGTACACGCAAAAAATTATTGTCCAGTGCGATCTAGCAGGCAGATCCTATCAGTTGCTTATATTTTGATCAGTGCATTTGAATTCTGCCATTATCAAACAGTTACCAAGAATCCTCATAGTTTCCCCACACCTTTATCCACAGATTTTGTGAGTAAAAGTCAACAAACGGGGCCAGGCCCCAATTGTTGACTTTTACCTGTTGGCATGAAAGTTGCAAATTTTATAGGCCGGAAAAATTATTGTTTTTAACGACATAAAGGAAAATAAAAATGTTCCCTTCTATTTTTAATACTCAAGCAACACAAACAGAAGCAACTTTTTCGCCGCAAGAAGACTTTGTAGAAGCTGTGTTAAAAACTAATTGTCGCGAAGCGCCTAAAAAATTAGTGGAAGCTATTACGAGCGTATTGAAAGCTTATCCGTTATTAAGTGAAGCGGCAATTGTTCGATTAGCAAATCACTTATCAATCACTATGTTTGGCAGAGTAATTAGCGACCTTGTAACAGATCAGTCTGGCAGAAAAACTTATAATCTTCATCCTTATCGTAAAGCTGGTTCTGGTGCAGTTTGCATGGCAACTTATACGGATTTATCAAACGAGTCTTATATTTTATTTGGTCAAAAAGCTAAAGCGCCAGGGTTATTAATACTATTAGGTGGGTACTTTCAGCCGTTTCCTTTGGCTGGGCATAAAGAGGGAGTAGAGAAGCTAACGCCAGAACAAAAAGATCAAATTGAAGAAGCAATTATTGCAGGTGTGGTAGATGCTTACGGGGCTTTTATTCAAGAGGTATCTAGCGGAGAAAGAGCAACCTCCATAATTAAATGGGATGAAAATATTGAAGCTTGTGCAATAAGAGAGCTGGGCGAAGAGGCAGGGCTGAATGGCATAAAACCTGATTTTTTAATGGAGCAAAGTAGATTTCCTGACACTAATCCTGATTTGCATTCGATTAATTTAAGTTATTTATTTGATTGCGGACGGCTGCCTCAAGCGCCTTCTGTGGCAGCAGGAAGCGATATTAAAGAGCTTACCTGGGTCAACATTAAGGATATAAAAATAAATTCTATCGATGACGAAAAACATTATTCTTACCAAGGTATGTCTATTAGAAAAGATCATGGTCCTATTTTAGAAGCGGGTATTAAACGCCTTATTGAAAAAAATATTCACCAATTAAGTGACGGGTTGTTAACGCTTGATGCTTTAGAACAAAAAATTAAATTGTTAGAATTAAGGGTGGAGGCTTCTGAAAGAAGCTTGTCAAAAGAGAAGTCGGCGAGTCATTTGGGGATAGCGGCAAGTGATTACCTTCAAAAATTGTATAAAGTGGCTGAAGGAATTAGGCAGGCCGAAGAAAAGCAGGTTTATTTTGGTTTTAAGGAGCTAAAACAGTGTATTGAGAGAGAGTTAGTGGCGCACTCTGGTATTGGTCTTCGTAGTATATAGATATAGAGATTTATCCGGAAATTGGCTGATCTCTTTTTAAAAATACCTAACAGGGCTAAGCGATTTACAGATAAAGGTTCAGGTCAGGTGTAAAACTCGGGTCTAGCTGAACATGCAGTCTTGCTGCTGATGGCAGTATTAGGTGACAAAATGCCAGCTAGATCAAATCGCTTTGCTCAAGTTTTAATGGAGCTGCTTATTTTTTGACCAGTGTATTTGAAACCCACCATTATCAAATGGTTATCAAAGATCATCATAGCTTTCCCACGCACTTATCCACAGATTTTGTGGGTAAAGTCAACAAACGGGGTCAGGCCCCATTTGTTGACTAGATGGAAAGGGCCAAAACCTCAAGGTCAACAAATGGGGCCTGACCCCGTTTGTTGACTTTGGTGGTTGTTACTGTAATTTGTGGGGCCAATACGATATAATACGGCTTTTAAATTTGGGACCAGCCGTATGCAAAAAAAGCGCCCCGTGAATTTAAATCTTTTCACGATTCGTTTTCCTATTACTGCCATTAGTTCAATCTTGCACCGTATTTCAGGTGTTATTTTATTTTTTTCCATCGTTTTTTTACTCTATGTTTTGCAGCAATCATTGGCTTCTGCTGATAGTTTTGCTGCCATCCAGACGACATTAAGCCAGCCAGTTGCACGTTTTTTTACGTGGGTTGTGTTATCGGCCGTTGCATTTCATGCGATTGCGGGTGTGCGCCATTTGTTTATGGACATGGGTTATGGCGAGGGTAAAGATAGCGGCCGTTTAGGTGCTTATCTTGTTATTATCTTTTCTATCTTAGTGATTGTCGCTTTAGGAGTTCGTTTATGGTAAAGCGCGTGCTTTCTTCGACGGCATTAGGCCGCACAGGGGTTTCTGACTGGTTAGTGCAGCGTGTTTCTGCTTTAATCATGTTGGCTTATGTTGTCTTTATGTTGGGTTTTTACTTGGGCCATTCAAGTATTGATTTTGGCACTTGGCATGGACTCTTTGCTTCCACCTGGATGCGAGTTTTTAATGTTTTATTGCTTTTGTCGGTACTAGGCCACGCGTGGATTGGCATTTGGACAGTATTAACGGATTACGTCAAATGCGCTTATCTACGGGGGACCTTACAGATTCTTATTATTTTAGGTTTTCTAGCGTGTTTAGTTTGGGGTATACAGATTTTTTGGGTGTAATTTTGGTCCCTTAACTGGCCTTTCCTGTTTTGAGGGAATTTTGAAAAAGAGATTTTTTTATTATGAATATTTCTCATTATGAATTTGATGCAATTGTCATTGGTGCAGGTGGTGCGGGTATGCGTACTTCTTTGCAATTGGCAAATGCAGGTTTAAACGTTGCACTCGTTTCTAAAGTTTTTCCAACACGTTCACATACAGTGTGCGCGCAAGGTGGTATTACCGTTGCATTAGGTAATATGCATGAAGATGACTGGCGTTGGCATATGTATGATACGGTGAAAGGTTCAGACTATATTGGCGACCAAGATTGTATTGAATATTTATGCCAAAACGCGCCGGATGCCGTTTATGAATTAGAACGCATGGGCTTGCCTTTTTCACGTATTGATAATGGCAAAATTTATCAGCGTCCTTTTGGTGGTCAATCAAGAAATTTTGGTGGCGAGCAAGCGGCAAGAACAGCTGCTGCTGCTGATCGTACTGGTCATGCTTTATTGCACACGCTTTATCAACAAAACGTTAAAGCCAAAGCAAACTTTTTTACCGAATGGTATGCCTTAGATTTAGTCAAAGCTGCTGATGGCTCCGTCGTGGGTGCATTAGTGATGTGCATTGAAACCGGTGAAATTGCTTATATGCATTCACGTGCAACAATTCTTGCTACAGGTGGCGCAGGACGTATTTATCAATCCACCACTAACGCATTTATTAATACCGGGGATGGTATTGGTATGGCAATGCGCGCAGGCTTCCCAGTGCAGGATATGGAAATGTGGCAATTCCACCCAACGGGTGTTGCGGGTGCTGGCGTGTTAATTACAGAAGGTGTGCGTGGTGAAGGTGGTTATTTAATTAATAAAGATGGTGAGCGCTTCATGGAACGTTATGCGCCACATGCTAAAGATCTTGCAAGCCGCGACGTTGTCGCTCGTGCAATGGCCGTTGAAATTCGCGAAGGCCGCCACGGTATGGCAAATGGTGTACCTTGTGTTTACTTGAAACTAGATCACTTAGGTGAAGAAGTTATTTCTCAACGCTTGCCTGGTATCCGTGAAATTGCAAAAACTTTTGCTCACGTTGATCCAGTTAATGCCCCTGTTCCAGTTGTACCAACCTGCCACTACATGATGGGAGGTATTCCAACCAATAAACATGGCCAAGCGTTAAACCGAGTGAATGGCCAAGATAAAATTATTCCTGGCTTATACGCAGTTGGTGAATGTGCTTGCGTATCTGTTCATGGCGCAAACCGCTTAGGTGGTAATTCTTTAACCGACTTAATTGTGTTTGGTCGTGGCGTTGGTATACATGTTGAAAACGAATTAAAACAAAATCATTTACATTTCCAAGCTGCAGATGATGCAAGCATGGCGCAAGGTTTGCAGCGTTTAAACCGTTGGAACACGCATAAAGACGGTGAAGATTTTATGCAAATCCGCGACGAATTGCGTGCGGTGATGCAAAATGATTTTGGTGTATTCCGTACAGGTCAGTATATGGCAGAAGGCTTGAAAAAGCTTGAAGTGTTACATGAGCGCTTGAAGCACGCGAGTATGAAAGACTTTAGCCAAGTGTTTAATACCACGCGTGTTGAAGCTTTAGAAATGGATAATTTAATGGCAGTGGCACGTGCAACGGCTTTAAGTGCGGTGACACGTACGGAAAGCCGTGGCGCTCACTCGCGTGAAGATTATCCAAAGCGTGACGATGCGAACTGGATCAAACATACGCTATATGTTGATGATGACAAAATTGGCCAAATTGATTATCGCGAAGTCAACATGCAGCCTTTAACAGTACCTGCATTCCAGCCAAAAGAAAGAGTGTATTAAAAAATGTGCTTCCTTCTCCTATGATGAAAAAATAGGGAAGTAGGGTAGGCAAAGCTGCGTAGCGGCTTGTCTACCAAGCAATGGTGGCTACAGAGCGCTTTGTGCTTTTGCCCACTCGACAACTAGTAAGAGAGCAAACTTATGACAAACACACATACCATTAAATTTTCAGTTTATCGTTATGATCCTGAGAAAGATCAAGAGCCATATATGCAAGCAATGTCATTAGAGCTGCCTAAGGGTAGTGACATGATGTTATTAGATGCATTGGAGTATTTAAAAGCGCAAGACCAATCGTTGACTTTTCGACGCTCTTGCCGCGAAGGCGTTTGTGGTTCAGATGGCTTAAATATTAATGGTAAAAATGGCTTAGCCTGTATGACTCACGTGTCTGAGTTAAAGCAACCAATTGTGGTTCGCCCATTGCCAGGCTTTCCTGTGATTCGTGACCTTGTGGTCGATATGACGCAATTTTATCGTCAGTATGAAGCGATTCAGCCGTATCTTATTAATGATAATAAAACAGAAACGAAAGAATTTTTACAATCTCCTAAAGATCGTGAAGAATTAGATGGTGTGTATGAGTGTATCTTGTGTGCATGTTGTTCATCTTCTTGTCCATCGTTTTGGTGGAATCCTGAGAAATTTATTGGTCCTGCAGGCTTACTATGGGCTTATCGCTTCATTGCAGATACACGCGATACAGCAACAGAACAACGTTTGGCAAATTTAGAAGATCCTTATAGTTTATTCCGTTGCCGCGGTATTATGAACTGCGTACAAGTTTGTCCGAAAGGTTTAAATCCTACGCGAGCTATTGGTAAGATTCGTTCTAAATTATTACAAAGAGCGGTTTAATAACGTCATCCCCGTGAAAACGGGGCCCTCTTTTTAGAGATAATTATGGCTTCCTGCGTTCGCGGGATGACGATAAGAGAAAAGCTTATGACTACCTACACAGAACAAAAAACTAATTCTGCCTTCGAAGGCGATAATGCCGCTTATTTGGAAGGTTTGTACGAACAGTATTTGCAAGATCCGCAAAGCGTTTCACCCGAATGGCAAAAATACTTTGCTGCAAATTTCCAAAAACAAGGTGGCGAGCCCATTCACTCGGCGATTCGTAAAGCGTTTGAAAATTATTCATCTCGTACTGTCGTTGCTCAAGCAGGCGGGCCGACTTCTTGTGATGCACAAGTTAAGATAGACCGTCTCATCCAAGCTTATCGCCAATTTGGCCATTTGAAAGCTAAATTAGATCCCTTAAGTTTAACCAAGCCACGCCATATACCTGCGTTAAATGTGGCAGATGCTGGCTTGAGCTTAAATGATAAGCAAAATTATGATGCAAACTCCTTGGCGGGCTTAACAACAGCTAATGTTAAAACGATTGTTGACACGTGTGAAAAGATTTACTGTGGTCCAATTGGTTTTGAATTTGAACACATTGATAATCCTGTTGAAGTGCAATGGCTGCGTAAGCGTATTGAAAAGTTTGCAACTTGGCAATTGCCCAAAGCGCAAAAAATCGATTTGCTAAAAAAATTAACTGGCGTTGAAGTTTTAGAAAAAACCTTTGGTGCAAAATATGTAGGCGTGACACGCTTTTCTGTGGAAGGCGGTGATACACAAGTGCCTATGTTGAACTACTTAATTGAACAAAGTACTGCATTTGGTGTCAAAGAAGCTGTGATTGGCATGGCGCACCGCGGTCGTTTAAATGTTTTAGTTAATGTACTTGGCATGCCATCAAAAGATGTGTTCGCTCAATTTGAAGGCAATTACGCTTATCACGAAAAACGCTCAGATGATGTGAAATATCACTATGGCTATGGGGCAAGTTTACAAACGACGCATGGCCCTATTCATGCAAGCGTTGCGTTTAATCCATCACATCTTGAAATCGTTTCACCTGTGGTACAAGGTATGGTGCGTGCGCGTCAAGATATGCGTAAAGACGAAAAACATGAGCAAGTGTTAGCAGTACAAATCCATGGTGATTCTGCTTTTGCTGGTCAAGGTGTGGTTATGGAAACCTTTGCGATGTCACAAACGCGCGGTTTCAAAATTGGTGGCTCGATTCATATCGTCGTCAATAACCAAGTTGGTTTCACCACCAGTAATCCAGAAGATACTCGTTCAAGTTTATATTGCACTGATAGTGCCAAAATGGTGAGCGCACCAATTTTTCACGTGAATGGTGATGCGCCTGAAGCCGCAATGTTTGTGGCAGAGTTGGCTTTAGCTTACCATGCAGAATTTCATAAAGATGTGGTGATTGATTTAGTTTGTTATCGTCGCCATGGCCATAACGAAGGGGATGAACCTTCGGCAACACAACCTTTGATGTACCAAATTATTCGCAAATTACCAACGACACGTAAGCTCTATGCGGATCAATTAATGGCTGAAAAGGTAGTGACTCAAGCTGAAGTTGATGCGATGATGACCACGTATCGTGATGGCTTAGATCGTGGCGAAGAAATGGTTGCGCATGCTGCCAATCCTGAATATGACGCAACAGTACCTGATTGGTCTAAGTTTGAGAATGCAACTTGGCAAACACCTGCAAAGACAGCGTTAAGCCAGGCGGAGTTAAATGCACTTGGGCCAAAAATTACGGCGATACCTGAAGGGTTTAAAGTACAAGCCCAAGTTGAAAAAATTATTGCTAAACGTGCAGCAGCTTATGCCGGTGACGCCCCCTTAATTTGGGGTGATGCAGAATTATTAGCTTATGCAAGCTTACTAGAAGCGGGCTATGATGTACGTCTTGTTGGTCAAGATTCAGGTCGCGGCACGTTTGCGCATCGCCATGTGGTTATTCATGATCAAAATACTGGTGAGGCGTATAATCCGCTTCAACATTTAAGCAAGCAACAAGCGCCTTTAACAGTAGTTGATTCTCTGTTATCTGAAAATGCGGTAATGGCTTGCGAGTATGGGTATGCCAATACGAACCCTCATGCTTTAGTGCTTTGGGAAGCGCAATATGGTGATTTTTGTAATGGTGCGCAAGTTGTCATTGATCAATTTTTAAGTTCCAGTGAACAAAAATGGGGTCAGCTCAGTGGTTTAGTCTTATTGCTACCTCATGGTTATGAAGGTATGGGGCCAGAACACTCTTCTGCCCGGTTGGAAAGATTTTTACAATTGTGCGCGCAAGAAAATATGCAAGTGTGCAATCCATCAACACCAGCGCAAATCTTCCACTTATTGCGACGACAAGTTTTACGTCCTTATCGCACACCGCTTGTTATTTTAACGCCCAAAAGTATGCTCCGCCGTATGACCTCGGAATTAGCAGATGTCCTGCAAGGCGAGTTCCAAGTAGTCATTGGCGACGCTCATGCTAAAGCAGATAAAGTGTCACGCGTTATTATCTGCAGCGGTAAAGTTTATTATGACCTTGCACAAAAACGTGAAGAACAGAAAGCTGAGCATATTGCACTTATTCGTTTAGAGCAGTTCTATCCTTTCCCTGAACAAGCTTTAACCGCTGAATTGGCTAAGTATAAAAAAGCAAAAGACTGGGTTTGGTGTCAAGAAGAGCCTCGTAACCAAGGTGCCTGGATGCAAGTTCGTGAAAACTTTGAAACCTGCTTGCCAAAGGGTCAGGCTTTGACTTATGCTGGGCGTGCAGCTGCGGCATCAACTGCAGCAGGTTATAAAAAGCTGCATGAAAAAGAACAAATTAAGCTTCTGAATGAAGCGCTCGGTATTTAAGCGCAGTTAATTGGTGGCGTGCTACATTTTTTACCCACCTTATGTATTATTTTAAAGAAAAAGGTTTAAAACTATGTCCATCGAAATTAAAGTTCCTACTCTTCCTGAATCTGTAGCTGATGCTACTATCGTTACTTGGCATAAAAAGCCAGGCGATGCTATTAAGCGTGATGAAAATCTAGTAGATATTGAAACGGATAAGGTTGTCCTTGAGGTACCTGCAACCGCTGATGGCATACTCGCAGAAATTATTCAAGGTGATGGTGCAACCGTACATGCGCATGATGTTATTGGCCGGATTGAGGTTGGTGCAGCGGCTACTGCAGCGCCAGCAGCTGAACCCACAAAAGCCGCAGCGTCACAAAAAGCAACAGATGCACAAAATCATGCGCCTTCTGTGCGCCGTGCATTGGCAGAAACAAATGTTGATGTTGGTGCGCTTTCAGGCACAGGTAAAGATGGCCGTTTAACTAAGCAAGATGTACTCCAAGCAGCAACGCAAGCACCAAAATCTGCTGCTGTTGCAGCACCAGTAGGTGAGCGTGTGGAACAACGCGTGCCAATGACACGTCTACGTGCACGTATTGCTGAGCGATTATTAGATGCACAACATAATGCAGCGCTTTTAACAACATTCAATGAAGTAAACCTTAAAGCAGTAATGGACCTACGTGCTGAATTCAAAGACAAATTTGAAAAGAAATTTGGTGCGCGTTTAGGCTTTATGTCCTTTTTTACTAAAGCTGTGATTGAGGCATTAAAGCGCTTCCCAGAAGTGAATGCTTCCATTGATGGTAATGACATCGTATATCATGGTTTTTATGATATTGGTATTGCAGTTTCGACTGAGCGTGGTTTAGTGGTGCCTATTTTACGTAATGCAGACCAAATGAGCATGGCGGAAATCGAAGCAGGCATTAGTACTTTTGGTCAAAAAGCAAAAGCCGGTACTTTAACGCTAGAAGAAATGACAGGTGGTACTTTTACGATTACGAATGGCGGCGTGTTTGGCTCATTGCTTTCAACGCCAATTATTAATCCACCACAAAGCGCTATTTTAGGAATGCATAAAATCCAAGAGCGTCCAGTCGTGGAAGATGGTCAGATCGTAATCCGCCCAATGATGTATTTGGCGTTGTCTTATGATCACCGCTTAATTGATGGTAAAACGTCAGTGAGCTTTTTGGTCACGATTAAAGAATTACTCGAGAATCCAGCACGGTTATTGCTAGGAGTGTAATTAATGGCAGATCTTTTTGATTTGCAAAAAATTATTGATTTAATCCCGGGGAATATTTATTGGAGTGATCGCCAAGGGGTGTACCGTGGCTGCAATCGGACGACGCTAGAGGTGTTAAAGCTCAAGTCGTTCGATGAGTTTATTGGCAAAACTATCTTGGAAATGAATGTCGATAAAGAATTTGCTCGCGAAACATGGGAAACAGATGATGCCATCATGGCATCAGGTGAGCCATCCACTTGGGAGCAATTTTTCCCCGACCCTGAAAACGGCCCACAAATTTATTTGACTAAAAAAGTTCCTATTAAGAACGAACGTGATGAGGTGATTGGTTTAGCCGGTGTTTCTTTAAATATCACGGAGCAAAAGCGTGTTGAAGCCGAGCTGCAAGTGGCGAAGGAAGAGGCAGAAAAAGCCAATCGCGCAAAAACAGAATTTGTTTTGAATCTCTCTCATGACTTGCGTACGCCACTAATTGGTATGATGGGAATGGCAGATATTTTAGGCGAAAATGAAGTTGATCCTGCAAAACAAAAAGCGCTACGTGATATTGCAATGGCAGCGCAGCAGCTTGAAAAGTTTATTTCCGGCATTTTGGATGAAGTGACTAATCCGCAAGAAGTATTAAGGCATGAACTTGTAGACTTGTATGAGCTTTTAAGAAATGTTGGAAGCCTTATTACGCCTAAAATGAGTCAAAAAAGATTGTTATTTGTTTTTGATTATCCAAAACATTTGCCCGTAAATATTCATTCTGATGCTTCTGCGTTGAAAAAAGTGTTTTTAAATCTGTTAAGCAATGCAGTAAAATTTACCGAACAAGGCAGTATCACGGTGAGAGCAGCTAAAGAAGTTATGTTGGGCAAAGAATTTTTACTTGTTCAAGTTATTGATACTGGTATAGGTATCCCAGAAGATAAGCAATCGTTGATTTTTGAAAAATTCATGAGGATTTCTCAGCCTGGAGCGCCTAAAAATAAAGGTTATGGTTTAGGGTTATGGGCAAGCAAAAAGTTAGTTGAACAGTTAGGTGGTATGATTAGCCTCACCAGTACACTTGGTAAGGGCTCTACATTTAGCGTGTATCTACCTTTATCTTAATAAATTTTATTTTATACGGTACAAGGTTTATGGTCACTGCTGCAGAAAATGAGCATCTCTGTACGATATGAAATTTATTGTAGGGTGGACAAAACGTTAGGCAAGATGCCTTATTTCATCGCTTTGGCGGGTACGTCGTTAGCATGATTTTACCCGCCCTACAGCGCGTGCCCGCCATTTTATACCCTGCAGAAAAGAGTATAAAGCTTTAGAGTCTTTTAAGCTTTTCTTAAGTATTTTTCATTATAATGTAATCGAAAAAACGAAGCAGAGACTTTTTAAAAAAAGATCTTTCGCATTGGAAAAACAAGGAGTAGAATAAGAATAGGGGATTATTAATTTCTTTCTTTTCGCAGCTAATAGCATTTAGTGTTTTAGAGTACAATAAATAGGTAAAACACATATGGGTAAACAAGGTAAACAATCTTCGCAAATACGGCAAACATCGCCACGGCCTGCCGGATATGTGGCGAGCCTTGACCTAAATTCGCTAACAAATCGCGATGAGCTATTTGTGCCACTTTGCACGATTGTAAACATATCTTTAAAAGATCCAGGTACGCTGGACAAGATGCCAGCTTGGGCGCTCAAGGTATTTAATAAAGAAATTTCTCCGACTATTCCTGTTAATAATCCTGATTATAGCCGTATAATGCCTTTGCAGGCTCAATTTGCTACTATTCAAGAGGCCGCTCAGAAAGTAGGATGCAAGAAGCTCGTTATCGTTGATTCTCTAGGTTTGCAGCTTATTAATTTAGATGGCTTAATTAACTTTATTCATGCGCTTGATGGTAGTTTTACGCCAGTTCAGCTTTCTAGATCCGATATGCTTACTCATCTTGAACCTACGTATCGTAATAATACCATTGCGAAAGCGCTTGAAAGTTCACAGTTGTGTTGCCCAAATGTAAAAATTCCCTCAGATGTACTTGGGGTAAAGTTAGCAGTACCAGCTGAAGATGGATTACAAGTCAGCTTCTTTAATTGGGAGGCTTTGATTCGTAACAAAAGCCTTTCTTTAGGTGGAGGTTCTTCTTTAAGAGCGTGTATTGATTTATTTGTTGGAAACATCACCGAGTTATTAAGGAGTGATCCTCCAAGGGTTCCTGAGGCTTTGTATAAAGCGATATTGTTCAATGTAAAAGGCTTATTTAAAAATTATCAAAAAATTTTACTTGAAAATAAAACTAAAATAGACACAAAATACCTAAGGGGATTGCCAGCTTCATATCTAAAAGAAGAGGATGAGCAAGCTTATATTACTGCGACATTAAATTATTGGCAGGCTCAATTACCTCAGACAATGAATGGGTGGGTGTCTGAATCTGAACCGGCACTTAAGGCATGTTTGGAAACCGTCACTCGGTATCTTGTGGAAGAAATGATTGTCATTGGTTTATGCATGGGGCCTGCAATACACCCTTGGGCACATGGTGAAAGCTTTGAAATGCAGGGTCAAAGTCGTGGCGCACTCTTCCAAGAGGCATTGGCGCCAACCTTAAGAATGTTTCTCGAATCTTACGGCGAAGAATTATTAGGTATCAAGCCAGATAAAGAGGTCATTGACGGGTTTGTTTTTCCTTGGTTACCCTCTTCTGTTTCAAATTACTTTATTAATATTGATGTGAAAAAAATCGAAGAGGCAAAAGAATCCAACAGCGATAGCATTTCGTTAACTGTATCTGGCTCGCAGGCTGGTGCGGCTTTTCCCTTAGAGCATAAACGCAAACATAGTGATAGTAAGAGCACAAGCGGCTCTCGCTCTGTTTCACCGTTATCAGATGAAGAGTTTCGTCAAAAAGAGAAAGAGACTCTGCACCGACAATTAGAGGCAGCGGCAAGAAGAGCAGAGGCTGAGGCAAAGAGAATGGAAGCTGAAGCAAGAGTAGCAGAAGTAAGGGCAAGGAGAGAAGAAACTGAGTATTATTTTCTTGTAATGGAACGACTGCAAGCGCTAAAAGCAAACCGGATTTTCCCAGGGGACGTATCCTCCTCTTTTGTTGCATCAATATTTTCTTTCTTCGGGACGCAGAGAGGGTTAGCAGTTAAGCACCAGCAAGGCATGAGTGAGGAGTCGGTTCTTCCAACAGAGGCTGAAAGAATGGGGCTAGCCGCTGAAACAGCTGCAGGAGCGAAAGATATGGAAGCACACTGTCACGCTATGCTAGGCAGCTTTTTTGCTACTTCTAGACCATTAGCAGAAGATGGTTCGTTTAAAGAGCAGCAGCTGCCGTCGATTACAGTTCCCGACGACCGCAGCTCTCCTCGTCATCAATAGTTTAAGCTAATCCAATTTCTTTTAAGCGCTGCATTAGATAGTCTTTGGCAGTCCTTCCATCGGGTAAGCGTACGTCATCTTGCGGATGTAAAAATAATGGCATAGAAAAGCGAGAGGTTTTTGCCATTTCTGGATCTGGGTTAACCACGCAGTGAGTTGTCGCGGGCAAATAGCCTTGGGTGATAGCCGTTAAAGTATCACCTGTATTAACGGCAATCGTACCGTGATCACAGGGCACTTCATGCCAATTTCCTTGACTATCCTTCACTTGTAAACCTTTTGCGGTTGCCGCAGGTAAAAAAGTTAACATGCCAATATCTTCATGGGCTGCAGCACGCACAGCATTTTCTTCTTCATTGCCAGTCAAAGGTGGGTAATGAATTAATCGAATCAACGTACGATCTGAATTAACAATCATATCTTTGAGTGGCATGCACAGCGCTTCACGAAGATGGGCGGGTAAGTTATCTTCAATCCAAGATAGTGCTTTGCTGGCAATGGCATGCATTTCTTGGTAAAGCTTTTGCAAATTTTGACCAAATTCTTTGGGTAAATATTCAGGATCATTAAAATAGTGGTAAAACTCTTTTAAATCTTTAACATTAGAATATTTAGCGTTTTCAGAAAGTGGAGGAAAATAGCCACGGTTTGGTACATCATGACGAATATAGCGGCGTTTGTATTCTTCTGGCTGGCCAAAGAAATTTTGGCAGTTAGCATAAACTTCTTCAACTAAATCAGCGGGCAGAGGGTGATTTTTAATCACAGCAAAGCCAGTGTGGTGAAGAGAGTGAGTAAATTCTTTGCCGGCATTAGGGGATGTGAAATCAACCGTGAGCAAATCAAAAGACATGAAGATCTCCAAAGATGGTTGTTAAATGAAAAGCGCAGGCATTATATCATGCCTAAATTGCCTTGAAAAAAAGCGAATGATAATTAATTGCTTTTTTAATCAGCGCCGCGAGCATGAGCGAGCGGTTGGTGAGGATTGATTTGTTTGACCATCCCTAAAGCGCATAATGCAAGAGCTAATTCGGTAAAAGCTAAACTTGCTTGTGATGGCAAGAATGAAGAGGCAATGAGTGTAGAAGCTCCACTGCCTAAAATTTGCAAACTACCATACATTGCACCAGCCATACCTGCTATGTGGGGAAATGGGTAAAACGCGCCGGCCATGGCATTTGAAAAAACAAAACCAGCAGCAGTGCTAATTAGTAGCACAGGCAAAATGATGGCAATTTTACTAAAAATACCTAAAAAGAAAATGGCCACCATGCTAATGCCACTAAGGAGCATAAGATAAACACCAACACGCAGCATCTTTTCTGTGCCATATTCAAGCACAAGTTTGGCATTAATAAATTGGCCTATTGTTGTTGTCCCCGCAATTAATATACTCATATATCCAAATTGTATAGGGGTAAATTTTAAGTCATTTTGTAGTAAAAAAGGCCCAATTGCGTAGTAAGTCATAAGGCTTGCAAATGCGATGGTAGAACAGAGCGTATAAGCGACAAAATTACGGTGACTTAATAAGCTATAGTAAGTTTTGCCAATCACAGAAAGTCTTGTAGAGTCGGCACTTAAATTGCCATTTGTTTCAGGTAGAAAGCGTGCAATAATTATTAAATCAAAAGCAGAAAGAGCCGCCATAAAAATAAAGCTCGCCCGCCAGCCAAAGTGTACTTGGAAATAGCCACCTAAAACAGGCGCCGCAGCTAATACTACCGTAAAAGCCATCCCTAAATAGGAAGCGACTTGCGCCATCCTGTTTCCCCCGAAAACGTCGCGCATCACGGCGCGAAATAAAGAATTTGCAGCGCCAGTTCCCGCACCTTGGATGAAACGAGCGGTGATAAGCCAAAGAATAGTTTTGGATAATGTGCACAAAATGCTGCCAAATAAGCAAAGTGAAATACCAATAAGAATGATTTTTTTGCGGCCAAAACGATCAGAAAGAGGGCCATAGATCAATTGCGTTAAGGCACTACCTAATAAAAATAAACTCATGGTTAATTGGACTAAACCTTCATTCGCGTGGAAAACAAGCGCAATGCTTGGCAAAGAAGGTGTATAACCATCCAGGGTGAAAGGTGTCAGAGATGCTAATAAAAACATTGAAGCAATCACAAAAAATTCGTGGCGCTGGGTGGTGGTCATCATAATAAGTGATTTCTAAGCAAATAATAGCCATTATCACTGGGCACTACAGGCTTGTCTAGTGACTTTCAGGAAAGAGGTGGATTTTTGGCAAAATAGCGACAAGCCGTGACTTGTCGCTAGCGTTTTTTAAAACTGGCATGCTGTTAAAGGAATTAACTTACTTTTTTTATAATATTTATAACCAACATATAAGATAAGAAAAATAGGAATGCCTATATAAGTTCCAATAAAGCCACCCCAGTTAAAAGGGTGCTGAATTGGCATTACAAATTGCTGACCAAGCAAAATGGCTAAGCAAAGCCCTAGCGCAAATAAAGGGGCAAAAGGAAAGTATTTTGATTGATAAGGAAGATCTTGAAGACTTTTTCCTTGCGCAAGATAAGCGCGGCGAAAACGATAATGACAAATGGCAATGCCAATCCAAGCAATAAAACCAGACAAGCTAGAAATATTAATCAGCCAAATAAAAACTTTGCCATTACCAAAAAACGAAGATAAAAATACCAGGGAACCAATTGCTGCAGTCGCAATTAAAGCATTTAAAGGAATGCCATGAGAGGTGAGTTTGCTAAAAATACGAGGCGCATTACCTTCTGTAGCCGTGTGCCAAAGGATACGCGTAGCTGTATACATGCTTGCTGTACAAGCTGAAAGCACAGCCGAGAGGATGACGAGGTTTACTAGACTTGCTGCAAATTGCAATCCAGCTTGTCTAAATATAATAGTAAAAGGACTCAAGGCAAGATTGTTGGTATCTGTATTCACTAACGAAGGATCCGTATAAGGAATAATAAAGCTAATGATTGCTATAGCGCCAATATAGAAAATTAAAATACGCCAAAATACACTTCGTACCGCTTTAGGGATGCTCAAGTGTGGATCATGTGCCTCGCCAGCGGTCACCCCAAATAATTCTGTGCCTTGAAAGGAAAATCCTGCGACCAATAATACTGCTGCAAAGCCTGTCCAGCCATTATGAAATGGGGCGTCGCCAATCCTCCAGTTTTTCAGATCAATGGGCGTATGGTGAAAAGCGCCAAAAATGATTAGTGTGCCAACGATAAGAAATAATATGACAGTAATAACTTTAATAATTGACAACCAATACTGCGATTCACCATAGCTTTTGACGGTTAAGATATTTAAACCGATGACCATGGCAAAAAATAATAAACTCCAAACTATAAAAGAGACATGGGGGAACCAATAGCTCATCACAAAGGAAGCGGAAGAAAGATCAACGGCGACAGTAATTGCCCAGTTAAACCAATAGTTATAAGACATCGCAAAACCAAAGGCTGGCTCCACAAAGCGTGTACTGTAATCACAAAAAGAGCCAGTATTAGGAAGCAGTGCGGACATTTCCCCAAGGCTGGTCATTAAAAAATAAACCATAATGGCAATGAGAAGGTAAGCAAGAATCGCGCCGCCCGGGCCTGCTGTGTGTATGGCATTGCCACTTGCAAAAAATATCCCGGTTCCAATAGATCCGCCAATGGCAATCATGATGATATGGCGTGAACTTAAATGGCGTCGCAAAGTGCTTTCTGACATAGTTTATTCTCGTTATTACCGTTTTAATTAAATAGCAAAAGCACGAGGATAAGAGGGCGAAAAATGCGAAAAGAAAAAGCAAGGCATTTCTCAGAAGCGCTCCACGATCATCGTGACAGAATTAAAACCTTAGCAATTTTAATTCCAACTTAAAGAAAACCAAATTTCTTTAAATTTCGGCGGGAACTGCCTAGCTTGCTGTCACCGGCATTTGGCTGCCTCAGGCAAGTTACTCAGAATCCGCACCTCTTCTGCTGAAAGCCTAAGGTAAAAGATTTTGCTTAAATTGTCAATTTTCTCCCCTAAGAACAAAATTTTTTATCTGTTGTCTTAATTATGATTTTTACGCGGTGCGTATTAAAGCGTTGCAGGGAGCAAAAATCACGCTATCGCTGCTGGAAAGGAGTTTTTTAAAAGGACTGCATTTGCAATCAGAGCCGCGATCGTGCAGCGAGCCCGGAGTTGATAAATGCCGGTTTGGCACGGTTGTAAGCCCGCGCTAATTTTTATATTTTATTTTTTACTGCTAAAGCTTATTTAAGCTTTATGTTTAGGCGTTGGCTGTAATTCATCTGGGGCTGGACCTAGTAGACGATCAAGATCGTTATCTATAAACGTGCACAGTTGGTTTTTATTGCGTACTTCAATGAATTTTTTTAAATTTGGTGTAAGTTTGCTGATGTTTTTGCCAATTAAATAAAGCGTTTGAGCTTGGATGCTTTTTTTATCGCAAGCTAAGTCTTTCAAGCCAATACTCATCTGCGAAAAATATTGATCTAAGCTTTTAAAAAATAACAAACGAAAATGGAAGATCGTTATAGATTCTAGTGGTGCTAAGCTTATTTCGTGAGCAATGTTTTTAACTAATTCTTTTAAAGATCCTTTTAAGGAATAGAGTGATTTTTCTTGAGCTAAATAATCAGCGGTGGCATCAATTAGGGGTTGCAAGCAAGGTCGAAGGCTTGGATCATCTTGTTGGGCAGCCTTACACCAATCATGAAAGATAGTCTTGTCGCTTTCAATTTTAAAGCTTTTTAATAGACGTTGAATCATATAAGCTAACCCAAAAATATCTTGCGAGGTTTCTGCCAATAATATTTCCTCAAGTTTGGTGATTTTTTCCGGTGGCCAATAAACAATATTGGCAAATTTTTCAACTTTTTTGCCAACTTGTTGGGCAAAGCCAAAATCAATTAACCATGCAATAGTTTGTGACGTTTCTGGATCATTACCAAGGAAAATATTATCTTCTTTAAAGTCGCCATGTATGACGCCTTGGTCATGTGTCCACTGCAAGGCTTTTGCAATGGCTTGGATAAGCGTAACAAAGCATTTTTTTACCACGCTAGGATTTTTTTCCATTGCTTGCTGTAAGGTTATTCCGTTAAAAACAGGCATGACTAAGCGATAAGTTTTGGGGTAAAAGAAGCCTTGAACAAAATTTTTTCCATAAACTTGATTAGTCATTCTTTGTTTTGACTTGGCATCTCTGACTAACAGACTGTCCAAAGTCATGGTTGAACAAGGGCTTGCAACAGCGACACGCGGACCATGGGGTGTGCCTGTGTCGAAAAGTCGCACGCTGGATTCTGACCCTTTACCTAAAAGCTTGCCAGAATCTTTGAGTAAGATTTTTACTTCCGGTTGATCTTCAGTCGTGCGTTGTTCAGCGTGGCCAAGTTTTACGGCGACTTCTTTTGAGACGGTGATCTCTATGAAGGAACTTCTTCTTTCTCGTGTTGCAGGAAAATAGTTAATTTCAGTGTTAGGTGGAATAGCAGGGGAATGATCGAGTCTAAGCATAAATTTTTATTGCTAAAATAAAAGAATAAATTTTATCATTGTTAAGGTGGTTTTGCGCTGGGGAATCTGAAAGTTTAAAAACTGCCATTGCGAACCCAAATTGAACACGCTTGGGATGATTTTCGCACAGAAAGTCTATTCTCTGTGGGGTATGAAAATGGTGGGCACGCGCTGTAGGGTGGGCAAAGGAGCGCTAGCGACGTGCCCACCAAAGCGGTAAAAAAAGCCCCTTGCATAGC
>JAJNBD010000004.1 GCA_021156105.1 Gammaproteobacteria bacterium | reverse complement strand
TTTCATTCACACTGTTAAAGAACTTGCTTCTTAGCTCATACCGCCGCTTCGAAGTGGACGTTTCGTCCGAAAGAGCCGACTATTCTACACGAGTTTTTTTCTTTGTCAACACTTTTTGACAAGGTTTTTGGACTTTTTTTCTAAAACAGCCCTAACTCATTGTTTTACATCGGAGAGGAAAATCTTTGAATCCCGCTTAAGGAGACCATCAAACCGCATTTTCTTCCTAGTATCTTGAGGCAAGCCTCACTTTCGTGAGGCTTTACCACAGATCGA
Source organism: Gammaproteobacteria bacterium (assembly GCA_021156105.1). GTDB lineage: Bacteria > Pseudomonadota > Gammaproteobacteria > CAISUE01 > CAISUE01 > JAJNBD01. Next base: position 319,410 of record JAJNBD010000004.1, on the reverse strand, counting down.
CATGCTTTTTTTATACTTATTTTTTTCGCATGCTCTATTTGTTAATGATCATTTTACTAGAGTTTCCTTAAGGAAATATTAAGTCTTTTCCACAAGCTTTAGAGCTATGATCGGAAGTTGTGAATGGAATAAAAAGAAGGGTTGAAGAAAAGTGGCGTGCACTTCAAAGTAGTGAGTGTCTTAAATTCAACTATTATCAAGGAAGGAGTACGCCATGCAAACAGATACAGATAACGTAGCGATAATGAGACCCCTGTAGGTGCATCACAAAAACATCTGCAATAACAGGTGAGTGGTAAGCCGAAAAACCAAATCTAACGCGCTAAGTTACTGGGCCTTATCTCGTAATCTGAAGCAAAATCGTATGCGTACGCTCAGGGCCTGTTGAGATAAGATCTACCAGGCGCTGAAGGCAAAGAGTTAATAAGAGACGGGGCAAGCATTCAGACAATTTCTACCGAGCTTCTAGCAAAGGACTTTATGAATGCTTTTCCTCAGTGCTTATACAGCAGGAAAAATATATTTTTTTTGCACCAAAAAATTCATCACGAACAAGAAAAGATCCACAATAATTTTTGAGGCGATCACATTCCAATTAAAACCATGGACCAAACCCAAAATTAACACATAAGAACCCGCCAAAACACCGAGGCTAAGTAAAACATATTGAAACAATTGTCTTTGCAGTAATGCTTTATCATGACAGCGATAAACTTTATATTTATTCATATAAAAATTAAAACCACCTGAAACAACCCTTGCAGTCACCAAGCTTAACAAAATATTTCCACTGGCAATCTGCAGAGCAGAAAAAATTGATATATCAATAGCAAATGATAGAAGCGCTATTAAACAATAACGAAAGAAAACAAAATAAATTTTAATGGAATCAACGATAGGGTTAAAATGCGAAGAGCGATTATTTTCAATATACACCGTCTCAATAGGCAATTGAATAATATCTACCTTTTGTTTAACCGCCATAATTAAACATTCAGACTCAAACTCATAACGAGTAGCAGGAATTTGCAAGTATTCTTTTTGTAGCGTCACAGGAATTCCCCGTAAGCCTGTCTGTGTATCCTCGATAGGATACTTGTAAAGACAACGAAAAAGCTTACGTGATAATTCATTACCAAAACGACTACGCCAAGGCACGCTTTGATCAAATTGCCGCACACCCAACACTAAACTTTCGGGAGTAACAAGCATTTGATCATAAATTTTTTTCACATCACTCACCAGATGTTGGCCATCTGCATCAACTGTGATAATAGGAACTTCCAAGTTTCTATTTTGTAAATATTTTATACCCGTTTTAATTGCCGCGCCCTTTCCTTGATTTTTTTCGTGAGTCAAAAGCTCAACTTGTTTAGGTAAATTAGCAAATACCTTTTGATAGTTTGCGCCCGAGCCATCATCCACTACCAAAATATTAATCAATTGATTTTCTAATAATTCATTAACAAGCGAAATTAAACTTTGCTCTGGCTGAAAAGCTGGGATCAAGACATATGGCTTATTGGCATTGTTCATAAAGGGCAAGTACTCCTAGCGGCGGTATTTAATTTGAAAATCATGTAACCTGCTCTTGTATCGCCCAGCTCTAATTTTTGCATAAACTGAGGGCACTGATTAGTAATATCGCTAAGGGTTACAAATTGTTTTGGGCTCATTGCTGGTACTATCATAACAAACTCAATATGTTTGTCCAATAACCACCGCAAGGTTTCTGCTGGCGTATTTTCTCGAAGAATTAATATAGGCTTCTTACCTAAAAAAAGAGAGTCTTCCCAAGAAGTGCCTGCCACAACAGTATTAGGATCATCATATAGCGTTTTATAAACCCAAGCAGGCTGATCAACAAATAAATGATAAATTGTCGTCTTTGGACCATTTAACGGAAAAATACCACCTTCTCGCCTAACTTGAGCCACACATAATAGAACGGTCACAATTACCATCACACCAAAATAAGCTGCCAACCAAGTGTTCTGTATTTTATTTACCCGAAAATATTTTTGATACCAAAAAAACTTGTTCAGACCAGGAGCAAAAAAATCATAAGAGGCTATCATGACGCCGGCCAAGGCAATTAAATATAAACCTTCTCGTAGCTCATAGCTTGCAAAAACAAACCATAGCAGCACACCAATCCATAAACCTATATTCAATAATAAATAATACTTCTGTTTACCCGCAAGCATCCCCGCTAAAACAAAAAGTACTAATATTGTTGGCTGCAAGATTAAATACTCTTTAACACTTTTGAAAAAAGCATACCAATAGGAAGAATGGCCACTTAAAGATGCTTGCAGCACACCTGAATTATGGTAAAAGTTTTTACCTGTCCCGAGCGCCCAAAATAACACTGCACCAAGCAGGATAACAATACTGAGCAATTCTTTTAACTTGATAGATTTTTCTTGTATCATCTTTGCAACTAACAAAGAAGGCACAATCAACCCGGCCCATAACAAACCGGGCTGCTTTGTCCACGCAGCAGCAACTGCTGATAATACAGCAAGCATGAGATTGAATGAGCTTGGCTCAACCAAGCAATATCTTAAGGTAACCGCTGCAGAAACAGCAACAGCCGTAGCCAAAATTCCATCAGCATAGCCGACAACATAAAAGTGATATAAGCCCGGCGGATTTCCAGGCATTAACACAATTACAATCAAAATAAAATAAAGCCAAAAATTTTCTTTTGTTTTTGCAGAGCTAAAAGCAAGAACATTAGCAATAGTAAATGTCAAAACCGCCAACGCAACCTTGACAATACCCTCATAATCTAGCGAACCCAAGAACTGGTAGCCGTAAGCTAAAAAAGCAGGATAAAACGTAGGATATAAACTATGACCAAGCGGCTGAGAAAAATAATACATTTTTGCCCAGTGATTCCAACTTGCCAGAGCGTCATTAATTGAGAAAGCGCTCAGGATAGCTAAAAAAACAAGCGGGATTATTAAGCCAAAATTAAAAATCAATAATCTAACATCATCAGTATGCCAACCTTCTCGTAAATGGCGACTTCGCAATACTTTCCGTATTCTTAAAGCTGCCGTCAGCAACATAATCACAGAAAGACAAACAACCGTTCTGTGAGAAAACCAGTGAAACGACATTAAAAGAAAAGCGAAACAACCTACCAAAAAATAACTGACTAATGGAACAAGCGAAAAATAAAAAGGGCGTAAAATAAGCTTTGGAAATACCGCTAGTGCAGGTAGATATAAAACGCAAGCAGCAAAAACAAAGCTTAAGGGGAAATACACCAGAACCACATGAGATGCTAGCCCCATTAGCTTTATCTCGTAATCTGAAGCAAAATCGTATGCGTACGCTCAGGGCCTGTTGAGATAAGATCTACCGGACGCTTTAACTGATCGCTAATAAAAGCAATATATTGCTTAGCACGTTTTGGCAATTGCTCATATTGCTGTATACCCAACGTATTCTCTTTCCATCCTGGTAGCGCTTTATAAACTGGTTCACAGGCAGCAAATACCGCTGGGTCAGAAGGCGCAACTTCTAATGTTTCGCCAGCATATTCATAATGTGTACATATTTTAATTTCATCAAAAGTATCAAGCACATCTAACTTCATAATGCCTAAAGCAGTCACATCATTAATCATTAGTGCGCGACGCAAAGCTGGCAAATCTAACCAACCACATCGACGCGGACGGCCTGTGACACTACCAAATTCATGCCCTCTCTCAGCCAATAGTTTTCCATGCTCATCAAACAGCTCCGTTGGAAATGGACCTGCCCCAACACGTGTTACATAGGCTTTACAAATACCCAACACATAATCCAATTGGCGCACACCAAAACCCGTACCTGTAATGGCACCGCCTGCCGTTGTGCTAGAAGAGGTAACATATGGATAACTACCATGATCCACATCCAGCATTGTGCCTTGCGCGCCTTCAAAAATAATTTGATGATTAGCTGCTCTATGTTCGTGCAAACGTTGAGGCACATCGCAAAGCATTGGCGTAATTTTTTCAGCAAAAGCTCTTAAAGCTTTAAGCGTTATTTCTTCGGAAACTGGCTCTGCCTTGTAGTAGTGGGTTAACAAGAAGTTATGATATTGCATTAAACGTGATAAGCGATCTTCTAACTGAGCAAAATTTCTTAAATCACCAAGACGCAAACCACGACGTGCAATTTTATCTTCATAACAAGGGCCTATGCCCCGCTTTGTCGTGCCAATACTATTAGCGCCTGAAGCTGCTTCACGCGCATGATCCAAGGCTATATGTGAAGGCAAAAGCAGTGCACAAGCATCGGAAATTTTCAAACGAGAGCAAACATCTAAACCACGCTTTTCTAATTCCTCAATCTCTTGAAATAATGCTTCGGGAGAAACCACCACCCCATTACCTAAAATGCATTCGACTTTAGGATGCAGTATTCCCGAAGGAATTAAACGTAACACCGTTTTTTCACCATTGACCCAAAGCGTATGCCCTGCGTTATTACCGCCTTGAAAGCGCACAACCACATCCGCTTGCTCTACTAATAAATCAACGATTTTACCCTTGCCTTCGTCGCCCCACTGGCAACCAAGAATTAACATGTTCTGTTTTGATGTCATAATAAATTGTTATGAAAAATAAAATTCTAATGTTTTACGAATACCCTTTTGCAACGAGGTTACCGGTTTCCAATGTAAAATCGTTTCAGCACGCTTAATAGATGGAACACGCGCATTTACATCTTGATAACCTGCGCCAAAGTACGCTTCTGCACTAACTGAAACAATCTCTGCTTTATTAGCTTGTTCAGCTAACGAAGGAAAGTTTTTCATTTCGGCAATAACCATTTCCGCCAAAGTGTGCATAGAAACATTATTATGCGGGTTGCCAATATTAAAAATTTGCTGCGCAGCACAGTCATTTTTGTTTTCAATAATTCTCATTAAAGCATCGATCGCATCATCAACATATATATAGCAACGCTGCTGCTTACCACCATCCACCAATTGAATTGGTTGGCCGCGCATAACGTTTCCTACAAATTGAGTAAATGCTCGAGCCCCACCCGCACCAGCTGCATGTAAATTATCTAAACGAGGACCCATGAAATTAAAGGGGCGAAACAAGGTATAAGCCAAATCACCTTGCTGCCCATACGCTGAAATCACACGATCCAACAACTGTTTGCTACAAGAATATATCCAGCGCGGCTTATTAATAGGTCCCAACACAAAGTTACTTGTCTCTTCATCAAATTCTTTATCTTCGCACATGCCATAAACTTCAGAAGTTGATGGGAATACCACACGCTTTTTATGCTTAACACATAAGCGTACGATAGCAAGATTAGCCTCAAAATCTAATTCAAAAACACGTAACGGATCTTTAACATACAAAGCTGGATTGGCAATTGCAGCAAGCGGCAACACAACATCAGCCTGCTCGACCATTGCATCGATCCATGCCGTTTCAGTAAACATATCGCCTTGTTTAAAACTTAAACGCTCATGCGAAAGCACATTCGTTAAATTTTGTTGATGCAAATCCAAACCAATCACAGACCAATCTGTGTGTTCAAGAATCTGCTCGATTAGATGGCTTCCAATAAAACCATTGGCACCTATAATAAAAACTTTTTTTGTCATAATTAATTAGCCGCTAATTTTTCAATAGTTAGTTTAATTAAGCGATCCATCGCTTCATCAGGATTTGGGATAAATTGTTTGTGGAATCGGTTCGCTAAAATTAAATTTAATGAACAATAGTCAAACCCTAATACACGCCCAAGCCCATAAATACCTGCCGTTTCCATTTCAAAGTTTGTCATACGATAGTTATCATGGGCAAACTGCGCAAGCTTATCAACAAAATCACTCATTTTAGGTTTGGCACGTAAATTTCTTCCTTGCGCTGCATAAAAACCGCCGCAAGTTACTGTGATACCTTTTAGCACATGAGGATCAAACATCGATAAAAATTTAGGGGATACAAAGCTCATATAAGGAGCAATTGGTAAACCCTGTTGAAAATGTTGTTGCAATGAAGCCAATAACGTCGCCTCCTTCGCAGCATGATGCATATCATAAAAATGCAGCATACCGTCAAAACCAACTGCAGCTTCAGATAATAAGAAGCTACCTACGGGAATATCGGGCTGCATTGCACCAGAAGTTCCAATCCGCACCACGCTAACACGTTTTGTATTCGATTTAACTTTGCGCGTTTTAAAGCAAATATTGTGCAGAGCATCAAGCTCATTAAGCACGATATCAATATTTGCTGTGCTCATCCCAGTAGACAATACAGTCAAACGCTTATTACCCACATAGCCCGTATGCGTCACAAGCTCACGCTTAGCTTGAACAACTTCAATGCGATCAAAATATTTTGATACCATTGGCACACGATTTGGATCACCAACTGTAATTACTGTGTCAGCAATTTCATCAGGATGTAAATTTAAATGATAAATTCGTTCGCCTTCATGCGTTAAAATTAATTCTGATTCACCAAAAACTTGCATAACACTTCCTTTATTTTAAAACCGAATATCATTCATACTAAGCGTAATAGCAAAACACCATCATCATATTGCTACTATATTCTTAGCATTCCAATAATTTCATAACCACATCACCCATGTGGCTACTCTTTGAACCTTTCACCAAAAAACATTTCTCTGATGAAGCAATATCTTTTAACGCGACCACTAAGCTTGCTTGATCAGGAAAGTGAAAAGCATTTTCACCAAATGCGGCGCTTGCAGCTTGGCTTAATTTTCCGACTGAATACAGCGCACTTACCCCTTTTTCTTTCGCCATTTTACCAACGTCCGCATGTAGCTCTGCCGCCATCGACCCCAGCTCGCCCATATCACCCATCACCAATATATGCGAAGTAATATTTGGCGCAGCCATCAGCATATCCACTGCCACTGTAAAAGCTTTAGGATTAGCATTATAAGAATCATCAATAATCCAAACGCCATTATAACCGGTTTGCAAGATACCCCGCTTTTCTGTTTTAGGTGCCGACTCTAAACCTTTTTGGATTTGCTCAAGGCTTAAACCTTGTGAATAACCTACAGCGGCTGCAACTAAAGCATTAGAAACTTGGTGTACGCCAATCAGTGGCAAATTGATAGGTATTTTTTTATCGTAAATTTTTAAATCAAAAGATGGTTGTAATTGGTCATTTAAACGGATGTTTTCTGCCATTACATCAGCTTGATGTGCTAAACCAAAAGAAATAATACGCTTACCTTGTAACAGCCTTAACCAATAAGCAGCGCCATCATCATCAACATTTACAATACCAACACCCTCAGGCATTAAGTTTTCATACATTTCACCTTTCGCTTTCTGCACACCTTCAACAGAACCAAAACCTTCTAAATGAACAGGCCCAGCATTAGTAATAATACCCACGGTTGGCTCTACAATTTTAGCCAAAGCATTAATTTCGCCTGGATGATTCGCTCCCATTTCAATCACTGCATATTGGAAATCTTCATTTAAACGAAATAAAGTTAAAGGCACACCGAGATGATTATTTAAAGTCCCTTCGGTCGCCAAAGTTTTTCCTGACTGCGCTAGAACACTCGCAATCAGGGCTTTCGTTGATGTTTTACCGCAACTACCTGTGACACCAATAAAAGGGATATCAAAGCGCAAACGATAGGCGTGAGCAATCTGTGCCAAGGCTTCTACCGTGCTTGATACCTGCAAAACAGGAATACTTAAACCAGCCACCATTTTTTCGACAATAACGGCTATTGCGCCGCTGCTTTGAGCTTGTTGTACAAAATCATGGCCATCAAACTGTTCGCCCTTAATTGCCACAAATATATCGCCAGGTTTGACTAAACGACTATCAATAACAATGTTTTGAATAGCTTGATCCTCGAGAATCAGCGGTTGACCTAAAATATGGGGGATTTCTGAAAGAATAAGATTCATATAATTAACTATATAGAGTAAGCTCAGCGCAGTATAACCACTAAAATTCTTATAAAAGGCAGGCTGCGCTTTACCCACTCTTATAACTTTAATAAGATAACACTTCTGTAACTGCCGCATGGATTCTTGCAGGACTTGGGAGATACTGCTGCTCCAAGCGTAAATACGGCACAGTTACATCATAGCCCGCAACACGTTTAATCGGTGCTTTCAAAAATAAAAGTGCTTTTTCTGCCAGCTGCGCTGCAATTTCAGCACCCACGCCACAAGTTTGTGCTGCTTCATGCACAATCACCACACGGCCAGTCTTTTCAACAGAATCTAAAATAGTTTCCATATCAAGCGGTTTAATTGTAGCAACATCAATGACTTCAGCGCTAATACCGGACTGCTCAAGCTCACGTGCAACCGCTAAAGTTTCAGTCATCATCGCTCCCCAAGAAATCAAAGTAAGATCTTTGCCTTCTTTTAATACAAAGCAACGATCTAATGGCAAAGCTTGGCCGTTGTCAGGCACTTCTTGCTTGACTAAACGATAAATACGCGAAGGTTCAAGGTAAATGACCGGATCGGGATCTCGGATGGCTGCCAACAGCAGCCCATAAGCACGTGCAGGCGAAGAAGGTACCACAACTCGTATGCCTGGTGTATGCGCATAGATTGCTTCCGTGCTTTCTGAATGATGCTCAGGCGCGTGAATCCCTGCGCCATAAGGTGTACGAAAAACAACAGGACAAGTTAAACGACCACGCGTTCTATTTCTTAAACGTACCGCATGATTGATGATCTGATCCAAGGCAGGATAAGTGAAACCCATAAATTGAAATTCAGCCACAGGTTTCAAGCCTTGTGATGCCATGCCAATAGAAAGCCCAGCAATCATAGACTCTGCAAGCGGTGTGTCAATAACGCGCTGCTTACCAAAACGCACCTGTAGACCATTCGTCGCGCGGAAGACTCCGCCATTCACGCCAATATCTTCACCCAGCAAAACCACATCAGGGTCTTGATTTAATTCATAAGCCAAAGCTTGCGTAACTGCTTCAATAAGGGTGATTTGTGCCATGACAAAGCTCAAATTTTAAATGGCTTATCATAGCGGCTTTGCAGAAACATGACAACTTTTAGTTGTCAGACTGACAACTAAAAGTTGTTAAAAGAGGCAGGGCAACAAATTATCCGCTTGTTAACCGCTATTTAAAGAACTGCTTTCCAAGCGGTTTTTAGAAAAATCCGCTTGAAATTAGCTCTCTCTAACAAAAGAAATACAAAAACTTATTTTGGTTGACCAAAATCCTTTGTAAAGTCAATGGTATTTACCGTTTCAGGACTAAAGTAATATGCCGTGTTAGACGTAGATATATATTGCATATTCGTTTTTGGCAGTGTTTCAACCGCCGTAACTATACAAGGAACGGGTTTGCCCTGATTATCAATAATAACGGGTTCTTGCACTTTAAATAAATTATCAACTAACTTTGTCACACTTGGAGAATAAGTCCCCAGCGGAATAGATACTTGGTTGACGACAGTAGTAAAGTTAATCGTTGATGCCTGATGACTCGGGTCAATAACAAAATTTGCAGAAGTATTACTATCAGCATAGGCAGCGCCGGCCAATAATAATCCTGCTAAAATTAAGTGGTTTAGTTTAGTGATATGCTTCATTTTATTTTCCTTTTTTCAAGTTGGTTTATTGTTCATACTCGCCTAAAGTATAAAAGGAAGCTCATAACTTATACTTCACCAATTAAACAATCGTTCAATTTTGGTAAACCAACAATACCACCTCTCCCTTCACCGCTTGATGATTCTGCATTCGCAACACGACTTCATTACTTGCTATATGAGCAAAATGATACTTATTAGCAACATTTACCACTTCTTTTAATGGATGACAGTATCGACCACTCGCAGTTAACTCATGTTTTTCTCGATCAGTATGCTCAATAGAAAGTAAAATAGCTTGAGCGCAGCGACTTAATTTTTTAAACAACGCTTGCAAGTCACCAAAATAAACAACAACATCTGCTAAAACCACTAAATCAAAGCTTTCTGCTTGGGCATCTAAAAATTGCAGAATTTCAATCTCATGTAATTGATCATAAATATTTTTGGCTTGCGCCTTCTTCAGCATTTCAGATGAAAGATCAACACCCACTAATCTTTTTGCCTGCTCTTTAAATAATTCGCCAGCAAGACCAGTACCACAACCAAGGTCTAAAATAGACAAGCTATTTTCCTGATTAGGAATCAGGCCAACCGCTTGGTGCTCTAACCATAAATCATATAAACGTTGAGGCGTTTGATACTGTAAACTTTCTTTTAAATGCTGGTCAAAATGCTCAGCATATTGGTCAAACAATGCTTTGACATAAGACTCTGGCGCTTGAGAAGGTGCATTTTTTTGTGTTAGCGCCGATATCATATAACGAGCAATTTCGTTCTGCGAATCACATGATAAGATACGCTGATAATAACCTAAAGCAACGCTTGACTCATTTTCTTTTAATGCGACACTTGCTAAATTATGCATCGCAAGAACATGATGGGGATTCGCTTGCATAATAGCTTGAAAACAGTTTTTAGCCTCTGATAAAACGTCCAAATTCATTAAGATAAAACCCAGATGGTAACGCGCTTCCAAGTCTTGCCCATGCTTTTCTAAATATTGCTCAAATTGCATGCGCGCTTGAGGATAGCGCTTGGCTTCCATCAAGGCACACGCCAAATTATATTGCGCTGGTGCATAATCTTCATTAACGCGGCAAGCTGTTGCAAGATAGTAAACCGCTTCATCAAAGCTTTTTTCTTTAAGATAGCAAACGCCTAAATTGATCAAAGCCTCAAGATGATGGGGTTGTTGCGATAAAACTTTTTGCAAATATTTTTTTGCTTGAGAAAAATTTTTTAATTGCAGCTGACATGCGCCAGCTTGAAATAAAAACATCGGCTCAGATGGCGCAAAATCTAAACAGGGGTGCAAGTGATTCAAAGCTTTTTCATACTGCATCTCTTTTTGATAAAGCTGCGCCAAACTAAAATGCACGCGTATTAAAGACGCATCTAGCTCAAGAGCTCTGTTATAAGCAGCAATGGCTTCAGGTACCTTATTTAGTCTTGCCAAACAGTGGCCATATAGCTCTAAGTTTTCAACGGTAGGCGCTGTTTCAATAAGTGCAGCCAATGGACCTAATGCCAACTCAGGATTTTCTGCTACCAGTTGTTTAAGATTGTGAGTCATGTTCATTAATTAAAAGCAGGATTAAGCACACCTGCTTTATTTTCGTGGGAACTGAATTTGAATTTTTAAGCCAGTTTTTTCTTCAAGATTCGTGTAACCAACAATAATTTTTGCTTGATTCAAATTTACAATTTGCTTAACGATTGATAAACCTAAACCGCTACCTGGCGCCTCGTTACCTAACATTCTAAAAAACCGCTCAAAAATTCTTTCTCGAAATTCTTCAGGTACACCCGGGCCATTATCTGCAACAGTAAATAAAATATTTTCTTTATCTGCTTGCAAGATGATATTTACTATACTATCTTTAGGCGTATAACGAATGGCATTATCCACTAAATTACGCACCAAGATTTGAAGTGCTGCAGGGTTGCTCATGACAGCTGCGCTTTCTTCAGAAGTTTCTTGGAACTTTAATTTGATATCTTTGCTATCTGCAAGTGGTTTCAACTGCGCGATGACATCTTGTATGATAAGCGTCAAATCGCATGGCTCTGCATCTTTAATTTGCTGATTGTCAGGAGTTAACCGACTCATGGATAATAATTGATTAACAATATGAGTTGAGCGATCTACACCTAAAATCACATTCTGCAAGATAACTTGCTGCTCTGGCGAAGCAGATACCATCAAGGCAACTTGTGCTTGGGTACGAATCGCTGCTAATGGTGTTCGAAGTTCATGTGCAGCGTCACTGGCAAAGCGCTTTTCTCGCTCGATTGCCTCATGCAAACGTTTTAATAACCCATTTAACTCAACAATTAATGGCTTAACTTCAATAGGCACCGTTTCCGTACTCATTGGTTTTAGGTAATGCGGGTCACGACGCCTTAAAGCAGCCGTAATCCTTTCCAAACTACTTAAACCACGCCCAATAACTACCCAAATAAGCAGCCCAGCTAATGGGTAAGTCAACAGCAAAATATATAAATCATCAATAAGGATATGGTGTGAAAGCCGATCTCGCTCTGCATAAGATTCTGCAACTACAAAAGTCAGTTTAGTTTCCGGATCAATATTACTAAAAACGCGATAATGGGTATCAGCATAATAATAATCATTAAAGCCTTGCTTGCCGTTTGAAAGCATCACAGAGGGCGCATTTTCTGAACGTAACAATAACTGATTATCCGGTGACCAAATTTGAAACCGATACTTTCCTGCGGATCTTGTTTTATTTTCGCCACTTTCTTGAAAGTATTTTTGTGCCTGACCTGAGGAATCTTTTAAGCTCGCTTGAATTTTTTTCCAGTCTTGGCGCTGATAATATTGTTTCTCGTCCGCAGGCACGGCATTTAATCGAGCCTCGAGCTTTGCCCAATTTTGATGTTGAATATCATGACTTGCAATCGCCGTAAATGAAAAACCCGCTTGACTTAAGAGCACATCAAGGTGATCATCAATATCTTGCTTATCAAGGTAGTAATTGCCGATTGCCGTGAGCGAAATGACAATTGTCATCGTCAATAGAAGGTTAATCAGCAAAAACTTACGGATTGAAATAGTCATAAATTAAAATTTATCAACAATATAGCCCACACCTCGTACGGTTCGAATCAAATTAAGCCCAATCTTTTTGCGCAAATTATGAATATGCACTTCTAAAGTATTGCTATCGACATCTTCTTCCCAACCATACAATGTTTGAGATAACACTTCACGGGAGACCACTTGCCCTATATTTTCTAGAAGCTTTTGCAACAAAGCAAATTCGCGCCGTGGCAAATTGACTAAATTCCCACCCACCGTAATCGTATGAGCAGCAGGGTTAAGTTCAAGCTCACCAAATTTAATTGTTGGCTCAGCTCGGTTAACAAACCGGCGCTGTAGTGCACGAATACGCGCATGAAGCTCTTCCAAATCAAAGGGTTTAGTTAGATAATCATCCGCACCACTATCTAAACCTGTAATGCGATCATCAACCGTATCACGCGCAGTTAGCACTAACACAGGTGTAGTTACCTTTTTATCTTTCCCATTACTTTTACGTGCTTCTCTTAGCACTTCAAGCCCATCTTTTTTAGGTAAGCCTAAATCAAGGATAACAACATCAAACTCATCCATTTGTAAGGCACGTAAAGCCGCTGACCCATCTTTTAGCCAATCAACCGCATAACCATAATGCTTTAAATACGTGACAATCCCACTGCCGATTAACGCATCATCTTCAACTAACAGTATACGCATTGCTCACTCCTTATTAAATCAATTACAGCTCAGTTACAACCTCTTAATTTTCGCTGCGTTTAGCTTCCTTTTTATTCACTGCTTGCTTTTTTGCGCGATATTTAAATACTTTTATTCACAAAAACTGCATCAGACTACCCTGATCTTGCCAGTGCCTGACAAAAAAATCAACAAGCCCTCTTCTTACAAAGCCCGGAACTTCCGGAATTTGATATTTTTCTGCATACGTTTGGCAAATTTTTAGTGTTTCAGGCTCAAAGAGCAATGCTCGCCACTGATCAGCCAAGCGCTCTGCTTGGAAGACGCCTTGTTCATAAAAATAGACTTGCGCGATTTTTTCGCCCGCTTGGATTCTTTCTTTGGCAAACTGTAAGGCATCTTGAGAAGTCGGCGATTGAATAAATAAATGATAACTCATAGATTCTCAAAGTATTTTTTTAAGGCTATCACATCACTTGCTTTACCACAATAACCAAGATAAGCATCGGGACGCACGACATAAACCCCAGGAAATAACCTAGGTTGGCAATTGTTTTTTTCAATAATAGTCCAGTGAAATTTTTGCTCAGAACCTTTTAACTCTTCTTGCAACTTTAATTTCTCTTCCTGCCTCACATCAACTAAAATGATATTCCATTTACTCCAAGATAAAACTTGATACCATCGACTTTTAATTTGATTTAGCATAATGACGGCATCTGGCCAGCGATCTCCTGCTTGGATCGCTTGTTTTGGCAAATGCTGAGAAGAAAGCGCGCTTTTCGCATAATGAATTTCTAATTGTGACAACCCTAATAGCAGTTTTTTTCTAAAAGCAGATACACGCAGCAAATTTTTCAAAAAAAAATTCCGCAAACTAATTAGCCAGCTTTGCTTTAGCAGCACCATTTTTGTGGCGAATTTAGTTCGAGATAACAACTGTGATGCCACCGCTTCACGCTCTGTATCATAGCTCTCTAATAAGGTTTGGCTTGCAAAACCATGAATAACAAAAGCAAGCTTCCAAGCTAAATTTATTGCGTCTTGCATGCCCGTATTCATCCCTTGACCACCAACAGGTGAATGAATATGGGCAGCATCACCTAACATGAATATAGGACCAGCGCGATAATGCGAAACTTTTCTTTGGTTAATATGGAATTCTGAAAACCAGAATATTTCCTCTATCTTCAACTCAGGGCTAATCATCTCATGTATTAATAATTGCAAATGCTTAATATCAAACTCACCTTGGATACGCTCCTTAGGCTGCTCAGCAATTAAACGCATATGCCGTCCAGGCAATGGAAAACATCCTAAGATATTTCCACACTCAAGAAATACTTTGAGTTCATCTGTCGCAACGGTCTGATTCAAGCGTACATCCGCTAAAACAAAACGCTGTTTATCGAATGTCGAACCCTCGAATGGCAAATTGAGCTGTTGCCGAACGATGCTATGTGCGCCATCACAAGCAATTAACCATGATACTGTTATCGATTCTAGCTCACCCTTAGCATTTTTAAGCTGCAAATGAACTTGATTATCATGCGTCACAAATGAAACCAGTTCAATATCACGCTCTATATGATAACCTTGGTTTTTTAGATGCTCTGTGAGAATAAATTCTGTTTGGCTCTGCGCTAAAGAAAGCACAAAAGGATAATGTGAAGGAATATGCTTTAGCTCAATTTGTGCAAGCAATTTCTTTTGCGCATAAATTTTTCCTTGCACTAATGGGAGCCCATGTGCAAGCATCTTTTCAGACACACCAGGAAAGCGTTCCAATAGCTCTAATGTACGCGCTTGTACAGCCAGCGCTTTTGAGAGTAATACAGGCTCAGATAATTTATCAATGATACGAAATGGAATATTTAATCGCGCTAACTCATTGGCTAACGTTAGCCCAGTAGGACCTGCGCCAACGATTAAAATATTCGTCATAAAAAGAAATCTCCCAGATATTCTTTGATGCGATACACCAACCAATAGTCTGGTTTACCCTGCTTAATTTCTGAGATAAAACCCAGATGGCCACCATGTTCACTTACTTCAAGTGTCACAAACTCTGAAAGCTCTTCTTCAGCTGGAATGGCTTCAGACGAAGAGAAAGGATCATCTTTGGCATGAACAATCAGCAAAGGTGTTTGAATAGATTTTAAATAGTATTTTGGACTGCCTTTTTGATAATAATCATGCGCATCGGTGTAACCATTAATTGGCGCAGTCACTAAGTTATCAAACTCTGGAAAAGTCCGCACTTGTTTTAATGCCTGAAGATCAACCAGGCCATCATGGCAAGAGAATTTTTGCAACATTTTTCGCCGAATAGTACGAATCATATAGTCCGAATATAGCTTACCTGGATAGCGCGAAAAATGTTCTACACTAAATTTCAAATCAAAAGGAATCGATACGGCCATGGCTGCTTTTAAAGGATTATCTGCTGTATATTCCCCAAGCCATTTGGTTAAAATTACCCCGCCTAAAGAATAACCTATCGCAAAAAGCGGAACATTAGGAAAACGTTGACGCAAGTGTAAAATAATTTCTTGCAAATCTTTTGTATCAGCCGCATTAAAAAATCTTGGTGTACGATTTAGCTTTTCACCTGCCCCACGTGCACTTACAAACACGCCACCCAAACCAAGACTAGCTAATGCCTCAAAGCTTATTGCCGCATAGTGAGAATCGAGTGCGCCAAGTATGCCGTGTAAAATGATAACCAGACCTTTTGATACATCACCTGCAAAATAAAATTCAACAAAATCACCATCCGATAATTCGAATATTTCATGCTGTAAGTCAGGTAATGGCGATTTGACAAGATATTGCGTCAATATTGTCTGAAGATGAGGGCTTTTTAAGTATTTTTTAGGTTCAAACTGACTCTTGATTTTCATAAAAACATCCATTTTTATAATAAAGCCCAAGCTGAGGTAAGTATAGTCTATTTTTTCTGAATTTCAATAAAAATTTGATCTTAATCAAGAAATCGGGTGAAGGAATAACATATAAAAGCTAAGTGGTGATTAGATTTTATAGCGCATCTAGTATACAATTTGTGTTTTTTATTAATAAATACATTAACTATATAATATGACCGACACTCAAGATTACGCAGTCATTCAAACCCAGGCTCCAGATACAGCTACTCAAGCCCACGCCCCAGATATAGCAATTCAAATCCACACACAGGATCAGCCAAAATCAAAATCTAGGATCTTAACAAATATCCGAAACAATTTACCTGCGCTTATTGCTGGTGCAATTACCGGAGGCTGTGCGACCACCTTATTTATTGCAACGACCGAAGGCGAGTGGTTACCTATTGAGATTTCTAGTGTAGGCGCCAATCTAGTGATCAACACGCTTTTTGGCTCACGTGTGTTTAATAACTTTTTTGGCAAAAATAATTCTTCTCCTGCAAGCCTCAAAGATTCTCTCGCGGTGGAAAGCGTCCACAAGCAACGTTGTATCATGGCAGCCAAGATAATATTTGCTGTTGCCCTTACGCTCCCGACATCTGCATTGACTTATACCAAAACCTTCGGTGAGCTTTATAAGAAAATCCTTTACACTGTCCTGTATTTTGGTGGTAGATTTCCGGTAAACTATTCGCCCGCCAATCAGATACCTACTGATATCTCTAATTTTTGGAAAAAAATGCAAGAGTTTCCCAAGAGAAATCAAGAAAATTTTATTTTAAAAGCGCAAGTTCTAAGCAACTTAAGAAAAGCGAGAGAACAGTTAAGCGTCCTTGACCTTAACAGGTTAGCCAAACCTAGAACCCCGTCTATTTCTACCGCACTACCTTTATTAGATAGCCATATTAAAACAACTTACCCAGGAAATAGCATTTATAGCCGTCTCTATAACCACTTAGCAGACTCAAGCGGCGGAAGAGCCGTTATGTCTTTCTTTAATGGCGCGTCAAAACTATTCGCTGCTGCGACAGGCGGCATTATTGCTTACAGCATTTCTGGTTATGGCTGCGGGATTGCAGATGGCCTTATAAAGCTACTCGGTGCTGATGAAGAACTTCAAAGTTGGTATTTACTTGCTGCTAACATCATTTATTTACCTGCCTATTACCTAGGCACCAAAGGTGGCTTTGCGGTTGCCGAACAGTTTTTAGACAGGGTTAAAATGCTATTCAAATATGGTGCGTTTCTAACCAATAATGATCGAACACCACAGGGTACTCATGGCAAAGCAGTTGGATTTATTTTCGACTTATTAAGCGCAGGCTTTGCTGGCGTCATAGCCTCGCTCTCAGGCTATACTGCACGACTATTATTTGGCGATTGCCCCGTACAATTTGGCTCAAGCGCTATTATGGCATTAGCGAGTAGTTATAATGCCATTTGGGTTTTATTAGCGATATTTGCCGCAAGAGCTTATTGCCTTAGCGGAGGAGATATAAGCTATGATCAAATTTTAGAAAAAGAAATTGCTAAAGTAGAAAGTTTGCCCGCAGAGGAAATTTCAAAATATTTACAGAAATTAGACCCAGCAGCAAAAGATATTTTATGCAGCGAAGAGTTTGAATACTCACCTTTATTAAGTAAGCAATCACAAGCTTCAATTAGCTCAACCGTTCCAGGCCAGTCGCCTTTTATCAGCGCCTCACCAGACGCACTACTACATCCTGGCCAGTCTCCTTACACCGCCTATCAATCAGTTTAAACTCTAGGCAGTGGCTCCCAAAAAACATAGCTATGTCATTTTGATATAGCTATGTGCCTAGCCCAAACTTAGCATAATGCTGATAGATAAACTCTATCTACCTTATAATAAAGTAAAAGCTCTTTTTTACTGATTTTTCTTATTCAAAGGATATTTTGCTTAAAAGAAAGTCAATAAAATAGCGTATTTTTGCTTGCTGATGTGCTAGTGGCTGATAATATAAACACACGATATGGGAAGGATAAGGCAGATTTGGCAATATCCGCACAAGCTCTCCCTTCTCAAGATATTTCTTTGCTAAAGTTTCCCCTATTAAAGCAATTCCATTGCCTTTCACGCAGAGCTCCAACATGGATTCTAAAGCGTTAACCACAATAACTGGTTTTGCAAACTTAAGCGACTTCTTATTCATCAAACTAAATTCATTATCAGTGCTACGCAAAGCATGAGAAATAAATTGATGTCGCAACAAATCTTTTTCCTTTTTAGGGCAGCCATATTTTTCTAAATAACTCGGCGAAGCAACCAAGATAACTCTTGAGTCAAATAACTTTTTTGCTTTTAAATTTTGTGGCAGGTTATGCGTTGCAGAAAAACCAACTAATATATCAATATCTTCACGATTCATGTCTGGAATACGTTCAGCAAGCTTTAATTCGATATTTAAATTAGTATAACGTTCCCGAAATTCTAAAAGATTAGGAATAATAAAACGGTTTGCAACTACTAAAGAACTAGCAATTTTTAAAGTGCCTTTAGGGCATTTATCTTTCGATAGAATGAGGCTTTGAACATTATCCCACTGCGACTGCAAGCCCTTTGCCGCGTGATAGAGCTGACTACCAAATTCCGTAAGACGAACTTGCCGGGTCGTGCGAATAAATAAATCTTCTTGAATTGCGTTTTCTAATTTTTTGATTTGCTTACTGACTGCCGTTGGCGAAACCTCTAGAATTTGTGCCGCACGCGTGAAGCTTTCGCTATCAGCCACGAGAATAAAAGTTCGAATTTCAGGCAAATGTTCAATGCTTAAAGACTGGTTCATTGCAGTAGCCTCATAATATCTCAATCATTATAAACCACAAGTTCATAGTATTTAAACCATGAGGCTCTTTATTCTGTTTGCTTATAGGCGTAAGATACGCACTGAAACTAATAACAACAGGAGAATTTTATGAGACATAGTCCAAGTGAAGAACAATTATTACCTGTATCCAACGAGTTGAAACCCTCGGCAAACGAGCATGCAGCTGTTATTTTTAAAGAAAGTACTGTTAATGCTGTGATGAATGACTTAGTATTTGCAACTTTAGCCGCTACCGCCCCTTCTGCTATCGAGTGGATACAAAAGAATTTACCAACTCCTTTATTCATAGCCTTACCCATTGTTATGACGCTAGGCCCTGCTGCACTTAAATATGGCATCTCTCGTGCTTGCAGCAAAAGTACAGAAGTTGATATTACCGCACCACCTAAATCTCATGCAGAAAAATCAGCGGAATTAGCTGGTTGGCTAGGCGCATGGATTGCTGTTGCTGGCGTTGATGCGGTTGCTGGTATTCTACTCACGGCAGGATACAAAGACCTTGCCTCACAAGTACAGCTCTATACCCAGTCAGGTGTATTGCTACCTGCAAGAGCCGTTGTTGGTTATGGTTTTGGAAGGCTGACCGCTTTAGCACACACCAAATGGCGGAAGGATCCTGAAGATCATAAAGTTAGCGCTAGCGGACTTGGATCTTGGCTACAAAGCATCTGGAAAAAGCAAGGTCCAAACGATGGGACCACCGTGGAAGCAGCCGCCACTCTTAAACCCAACGTATAAAATCTTATGAACTTTCGCCAAATAAAAATTTGGCGAAAGTACTTTTTAGTCTTGAGAAATACTATAGCTGCTAATTGCTTTTTCAACTTGACGGGCGATTACTTGATGCATGTTTGCGGTTGGGTGATATTTATCCCAAAAAACATAACTTGAGCAATCCGTTACACCACTACATGTATCAGTATTATTTGTAAATCTTGGTGTACCAAATTCTTTGTAATCCATTACAAAAAGATTTTGCCAATCAAATAAATCAAATACATGCACGCCCACTTGATTGTCTAACTGCTTTGTTAAAGCTTGGTTAATGGCGCCTGTAAGTGGCGCAGGCAGTGCGCGTACCACCTCTCCTACCATTGTACAAGTATAAGGATCCGTCGGATGCTGAGCTTTACATGCAGTGGCAATGCTTTCTGCTTTACCATTAATCACAGGCGTTTGGCCAATATCGGGTAGATTTAAAACTAAAACATTTTCTGCCCCCGCATTTTTCAATGTTGCCGCCGCATTAGAAATGCTATTAACGACTGAAGTCTCTAAGCTACCATAATTTGGGCTAGTAATAAGATATTGATATACATCGGTAGCTATTTGCGTCTTGGTTTTTTTCTTTAAAACATCCCCAAAGATAATACCTTCTACTGCTATCATCATAGGGTCAACCGTATTCATTACATCATTGCTACCAATCAAAATGACATACAAAACTTCAGGATTAGCCCTGCCACCATGTTTTGAAAGATACGCACTAACTTGCGATGGCAATTCAGTTGCCGCTGTCGCTTTTGCTGCCGCGTAATCATTGCCCCCCTTACTAGAAGGTACTAAGTTTTTACCAAGCAAATCGTGGTACACATCAAATGCCCAAGTCGGACAGCTATTCGCCGCAGTTGCATTTGTTTTACAGCCATTATTACCAATGTCTGTTAAACCATCACCAAAAAAAACATAATCATTATAAGTGGCTGCTTGTGCTGTAAAACTTGCTGCCAATCCTAATAAAGCAATTATTAAAATTTTTTTCATATTATTTCCTTATTGTTAATGAGCCTTTATCGCTTGTTCAACTTGGTCTGCAATTACTTGATGCATATTCGCAGTTGGATGAATGTCATTCCAAAAAACATAAGTTGAACAGTCCGCTTTGCCACTGCAATAATTCGTATTGTTCGTAAAACGTGGGGAACCATAATTAGTATAATCGCCAACTATCACATTTTCCCAGCTATATAGATCAAACACTTGCACACCTGAGATATTCGCTAACTGTTGCTTGAGCGATTGATTAATGGTTGAAGTTATGGGGCCAGGGATAGTACGCACCATCTGAGCCATTAATGCACAATTTCCCGCATCATATTTAGCACTGCATCGGGACTCAATAGATGAAGCCACCGCGCTTATTCCTGGCATGCGACCAACGTCTGGTAATGTAAAAACTAAAATATGTTGTGCACCTTTTTTGCTTAATGCATTAACAGCCGTTACGATATTTGTAATAACCGCGTTTGCCACGCTATTATATTTTGGTCCTTCTGATAAAAGATAACTATAAATCGCTTGTGCTGCAGCAGCGCCACTTTTAGTTTTAAGAATATTTTCAATATTGCTTAATGCTGGTTTTGCGACATAAAGAATATCATTGCCGCCAATTAAAATGACATAAAGTGCATCGGGGTCTGCTTGGTGATGCGTTAAATAATTATTAACTTGAGCATTTAAATCAATCCGAGTTGGAGGAACAGGGGAGAATGGCGCTGCAGTTGCACCAATAACCGCATAATCATTACCGCCTTTTGCTGAAGGCGTCAGCGTTTTACCCAGCATATCGCGATAAATATCAAAAGCCCAAGTATTACATGTTTTATCTGCAGATAAATTAGTATCACAGTGAATAGATTGAGAAGTGCTAAGATTGCCTATATCACTTAAACTGTCGCCAAAAAAAACAAAATCATCATACGAAGCGGCATGAGCACTTAGGGTAAAAAACAAACATAAACATCCACTCAGAAATTTCTTCAACATATTGCATTTTCCTATTGTTATCTCAGCGCAAACTAAATAATAGCATAAAATAATCCCCGCAAAAGCGGGGATTATTTTGACGTAAGTAAAAGAGTAAAGCTTTACTCTTCTTGCAGCGCTTTACTAATCGCAGATTCAATATCTTTTGCGCTAACTTGCGTTAAGTCAACTTCAGTTTTTTCTACTGACTCTTTTAAGCGTTTAGCTCGACGCTCACTATGGTATGCCAACCCAGTACCAGCTGGAATTAAGCGTCCCACGATCACATTTTCTTTCAAGCCACGCAAGTCATCCACTTTTCCAGCCACAGCCGCCTCTGTCAAGACGCGAGTTGTTTCTTGGAAAGATGCCGCAGAAATAAAGGATTCTGTTGACAAGGATGCTTTGGTAATACCCAAGAGTTCGATCTGGAAGCGTGCTGGCAATTTGCCTTCTGCATGTATACGATCGTTTTCTTCTTTAATACGAGCCACATCAATTTGCTCGCCTTTAATGAACTTAGTATCACCAGGCTCAATAATGGTTGCTTTACGCAACATTTGTCTCACGATAACTTCGATATGTTTATCGTTGATTTTCACCCCTTGTAAACGGTAAACGTCTTGAACCTCATTGACGATATAGTTTGCAAGGCTACCAACGCCCAACAAGCGCAAAATATCATGTGGGTTAGGCTGACCATCAGAAATAATTTCACCGCGCTCAACGTGTTCACCTTCAAACACGCTTACTTGACGCCATTTTGGAATCATTTCTTCATGCACCTGACCATCAGAGCCTGTAATCACTAAACGGCGCTTACCTTTGGTTTCTTTACCAAAGCTGATGATACCGGAAACTTCTGCCAAAATTGCTGGATCTTTTGGTTTACGTGCTTCAAAAATATCGGCAACGCGTGGAAGACCCCCGGTAATATCGCCTGTTTTTGAGCTTTCTTGTGGTAAACGTGCGATAACATCACCGACACCCACTTCAGAACCATCATGCAAGTTAATGATCGCACCAACTGGCAAGAAATAGTTAGCAGGCGTATTCGTACCTACCAACATCACATCTTTACCTTTGCTATCTACTAACTTAATCATTGGACGTAAATCTTTACCACCCGCACCACGCTGTTTTGCATCGGTGACAACTAAGCTGGTTAAACCGGTGAGTTCATCCGCTTGACGGTTCACAGTCACGCCATCGATCATGTCGACAAATTTCACGTGACCTTTTACTTCAGTAATAATTGGGTGAGTATGTGGATCCCAGTTTGCAATAACATCACCGGATTCTACTTTCGCGCCATCATTCACCAATAATACGGCACCATAAGGAATCTTATAACGTTCACGCTCACGATGTTGCGCATCAACAACGGTTAATAAACCAGAACGAGAAACCGCGATCAAGTTGCCACTTGCGTGGGTCACAACTTTGATATTTTGCAGTTTTACTTGGCCTTTGGTTTTCACTTGAACGCTATTGGTTGCAGATGCTCTTAACGCCGCGCCCCCAATGTGGAAGGTACGCATGGTTAACTGGGTACCAGGTTCACCGATAGATTGAGCAGCCATTACACCGACGGCTTCACCTAAGTTCACGATATGTCCACGGGCAAGATCACGGCCGTAACATTCTGCACAAATACCAAAACGTGTATCACAGGTAATAGGTGAACGCACTTTGACGTGATCTACACTGCGTTTTTCTAATAAATCTACCCATTTCTCATCTAGCAACACACCTTTTTCACAAATCACGTTATTCGTAATTGGATCTAAAACTTCTTCTGCCGTTACACGACCCAAGATACGTTCACGCAAAGGTTCAATAACATCACCGCCTTCAATGTGAGGCGTCATTAACAAGCCATGTTGTGTACCGCAATCATTTTCTGTTACGACTAAATCTTGCGCAACGTCAACGAGACGACGGGTTAAGTAACCCGAGTTCGCCGTTTTCAACGCGGTATCCGCCAAACCTTTACGCGCACCGTGGGTTGAGATAAAGTACTGTAATACGTTCAAACCTTCACGGAAGTTAGCGGTAATTGGGGTTTCAATAATCGAACCATCTGGGTTTACCATCAGACCACGCATACCCGCAAGCTGACGCATCTGTTGGGCTGAACCCCTCGCGCCTGAGTCTGCCATCATGTAAACAGAGTTATAAGATTCTTGTTCAACAACCTTACCCTCTTTATCAATGGTTTTCTCAGTTGCCAATTTTTTCATCATCGCTTTAGCAACTTGTTCATTTGCACGCGACCAAATATCGACCACTTTGTTATAACGCTCAAGGTTGGTAACTAAACCAGAAGAAAATTGATGTTCAATTTCTTTAACTTCTTTTTCAGAAGCGCCAATGATTTTTTCTTTCTCTTCTGGCACGACTAAGTCGTCAATACCAATAGAAATGCCTGAACGTGTTGCATAACGGAAGCCGGTATACATCACTTGGTCTGCTAAAATAACAGTATCTTTCAAGCCTAAACGACGATAACAAGCATTTAATAAAGCTGAAATCGCTTTTTTGGTTAATGGTTTATTAAACAATTCAAAAGGGATGCCTTTTGGCACAACCGTTGAGAATAAAGCACGACCAACGGTGGTATCCACTAATCCGAATGATTGATGGGGGTTGCCTTCGGCGTCTAACTTAGTAATTTCCATGCGAACTTTAATTTTTGCTTGAAGCTCCGCTGCGCCGCTTTCATAAGCACGATGCACTTCTTCAACGTCAGTGAAAATACTGCCCTCACCTTTCGCATTAACTTTATCACGCGTCATATAGTACAAGCCCAAGACAACGTCTTGTGACGGTACGATAATTGGTTCACCGTTAGCAGGTGAAAGAATGTTATTGGTTGACATCATCAACGTACGTGCTTCAACTTGTGCTTCCAAGGTTAAAGGTACGTGAACCGCCATTTGGTCACCGTCGAAGTCTGCGTTAAACGCGGTACAAACCAGTGGGTGAAGCTGAATCGCTTTACCTTCAATTAACACAGGTTCAAAAGCCTGAATACCTAAACGGTGCAAGGTTGGCGCACGGTTAAGCAATACAGGATGTTCACGAATCACTTCAGCTAAGATATCCCAAACGATTGGCTCTTCACGTTCAACCATTTTCTTCGCGGCTTTAATACTTCCCGCATGGCCACGTAATTGCAATTTACTAAAGATAAAGGGCTTAAATAATTCAAGCGCCATTTTCTTTGGCAAGCCACACTGATGCAATTTCAAAGTTGGGCCAACCACGATAACGGAACGACCGGAATAGTCAACACGTTTACCTAATAAGTTTTGACGGAAACGACCTTGTTTACCTTTGATCATATCAGCCAAAGATTTCAATGGACGCTTGTTGGTACCCGTAATCGCACGACCACGACGACCATTATCCAATAATGCATCTACCGCTTCTTGCAACATACGTTTTTCGTTGCGGATAATGATGTCTGGGGCATTTAATTCAAGTAAACGCTTTAAACGGTTGTTACGGTTAATAACACGACGATATAAATCGTTCAAATCAGATGTTGCAAAACGCCCACCATCGAGTGGAACTAATGGACGTAAATCTGGTGGTAACACCGGCAATACCGTTAGAATCATCCACTCTGGACGATTACCAGATTCATCAAACGCTTCAAGTAATTTTAAACGTTTGGATAATTTTTTAACCTTGCCTTCTGAAGATGTTTCTGACAGTTCTTGACGAATTGTTTGGATTTCTTCTTTAACATCTAATTCAGATAACAATTGACGAATCGCTTCCGCACCCATTTTGGCATCGAATTCATCGCCGTACTGTTCAAGGGCTTCTAAATAAGCTTCGTCAGAAAGTAATTGGCCTTTCTTCAATGGCGTCATGCCTGGATCAACTACAACAAATGCTTCAAAATAAATTACGCGTTCAATATCGCGCAATGTCATGTCAAGCACCATACCAATGCGCGAAGGTAAAGATTTTAAAAACCAAATATGCGCAACAGGTGAAGCTAATTCAATATGGCCCATACGCTCACGACGTACGCGGCTTAAAGTCACTTCCACACCACATTTTTCACAGATCACACCGCGATGCTTCATGCGCTTATACTTACCGCATAAGCATTCATAATCTTTGATAGGTCCAAAGATACGCGCGTCAAAAAGACCATCACGTTCTGGGCGTAAAGTACGATAGTTAATCGTTTCAGGTTTTTTCACTTCACCGTAACTGCGTGAATGAATAATATCTGGCGAAGCTAAACTAATTTTAATGCCGTCAAACTCTTCATTTTCAATCTTAAAAATATTTTTGGGACTTGCCATGTGTCTACTCCCGCGTGTTTAATTTAAATCTATCATATCCCCCCTTTCCCACTCGTGGGAGAGAGGCCAGAAGTGAGAGGAATTTGCACATATTTGGATAATCCCCCTCACCCTCGATTCCTCTCCCATAAGCGGGAGAAGGAAGCGCTTTTTTTCTTACTCGTTCTCTAATTCAATATCGATACCTAATGCGCGAATTTCTTTCACTAATACGTTGAAAGATTCTGGCATGCCAGGATCCATGCTGTGGTTATTGTCGACAACGTTTTTATACATCTTGGTTCGGCCACCAACGTCATCTGATTTGACGGTGAGCATTTCTTGCAAGGTATAAGAAGAGCCATAAGCTTGTAATGCCCATACTTCCATTTCCCCGAAGCGCTGACCACCAAATTGTGCTTTACCACCTAATGGCTGCTGTGTCACAAGGCTATAAGAGCCTGTTGAACGCGCGTGCATCTTGTCATCAACAAGGTGGTTAAGTTTCAACATATACATGTAACCAACAGTAACTGGACGCTCAAATTGATTGCCCGTACGGCCATCAAACAAAATCGACTGACCGGATTCTGGTAAATCAGCAAGTTTTAACATCGCTTTAATTTCTTTCTCGTTTGCCCCATCAAATACTGGCGTTGCAAGCGGAACACCTGCGCGCAAGTTATTCGTTAATGTTGCAATTTCTTCCTCACTGAAGCTATCAAAATCAACACGATTTTTATCGCCACGGTTATAAACTTGATCTAAGAATTTACGCATATCTGCTGCTTTTTTCTTCTCATCAAGCATTTTACCAATTTTCAAACCAAGGCCTTTTGCCGCCCAACCTAAGTGGGTTTCAAGTACCTGGCCGATATTCATACGTGAAGGAACGCCTAATGGGTTCAAGACGATATCTACTGGCGTACCATCTGCCATATATGGCATATCTTCAACTGGCACGATCATAGAAACCACACCTTTGTTACCATGGCGGCCTGCCATCTTGTCACCCGGCTGAATCTTACGCTTAACTGCCAAGTAAACTTTAACAATTTTTAATACACCTGGAGCAAGATCATCAC
The DNA here is from genome assembly GCA_021156105.1 of Gammaproteobacteria bacterium. Taxonomy (GTDB): domain Bacteria; phylum Pseudomonadota; class Gammaproteobacteria; order CAISUE01; family CAISUE01; genus JAJNBD01. The sequence continues at coordinate 292,142 of JAJNBD010000004.1, read as the reverse complement.
CTTGAGTAATTTTCTTACGTTGAATGTCAAAACGTTCTTCCATATCGCTACGGAGTTCTTGATGTTGTTTAGCAAACATCTCTAACTCTTGTTGCGCATTGTCATCTTTCAAGCGTAAATCAAACCATTTATCACGCGCTAACTCGTTTAAGTAGTCTTTGCTAATGGTTGTACCTGCTTTTAACTTGTTTGGACCACCCGCAGCTACTTTGCCATTGAGCATTTTTGCTAAACGTTCATATAAATCGTTTTCACGGATGCGGAATTGGTCTTGCAAGTCTTTTTTCGCACGAGCAATTTCATCTTCTTCAATGCCTTTAGCACGAGCATCTTTAGCAACACCATCACGGGTAAAGACTTTAACGTCAATAACGGTACCGTTCATACCGGCAGGTACGCGTAAGGAGCTATCTTTAACATCGGAAGCTTTTTCACCGAAGATGGCGCGTAATAATTTTTCTTCTGGAGTTAATTGGGTTTCACCTTTAGGAGTTACTTTACCCACCAAGATATCGCCCGTTTTTACTTCTGCACCCACGTGAATAATGCCTGCTTCATCTAATTTTGCTAAAGCATGTTCACTAACGCTTGGAATATCAGCAGAAATTTCTTCAGGGCCAAGTTTGGTATCACGTGCAATACATAACAATTCTTCAATATGAATCGAAGTGTAACGATCTTCTTCAACCACACGCTCAGAAATTAAGATGGAGTCTTCAAAGTTGTAACCATTCCATGGCATGAATGCCACAAGCATGTTTTGACCTAAGGCTAATTCACCCATGTCAGTCGATGGACCATCTGCAATTAAATCACCACGCTGAATTTTGTCGCCAATTTTCACTAAAGGTTTTTGGTTAATACAAGTGTTTTGGTTAGAGCGGGTATATTTCACTAAGTTGTAAATATCCACACCTGTTTCACCAACTTTCACTTCTTTTTCATTTGCTTTAATGACAATACGGCCCGCATCAACCGCTTCAACCACACCACCACGGCGTGCAATCACGCTAGAACCAGAGTCACGTGCAACCACGCGCTCCATACCGGTTCCAACTAATGGTTTTTCCGAACGCAAGGTTGGTACCGCTTGACGTTGCATGTTTGATCCCATCAATGCACGGTTTGCGTCGTCGTGCTCTAAGAAGGGAATCAAGGAAGCCGCGACAGAAACAACTTGTTTTGGCGAAACGTCCATGAACTTCACTTTATCCGGTGAGGTATAGGTGGTTTCACCATGGAAACGGCAAGGAATCAAATCTTCTTTGATGTGGCCTTTTGCATCGATTTCTGTATTAGCTTGCGCGATGTGATATTCACTTTCTTCAATCGCAGACAAGTAAACAATTTCATTGGTTACCCGGCCATCCACCACTTTGCGATAAGGACTTTCTAAAAAGCCATAATCATTCGCACGTGCGTAAGTTGCCATCGAGTTAATCAAACCAATGTTTGGACCTTCAGGCGTTTCAATTGGACACACACGGCCATAGTGGGTTGGGTGAACGTCACGGACTTCAAAGCCTGCACGCTCACGGGTTAAACCACCAGGTCCTAATGCAGAAACACGGCGCTTATGCGTAATTTCAGATAATGGGTTAACCTGATCCATAAACTGTGACAATTGGCTAGAACCAAAGAATTCTTTGATTGCAGCAGCAATAGGCTTAGCATTGAGTAAATCTTGTGGAGTTAAACCTTCTGATTCTGCAACACTTAAACGTTCTTTAACAGCACGTTCTACACGCACTAAACCAATGCGATATTGGTTTTCTGTCATTTCACCCACGCTACGTACGCGGCGGTTACCTAAATGATCAATATCATCTACTTCACCTTTACCATTTCGGATATCAATTAAAGTACGCATCACTTCAATGATATCTTCCGCAGACAGCGTGCCTGAACCAAGTACATCTTCACGGCCAACGCGGCGATTTAATTTCATACGACCAACCGCTGAAAGATCATAACGATCTAACGAGAAGAATAAGCTGTTAAATAAAGCTTCTGCCGCTTCTTTAGTTGGCGGCTCGCCCGGACGCATCATACGATAAATTTCGATTAATGCTTCAAGCTGAGTTGTTGTTGGATCTAAACGCAAAGTATCCGAAATATAAGGGCCACAATCGATATCGTTGGTATACAAGGTTTCAATTGTTTTAATTTTAGCTTTAGCTAATTTCTTCAAGATATCAGGGGTAATCGCTGTGTTAGCTGTTGCTAAAATTTCACCCGTTTCAGTATCAATAATATCTTTGCTTAATGCTTTGCCATAAAGATATTCTTCAGGCACAGGAATTTTTTTCAAGCCAGATACTTCAAGCTGCTTCACATTTTTCATGGAAATGCGGCGGCCACGTTCTACAATCAACTTGCCACTTTTATCGGCAATATCAAAAGAAGCTGTTTCACCACGTAGACGCTCAGGCACCAAATCCATTTCATAATGATCAGCACTTAAATGGAATGTAGTGAATTCATAAAACATTTCCAACATTTGTTCATTGGTATAACCTAATGAACGTAAAATGATGGTTGCTGGCAATTTACGACGCTTATCAATACGCATGAAAAGCGTATCTTTTGGATCGAATTCAAAATCTAACCAAGAACCACGGTAAGGAATAATGCGCACAGAGAAAAGTAATTTACCTGAAGAGTGGGTTTTACCTTTATCATGTTCAAAGTACACACCAGGAGAACGATGTAATTGAGAAACCACCACACGCTCAGTACCATTAATAACGAATGAACCACGTTCTGTCATTAAAGGAACTTCGCCCATATAAACGTCTTGTTCTTTAATGTCGCGGATGTTTTTATGATCTTTATCATAAAGCGCCAAGCGAATTTTTACACGCAATGGTGCAGAAAAAGTTAAACCACGCACCAAACACTCTTCCATCGTGAAGGCAGGTTGGCCAAGTTTATAGCTAACAAATTCTAAAGAAGCATTGCCAGAATAGCTGCTAATTGGAAAAACGGATTTAAACACCGCTTGTAAACCGATGTCTTGTCGCTTACCTTCAGGAACATCGGTTTGCAAAAATTTTGCATAAGAATCTACTTGCATGCGAAGCAAGTTAGGTGGAAGCATTACTTCTTCTTGCTTACCAAAGTTAACACGGATACGCTCTTTCTCAGGACGGAGATATTGAATATCAGCAGCCATATATTTTCCCCTATTAAAATTTTTGAATTATCTTCACATGAAAATAATTTAAAAATTTTAAAACACGAAAAGGTCGCAAAGGGTTTTCCTTGCGACCTTCCGTTTTAAACTTAAAAATGAAGCAACACTTTTAGAATGTTCCTATTTGAGTTAAATAGTTTTCCCTGCCATCTCAATATCATGATATGTTAGGGAGATCCCGGATAATCGCGATGCGATTTCCGGGATAATTATTCATGCCGCAAAACGGCATAAATAATTACTTAACTTCAATAGTACCACCTGCTTCTTCAACTTCTTTCTTGATTTTTGCAACTTCGTCTTTAGAAACACCAGCTTTCAAGGAAGCAGGAGCACTTTCAACTAAGTCTTTAGCTTCTTTCAAGCCAAGGCCAGTTACAGCGCGAACAGCTTTAATTACGTTCACTTTGTTTTCGCCAACAGTTTTCAAGATAACTTCAAATTCTGTTTTTTCTTCTGCTGCTGGAGCTGCGCCGCCAGCTGCAGGTGCTGCAACTGCAACAGCTGCTGCTGCAGAAACGCCGAATTTGTCTTCCATCATTTTTACTAATTCAACAACATCCATTACGCTCATTTCGCTAATGGCTTGCAATACGTCTTCTTTCGAAATTGCCATGATAAATAAACCTCAATTTTAAATAATAAATATAATGCCTAAATCTTGGGTGAGGGCTAATCTTCGTCCCCTCACCCCTGCCTCCTCTCCCCAGCGGGGAGAGGAGGTACCAAATTAGGCAGCTTGTTTTTGGTCGCGAACTGCGGCAACCGCTCTGACCAACTTTGCATACGTCTCGGAAGTCGTACGCGCAAGTTTGGTAACTGGCGCTTGCATCACAGACATCAAAGTTGCTAGTGCTTCCTCGCGGGTTGGTAATGAAGCCAGCATATCAATTTGCTTAGCATCATATGCCATTCCACCCACTGCAAATGCTTTAATACCAAGTTTTTCATGCGTTTTTGCAAAGTCACGGATTAATCGACCCGCAGAACCTGGCTCTTCTTTCGAAAAAGCAATAACGGTTGGCCCCGTTAATTGTTCTGCTAAGCATTCAAATTCCGTTCCTGCAACAGCACGAATTAAAAGTGTATTAGGAACAACCCTAAGATACACATTCATTTGACGCGCCTTCGCACGAAGCTCAGTAGTTTCACCTGCTGTCATCCCGTGGTTTAAAGCCACCACTGCGGATAACGATTGAGAAGCAACCGCAACCATTTCAGCGACAATTTTTTCTTTGTCTTGACGCGTTAATGCCACGATAATTCTCCAAATTTATTTTTTGCCAAAAGCAAAAAATAGATTAATGACACAGCTTACCGATACAACTAGCAAGCCGATCGAAATGATGACCCTATCGTGGAAATTGAGGGCAATTTCACACAACAGCGGACACCGTCTGCGCTGGAAATTAAGTGATGCAAACAAAACATCACACCAGCGGTCTTCGACGGCTAGCGCTTGCTTTATAAGCTTGCGCTACCCGCGAAATTTTGTTGCTATCTACAAATCTGCGTAGATAAGAAAACTTTTATTAAGCAATCGTTGCTGCATCTACTGCTAAACCAGGACCCATGGTGCTGGAAACAGCGACTTTACGAATAAATACACCTTTAGACGTTGCTGGTTTTACACGCTTCAAATCTGCCATGAAAGCGCTTAAGTTCTCAGCTAATTGCTGTGGTGTAAAGCTTGCACGACCAATGGTTGCATGAACCACGCCGGCTTTATCAGAACGGTAACGCACTTGGCCAGACTTCGCATTTTTAACAGCGCCAGCAATATCCGCAGTGACCGTACCAACTTTAGGGTTTGGCATTAAACCACGAGGACCTAATACTGTACCTAATTGACCCACGATACGCATTGCATCTGGGCTAGCAATTACCACATCATAATTAAGATCGCCTGCTTTCATGCTTGCCGCTAAATCGTCAAAACCCACAACATCAGCGCCAGCTGCTTTAGCTGCATCAGCATTTGCACCTTGTGCAAATACCGCTACGCGTACAGTTTTTCCTGTACCATTTGGCAATACTACCGCGCTACGAACAGCTTGTTCTGATTTTTTAGCATCAATACCAAGCACAACAGCCACATCAACAGACTCGTCGAATTTTGCGTTAGCAAACTTTTTAGTCAAGTCTAAGGCTTCATTGATAGAATACACTTTGCCTGGTGGCAATGCTTCACGAATTTTTTTAAACTTTTTTGATAACATAAAATCCCCTTATTAATCAATAACTTCCACACCCATGCTGCGAGCAGAACCCGCGATGGTGCGAATAGCAGCTTCTAAATCTGCAGCCGTTAAATCTGGCTCTTTCATTTTGGCAATCGCTTCCAACTGCGCACGAGTAATTTTGCCGACTTTGTCGGTATGTGGCTTGGAGCTACCTTTTTCGAGCTTGATGGCTTTTTTGATTAAAACAGAAGCAGGGGGAGTTTTAAGATCAAAAGTGAAACTTTTATCGGAATAAACCGTAATGACCACTGGAATTGTTAATCCAGCTTCCATGCTTTGAGTTTTCGCATTGAAAGCTTTACAAAATTCCATGATATTGACACCACGCTGACCCAATGCTGGACCAACGGGAGGACTTGGATTTGCTTTACCTGCAGGGATCTGCAGTTTGATATAACCGGTGACTTTTTTTGCCATGTTTTCTCCTTTGGGTGCAAACGCCTAACTTGAGATTAAGCTCCCCGAAATGTTTACAAAAGAATGGAACCGCACATTCTAGCACCTTTCTCAGCCTTATGCAACAACTCGCGAGAAAACCTTACTTCCCTTTTTTCGAGACAATAACCATACAAGCCATAGATAAATGCATAATACGACGCAAGACTTAACCCTCCTTTGAGAGTAAATCTGCGCCGTATTAAAAACCTAGCAAATATCGATTAAATAGACCCCTATCCAATTTGACAGCTATAGTCATTACCTTGCAGCGTCTGCCCCTCTACAGCAGTAGCAGTAGCACCATAACTTATCGGCACTTGTGACGTAAACAGCGCGCTTCGACTTGAAACATTGATTGCTGATGAGAATGTTTGCGCCCTAGCTTTCGTTATAATTTCAGAAAGCCCCGCACCTTTAAGCATGTCGTCAATATCTGAGTCTGTGATTGCCTCATCTTCGTTAATTCTTTGAATAAGATTTCTTCTTTTTGTTTCTTCTGGATCACCACAACGACTACCACATGGCAAAGCTGCCAGACACGCAATGGGAAAGCATACAGTCCAGCATAAGATATCACACACAAGATTTTGTATGTATATGCTCCGAGCTTCTCTCTCAAGTAAATCTAAAACATTATTTTTATAATTCATATGAAACCCTTTCTGGTTATGAGTTGATTTCATTCTATACACACAAAGCTTAAGGCTCGCTTAAGTCCCGTAACATCCTCTTGTATCGACTTTGCAAGGCAACATTAAAAATGACTTGTGCTGAACGGGCTATCTGAGAGGCAATACTGACTGAATAGCATAGGATACTAAAGGAAGACGCGGCAGAGAACATCTTCCTTTATAGGTTAATGTAATACCAACACACGGATCAACTGCGTCTAGGAGCAGGAGCTACAGCAAGCTGCATCGGGCTCAGGCATGCTACTTTGCAAATAATTTCTTCAAATTTAGCTGCCATCTCTTCTACTGTCGTAACGCGCATATCAACAATCGGATAAGGCGATCTTCTTGTTAATTCTCCACCAGGCACTAAAACAGCAAGCACTGATTTAATATTGTTTGAATTTAAGTACTTCTGACGCTCATCTAATTCATCAGAGCTGCTTACACAGACAATAACCACCTGGTCACTTCTTAGCTTCCGACTACTAATAGGAGCATCATCAATGCATACCTTACCAAAATCACCGTGATGAACAACTGGCACGCGAAGACCATACCCCCCTAGCCTAATCTGTCTACGATGGTCTATCTTAGCAGCATTTAATAAAGGCAATATTAAAAAATTGTTTTGTTTATGGGGAGTCGGCGCAGGTTTCTGAAATACACGGACAGTAAGATCAACATCTACATCATGCAAGGAAGTAACCTTAAAACCATCAAGTTTTGCTTTAAAAAACAGATCCTCAATTCTTGATTGCTCTTCTTCTGCTTGCTTCACAATACCTAAGAGATCATCTTTATGCTTATTAAATATGCCATTAGTCTGCTTACAGATTAAAGGAATCTTTCGAACAAAGCCATGATCTTGCTTCACCGCTTCTGCAAAAATCTTTACATGTAGTTCATCAGGTAGGTCTAAAAAAGTTGTTGTCATAAATCACCTCTTCGTTTTGTTATAAAGAACCCGTGTTTATTTTTTGACCGCTAATTGCAGTTTAGCAGATTCATTTACCTTATTAAACACTTCCAAAATGACCTAAATCAAGCAGTGATAATCAACCCAAAACCATTGTTTCCACCTGTATTAACCGGGACCAGGCGCAAAGCCAGACCTAGAACACGCACCAGCAGCAGACATTGAAGCCTGTATATTTATATTTAATGGACTAAAAAAGCAACCAGCACTTATGCCTGCCTCTCTTGGTTCAAAACGGTAAACTACCTGGGCCAAGTTATTTGCTATCTCGATGCTTTTATCAACAGCAAGTGTCCAATAAGGCTCAACATCCAAATTCTCCGATAGGCTTTCCACACTTTCATCATGTGCCATTTCATTTCTGAAGCGAATTAATTTGTACCATATATCGCCAATGCTTTGTTTCAAATATTTTACTGTCCTAAGCTCTTCATATGACAATTGTTGCCGATCAAATTGCCGGAGGTGCTCCCCTAGTCTAAATAAAATTAAGCTTAGTGCATCAAATGCCTCATGTAGCACACCGCCCAGCTCATGAGCTGAGTGTAAATCACAAAAGTCTTGATAAGCTTGGCTAGCTAACAATAATCTTAATCCATTTAAAAGACACTCGACATCAAATAAACGCTCCTGTGCTGGTAGCGCTTGCGGGATGCTCAAAAGTGGTTTTAGATTGGCGTATAAAGTTAATCCTGCGGCGTGCCCAGCAAGATCTTGAAGAGCTTTTTTGACCAGCTTTAACGCTTCAGCACCATCTTGTAACCCAATAGCTTGCTGAACGACCAAATCGCAAAACCGAATAACTTCATTGGCTGACATGGCAAGCACCTGCTGCATTTCATGCAAATTTTCTGGGCTAATCCTCGTAAAAAAATGACAAAAAATGTTACGTATACCCCACATGAGCTTGGTATTTTCCTTTTCTCTAAAAAGAAAACTAGCTATTAAATGGAAGGCGCGAGTAGTATGATAAACAAAGAAAAAGTGGCTTAATTGCGGCTCATCAAAATAAGCTTGACGAAAAACACATTTCAAATGATTGCTGATTAAACTCAACACCCCTTGCTGATAAAGACTAACCAAATGTATCACTTTCGGACCATCAAAACAGCTTGCATCAGCTGTTGAAGCTAACTCAAAAACACCAGCACCGACATCCACTGGCGTTTGCAATGTTTGAAGTTGAGAACTTACTTTTTCTATTACTTTATCAAAAGTTATTTTTTCTAACAAAGGAGAAGACAGCTCATCGCTCAAAGCATTAGAGGCAGCTGCCACTTCAAGCTTAGGTTCTACAACTGGCAATTTCTGCTTAATTTTTAAAACCGCCGCTAATTCTTCTGGAGAAGAATTAATTTCAATCAGTAAACGCCTTCCTTCCACTGTTGCAACAACATGCTTTTCAATCCCTTTGGCTTTTAAAGCCTCAACCGCTTCTTTTTGACCATCCATTGGTCTTTTTCCTCGTGGAATTTCTTTATCTAAAATAAATTTGCATCCGTTATAAACCCAAGCGCCGAGACCCAGATCATTTAAAGTCTTTAGCTCATCAGATTTAGTAGGCAAAGGCATACTAGAGAGCGGCGCAAGTAATACTGGTGTTTCAGGTTTAAGATATTTCTTTAGTTTTTCCGAAACATCGATATCGGACAACGACTGAACAGCACGAATAGTCTCTGCACGGTCAGAATCTGTCAATACTAAAAACTTTTCTTCCACAAAGTTTTCTTTCCATTGCAGTAAATTTTTTCCCTTGTCCAATGAGATATTTGTCACACCACAACGCTCTAAGCGAGCAGCCAGCAACCATAGTAACTGTAGTTTTGTTAAATCTAAACTTTTTGAATAAAGAAGATGATCTACATTTATCTCAAAACCTGTCACGCTAGAAAAACTTAGCATGCTTGCTCTTTTTCTTTCATCTGCTACCTCTGCAATTAAAGAATCACAAACCCTCAAAAATTGCAGACTTGCTGCTGACACGCCTTTCTGTTCAGCAGAAAAAATAATTTGCCCCGACACAGTCGTGCCGGCAAGTACATAGACCAGAAAACTTTTTAATATTCTTTCTTGAACCCATACACCATTTGCAAGCTGTATTAATTTCTCTTTATTCTTTGGTCCTGGTAAAGCCAATACCAATTGCTTCCTCTTTGGTATCGTGCTTAAACTACAGCCGGGAATGCCATTAACAAGCCACTCAAAGTCCTTCACTTGCGTTTCGCCCTGCTTTTGAGCCACAGCGGCTTGAACCGTCGCAGCTCCTTGGCCTTGGGGTTTAGCTTTTTGGCTGGGCTTAGCCTGACTATTCAGAAGAAGTATTCTTCCTAAAACAACCAAAAAGGTCGTGCCCATTGCTAGTAGATAATTATTAGTAAATACAAAAGCCCTCTTCGTCTGCCATCTTATTAATGCCGCTTTAATATCCTCTTCTGAATCCTCTTTAAAAATTCTAACCAGCTTTTTTAACATTTCTTCTTGTTCAGGAGAAAAACTTACAGCCGCCGTTTCACCATCAGCTTGAGTAAAAGACCGTTTGACCGCTTGAATGAGTTCAAAATCTTTAGGATAAGCTTCAAATCTTGCCTCAAGTATAGTAAACAATTTTTGCTGCTCTTCACGCTTACCAATTTTTCCTAACCAAATAGCAATCCCCAAAGCCTTATCCAAGGGTCCTGGCTGGGAAAACATTTGGGCTATAATTGAATTTCTTTCATCTTGAGTTTCAGCTTTTAGCAGCGATAATGAGAGAAACTCAATCTTAGACAGCGTACCAAAAAGACGCAAAGGGTCATCCTCAAAAGTTGAAACGCTTAACAATAAATCCCAGCCTTTCTCAAAATAGTCTTGCGGCAGCTGATCATATAAATATATAGCCTGGGCTACGTGGTTAAAATAAGGTAAAGCTAATGCTTTCTTAACCCAAAACATTCGCTCTTCTTGATTCTCCCAAGATACCGCCGCCAGGGCTGAGTAAGCAGAAGGTAAATACACCACAAAACTCTCTCTTAACTCTAAAGATAAGCTTTCAAAAAAACTTATACCTAGCTTCATTAAATTGCTAGCTTCACCCAAACGGGCCTTAGACATCGCTTCATATGCTCTTCCAAATACAGAAACAAGCTCTTGCTTAGCTTCGTTATAACGCTTAAAAAATGGCAAAGCGGTTTCTAAAACTTTACTTGATAGAGACTCATAACCCGCGGGTAATGGGACATCTTGTCTTACGACATTTTTAAGCGTGCTTTCTAGTTTTATAAGATATTCATTGATCTCTTCTTGCTTTTCTGGCTGAGTAGCCATTATAAATTTTATTCTTTCTTTAGCCGTGCTTGTAAATTCATCTAGCTTGCCGATAGGAGATAATTTCGCCAGCTCTCCCCACATAGCATAATCCGTTGAGAAAAGCTCCTCTAAAGATGTTTTAGCCGTTACCTTCCCCCAAAATTTCTTAGCTTCTTGCGTATTATATTTGGCTAACAAGCTACCAAACCCTTTAAACATGTCTAAAACACGTGGGCGGCCAAGATAGTATTTTGCCTTATCATCACTTAGCATCCCGTCTCGCTCATGCCAGTATAAGCTCATGATATAAGGATTCATCTCTATCGCGTCACGGATACCACGAGCCCCATTTCCAAGGTGTTCGGGCAGTAACATCGCCATTCGATATAAATAAAAAGCGCTGAACTCAGAAGAAACGCTTGGAGAATGCATCCGTGTCAAACACACGCGCATAGCATATCTCGCATCTGAAATATGCGGTTCTAATGCTGGCACCGAATGGTCCTTAGCACTGGTTAATGAAGTATAAAGAAGGTCTTGTTTGTCAACGTGCTTTACAAGGAGCATGATTTTTTTATAAGCCAACCAGTCTTCTTGCGCATCTTGTTCATGATAAGCTCTTGCCGCCTCTAATCTACTTATAAGCTCATCTTTTAATACTAACCAATTTATATTTTCGCTATCTGACAAAAGATTTTCTTGGGTTAGCTTAAACAGCTTATCGCCAAACTGCTTTTTTTCAACTTCCATTTGCAAACTTGATGCAGAAGACACATCCTTAACTTGTTCTGAAGAATCAAACAGAGCAAGGCTGATAGGCTCACGCTCTATCGCTGTAGGACGCTTATCATTTGATTTACGGTCTCGTGACGCTTCTCTTTCTCGCCCAGCACCTACTATCGCCTGCGCCTTTGCCGAGGCAATTAACCATAGAAAAAATAGTCCCCATATGGCACGCTTTTGATGCTTAAAAAAAGCTGCAACTGAAGTAAAGAAATCTTTCCAAGACCTCTTTTTTTGAGCAGGACGCGCGCGAGTAGTAGAAAAACGGATAGAAGCAAGACGGCGGCGAAAGTTCATAACCAAAAATCTCTTTGTTATTTTTTTCATTAAGTTATCTGGGCATTATATATCATTTTGCTAAAAAAACTGCGTGTTTTTTTTATGAATAAGGGCTTTTAAGACATTCACCACGCCGCTATATTCTTGGTGTTAGCGCAAAGCTTGTCACTACTATAAAAACCAAAACCCTTTGCTAGGGCGCGATATGGTAGAGCACTCACCATCTCTGTGGGGTATGAAATTTATTGTAGGGTGAGCAAAGCGCTATGCAAGGGGTTTTTTTACCGCTTTGGTGGGCACGTCGCTAGCGCTCCTTTGCCCACCCTACAGCGCGTGCCCACCATTTTCATACCCTACAGAGACTCACCATTTTTTTGGTTAATTACTTAATAATTAATTAATTTTCGCTCTGTATAATATTACAAACTTAATAAACAATAGAGGCCATTTGCCGTTATGACATTCCCAACAAGGATCCAAGCAGTTTTAGATAAATACGATGAAAAACAGGCTGGATTAGAAGCAGAATTCGTTGCCGAACAAGAAGCACAAAGCGAGATAGAAAACTGCCATGACGAGCAAGCTATTGAAGCAGTAAAGGAACTTCCAGAAAGCGATCAAAATAACCTTTGGAAAATTTACCACTGCTTTAGGAGCAACCTGCCAGAAGGCCTTAAAAAACCTGGGCCAGCATATAAAGCCTTGCCCCTAACAGAGCAACTCTTTAGAGTCATACGAGAAGAGCTAGGCAGCCTTTCTGGAGGCGTACGCACGCTCTATGATTCTGGATATTTAACTCAAGAAACCTTTGACATACTTTCTAATCTCATGAAGAAACAAGAAACATCTTTTGACAGATGGAAGAGACAAGAAACATCTACAAGTATTGCAGAAAAAATGGCTTCTATAATACAGTATTCTTGTGGACTCACCCCAGAAGTTATAGATCTTCTTACTGCATATCCTGACCTAGGCGACCTCGAATCTGCAATACTTAACCTCAGCACGCATGGAGTCGAGCTCACACCAGAAGTAGCAAAAGCCATTAAAGCTCATACTAATCATGCTAGAACCACATCTTCTATCTTAGTAAAATTAAAGTCTCTTGACCTTTTAACTGTGCAAAATATCAATGCCCTTACACAGCACCCAAGCACGTCACTTTACACACCCACCATGAGTCTTTTAACGAGTGGCCTTTTGAATCAGGATAACTTTAACCAATTGCTAGTCAAAGAGCACGCTTTCCTTTGTAGCCACCGAGCTAGGAGCATTTTTTGGGACAAAATCCTGCTAAATCGCCCGTTAACACAGAATGAATTTAACCAATTACTGCAGATCGCCAGAGAACCTGCTCCAGAACAGCATATTAGGCAATACTTAAATGTCTTGATTAAGACCAAGCCCGATATCCTAAACATTAACGACCAACAGCTTAACCCAACACCGCATCAGCATATTGTGCAATATCTGACGTGGCTCGATAACCAACAAAGCACCTATATTGCCACGATGCATCAATCTGTACCCGAACCTGCTACCGTGACATTTCCATTAAAAATCCAAACAGTCTTAGATAAATACGATGGAAAACAGGCTTGGTTAGAAACAGAATTTGACGCTGCGCAAGAAGCACCCACAGAGCTAGAAAGAAGCCTTGACAAGAAAGTTATCGAAGCAGTAAAGAAGCTTCCAGAAAGCGACCGAGATACTCTTTGGAAAATTTACCAGTGCTGCAGGGATAGCCTACCGGAAGAACTTAAACAAGTTTATAAGGGCCGGGGTCTAAAACAAACCGCTCCAAAACTACCAGTAACCGAACAACTCCTTAAAGCAATAGAAGAAGAGTTAGGCACGCTTTCTAGAGGCGTATGCGAACTCTGCACTTGGGGGCATTTAACACAAGAAAATTTTAATACCCTCTCTTATATCATGAACAAACAAAAAACCTCTGGCACATCTAAGGATATTGCACAAACGATGCTCTATATACAGGATTTTTATGAACTTACACCAGAGATTATAGATCTTCTTGCAACATATCCTGACCTCAACAATATCAAACAAGTAATAAGTAACCTTCTTCGCGATAAAATCAAAATTACCCCAGAGATAGCAAGTGCTATTAAAGCCCATACCGATGCTAATCAGACAGCTCAGATCTTCTTTGACTTAAAGTCTCAGAATATTTTAACTGTACAAAATATTAATACACTTGCACAACACCCATGTAACTCACTTCTCACACCTATTCACATTCTTTTCGAAGCCCGTCTTTTGAATCAAGAGAACTTTAACCAACTATTCGCCAAAGAGCACTCGTTCCTTTGTAGCGAACTGGCGATGATGATCCTCTGGCAGCATATTCCCCACAGGTTATTAACACAGGACATATTTAACCAATTACTTCAGATTGCCAGCCAGCGTAACCCAGAGCAGAATATTGCAAGATATCTAGATAACCTACTGGGAATCGATCTCAATATATCAGGTATTAACGACCAACAAAGCACGCACACTGCCAGCGTACATCAATCTGTATCTGAGTCTGCTAAGAAGTTATCCCAACGTTATCAAATAGAAAATCTTGAAGAGACCATTTCCGATATAGAAACCTATATCGGCGCGCTACCGGATGATTCGCTTAAAAATCAAGCTGCTAAACGTTGCATCGAGAGACTAACTGCACCAAGTTATGATTTTATTGAGCCAGTTTCGCAAATAAGCACAAGGCAATTATTAGCATTAGCTTATTTAGCCATTAAGGATCAAGGAAACTGCACTGCCCCATTAGAAGAAGCTAAAGCGCTTTTTGTTGAAGGACTTTATGAAATTCAACGGGGTTATAATTTATCAGAAAGCGGTAAAGATCAAGGTGGTGGTGACCGACCTATTTGCATAGCAGGTACTTTTAATAAAATAGTGGAGAAACTGCAAGGTATTCACCCTGACTGTCAAGTTAATTTCATTACCCAGAAGACTCTTTTCCTTAAGCTGCCAATTGTTGTACGTGAAGAGGCTATGCATTACTTGTCAGAAATGGCAAATAAAGAAGAGATTATTGCAAAAATAAAAACAGATGGCATTGACGCTATTTGGGGACAAATTAAAGAAAAAATTTGCAAGCGAATCTTTGATGAATTTGGTAGCTTATTTAAAGGCGAAACAGATCCTGATTTTCTGAGCATCATCGACTTTGGCAAAGACGTTACCTTAAGCGATGCAGACTTTCTTAAACCACAAGGTAAAGGCTCACAAGCCCAGACTGTCTTTTTTGCAGCGCCTCGTCTGGAGAGAGACGAGCAACAAGCAGAACCTACGGTAGCTCCAAGGCCAGGCCGCTAAAACTGAAGTGACTTTCTTTGCATGAGCTTATGGTAAATTTAAAATTTGCTATTTTTTTTCTTAAATAGTAAAAAGGAGCTGCGATTATGCTATTTGCATAACACACAGCTCCAAGCATTCGTTATAATAACCATGTCAAGAAATAAAAAAAGCACCGTCATTGCGCCCGCGAACTTATGAACCAAACAACAGACTCCTCACCAGAAAACCACGAACGTGAAAAAGCCATGTATTTTGCCATTGAGCAAGACAAGGTTTTTATTGTAAAAAAATTATTAGATGAGGGTTATTTTTCAGCTAATAGCACTGTTTTAAGTACCCCTCTCTTAATACATGCTGCCGCCGCCGGTGCTTTAGAGGTATTTAACCTCCTCTTAGAACGCGGCGCTGAGCCACATACATCCCCACAGATACCCAATACGCATAGCAGAACAAATGCTTTAGTTTCAGTATGCCATATTCTTCCCTTTGGCGCCCCAAAATTAACAAACCGAATTGAAATTGCGCGGCGACTAATCTCACTTAACATTGATGTTAATGCTTTTGAAAATGAAGACTCTACTGCCTTACACTTAGCAACAATTTCCAGATGCCCCGAGTTAATGCATCTACTGTTAAAGGCTGGCGCGCATGTGGATGCAAGTGATCTATGTGGCCGAACCCCCTTACTTTCCCTAATACAATATCAAAAAAAAGAACAACTAGAACCCGCGCCCGGAATCGTTGAAATACTTTTGCAGGCAGGTGCTGATATCAATGCAAGAGATGCCTCAGGATTCAGTCCTTACCATGCCTGCCGCGATGAAGAAATCTTAGCTTTAATGCGGCGTTATGGGACACCTGGGCCACCCTCGGAAGCAGATCAAAAGCTTGCTAGCCTTTTAGCATTTGCACAAAAATACGGCATACGACCTGATTCACCCAGAGTTCAACGGCCCCCTATTGCCACAGCAATTCCCCTTGAAGCAAAAGAACCTCGTACTGCAGCACCATACTTAGCCATCCCCGTTGAGGCAAGCGCTGCTGATAAGCAGCAGGCATCTGCCATTGCCGCCATTGGTAGCATTGGAAGAGCTCCTACCGTAAAAGAATCTGCCTTGAGCGAATTTCTTAACCAAAAACTTGGCCAAAGATTTACTGCAGCCTTTCCAAACGCCAAGTGGGAAATTAAAGGTGACAAAGTATGCTTTAGCCATACTTTTAAAAAACGTGAAGATTATACATTCTTTAGTAAAAGGCTAAATCCTTTCTTATCACAAACAGAGAGTTGCCAGCTTGTACTTGAAGAAAATGCCAATATCTTTTCCATTGCTATTACCAATCCAGATAAGTTGTTACAAGCAGTAAAAATGTCGTCAGCAGAGGTAAACCTAAGACCAAGCCTTGCACCATAGCCTTGAAAACCAGCCTTGTAAATAAGTTCAAGGCTGGTCTTCTTTCTGAAACGCATCATACCTGGCTTTTGTAATGATACCTAAGGATTTGCTATAGTTGAAAACTTAATGACTCAAGGAAGACAACATGACTGTTTTTTATACCCAACACGACCTAGCCGCCAAAAAAGTCATCGAACAGGTAGGAAAAACTATTATCCTTGGTGTCCCATTAGGCATTGGTAAACCAGTCGGTTTTATTAATGCTATTTATCGCCTGGCTGAACAAGATCCCAGCATTCAGCTAACCATCTTCACCGGTCTCACACTTGCTCGCCCTAGCCTACATAATGAATTAGAAAAACGCTTTGCTGAACCGTTATTAAAACGCTTGCTAGGCAATTATGAAGATCCTTTCTACGAAAAGCCTCGCGAGCAACAAAAATTACCTAAAAATATTAACGTGGTTGAATTTTTTTTCGCGCCTGGAAAATATTTGCATAATGCTTACGCGCAGCAACATTATATTAATAGCAACTATACTAATGTGGTACGTGATTTAGGCCATTACGGTATTAATGTGTTAGCACAACAAGTTGCGCGCTCTAAACATGACCCTAAAAAATTCAGCGTTAGCTGCAATAGCGATCTTTTTTATGACACCCTCAATGCTTTAGAAACGGCAAGAGATCAGGAGGGCCGCAAAGTTGCCATGGTGGCAGAAATCAATGAAAAGTTACCTTTTATGTTTGGCGAAGAAGCTATTGTCATGGCAGACAACTTCACGGATGTCATTGACACCGGTAGTTATCCCGATTTATTTGCCATTCCTCGCGAAGCCTTATCGACGCAAGATCATTTAATTGGCTTATACACCAGTTGCTTAATTAAAGATAATAGTAGTTTGCAAATTGGCATCGGCAAACTCAGCAATGCAGTTGCTAGCGCATTAATCTTACGCCATAAAGATAATGCTGCTTATCAAGATATGCTCAAAGCATTACAGGTAGAAGAAAAATTTGGCAAAACAATTGAGGCTTGTGGCGCATATACACCTTTCACCAAGGGGATTTATGGTTCAACAGAAATGCTGAGCGATGAATACTTACAACTTTATCAAAATAATATTTTGAAGAAAAAAGTTTATGATCACATTGGTTTACAACGTCTACTAAACACTGGGGTTATTGAAGAAAATTTTTCCTCGACTATTTTAGAAGCGCTCTTTACTCACCACATCATTAGCCCAACATTAAACTTTGAAGATGTAGAATTTTTAAAAGAATATGGTATTTTCAAGCCAGAGGTCGAACACATCCATGATCAGTTAAAACTTCCTTCGGGAGAAACTTTTTCTACGGATTTATTAGATGAAAGCAACCGCCATAAAATTGCGACAAGCTGCCTTGACAAACAGCTCAGCCAAGGAAAAATCATACATGCAGGGTTTTTCTTAGGCAGCAAGGCTTTTTACCAACAATTGCGCAATATGGATGATGAAGAACGTGCGAAATTCGAAATGGCTTCCATTGCCAGAACAAATTTAATGTATTGGAATTACGAGCTGTTAAGATTACAGCGCCAAGATGCAAGATTTGTTAATTCCACTATGATGGTGACTTTGGGCGGCGTTGCCATTTCAGATGGGTTGAAAAACATTCAAGAAGTCAGCGGTGTTGGTGGTCAATTTGACTTTATTAGCATGTCGAATCATCTTGCCAATGCCCGTTCTATTTTAACCTTACATAGCACGCGTAAGGCTGGCAACAAAGCTTCATCTAACATCATCTGGGATTATCCCAATGTCACTGTGCCACGCTATCTACGCGATATTATTGTCACAGAATATGGCATTGCGGATTGTTTGAGTAAAATGGATCGTGATGTCGTTCGCGCTATGTTACAAGTTGCTGATTCACGTTTTCAAGCAAAATTGTTAGCACAAGCCAAACAGGCTGGAAAAATCTCATCCGATTATCTTATCCCTAAACTTTTTCAAGAGAACCGTCTTGAGAAGTCTATGCCAGTGGTTCGCGAGTTACAATCTAAAGGCTATTGCAAAGCTTATCCTTTTGGATCAGATCTAACCGAAGAAGAACAAGTATTGGCAAAAGCTTTGATGTTTTTGAAAAACCAGACGCCCTGGCAAATGCTTAAAATAATTCCACAAGCATTATGCACACGACCAGCGAAAAAATTTGCCCCTTATCTGGCAAGAATGGATTTATTACAACCTAAAAACTTTAAAGAATTTTTTTACCAAAAGCTAGTATTATTAGGTTTAAAGCAAACCTTGTAACCAAGAATCAGAGCCGCAACCCTTAGACAGCGGCCCTGACTATTCTTTTACTTGATTAAGCCTAAGTCTTTCACAGCTTGCGCTTCATTGCGTAACTCTTGCAACGTCAAGGCAAATTTTTCTTTTGCAAAGTCATTAAAGCTTAAACCTTCCACAACTTTCACTTGGCTGCTCTCTACGCGCGTTGGGTAAGAGAAAATCAAACCTTCATCCACACCATATTGACCTTGTGAGCACTGAGCCACACTAAACCAATCGTTAGCGGCTGTTTCAGTCACCAATTGATTAACACCATCAACCACGGCATTAGCAGCAGAAGCTGCTGAAGAAGCACCACGTGCTTTAATCACTTCAGCCCCACGCTTTTGAATCATAGGAATAAAGTCATTAGCTAACCAAGTACTATCAATAATATCAACCACTGGCTTACCATTAATTGTTGCATGGAAATAATCCGGGAATTGTGTCGCAGAATGGTTACCCCAAATAATCATCTTATGCACATCTTTGACATCCGCACCCGCTTTAATCGCTAATTGCATTTTTGCCCGGTTTGCATCCAAAGAAGTCATTGCATAAAAACGGTCACGTGGAACATCTGGCGCACTATGCATAGCAATTAAGCAGTTAGTATTGCAAGGATTACCTACCACAAATACGCGCACATCATCTGCCGCGTTGTCGTTAATTGCTTTACCTTGACCCGTAAAAATACCGCCATTAATTTTGAGAAGATCAGCGCGTTCCATTCCTTCTTTACGCGGCACAGCACCTACTAAAACTGCCCAATTCACACCTTGCATCGCTTCATTCACATCAGAAGTACAAACAATATTTTTTAATAAAGGAAATGCGCAATCTTCGAGTTCCATTCTAACGCCTGTTAGGCTTGCCAAGGTCTGCGGTAGTTCTAATAAACGCAATTCTACCTCAACATCTGGGCCAAACATTTGACCTGATGCAATCCTTGGAATTAGCGCATAACCAATCTGCCCTGCAGCACCCGTCACAGCTACTTTTACACGTTTTTTTTGCATTTTCAGCTCCTAGAAGCTTTTGATTTTAGAAAAGGTTTATTGTACAATAATTAAAGGGATTAGTCTTTAATCTTAGTAAGGAATGAAGTAATAAGGATGCTGGCTAAATAAGCAAAATTCGCTGTTTAGTATAAATTTATCCGTCGTTCTTCTGTAAAAACCATATTTTTCTCTTTTTGTTGGATTAGTTAAGCATAACTTAAGGTTTTATAGAGTAAAATTCTTCTAGTTGGTTTGAGATGTAAGCAACTACCCTATACATCTTGACCATTTTATTAACTAACACAACTGCTTTGTCAAAAGTTTAGCCCACATTGCACTCGCAAAGGTAAGTTGGGTGCAATAAATTCCTCGGGTAAGGGGGATTTGGACTAGCGCAGCACGGCAGCTGAAATATGGAGATCATCACTATGCTAATTCTCACCCGTCGTATTGGCGAAACCTTGATTATTGGCGACGATATTACAATTACTGTATTAGGCGTCAAAGGCAACCAAGTTCGCTTAGGCATTAACGCACCTAAAGATGTTTCTGTTCATCGTGAAGAAATTTACATGCGCATCCAACGCGAAAAACAAGTGGGCGTACAAGCAGAAGCAGGCAACGAAGCTTAAAAAGGTATGCCATTGAAAAACGCCACGAAAGTGGCGTTTTTTTTATAAAGCTTTTAACCTTAGGCTGGTATAAAAATTGCTTTATTTAAAAGTTCAAAACTAAATAGAAAGCATTTTTATGCATGCGGTCATTTTTTTTGTGAGCAGCGCAGGCGACACCGATTTAGCTAAAGCAACCATTGAATCAATGACCAGGCAAAAATTTGCGCAGGCTATCTATCTTGCCCCTCTTACGAATGTTGCGGCTGAAAAAACCCTGGGCTTTAATCTTGCCCAAAGAGTAACATTAGCTGAAATCACTGGACAAACAGAAATCTTAAGTAAGAAAAGCATAGAATCTGAGGATTTAATAAAACTTTCAAGCTTTATCGAAACCCATGATATTCAACGTGCCTATATTGGCATCCCCTCTCCTATTGATGAAGAAATTCCGTATCAAATTGCAGAACACCTGACTATTCCTTGTGTGATTGCCTATGAGTATATGTTTAAACCCTCTACCACACATAGCCTCTGGAAGCACTTACCTGCTTTGCAAAATAAAGAATTTGCAATTCCCCTAAAATCCGCCATTTCAGACATATCCATTACGGAACATGTCAAAACCCATCTTATTGGTCATTTAAGTATTGACCGCGCACTTAATAACATACCCATACAGGATAGCAAAAATGTTAAAGCATTTTTAAATGTTCATGAAGAGGAAAAGTTAGTATTCGTCTCGGGAACAACACAGCCCATAGAAATCGATAATGCTTTTGTGAAAAACTTACTAACAGAGCTCAACACAGGATGCTACCCTAAGTTACAAATTAGGTTTGGTTTACATCCTGGCATTAGGGATATAAATATTTATCTTAAAAGTCTATTAGCCACTTGTGAACAATATCCCAAGGCCGCCCGACAATTTAAAATTATTTTACCGCCAAATATAGAGCAAAAGCTGCAAATAGAAGTTATCTCTCATATTAATATTTTACGGAAAGATGTATCAGGAGCTACTGCTGCCGCCGCAGCCGACAACATAGCACAAGCCGTTCCTGGCGCCTTGTTGAATGAAGCCGCCATAAAAGGTGTTCCCAGTTATTATCATGACAAACAGGCAGAACCTTATTTACCCAAATCTTGGTTTTCAGATAATTTATCTGCCTTTTTTAAAGCCGAACCTCAAGCAAGGCATTCACGTAAAGAATTAGACTTAAGCGAGGTTGACTGCCCGACAATGCTAGCAAAAACCATGCATCATTAACCATTCCTTTATTGGGATACCTGGCTTGCGATGACGAATACAGTGAATTGCTAAAGCTTAAAACATCATAGCTTTTTTTCTAGGTAAGCCAACAAGTTTTTATTGATCCGTTTCAACTCGTTTGAGCCACGAGTAATTTTAGCGATGCTCACACCGAGGTTTTTAGCAATTTCTCGCTGTGGCTTTTCTGACTTTAATAAAGCTTGTACGATTAAATAGCGGTCATTTAACGCTTCTTTTTCTTTTTCACTTAAGAAAAGATCTAATAAATCAGCACGCAACTTGCGGTCCTCTGTATTAGCGCACAACTTAAAAAAAGCCATTAAGCCAGCGGGAGATTTTTCATACTTATTTTTCATAAAGTCACAGAATGTAGATAATCCAATGATATCTCCCAGTATACCAGATGAAGAAAGCCTACTCTCATTTTGAGATGCGCGTTCTTTAAGTTTATTAATAATAACGTGGCGGCTGTTGTGATTGGGGAGACAATTCTGGCTCCTGCGCTTGGGAAGGCGCTAGCGGCTGAGCAACAACGCTTTGAGACAACGCTGCATCTGGTCGCTGGAAAATACTACTTTGAGGTAGTCCACGCAATGGGAGATAAAGCTGCTGCAATGCAACGGCATTATGCGCCAATAGCGCTTGAAGCAATTGCTCATTACTACTGACATTTTGCGTCCACGGCAAAGCTTGTACTGCACTGGCTCCTGGTGTTTGATATTGCGTACGAATACGCTCGCATTCTGCCCGAGCCGCCAACGCTTCTTGCGTGGCAATCGCCTGTTGAGCCTCCGCATCAGCCTTAAGGCGAGCTATCTCTCCAGTCGCTTTCTCTAATGCCAAAGCAATTTCTTTTCCATACCATTCGTTCAACCCAGTTATTTCTTGATTCTTTTGGAAAGCTGCTAATAGCTGTTGCTGTTTAAGCGCTTCATTTTCGTTGCTAAGCGCCTGCACTTTTTGCCTAAGCGCCTCATTTTCTTGAAATAAATAACTAACTTGATCTTCCCTAGTTGTGCAAACGCAATTTAAGCTCTCTACTTCTTGCTGGAGTTTTGCCTTAGCCGTGCTTAAAACTTTTGTTTGGCTTTGAAAGCTTTCTAAAAGGAATGCTTGACGAGCAGCATTTACTTTATACGCAGCGATACTCTGCCTTAAATGCTCTATTTCCCCTTGCTGTTGAACAATTAAATCCCTTAAATCTTGGCTAGCGACTTGTTGCGGTAACAAATTTTCTAGCGACGTTGTCTCCGTCGCATGCCGCAAGGCTGCTTGAGCAAGTATCTCTAAGCTAATGCCAGTTTTTTCCTCAGAGGCGTGAAAAAAACCCGCGAGTAAAGCATCTTGTTCTTGTTGTTGAGAAGCCAATCTTTTTCTACGTAACATATATTTTTTTATTATAATTTGGTTAAGGGAAAATTTGAATCATGCCATATTAAAGAATCGTCTAGCAAAAAGCAAATTAACACTGAAAAGTCTATGCTGGCCCGTCATAATTCAGTAGAATAGCTTATCTTTTTCATTGTTATTTTTATGCAAAACAAAATTATTTTAACAGGCGTTACACCAAGCGGCATTCCACACCTTGGTAATTACGTTGGCGCTATTCGTCCAGCAATCCAGAGTCAATACGATTATCAACAAGCCTTATATTTTATTCCTGATTACCATTCGCTTATTAAATTGCAAGATGCCAAACTTCGTCAACATTATATTTTACATAATGCTGCTACGTGGTTAGCGCTTGGCTTAGATACTGATAAAACTATTTTTTATCGTCAATCACAAGTTCCTGAAATTACCGAGCTTGCTTGGATCTTATCCACCATTACAGCAAAAGGTTTATTAAATAGAGCGCACGCTTATAAAGATTTAGCTGCCAAAAATCTTGAGCAAAACGAAGATCCTGATGCAGGCATTAGCATGGGCTTATTTAATTATCCCGTGCTAATGGCAGCAGACATTTTGGCATTCAATGCGCATTACGTTCCTGTTGGCAAAGACCAAATTCAACATATTGAAATTGCCCGTGATATTGCCATGCGCTTCAATCATATTTATGGTGAAACTTTCGTTCTGCCAGAAGCAGTGATTGATGAAAAAGTAGAGACGCTTCCTGGCTTGGATGGCCGCAAGATGAGTAAAAGCTACCAAAATACCATTCCAATTTTCTTGAGCAGCAAAGACTTAAGAAAACTCATCATGAAAATCACCACTAATTCTCAAACACCAGAAGAACCTAAATCTACAGAAAACTGTACGCTCTTTACCCTTTATCAAGCTTTTGCCAAACCAGAACAAACAACAGCGCTAGCAAAACGCTATGCTGCCGGCATTGGTTGGGGGGAGGTTAAACAAATGTTATTTGAATTAATTGATCAAGAATTAAGCACTGCTCGTGAACGCTATGATCATTATGTGGCTCATTCTGCTTTAGTAGAAGAAATATTAGCAGAAGGTGCAAAGAAAGCCCGTAGCATTGCGGCACCTATTTTAAAATTAGCCAAAGAAAAAGCTGGCCTTTTATAATACATCACAAACATCTAGCGCAAACGAAGATAACCACTTATATTTAAAACCAAGCTTACTTCGTTGCGCTTACAATGGAAAACTAACCAAGCTAACTTAAACCAATAATCTCACCTTGTTCAGATAAATCAAATTGATTTGCTTTGGGGATTTTGGCAAGGCCTGGCATTGTCACCGTGCTTCCTGCCAAGCAATAAACAAAACCCGCACCTGCGCTTAAACGCGCTTCACGCACAGGAAAAACATAATCTTTTGGCGCACCTTTTAACAAAGGGTCATAGCTAATGCTTAAATGTGATTTTGCCATGCAGATAGGCAAGCTTCCAAATCCCAATTGCTCAATTTTGGTTAATTGCTGCTGGGCTTTCTCACTAAATTCCACGTCCCTTGCGCCATAAATTTTTTCTGCAAGGATACTAATCTTGCGCACCAATGGCTGATCTAAATCATATAAGAATTTTAACGTCGATACTTCCTCACTCGCCGCCATCACCGCTTGCGCTAAAGCAATAGTACCTTCGCCACCTTTGGTAAAAGCTTGATGCGCTACACAATCCTTTGCACCTGCCGCTAAAGCAACTTGTTTAATAATAGCAAGCTCTTCGGCTAAATCATTAGGAAACTCATTAATAGCAACCACAACAGGAATGCCAAATTGCTGCAAGTTTTTAATATGTTGTTTTAGATTTGCTGCACCTGCTAGCAACGCTTCGTCATTGCGTTCGGCAATTTTATTAGCATCGATCACGCCTCCATGTGATTTTAAAGCCCGTACCGTAGCTACCAACACCACGGCCTGTGGGGCGAGCCCACTAGCGCGACATTTAATATTAAAGAATTTTTCCGCCCCCATATCTGCTGCAAAGCCTGCTTCGGTAACCACGTAATCAGCTAATGGCAATGCAATTTGATCCGCCAAAATGGAAGAGCAGCCATGCGCAATATTGGCAAAAGGCCCCGCATGTAAAATAGCTGGCGTACCTTCTGATGTTTGCATCAGTGTTGGTGCAAGTGCGCCATGCATTAAAGCGGCTGCAGCACCATGCGCATGAATATCTTTAGCCGTAATTAACTCTCCGTGTGTACTATATCCAAGCACAATACTGGCAAGGCGCTGACGTAAATCTCCAATAACACCACGAATCGAATTCCCGCTCAATAACGCCAAGATTGCCATTAATTCACTTGCTGCGGTAATTTCAAATCCTGTCTCGCGAGAAAATTTATCTGTCTTAATAGCAATTTTCCTTAAGCAACGATCATTGATATCTAGCACACGTTTAAAGGGGATATCCTCAAGATGAATATTTAATTCATTGCCATGATAAAGATGATTATCTAACTGCGCAGCAATCTGATTATGTGCTTGTGTAATCGCATGAATATCCCCTGTTACATGCATAATACTTTCTTGAAAAGGTTCTACACGTGCATAACCGCCACCAGCGCCGGCGCCTTTAATACCCATTGTTGGACCAAGCGAACTTTGACGCAAAGCAACAACTGAACGCTTACCTAACTTTTCTAGTGCCATACCCAAACCAATCGTGGTCGTCGTTTTACCTTCGCCATAAGCGGTTGGTGTAATAGCCGTCACTAAAATATACTTGCCTTTGGGTTTATGAGCGTTTTTTTCTAAAAGATGCAAGTTTAATTTCGCTTTGTAACGACCAAAAAAATCATAGTCATCTTCCATAAGCCCTAAATGGGTAGCAATATCTTTAATAGGTTTGATCATGCGAGCACTCGTTAGAAATCATAAATGATTTATTTTAACACTTTAAGCAAAGAAAAAAGATTTTTTTAAAACTTGCTTATTTTTATAGATATTATCTATATAGTTACTTTCACAGCAGGTTACAAGGCATAATTTATCTACGTTTTAGTCACGATAATGGTATACTTATTCTATGGAATTCTAGGATGAAAAGCACATGCGGTCGATCATTACTGCACCTATTAAATGGCTATTAAAATCTATCTTTCGCGTTAAAGTGATTGGCGATCAAAACGTTTTTAAAAATCAACAGAAGTTGTTAATCATTGCTAATCATGAATCTTTTATTGATGGCTTACTGTTAATGCTATATTTGCCCATCAAGCCTGTTTTTATTGTGCATTATTGCGTGCATCGCAGGCCAATCTTACGCTTCTTTTTAAAGTTTTGTGATTATTTGCCTGTTGAATCTACTCAACCGCTTGCTATCAAAAAAGTTTTGCAATTGATTGAGCAAGGTAGGCCCGTGGTTATTTTTCCTGAAGGGCGCGTTAGTACTACTGGCAGCATGATGAAAGTCTATGAGGGCCCTGCCTTCATTGCGGCAAAAAGTGGTGCCACGGTTGTGCCAATCCGCTTTAGCGGTACCTCACTTTCTTACTTTAGCCGCTTATCTGATGAGCATCCACGCTCTTTATTCCCCCACATGACCATGACTATTTTGCCCCCAACTCATATTGAGATGTTGGCGCAGGGTTCAGCAAAAGTTCGTCGCAGGCATGCTGCAGAGCAAATGCGTAAACTCATGCAATGGATGATGTTTATTACAAGTGATATGCATGGCTCTTTATATCACCACCTGTTGAAAGCAATTAAAGTTTTCGGTCGCAGCAAAAAAATTGTTGAAGACATGAATCAAGTGGAATATTCTTATGGCTATTTATTAAAAATCACACTAGCTATCAGCCGTCTGCTTGAATCTCATACGAAACCAGGGCAAAAAGTAGGTATCTTAATGCCGAACCTTGCCAGCACTGCTGGTGTGTTTTTTGCGTTAAGTGCGCGCGGCAGAGTTCCTGCCATGTTAAATTTTTCTGCAGGCGTTGATGGTTTACAAAGCGCATGTATTGCGGCAGATATTCGCTTAGCCATTACTTCAAGAAAATTTATTGAAAAAGCCAAATTAGAAAATGTTCTTGCACAATTACAAAACGTGCAAATCCTTTATTTAGAAGATTTACGTGCACATTTCCGTTTACGCGATAAATTATGGGTATTCTGGCACTTGTTATTTCCAGAAAAACTTGATGCGCCAAATGAACTTGCTGCAGTCTTATTCACCTCAGGTTCAGAAGGCAAGCCTAAAGGTGTCGCGCTTTCCCATTCTGCTATCCTAGCCAATATCGCCCAAATGAAAGCCATGCTGGGTTTTTCTGTCGATGACAAACTTTTTAACGCCCTTCCCATGTTCCATTCTTTTGGGTTAACCGTTGGCACGCTACTGCCGCTTTTAGAAGGGGTGCGCGTTTTCTTATACCCCTCACCATTACACTATCGTTTAATTCCAGAATTAGTTTATGACCGCAACTGCACGCTATTGGCAGGCACCAATACTTTCTTAGCGAAATATGCGCAATTCGCCCATCCTTATGATTTTTATTCTTTACGTTTAGTCGTTGCAGGTGCCGAAAAACTATCGGATTCAACTCGGCAGCTTTGGTTCGATAAATTTGGCTTACGTGTTTTAGAAGGCTATGGCGCAACAGAAGCTGCACCTGCGATTGCTTCAAATACGCCGATGGCTTATCGCTCTAATACTGTTGGCCATTTTTTGCCAGGCATTCAATATCAAGTTAAACCTGTTGAAGGCATTCACAACGGGGGTTTGTTATTTGTCAGCGGCCCTAATGTGATGACCGGATATTATCGTTATGAAAATCCTGGCATGCTCCAAACCACTGAGTCCGCACTAGGTAAAGGCTGGTACGACACAGGCGACGTTGTCAGCATCGATGAAGAGGGCTTTATCCGTATCATTGGCCGTGTTAAACGTTTTGCCAAAATCGCCGGCGAAATGATTTCCTTAGAAACTGTTGAGCGGATTGCCTATGAAGCAAGTCCAGAAAAAGCACATGCCGCTATTTCACAAGAAGATGAACAACGCGGGGAACAATTAATTATATTCACGACAGACAAATCCTTAACACGTGAACAACTAATACTTGCGGCAAGGGCTTTAAAACTCCCTGAATTAGCCGTGGCAAAAAAACTTATTTTTATCGAGGAAATGCCGCTACTAGGCAGTGGCAAGCCAAATTACGTCAAACTCAAGGAATTAGCCAAACAGCATTAAGAGAAACATATCCGGCATGCGTTACCGGATATGCCACAATCTTTTAATCAGGGCTATACACCGACTTAGTTGCTTCAGCTGGAACGGCTTCCGCATCCTTCTCTCGTTGATCCTCAAGCGGTGCGGATGCGGAAGGTGGTACGCAAACCGGAGGCGGTGCAAATATAGGAGGATAAATGTTCACCGACTGCCCATAAGCCGATGCCTGCTGACCACCAAACCCACTCACTGTTTGACTTGGAGTGTCATCGGCTGGCGCTGCTGCCGCCCCCTCTTCTAGCGTTGCTACCTGAGCGACTATCGCTACTGGCGCAGTTACAGTTACGGTTTTCATACGTTTAAAAACACTTGTATATTTTACCTCATCCTTATATTTTGCTTCTAAATTTGCTTTTTTCTCTTCACTTAAGCAACGAATGAGATCATTTCCTTTTTCTTCAGGATAACTTAGCAATCGTTCCAATAAATCTTTTGCCAAGTAATCTGCTTCCTTAGAAATATAGCGCGCAAAAGTATATTTGCTTTCTCTTAGTGTTTTTTTATACTGTTCAAATTTCACCGCATCAATATATTGAAATATTTGAGCATGCTTTACTGAGTAAAGCTTTTCCATAGCTTGCATTTGCTGAGGACTGATAGCGTCCAGTAATTTTTTAAAATTAGCGCTGTCATTTTCATAAGCATTAAGTGCTTTAATCAGCTGTCGACTTAACTCATCTTCCTCTGCAAACGAAGGATTTATTAATTTAATACTTGCAATTAAACCATTGACATCATCACCCTGAGCTTGTTTGTGATAATAAGTGGTTATAATTTCTTGTGGCTTAGCAAAAAAACTTTTTCCTCCAAGAATCTTCAACTCACTTAAAAGCTTAATTGCCTTTTCAACGTCAAGTGGGCAACCACTTTCTTGGCTAATTCTTTTTAATTGCTCACTATATTGCTTAACAAGAGATTGGTATTGGGGATAAGAAGCTGTTAAAACACAAAAAGGTTGAACTGCCTGCGCAAAAATCTTGATTAATTCATTTCGCAAATCTTTTTTGTTGCTAGTTACTGCACCAGCTAACATTCCAATACGGTCAACTAAATAACTTAACATTGCTTGCCACAAAGGCAGTATGCGTTTAATATTTGGCTCATCTGGCCTCATACTTTCATTTGCTTGAGATGTTAGCTTTTGAAATAATTTCGCGAAATATTCCAACTCTTTTTCTAGATTTTCCTGGCGGCCTGCCATTTTTGCCCCTAAAAGCAAAGCATCAAGTTTACCAACTGCAATTGCTGCATCAATGTAAGAAAGGTTGTTCTTGCTTTCGCCCATGACGCATAATTTTTCCGCATAAAAAACTTTTAATTCAGCAGGTTTTTCCGAAAGAAACTGCTTTGCGTCTGCTAGTTTTTCTTGGTTTAGCAATGCTTCAAGTTCACGTTGCCATTCTAATAAATTTTCTGGAGGGAGTGTTTGATCCAATTTCTTTAACAACTCATTGGCATGTTTCTTTTGCATAGCAAATTCAGCTTGAAGCTCTGGACTAAGCGTACTGTATAACTCATGTTCTTCAAATTTTTTATTCACGTCTTCCAGCACGTTCAAAGCCTTTAGCAAAGTGTTTTTATGCCATAATTTATCTGAAACACAATGTGCTTGCAAAGCAAAAGAATATTCTATTAACAATTCTGCCTCTGCCTTAAAATGCTGCTTTTGAAAAGCCACGCCTTGCTCAGAAAAAGAATAAAAATAGCCTTTAGTGTGAAACGCTTCTAAAACTAATGGATGACCTTTTGCTATAGCTGCTTGTAAAAATTCCTTGCCAATATCCACTTTATTTTTAGAAATCAAATAATATCCCAAATCATATAACGCCATGATTGAAGCAAGGCTGGCATCCTTGCTCAAGTTTTGCTGCAATTCTCTCAATACCATATCCGATGGGGTTGCTATGGCAGGAGTACCATAACCCAATATTTGGCAAGTGGTTACCAATAACTTATTTTTCTGCAGAAAAGAATTAAGCGCTTCATAGGACAATTCAGAAAAGGTTTTTTTGCCACCGTCTTTGATTTCAGCTGTTTTTGTCTTGGCAGTTAAATAAAAATAACAATGCGCCTCTGACTGACGATTTTGTTTTTGGTAAAAATTTGCTAATGTAAATAATGTAAGAGGCGCTTGCTCAGTTGCCACAGATTTAAGAAACGATTCTAGCGCTGGGTCATCAAGCTCAACAATTTTCAAGTATTCATACAAAGCTTGATCATGCCCAAGCTTAAACGCTCTGTATAGTACACTTGCTGCAACGCTTTTATCTTTTCGACAGCCCCAACCATTTGCTAAGCATTGTCCATAGGCAAATAAAGTTTCTGCATTAGCGGTTTCTTTTGCCTCATATCTTTCTTTTAATCGCTCAAATGCCCACTGCGAACGCCCAGGAAGTTTGCTATTTTCTTTTGATTTAGCTAATGGCAGCAGATATTTTTCCAGTGATAAATTGGGGGTAGATTTGTCTTTTGTATCCCATAGCGCCAATGTGATCGCAGATA
Source organism: Gammaproteobacteria bacterium (assembly GCA_021156105.1). Taxonomy (GTDB): domain Bacteria; phylum Pseudomonadota; class Gammaproteobacteria; order CAISUE01; family CAISUE01; genus JAJNBD01. The sequence continues at coordinate 261,208 of JAJNBD010000004.1, read as the reverse complement.
ACGCCATATAATCCAATTTGCTACTAAATAACTCTTTCTTTTTTGCTTCATTTGCTTGACAACCATAACCATAAGCCAGACAAATGTTATATAGTTCTTGCGCTGCAAGATTAGCAGGTTCCTTCGCATTAGCAAGCTTTCGCAACTCCTCAAAAGCTACCTCATTTAACGTTTTTGCGCTGTCAGAGCTGTATTTTGTCTTTATCTTACAAACAACTGCCTGATAGAAATACCTAGCTTTCTGACAAGCAAGATCTTTAATGGCTCTAGCAGCATTGTAATAAAAAGATGGCTCTGAAACTCCCGGACTCACGCTTCGATCGAGTTGCTGCCGCGCCTTTTTATGATCTGGATCACAACCATAACCCTCTGATAAACAAACCCCATAATAATTAATATCCTTAGGATCTGCTCCATCCTTTTCTGCAATAGTTTTTAGCTTGCTAAAAGCGTCTGCACGGTAGCTAGAACTAAGAGTCGGATCGCTTGCTGTCTGATATAATTGATAACCTGTAGGCATAATCACCCCCATTTAAAAGTTTCTCTTTTTATTATATAAATCTTTAGCTTAAGGTTTTATGAAGCTAATATAAAACTCTTATTGCCCTCACGATAAAGGCGCGCTAAATCCACACGCATATTTAAAATAATGGTTTGGGATAAAAGTTATTCTATGCTTGCGTAATATAAATTTTAATAGTGATTTGCTAAAATACTAGTGTATCTTTTAAGCATGAGAACGCAGTAATCTGCCAACAAACATGGAAATATATGCAAATTTTAATTGCTTTTCGCTGGATTAGTTTACTGTTAATGGGATTTTCGTTAAGCATGCTCACCCCTTTAATTATCGTTTTAATTTATCATGAGCATGATGGAGCAGCTTTTATACAATCTGCGTTTATTACCTTTCTGACCGGCTTTATTGGCTGGTTAATATTCCGCCGCTACAAATACCCTGTTACTTTTCTAGGTAGCTTTTTCATTGCAGCTGCATTTTGGTTTATTTTTTCTGCATTTTCTGCCCTACCTTTTTTAATTTCCACCCATCACCACATGAGCTTTTCTGACTCAATTTATGAGACAGTTTCGGGTTTTACCACCACCAGCGCAAGTGTCATCACGAATTTAGATGCGCTCCCCAAAAGCTTACTTTATTATCGTCAACAGTTAGAATTTTTTGGTGGTATGGGCATGCTTTCTTTAGCAATCGCTTTGATGCGCCACTTAAATATCGGTTCTGCAAAAAAATTATACTTTGCTGAAGCGCCAGACCCAACTGAAACAGAAGATATCTTCCAAGCTCATGTTTTGCAGGCCGTACGACAAAGCTGGGGAATTTATGCGCTCCTCACCTTAACTTGTGCAGTTGTTTATTACCTTTTAAACATGCCGCTACTCGATGCCATTTGCATGAGTTTTAGCACTGTCTCAACCGGCGGCTTTGTACCACATGATGCAAATTTTAACTACTTCCATAGAACAAGCATCATGCTAGCGGCAGAATTTTTTATGCTTGTTGGCGCACTTAATTTTAATTTGCACCTTCAAGCTTTTCAAACAAAATCATTAAAAGTTTACTGGAAAGATACAGAAACACGCGTTTATTTTGCATTAATCTTTATCGCCATGACCATTGTGAGCCTTGTACTTTTACACCACCACTTTTATGCGACAACCAAAGAGTTATTAGAGAAAGCTTCGCTTAATACTATTTCCATCATGAGCACCTCAGGCTTTTATTCCGCGCCATTTGCTAGCTGGCCAAGCTTCGTACCATTCTTACTCATACTACTTATGCTTATTGGAACACCAGGAAACTCTACCGGTGGTGGGTTAAAAGTGTTGCGTTTCTGGGTCATGTTAAAAGCCATCTTTGCAGAAATGAAACATTTAATTTCTCCTCAAGAAAATAACTTCATTTGCATAGGTAAGCACTTATTAGCGCATAAAATTGTTCATGGCATTTTAGTCTTTTTTTGCGTTTATGCCAGCTGGATTGTTGTTGCTATGTTGTTATTAATCCACTATGGCATCGACTTAGAAAGTGCCTTTGGCCTAGTTGCCGGCTGTTTGTCGAATGCAGGTCTTGGCCTAGGAAAATACGCTTATAGCTCTGCAGGTATTAGCGCACCAGTCGAATGGATTTTAAGCATAACCATGATTGCCGGCAGGCTTGAGATATTTCCTTTACTCTGCTTGTTCGCGCCAGGTTTTTGGCGAAATAAAAAACCCTTAACCACGCCCCCACTCTCAGCGCTGCAAGCGCAAGCGAACGGGTGACAAAGCAGCTACTAAAACAAAAGTCATAACAATAGCGCCAAACAGAAGCGGACATATGCCGCTTCTGGCTTTGCTAGAAAATTACTCAGCTTACTGAACGTTTGATGAAAACTAATGCTTAAAAAATTTCCTCTTCAATTCTTACACAGCCTTCTTTCTCACAGTGATCAAGAAAAATTTCCACAAGTTCTTTATTGCCACCAGTGTCATAAATAGCAAGCGTTTCCCATGCATGTGAAACGATGCTTTTCCCAGCTATATGCTTACACCTTAAGCTTTTTCTATAAAATGTTTTTCAATTTCTTCTAAAGAGCGCTGGCTGGTTTTAGGTAAAAAGAAGGTCAAACCAAAATATAGCAGCGCTATACAAGCACAGAAAATAAAGATACCGTCGAGGCCTATACGGTGTTGCAAAGGTAAAAAAGTGGCTGAAAAAAGTGCGCCAGCACTTGAGCTCATAATCAGGGAAAGCGATAAACCAATACTTCTAATCTTTGTAGGTAATATTTCAGAGCGCAGTGTCCAAATTAAAGCGCCTGGCCCAGCAGCAAAGCAGGCAATAAATCCTAAAAGTAGAGCTGTTACTAACACGCCCTTTACTGACGTGCTATTTATTAATAGGCTAGATGCCACAAGTCCCGCGAGGCAAAATATAACGCCTATAAGCGTGCATCTTAAAAGCTTTTTCCTTTCAAAATGGTCTGCGAAGTACATGGAAGGAATAGTCATAAGAAAGTTTAGGCCAGCAATCAGCAAACTTCCTGTCAATGCTGCGTTATGCGTATCAAAACCTGATTTAAGCAAAATAACAGCATCATATTGTAGGAACGCATTAATGCCCGTAAGCTGGTTAAGTGTTCCAAGTAAAATAGCAAGAACTAAAGGTACAATAAACTCTTTCTTAAAAATTGCTTTTATATGAGAGATGCGATAATGGTCTGTTTGCCGTTGAGAAATCTCATTCAGAATAGCTTCTGCACTCTCCTTATTCCGTGTTAAGGCAAGGACACGCACAGCATCTGCCATTTTACCTTGTAACGCTAACCATCGAGGCGATTCTGGAATTAAAAAAGCTATAGAGAGCAAAAAAATCGCGGGTAACAATTCAATATAGACAACAGCCCTCCATGAAGCAGAATTTACATAATACCAACAAACAATAGTTGCAAATAGAATCCCAAAAGTAATAAAAAGTTGGTAAGCCACCGTACCGCGGCCTCTAATATGCTCTGGGAGTGCTTCTGTTAAATAGATTGGTGCTGAAAATGTTATTAACCCACAGGATACTCCAATCATGAAGCGTCCGATCATAAGCTGATGAATGTCACTAGACGAACCCATGACAAAGATACTAATAATCTCTGTAAATACACCAAAGAGAATAATCTTTTTTCGCCCAAATTTCTCGGCAAGTAACCCCGAGGCGATCATCGCAAAAACAATTCCCCATAAAAAAGCTGAAACAAAAAAAGATGCTTCCGCATGTGAAATAAGCATTTGTTTTTGGACAAAAAGAAGAATACCAGAAATGGCGCCAATATTATAACCATACAGGCATCCAGCAAGCGAAATAGAGAAATTTAAAATAACATTAACTGTTCTACTGGTTATTACCATCTTATTTACCTTTGTTAAGTACTTTTAATTAGCCTTTCCAAATAGTTTACGGCATATCTGAGAAGCACATCACTTTGCTGCTCTTCTCTATCAATTAATTTCCCCTTTGGAAAAAACATCCGGTAAAGATCAGCTAACCCGCCAGCAACAAAAACTGGTAAATTTTCTTTTGCACGACAGTTAATTGTTTCAACATCTTCTAATAGCAGCATAACGCTTTTATTAATAATCTTTTTAGCTTTTTCTTGGTGAATAAATTCTTTTACAATATCACTTGCTGTATTATAAATTTTACTTGGATTTTCTTGCACACTAGAATAAATTAAATCCATATTACCATTTAAAAGAGCCATTAATTGGTCTGAAATTATTTCAAGGCCAATATGCCTCGCCAAAAGCTAGAGCTTACTGGCTAGAGAAGACCGCTAAAAACCTACCAGCGCCATGATCGCCAGGCAGTAGTTAATAAAATAATTCTGTCGCGTAACAAAACAGCAAATAAATTTGTCGCCACGCAATTTTTTATTAACCGCTTCCTAGCGGGTGCGGCTCTACTCCCTTCCTACAGCGGTGGCGCTGGAGCCTCAGCCATTTTAATCGCTAGCTCAAAGCTAGAAATATTTGCCTGACCAGTACCCGCAAGATCTAAGGCAACCCCATGATCAACAGAAGTTCTTAAAAATGGCAAGCCACAGGTAATGTTAACGATATTACCAAACGCTAAAGCTTTTAATGGCGCTAAACCTTGATCATGATACATGGCCACAATAGCATCAGCGTGATCTAAATATTTTGCTTGAAACAAAGTATCTGCGGCTAACGGGCCAATTAGCTCTGCTTGAATTTCACCACGCAAACTTTCTAAGCAAGGTGTAATAATTTCTAACTCTTCTCTTCCTAAATAACCATTTTCACCGGCATGAGGGTTTAAGCCTGTTACCAATATTTTGGGATGGAACAATTGATGAAACCTTTGCAAATGCTGCACTAAAATTTTTACGGTTGAAGCAATATTTTTTCCCGTAATATTTTCAGCAACATTTTTGAGCGGCAAATGGGTTGTCACTAATGCCACGCGACAAGTTGGTGACGCTAACATCATCACCACCTTTTCAATGCCTGCTTGCTGAGCAAAAAACTCCGTATGCCCCGTAAAAGGAATTCCTGCCTCATTAATAATACCCTTATGTACAGGTAGAGTGACTAAAGCAGAAGCTGTATTGTTTAAACAAAATTGTGCAGCATAAGCCAAAGAATCTACAACTGCTAAAGCATTTTTAGCATTTAATACTCCAGGTATTACTTTCTCTGCACAAGGTACATTAAAAATTGTTAGCCGCTGTTTTTCTTGTGTGACCTGCTTAGCATCTTGCATACAAAGAATTTCTAACGGCAAATTCAATAATTGAGCACGTTCACGTAAAACATCCGCATCAGCAAAAACCAACCAGGGAGACTGCCTTTCTTCTTGAGCCGCTTTAACTAAAATATCATAACCTATGCCAGCAACTTCTCCTGCAGTAACTGCAATTATTTTTTGCATAATTTCATTCCAGTCAAAGTTTTTAACTAGCCACAACTCACTTTATACTTAAATCGGGCAATCTGTCGCAACTTTAAAATTATCATCATTCAAAGACTCGGCAAAAAGAAAGCAAATCACAGCGTTCACAGGTTAAACGGCCTTCTTGTGGCTCGCATCTTGCTTCGCTATTAATAAAAGCTTGAGCCAGCTCTTCTACTGCCGTGTGCCATTGGCCTTTTAACTCACTCCAATTATCAATTTTTTTCAGCACACCTAGTTCGCCCATTGTATAAGTTTCGCGTGAGATACCAACCATTCGTAAATGATGTACAGACAATTCAGCAAAAGCAATTCCATCTAAAGCCAACTCATTAACCACAACATAAAAAGGCAATTGCGGATCACTCAACACCTCTAGCTGCCATGCTTTAGTCGATACCAAACCCGTTTTATAATCAATTAAAATATATTTACCTTCTTCAAGCTCATCAATCCGGTCAACGCGCAAGCGCCAATCTTTATTGGCAAATTTTATTTCCATGGCTTTTTCTAAAGCATGAACTTTAAATGGCGGTCTTGTCGCCTCAAGCGCTAACCACTGGCGGATCTGAGATATTAAATATTGTGTCTCTAACTCCATCAATGTTTTAGGTAATAATTTCCTACGCGACCAATCAATTTCTTTCAATGCTAATGGAATAATTTTTTCAATGAGTGCTTGCAATGTTTCTGGCGATAAAGAAAGCAAATTTGCTTGGCTTTGCAACTGCTGCCAAATTAAATGTAACGCACGATGCATGACATTACCACGCTCAATCGGCGTTAAACCCAAGCTTGGCTCGGGTAACGCAGAAATTTTCAACCGAAAACGCCCAAAGGCTTGCATTGGGCATGCGCGCTGCGATTTAAGCGCTGAAGCACCACCTGGAATAAAAGATTCCTGCCAAGGCAATGGCACTTGCGAGAAATTTTTATCTTGCGCCGCAGAGCATTGGTCTAGGAATGTTTCAACATGTTCTTCTGCTGTATAGTTTGTAAAATCTAAAAAAGGAAATGCTGACGTATTAATTTTTCCTTGTGATTCTTTAGCGTAACTAACAGTGAAATGATGGCAAGAAGCTTGCAATTTATCGTAACAATCACGCGCCCATTGGTCTTGCAAAGCTTGATTCACACCCCAAATGCCATATTGAAATTGTAACTTTTTATCCAGCAAAAGATTAGCATGAACACTAAAAGGAACATTACCATGGGTGGCATTAATCAACCACAGGTGATCTGTACTTTGCTGTAACGCATCGACTACACCTGAAATATGAATAGCATGATTACTTTTTGTTAATGGCAAAAACGTTTTTTGTGCCAAAGTTTTTAATAATGATAAAGCTTCTTGCAAGCCAAAGTGCTTTTGCCAAGGAAATAATTCCGCTACCGCTTGCAGCAATTGTTGCCATTGTTGAAAGATTAATTTTTCTGCTTCTGTTAAAATTTTTTCATTAGGAAAACCTATTTGCGTTAGCAAGCCTTGCCAATAACTTACCCAATCGCTTAAAGACCTTTTACTTAACTCTGGTGAACAATAAATTAAATTAAGGTGATGATTTAAAACTGGCCATGGCCCCGAAGCTTTCAGCAAAGTATCTCGGTCAATTTTGCCAACTTGCAAATCCCTCAGCTTACAAATAAGCTGAATGTGCGCAAAATCTTCATTAACCGCCCCACCCCAGTAAGGGTTATGCAATAGACTGATTAATGCATTTAACAAAATCTCTTTTTGTGCATTTTGCGTGATAACATCTAATGCCGCTTGAACAAGCGCTTGGCTAAAAAGTAATTCTGGCGCAGCGAAATTCCATATCTGTTGTCCGCTTAACTGAAAAAGCAAACTTTCCACTTGGCCTTTACATTGTGCCAAATCAGGTATTACTAAACTAATTTTTTGCGTGAGATTTTGTTGATGGAACTCTACCGCCCATCGCAATGCTGCCTCAAGCTCTTCCTCAGCATTTTTAAAGCAAAATGCTAAAACTGGCGGCGAATCATGGTTTATTGTTATAACTTGTTCAATCAACTTACCCGATACTAAACTAAGCAATTTTTTTTGCAAAGGCGTTAGTTCAAAAAAGCCATAAAATCCAACCTGTTTTTCTTTAAAGCAATCGCTTAACATCCCTGGCTTTGCAACTAATAATGATAAAGCTTGCGCCTCATCCAGGCATTGATTTTTTTGACAATAGGCTTGAAATTTTTCTAAGACTTGATAGAACCATTGGGTGTTTTGATAAGAGCTTTTTCCTAAAACATCGACGGGAATTTGCCAATGCTGCGTTAACCACCACGCCTCTTCAGCTAATTTAGCCAATGCATCATTTGAACCAGCAAATGGCGCGTTAAGCTGTTGCACGCATTGGCGCCAAACAAAACTTAATTCCGTTGGCTTGAGAATACGTTTTCCCAAAGCATTAAAACATTCGCCCATCGCATCCGACCAGGATAGAATTTCTTCATCCCGATAAGCGGATAAGTTCTTTAAGGCATAAACTTGGCTTTGGTTAGCAGTGATAATTAACATAGCGAATAAAAATGCATGACTTTGTGGGGCCAACTGGCAAGCTGGCCCCCAATATTTCAATTATTTTGCTCTGCGCTTACGCTTGGGCTTTTCTTTGCTGACAGCTTTTTTAGCAACAGGTTCTGCCTTGCTTTTTGCTTTGACTTTTTCTGGTTTTTTTTGCTTGCCCTTATCTTTCGTTTTTTCAGACTTTGCTTTGGCTGATGCTAATGAAGAGAGCAATTCAAAATCAATTTTCTTTTCTTCTACACTCACACGAGAAACTAATACCCGCAATTTATCACCAAGGCGGAATATTTTGCCCGTGCGCTCACCACGCAGACGCTGCTGCGCCGCATCAAAAATATAATAATCGTTTTGCAAAGATGTTACATGCACTAAACCTTCTACATAAATATCTTGCAGCTCAACAAACAAACCAAAGCTTGCCACATGACTGACAATACCATTGAATTCTTGACCTACCTTGTCCTTTAAGAACTGGCATTTCAAACTTAATACCGCATCACGCGTTGCGTCATCTGCTCGACGCTCAGTTAAAGAGCAGTGCTCCCCTAACTGAATCATCTGAGGTTCGGTATAAGGATATTTTTTATTCAAAATTGCATGCTTGATGGCACGATGAATTAATAAATCCGGGTAGCGGCGGATAGGAGAGGTAAAATGCGCATAAACCGGATAAGCTAAACCAAAATGTCCCGCATTTTCTGGCGAGTACACCGCTTGCGCTAAAGAACGCAGCAACATAGTTTGAATTAAATGAGCATCAGGTCGCTGCTGGATAGACTCTAATAATCTTGCATAATCTAATGGTGCCGGTTTATCTGTACCAGGTAGTGAGAGGCCGAACTCCGATAAAAATTGTCGCAAGCCCGCTAAGCGCTCAGGCTTTGGCCCATTATGCACGCGGTATAAAATTGGCAAGTTCTTTTGACTTGATAAAAATTTTGCCACCGCCACGTTAGCGGCCAACATACATTCTTCAATCAAACGGTGAGACTCTACGCGTTTTGTGGGCACAATCTTTTCAATTTTTTTATGCGGCCCAAAAATAATTTGGGTTTCTACTGAAGCAAAATCTAATGCACCACGCTTTTCACGTGCAGCTAAAAGCAATTGATAAACTTTATAAAGCGTTTGTACCATTGGCCAAAGCTCTGCATACTCATTTTGCTTAGCTTGGTCATCATCTAGCATGGCTTGCACAACTTTATAAGTAAAGCGTGCTTTAGAATGCATGACCGCTTCAAAGAATTGAGATTTAATAATTTCGCCTTCAGGATTAACAATCATTTCTGCTGCTACGCAAAGCCTATCTACTTTTGGCCTGAGCGAGCATAATTCATTGGATAAAATTTCTGGCAACATGGGAATAACTTTCCCTGGAAAATATACAGAATTCCCACGACGCACAGCTTCTTGATCTAGTGGAGAACCATCAGCAACATAGTGGCTCACATCCGCAATGGCTACAATCAAACGATAATTTTTGCCTTTCTTTTCTGCAAAAACCGCATCGTCAAAATCTTGTGCATCATCACCATCAATGGTCACTAAGGGCAAATCGCGTAAATCTACTCGGCCTTCTTTGGCTTTTTCTTCTACCGTTGGTTTTAATTCTTTAACTTCTTTTAAAACGCTTTCTGGCCAACGGAAAGGAATTTGATGTGCACGCAAAGCAATATCAATTTCTTGCCCAGGTGCATAAGCATCACCTAACATCTCTATGATATGGCCTGCGGGCTGTACGTGGTTATTAGGTTGAACAGTAATTTCTACAACAACAGTTTGCCCAGGTTTCGCCTTATGTTTTTTATCTGTTGTCACTAAAATATTTTGTGAAATGCGCTTATTTTCTGGAATAATAATCGCCAAACCTTCTTCTTCCATATAGCGACCAACTACTTCATGCGTATTACGCTCCAGTACCTCAACAATACTTGCTTCTCGACGGCCACGATAATCTAAGCCCATAATGCGCACAAGCACACGGTCACCATCAAATACACGGCGCATTTGTCGCGCATTTAAGACTAAATCCCCTGACAAATCATCAGGGATAACAAAGCCAAACCCATCAGGATGGCCTTGCACGCGCCCTGTGATTAAATTCATTTTATTAATCAAACCATAGCCATCGCGACGATTGAGATTCAATTGTCCATCACGACACATGGCTTTTAAACGTCGGCGCAAAGCCTCAAGATCTTCTTCACTGTACAAACCTAAGTCTGCTGCAATATCTTCAAAATCTGCTGGCTTACCTCGTTCTTCTAAATAGCGCAAAATTAACTCGCGACTTGCAATGGGTTTTGCATATTTTTCTGCTTCTCGCCCTGCGTATGGATCTTTCCAAGCTTTTTTTGCGCGTTTCTTTGTCATTGATTTGCCTCGTGTACTTGTTTAAGCATGGCAACAAACTCGTCAGTTAAACTTTCAAGTTCATTAATATTTTCACCTTCCAACATCACACGAATCAATGGCTCCGTACCAGAGGCACGAACCAAAGCACGTGCTTTATTTCCTAATTTTTCATTTAATTTTTTCAGTTCTTCTTGCACCTTTGGCGCTTGCATCAGCACTTTGGGATTATGACAGCGAACATTTTTTAATATCTGCGGCAGTTTTTGCCATTGAGATGCTAACTCATATAGCGTTTTTTGTTGTTTAATCATAGCAGCTAATACTTGTAGTGCTGAAACGATACCATCACCTGTACTTGTCATATTCAAGCAAACTATGTGCCCTGATGATTCCCCACCAAAACACCAACCACGCGTTTTTAAAGCTTCCATCACATAACGGTCGCCAACTTTTGCACGAATAAAAGGAATATTTTCTTTGGCAAGCTCTTGCTCTAATGCAAGGTTACTCATTTCTGTGCCAACAACGCCACCTTTAAAACTACCATCTTTTTTAGCTTGCATCGCAATAATATAAAGCAGCTGATCACCGTCAATGATATTGCCTTTATGGTCAACCATTAACACGCGATCACCATCACCATCTAAGGCAATCCCTAGATCAGCATGCTCTGCTAAAACAATTTTTCGCATTACGTCAGGGTGTGTTGAACCACATTGCTGGTTAATATTAAAGCCATCAGGGTTACTATTGATATCAATGATTTCAGCACCAAGCTCTTGCAAGACATGCGGAGCCACGTGGTAAGTCGCCCCATTAGCACAATCCAATACAATCTTTAATCCTTGCAAGCTGATTGCGGTTGGAAAAGTACTTTTACAAAATTCAATATAGCGGCCCGCCGCATCATCGATACGGGCTGCTTTTCCAAGCTCAGCAGAATCTACCATGACGAGTTCTTTTTCTAACTCTTGCTCAATTTGGCTTTCAAGCTCGTCAGATAACTTAAAACCTTCTGTGGTAAAGAATTTAATGCCATTATCATGAAAGGGGTTATGAGAAGCGCTAATAACAATACCAACATCGGCACGAAAAGTGCGCGTTAAGTAAGCAATACCTGGCGTTGGCATTGGGCCTAATAAGTGGATATTTACGCCCGCTGAAGATAAACCCGCTTCTAAAGCAGATTCAAATAAATATCCTGAAATGCGAGTATCTTTACCAATGATAACATTGATGGATTTATCTTTTTGACGCTTTAAAACACGCCCTACCGCCCAGCCTAATTTTAAAATGAATTCAGGCATAATTGGCGCTATTCCCACACGCCCACGGATGCCATCTGTCCCAAAATACTTTTTCATATCATCACAATCCAAAAAATTTGCTAAACAACTTACACTAATTTATGTTAACTAACACTCTAACACAGTTTAGCTGTTAGCACGCAGCAAACGGTTCCAATTAGTAGTATATACCAGTTACATGGCAATAAGCCCGCTTGCCAAAAGAGCTATTAGCAACAATTAATAATGAAGCCTCATCCTGAATAGTTTCGCCATGGCTTTTAAACAAAAAACCCCGCAGATGCGGGGTTTTGATATCGATTTGAAAAAATTAATCAACTTTTTCAACATCAGTTGCTTGAAGGCCTTTGCCTCCTTTTGCAACGTTGAATTTAACACGTTGGCCTTCTGCCAATGTTTTGAATCCATCAGACTTAATTGAAGAGAAGTGAACAAACACGTCTTCAGAACCATCTTCAGGAGCAATAAAGCCATATCCTTTGGAATCGTTAAACCATTTTACTGTACCAAATGCCATAAAAACCTCAAAAAAAAATTAAAAAACTATTTTCACTTTAATTACCTACTTCTTTTAAAATGAAAATAAACTGGGTTAAAACTTAACCCACCAATTACATTATAACAGAATTTTGGCAAGATACGTCAAGAGGCAGGGTCACCTATCTTAATTTAAAGCTTTTTGCCGCCTATACTAACGAGAAAAATTTTTCTAAGCAAGCAAAATCTAAATACTTTTATAAGGCCGTGACAAGTCATTATCCTAAAGTTATACTGCAGAAAATATTTTCTTTCCGAGAAAGAGCATGCCCAGAAGCTTCCAGCGCTTATTCCCTTTATTACTCCTGATTTTTATAGATTCCTTTAGTTACTTTGTCATTATTCCGATTTTACTGGAAATCTACTTTAACCATCCCGATAGCGTTTTGCCTGCCAGCAGCAGCGAATTCGCGCGAAACGTTTTAACTGGCCTTACTATTTCCCTTTCAACTTTTACCGGACTAATTGCTTCTCCTTTAATTGGCAATGCTTCTGATAAACATGGCCGTAAAAAAACGCTCTTAGCTTGCTTAGCTTGTACAACACTAGGTTTTTTAATTCCTATTTTTGGGCTTAGAGAAAAAAGCATTGCCTTAATATTATTAGGAAGAGTGTTAAGCGGCATTGGCTCTGCCAGCCAGCCTGTCGCACAAGCAGCCGTTGCAGATTTGTGTGAAGGTAAAGAAAAAGCTTTGTTTTTAAGCTTAATTGCGCTTGCCATGACGATTGCATTAGTCTTAGGCCCACTAGTTGGCGGGTATCTTTCAGATCCACAACTTGTCTCATGGTTCAGTGCAACCACACCTTATATCTTTTCAACGATCATTAGCGTAATTGCTTTCTTTCTCATTATGTTTTCTTTTTCTGAAACAGCGACAGAAAGCCAGCTAAGGTCACAAATGCTGAGTTTAAGCGATATTCGCCAAGGCTTACTGTCTTCCCTAAAGAATTATCATATTAATAAACTACTCGCGATTGTTTTCTTTTTAGAATTAGGTTGGAGTTTGTACTATCAAAGCGTGAGTCTATTCTTTACCCAACACTTCCACCAAACCCCTCAGCAAGTCAGTATTTTTAACACTTATCTTGGCATACTCATGTGCTTAGGTTTATTACTTTATCCATTGATCATGCGCTTTTTTTCGATAAAAAAATGCTTATGTTATAGCTTAGGCATTATTACCTTTGGATTTATTGGGATCTGCTTTGCCCCCAGTATCTTATGGCATGCGGGGTTTGCTTCACTTATTACACTTTTTACCGGAATAGCTTATGTAAATCTGGTCACCTTGATATCCAATCAAGTACCGCGCGAACATCAAGGGTGGGCAATGGGATTTACCAGCACAGTCCTATTTATCGCATGGATGATGACCGGTATTGCTAGCGGCATTATTCTCTCGCTAGCAAGCTTTTTACCTTTCTACCTAGCAACAGCATTTTTAATACTAACCTGGCGTTGGAAAAAATCTATTTAAAAAACAGAATTAAACTGTTGACCACCAGTGCTTTTTAGGCTGCGATTGCTTTTTCTTTCGCTCATGCAGCTGGTTTTTAGGCGATTGAATCGTTGCAGACGGATTTAGTGGCACAGCTTCCTGTGGAATTGGGCCGGTGCCTGTACCAATTTTCACTGGGTAGCCACGCTGTTCGTCTTCCGCACGATTTGCTGCATCCCAGTCAATCGTTGCAGGGCGTTTAGCAATCTCTTTTTCAATCAATGCTTTTGTCTCTGCCTTAAGTGAGGTAGAGTCCTTGTCATCGTCTTGAAGTGGCAAATGCGATTCTAGATAAAGATCATTACCCAACCAACCAATTTTAATCGGTTGATCAACAATAGTGACTTGGGTATAGACAGGAACTAAATTAAAAATACTCTCAACCGCTTCAGGTTGCAGACGAATACAACCAGAGCTACTGCGGCGACCGATACCACCTGGATCATTACTACCATGCATTAAAAATGCTCCAGAAGGCACTGCCAAGCGTAGGCGATAGCCCCCTAAAGGATTATCTGGCCCAGGCGGTATACTCTTAGGTAAATCAACACCATCTTCTTTACGAGCATCCATAATAGTTTTTGGCACTACCCAAGTTGGATCTTTTGTTTTATTGGCGATATAAGTCACACCAACTGGACTATCCCAGCCTTGTCGGCCAATACCAATGGGAAAAGTCTTCACTTCTCGCGTTTTGGGCACATAAAAATACATGCGCAATTCAGCCAGGTTAATCACAATACCTTTGTGGGACGCATCAGGCAAAATAAATTCTGTCGGTAAGACAACATCTTTCCCAGGACCAAACTGTTGCATTAAATCAAAAGAAGGATTTGCTTCTTTTAATTCAAAAATACCAAGATCATAACGACGGCCAATACTACTTAAAGTATCTCCAGCAATCGTTTTCCCTTCCTGCATTTTACCCACAATCGTACTACTGTCATCAGGTAGTTCAAATGTGAGTGCGTTCGCCTGCCAGCTTGCACAAATACCCAGCAAACTTACCATTAATTTTGTTAAGATTGTTTTCGAAGATTTTGTCATACGATAATTCATCAGTTATTTCACCAAATGCATTTTACTTGCTCTGCTGAGCTTGTTGCATTAAATATTCTATCAATAATGGCACTGGTCGCCCTGTGGCTGCTCGTTGCATATTACCTGGCCCACGCCATGCTGTTCCTGCAATATCCAAATGTGCCCAAGGATATTTTTCTGCAAAGCGCGCTAAAAAGCAGCCTGCCACAATACTTTTTGCACCATCATTATTACCCATATTGGCGATATCCGCAAAAGCACTATCGATAAGCTCTTGGTATTCATCGTATAAAGGTAATTGCCATGCACGATCACCGCTGGATTGGCCTGCACATAAAATTGTTTGAATTAAATCTTCATTATTCCCCATCAAACCATTGGCTTCACTACCCAAGGTAATAATAATTGCGCCCGTTAACGTTGCAACGTTAATAACGGCTTTTGGATTAAAGCGCTCTACAAAAGTTAAAGCATCACATAAAACCAAACGGCCTTCAGCATCCGTATTTAAAACTTCTACTGTTTTTCCTGACATAGAAGTCAGCACATCACCAGGTTTTAACGCGTTACCTGATGGCATATTTTCTGCCAATACCGCAACAGCAATTACATTAATAGGAAGGTTTAATTGTGCAGCCGCATGTACGCTGGCAATAACACTTGCCGCTCCACACATATCATACTTCATTTCATCCATGCGAGCACCAGGCTTTAAAGAAATGCCGCCCGAATCAAAAGTGATACCTTTACCAACTAATACAATAGGTGGTTCAGAAGCAGCAGCACCTTCGTAACGCATCACTACCATGCGTGGTTCTTCGCTACTGCCTTGCGCAACCCCCAATAAACAGCCCATTTTTAACTCTTGCAGCGCATGTTTATCGTAAACTTCTACACTTAATTTATCCTTTTTAGCAATTTCCGTTGCGCGATCAGCAATAATCTTTGGCGTGGAAAAATTTGCTGGCGAATTTGCCAAATCTTTACTAAGCCGGATTGCATTAGCAATAATTTCACCTTGCGCCAAAGCAGCATTAGATTGCTCATACTCGCCCACAAAGCTAATCTTTTCCGGCCAATGCATAGGCGCTGGTTTTGTTTTTAGTTGATCACGGCGTATATGCGCATCTTCCAAACTAATAATGGCCTGGCGGAGGAAAGCCTCATCGTCTTCCACTTTAGGTAAAAGAACTTGCGCCGATGAAGCATGACATTCAATTAGCACTTTGCCTACTGCCTGCATCGATTTACGTATTGCTGCCAAAGAATAGCGAGAAGCTTCGCCTAGACCGCAAAGAATAACACGCTTCGCATCAAAGTTTTGCACAGCATATTGAAGTAAAACTTGCCCTGGTTTGCCGGTAAAATCACCTAAAGACAAAATTGCTTGAAGGCTTGCTTGCTGAGCGGCTGATAAATAACTGAGCTGTGCAACGTCTTGGTCCTTAAAAATACCAATAATCAGACAATCAGAAGGAGAAACGGTTTTGCTAACAAAATAACGCATATTTTTTTTCACATATGATAAGATAATCACTTTTCCTATTGTAACAAAATTTGTGCTGATTTTTCGCTATTTTTCACGAGAGCTACTAAATTCTCTTTTAACAGTGACACTCATTGTGCTTGTCATTTTCTTAGGGAATCAACTTATTCGCTACCTGAATGATGCCGCTGCTGGCAACATGGCTCTCGGCGTTATGGGACGCCTGTTGATACTTGAAATCCCTTATCTTTTAGGTTTGCTACTACCCTTAACCTTATTTATTGCTTTACTGCTGACCTTAGGCCGGATTAGCGCGGATCATGAATGGGTCGTTCTCAAAGCTTGTGGCTTCAGCCCGTGGCAACAATGGAAAATGAGCGTCAAACCCTGCGGCGCTATTGTTTTACTAGTTGCAATACTAACTTTATGGATTCAGCCCAAACTTGCAGGCTATCGAAACCAACTATTAGCCACAACTAATGCAGGCGCAACCATTGAGACACTTATCCCAGGAAAATTCCAATCTAGCGGCAACCATAATTTTGTCTTTTATGTAAGTGAAAGCAGCGTTGACCATAAGCATTTAAAAAATATCTTTGTTGCAGAAAAAAGAGCAACGCCAACAAAAGACGATACACAATGGAATGTGATTAAAGCCAGCTCTGGCGAACTTGTTGAAGACCCAATGACACATGCGCAATTCATCCAAATTAATCAAGGCAAGCGTTTCATTGGCGAAACCGGTTTAAATAATTATCAGGTCATACAATTTGATCGTTATTTAATGCTTGCTCGCAATCCACCGGCTGGCGCCATGGGTAATGAGATGGATGCTTTAAGCCTATCGCAACTTTGGGGTATTGCTAGCATTAAAAGTGGTGATGCCACTTTCAGACATTATGCTATCGCAGAGCTAGAGTGGCGTATTGCATTACCTATCAGCTGTTTTTTATTATCTATACTTGCACTATGCCTTGGAGAGGTTCCCCCAAGACAAGGCCGATATGCCAGGCTCTTTCCAGGCATATTACTGCTAGTCTTTTATACCAATATGCTGTTTGTTTTTCGCGGCTGGATTGCGAGCGGCAAAATTAGAGCTTTTCCAGGTATTAGCTGGATGTTTCTTGCGCTAGTCTTATTTATTTTCTTTTATGCTGCCCCTTGGTCATCTTGGCGCAAAAAATATTCCGCAAAGACCAAAGGAGCATAAGCGCTTGGCAAGCTTGCTAAGCCCTGCCTACCCTATTTTTTTTATTTTTTGCCACAGAAGGGCTGCGTAAGCTATCATAAAATGCTTCTACTTCTTTACGCGATAATTCTTGATAATTTCCTGGACGAAGCATGCGCGGCAAAATATTTTGGCCATAACGCACCCGAATTAAGCGGCTCACTGTGACTCCCTGGCTTTCCCACAAACGCCGAACTTCCCGTTGCCGTCCTTCTTTAATAATCACATGATACCAATGGTTTGCGCCTGTTCCACCTGCATCGACAATATCGTCAAACTTTGCCATGCCATCTTCTAGCTTAACCCCTTTTTTCAAGCTTTCCATGATTTCTTTGGTAACATTGCCCAAAATTCGTACCGCATATTCACGCTCTACTTCATAACGCGGATGCATGAGATTATTAGCAAGTTCGCCATCCGTAGTAAAAATTAATAAGCCCGAAGTATTTAAATCTAAACGTCCAACTTGAATCCAACGCTGGCGTTTTAAAGGCGGTAAACGGTCAAAAACCGTTGGACGGCCTTCAGGATCAGAACGGGTGCAAACTTCTCCTTCAGGTTTATGATAAAGCAAAACACGCGCACGATCGCTATCTTTAGCTTGCCAGCGGAAAGGTTTTCCATCAATACTAATACGTGCTTTTTCATCCACGCGACAGCCTAGCGTAGCGACTTGGCCATTAACATTAATCCGCCCATCACTAATCCATTGTTCAATTTGTCGCCTTGAGGCAACGCCTGCATTAGCAAGCACTTTTTGTAGTTTTTCGCTCATAATTTAAAAAAATAATATATAAATACCAATCACAATAAGAATCCAGGGCATTAATCTGGATGAAAAATTTTCTAACCACTTAAGGTTAATTAACTTTCTGATAAATGCTGAAGCAACTGAAACACCAACAGCTAATACCAACACCGTGACCCCAAAAATAGTGATACCCTTTATCTGACACTTAAGGAGAAGCGGCAAAAATAATGCCAATGAATCTCCAGAAACCGCAAGCTGACTAGAAAGATTAACCATAAACTGCTCATAGGAATTCACAGTGACTTCTTTTAGCAGCCTATCTTTTTGTCCATCACTAAGCGTTTCATGATAAGCAAACAACCATTTAAAGATCCCTAAGCCTATCGGAACTAAGCCGATATAACGGAAATACTGGGCAGCAAATAGCTGCCGCGTTGTAATCAAAATCACTACTAATATGCTAAACAGGATTAGCACACTCATAAGATAGGCTAAAATAACAATACCACGTCGACTCGTCGGCAGCGCAAGAAAAGAGAAAAGTAAAACAATATTGTCAATATTTGTTGCAAAAAACAGCACAACCACTAAGTGAATTAACACTAAATTCGACATAAACGAATCTTAGGATGTTAGTTTACTCATTATACTTGATAAACATCAAAGCGCGAATCTTTTCCCGATAAACAATAAGAAGGCTCAAGATTGTTTAAAGAAGCCGCATGGATGGCGCGTTTAACCACAACTCGCTGTTTAGCAGAAGCCAGCGCTAATGGCAAAAGCATACTCTGGTCTTGAGGCGCATCGGCTAAAATCGCCTGTAGCAACTGTAAATCCTTTTTTACCTTTGCCTGGCGCGTATTCGCTTCAAACATAGGATCTAAGTAGATTACATCAGGTTTAGAAGATAATGCTGAAAGTGTATAAGCAGCATCTTCTTTGGCTAAGCTAAGGTGCTGCTGTAACCCAGAACCACTGAGCCTGTTTAGTCCATCTTCTAATAACAAAGCAACGATTGGATGACGCTCCAGCATCAGCACTTGGGCACCGCAGGCAGCCAGGATGAAACTATCGCGCCCAAACCCTGCAGTCGCATCGACAATAACAGCTGCCGGCTTAACCATACAAGCACGCACTAAAAGCTCACGCTTGGCATGTAAAGCCCGTCGACGCAATTCCATCGATTCAAAATCAACATAATAAGCTTTTTTAGCAACTGCTGGGACTAATACCCCTAGCCCTTGCGCGTCTTGAATAAGATAAGCATCATAAGCTTGGGTCACTTCTTTGACGTAGGGCAAGTTTAATGGGTTAGCAGTTGTGATAAAATTTGTCGTTAAGATGGCATACTTCATGAGGGGTTTTAGGTGAAAAGTTTGCAAAAATATATTTCAACGTTTTTTTTAACGTTCTTATTTGCTTTAGGCTTAGTTGCATGCGCCACAAAAAATAGTAAACCTCATTATACGTGGGTTACTATCGACGGCACAATGGTGTATGCGCAATTAAGCGTCACTGATCAAGAACACATCAAAGGCTTGCAGTTTGTGACAGGCCTTGGTCCAAACGAAGGTATGTTATTTGTTTATAATCCGCCCCGCATACTCACCCACTGGATGAAAGATATGCGCATACCACTGGATATGATTTGGATTAGCTCAGATAAAAAAATCCTTAGCATCAGTAAAAATGCTCTTGTTTGCCAAAACGATCCTTGTCCGATTTATAGCTCTCAAGTTCCTGCAGCTTATGTACTGGAAGTAAATGCTGGTTTTTGCACACTGCATCATATTGATCCTGGTATGGTAGTTAATTTTCATGAATAAAATTTACGCTAAAAAAGGCCTTACTTTATTAGAGCTCTTACTTTTTCTAGCAATTGCGATGAGTATTATGATGCTCTCACTTCGCCTGATAAATTATTACAACTTTCGCAGTAACGTTGAAAAACTAAAAGATAGCGTTAATGTCACGCTACTTTTAATGAATCAATATTATCGTGCAAATTGTAAAGATGATATAAGCTCATCTTTGCTACAAACCCGAAATTTAGATGATCTTAAAAATTGGGCCGCCACTAATAACATTTTTTCATCACAAGAATTGAACCAAATTCAAAACCCGCTGGGCGATATGTTTACCATCTCCTACAATAAACCAAGTGCCGCCATTAATTTTTATCAATTTGTTATTAGTGCTAATTTCCCAAATTTAACCTTCGAAAACATTAAACTATTACAAGCCGAGTTAAATGCTGATCCAACCATCAGTGACAAAACGCTCACATGGACTCGCGTCCCACGCTTGTTAGAAGGTAAAGGCAGTCGTGATTTATGGATCGCTTCTGCCGCCTTACAAAATAAAAATGATAACCGCAGTAGCTCTCCTGGCATGACCAATCCTGCTTGCCCACTCTAAGGAAAATAAGCAATGAATACTTTACAAGATATCCAAGAAGCACTACAGAATTATATTCAAGGTAAACCCTCTAGCATTGAAGAGATGATTATTGGCAAAAATGCTAAAGAAGTTAAACGTCGCCTAAGTATTTATCAGGAAGCTTATTCATTGCGCTTAGCAGAAAATTTGCAAAAGCAATATCCCATGCTTGCCAAAGCCTTGGGGTATGATAAGTTTCAAGCGCTTTGTAAAGATTATCAAACAGCCTATCCGCCCACAGACCGCATTATTCGCCGTTATGGCGCCGCATTAGTTCCCTATTTAAAATCTGTACCATATGAACAATATTTGATTGAATTAGCAGAGTTTGAATGGGCAAAAGCCATTGCTTTAGATGATAGTGCAGAAGCAAATTTATTAACGCTCGAAGATTTGCAAAAGCTCTCACCCGAAGCTTTTACAAAGATGCGCTTTAAATTTCATCCCTCATTACAATTTTTTGCTTTCGATTATGATATTCCCAACTATTGGATGGCTTTAGATAAAAGTACCCACAAAAAACTTTTACCCGATAAAGCTAAAGCGCCTTATTTCTATGCCAATTGGCGCAAAAACTATATACCTTTTCACCTAGCGTTAACGACTTTAACTTTTCAGCTTGCACAAGCAGTTAAAAATAACGCTTCGTTTGCTGACTTATGTGAAATTGCCGCAAAAGATTTAGCAGAAGAAGCAGCTTCACAGACCGTTGCACAAACGATCTTGCAATGGATACAGCATGGTTGGTTAAGCAAATAAATTTTATGCCACATAATAATATCGTAGACATACCTTATGTGGGCTCCGCTCAACTCCGCTTAGAAACACTCAACACCTCGGATTTAGAACAGGTAAAAGCATATGTCCGCCAAGAAGGTCAGGCCTACCTTCAGCATTTCCCCACTCAGACACTATGGCATAGCAATCAAAACGCCGCCAGAGCCATGCAAAATTTTTCTCCCACAACAGAATTAATGGCTTGGCAAACGCTAAAAAATATTTTTAAAAACTTAAATCATAACTGGCTTTTAACAGGGCGTCGGGGGATATTAGGCGACCTTATTGAAAAGTTATTTCAAAAACATTTTGGTATTTACTACACACAAGATAGGCTTAACCCATTGTTCCAAATCAATGCTTCAGCCAATTTCCACGCTTTTTCAGTCGCCTGCATGGAAAATTGCCTCCGCTATCTTAACAAATCAAATGAAGCTGCTTATGCAACTGATTTTCTTGATGACTTTGAGCAATTTCAAAGCATTGTCCTCGCAAGATCTTGAACGGAAGTTCAACCCCCTTTGACACACCTAAAGCCTTGTTCTATGATGAGTCCAATGAAAAAATAATCTTCAGGGACCGCTATGCCAAGTTTATTACCTAAAGATGTGCATGAATTTTGGAAACAGTATCCGGATCCAATGATTTATCGCGTCATCATGTTCATGGAAGCTGTTGAGCCCTACTTAGAACGTAACGAACCCGAATTCGTTGCTACACTTGAAAAGCTTGGCAGAGAGCTTGATGATATTAGTGCCGTAAACTTTAATGATTTTAGCGAAAAAGATTTAATTATTGCGATTGCAAACCAATTCAAAACGGGTAGTGCATTACGCTTCTTGCATATCATGGATACCGTTCACCCGGGCTGTGCTTCTCGCCTTTTAATGTATGCGGAAGAAAATTCTTTAGGTGAAGACGATAATAATGGTTTATTTTTACGTCGCAACGTCGTATTTGAGCGTTTGCGTTTGATGGCACGCGTGTTATCACCTGAGCGCTTTGCCTTAGTTCGAAAAGCACTAGAAGGAAACAGCTATGATGCATAAAAAATATTTATCTTTGGCTTGTATAACAATTGCAGCGCTTATTAGCACCAATGCTCAAGCCGCAACGCCAACTGCGCCTGCGCTTGATCAAAATTATTGCACTCATGATTTTAGTGTCAACTCACAACTAACTGGTTTAGCTAATGGTTTATGCAGCGCGGGGCAAAGTATGTTGTCCATGCTGGCTAGCTATCAAACTAATAGCGCGGCAAGTAGCACAAGCCCTTTGCATAACCTAGCAAGTAAACTAAGCTTTTCTGCGCCTGCAACCCCAGCGCCAGCACCTGTCACAACACCGCAATCTGCTCAGCAGCCTGCCACCACTAACAGCGGGTCAGCGAATACCGCACCGCAAACAACCGCTGCAGGATCAAATAATCCTTACGCCTATTCTTAAAGGAGAGGTTTTGTCATGAAAAGAAATATCCTTGTTTCACTAATCGCAAGTTTGTCCATGGCATTTGCCTATGCAGACTCTCCATCCCCAGCGGGACAATCTGCCACAAGCTATCATGGCTACAGCCTTCCATTACCAACCGATGGACAAGTTGTAAATGCTTTACCTTATGGCGTTGTTACTGCGCAAGATTTGTATCCTTTAATGACAGGCTATAGCTTAACCCTACCCATTGGCCCTAATGCTGGCGAAACGCCTTTCATGGTACAAAGCACACCTGCAACAGTTTATCGGCCCAATATTGTGGGCAGCCAACCGACATTTTTAACACTGGGAACGATGTTAACAACAATTCCAGAAAGCAAGATCACATCTTTTTATCAAGGTTATCCTGATAATACTTTTGTGGATCTTAGTGATTTAAATAAATTGCAGCCAAGCATAAACAACCAGTTAACTTTTGCAAATACCCCTAGCCAAAATGCAAATGTTTACACGATCGATAAAGTTTTCGCAGCGCCTTATAATGCGGCATCGCTTTTTAATTATCTTAAACCTGACGCTAACTCACCGTTTAAAAATTATTTAGCGTATCAACAAAATCCTGCTCAAGTCTATATCTCTTTAGTCAGCGGTGCTTTAACACCTGCACCTACACCAGATGCAACAGATGATGCCTATTTAGCACAAGTACGCCGTATTGCCGCAGCTCAAACCGCTGGCGTTTATGCCCTACAGAAAATTTTTGAACGTAGCAAACCTATTGATCAGAATGACGCCATAATGCAACAACTGGGCAAGAATATGCCTGCAAGCGCCACCCCGCAAAGCCCCAGAGAAATTGAAAAATTTATGGCAACCCGCCGATTAGATCCACAAAGCGGTTGGTATCAACATTTACAGCAAGCATCACCTGTAGAGTTACAGCGCGAACAACTATATTTGCAGGCTGAAATGCTTTATGAATTACACCAAATTCATGAAACAGAAGAAAGGAATCAATTATTGCTAGCCATTAATTTATTAACCCAAAACTATACGAACCGCTTGAATTTGAATACTCAGCAAAAAATTGCTGCTCAGGTCAACCCATCAGCTTCATCCGCGCCTAAGCATTAAACAGCGTCGTTAGGCGACAGCTCAAACGCTGTCGCCACTACACTGCCGCTTGAATTAAAGACATTAATTTTTCCACGGCATTTGGCAAAGCATACTGCATTAATTTTTCTTTTCTTACCTGTCGAGAATTCCATAAAGTTTGTACGTGTTCTAGTAAACTTGCGGGCGTTAATTCTTCTTCTAGCAAAACGTCGCTTAATCCTAGCCGCTGGCAATACTTAGCATTATCAATTTGGTCGCCACGACTGGCTTTTTTTGATAGCGGAATTAACAAGTGTGGCTTATGCAACGCTAATAATTCAAAAACAGAATTTGCACCCGCGCGAGAAATAACGACATCAGCTGCTGCCATAACATCGGGCAGTTCTTGGTTTAAATATTCAAACTGGCGATAACCTACCACATCACTGAAAGCGGCATCTATCTTACCTTTACCACAGCAATGCACAATATTAAATTGCTTTAAAAGTTCTGGTAATACACCACGCACTGCTTGGTTAATGACAACTGAACCTAAACCGCCGCCATAGATTAATAAAATAGGTTTTTCATCGCTAAAATTTAAAAACGTTTTGCCATGCGCCGCATTACCTTCTAGCATTTCTTGCCGAATAGGCGTACCCGTCCAAACAACCTTATCTTTATTTTTAAAAAATTGTTGGCTATTTAGAAAACTCACACCAACCTTTTCCGCAAAAGGGTAACAAAGTTTATTGGCTAACCCTGGCGTCATATCTGACTCATGGACAATCACAGGAATATGATTCAGCCATGCGCCAATAACAATTGGCACCGCAACAAAGCCACCTTTAGAGAAAACCACATCAGGTTTTAATTTTCGACATAAAAAATAACTTTGCCAAATGCCATGCAAAATTTTAAAAGGTGATAATAAGTTTTTTAAAGTTAATTGGCGCGCTAGTTTGCCAGAATCTACTGCGTAATAAGGAATATTTAAAGGCTCAATCAGTTGCCGCTCGATGCCCTGCTCCGAACCCACATAGGAAACCTGGTCTCCCATTTTTTGGGCCTGTTTAATCAAAGCAATATTAGGCGTTACATGGCCTGCGGAGCCACCGCCAGTAAAAAAAATATGTCGTGGTTTCATAGCTGACTTTATATAACATTATTGTTACAATAATACACGAAAAACAACCTGATTAAAGTCTCTTTATGTCTCGTCACAAAACCATTCCTGTAAAAGTTGGCAATATTACCATTGGCGGTAATGCTCCCATTGTTGTGCAATCCATGACAAATACGGATACGGAAGATGCAAAAGCAACTGCTCGCCAAATTGAAGCTTTGTGGAAAGCGGGTTCTGAAATAGTTCGCATCACGGTTAATACCGAAGAAGCCGCCAAACAAGTTCCTGTAATTCGGGATTTACTCTTACAGAAAAATTGTGATGTACCTATTGCAGGCGATTTTCATTACAATGGTCATCAACTCTTAACCGATTATCCCGCCTGCGCAGAAGCTTTAGCAAAATATCGCATTAATCCTGGCAATGTTGGCTTTGGCGATAAAAAAGATTCTCGTTTTAATGCCATGATTGAAGTGGCATTAAAGTATAACAAACCCGTGCGTATTGGGGTAAATTGGGGCAGTTTGGACCAAAGCTTAGCCACCACCTTAATGGATGAAAATGCAAAATCAGCTAACCCATTACCTGCTGACGCTATTATGCGTGAAGCGTTAATTCAATCTGCACTAACGAATGCAGCTGCCGCAGAAAAATTAGGTTTAGGCAAAGACAAAATTATTATCTCTTGCAAAGTCAGCAAGCCTCAAGAATTAATTGCGGTTTATGAAGAATTAGCAAAACGCTCTAACTATGCCTTGCACTTAGGTTTAACCGAAGCCGGCATGGGTACAAAAGGTATAGTTGCAACGACAGCTGCATTAAGCGTATTACTACAAAAAGGCATTGGCGACACGATTCGTGCCTCGCTTACACCTGAACCTAATGGCGAAAGAACAAAAGAAGTTCGTGTTTGCCAAGAAATTTTACAAGCACTAAATCTTCGCATTTTTTTACCCAGTGTGACAGCATGCCCCGGCTGTGGTCGCACAACCAGCACATATTTTCAAGAACTGGCTTCTAAAATTCAAAAATTTTTAGATACGCAAATGCCTATTTGGAAAACCGAATATAAAGGTGCAGAAAATTTACATGTGGCTGTTATGGGCTGCGTGGTTAATGGTCCTGGTGAAAGTAAATTAGCCAATATTGGTATTAGTTTGCCAGGCAGCGGCGAAGCGCCTGTGGCGCCAGTTTTTGCCGATGGTAAAAAAATTGCTACTTTACGTGGTGATCATATTGCAGAAGAATTTCAACAAATGGTCATCGAATATGTCGATAGCCACTATAGTACAAATTAATACTATGCGCCTATTAAAATTTTTAGGCATTTCTTTTTTAATTTTTGGCTTGATTGTAATCGCTATTTTTGCCAATTGGCATTGGAAGAGCAATGATCCACATTCCTGTGCCTTCTATGCCTACCATTATCAAAAAAAAGCGATTAGCATTGAGTATAATAACAATATTTATCATTTTCGTTATATTCCTCAATGCACGATTTTTGGCAACTATCTTACAGAACAAGATCTGCATTCAACTGGTTATAGCTTCTGCGTCGATAACAAGGGCGGAGTTATTCCCCATACATTGGTAGAACCTAGCAAACACCAGTCTTTACCCTGCCGCAATCTACTTGCTAAAATATTTAACGATCCTTTAGTGGAAGTTTTTTTGCTTCCAGCTAATTCACAACCATTCATGATGGGCAGTTAATGTTATGCAGCTTTACTTTTTTTATTTCTCTCTGACAAAAAAGTAATGACAATATAGTTAATGACATCAGTTTGTCACATATCTCTCCTATAATATAAAACAATATTAATAAATTAAGGAGAAAAAAATGACAATTACTTCTAATGTTTATAACTTTTTTTCAGGTTTAGGCTCAAGGTTTAAACAAAAAACACACGCAGAACAAGGACTCATCGCTGGTGGCCTCACCGGCGCTATCTACGTTGCTATTCGAGCTGCATTCAGCGAAATTAGCATTCCACTGATAGGTGAAGATATCTCGTTACAAGTATCTGCACGTTGCATTGCAGGTCTTTTAACAGGGCGTTACTATGGAAACTCCATTGGCAATCGCCTAGGAGAAACCATTGATATTTGGCGTAACGCTGGATCTCAGCCTGATCTATCCCAGGTTAATGAATCTATCAATAATAGAATTTTTTTATCTAAAATATTACCTTTTCTTTTTGCAGGATTTGCTGACTTTGCCGTCGCTTACTGGAAAGATTATGGTGGCAAACCTATCTTCGACTTTATAAATTTAAGCTCAGCAGAAATTTATATTTTTGCGACTTTATATGGCGCATATGTTGGCGCAACTATTGCGACACGCGAAGGACGTTTTTTTGACTTTCTCTCTGATGAAAAATTGTTTATTGACTTTGGCGTTACTCGCCTCATTGCCTTCATTAAAAGTAAATGTTCTTGCTCTGCAGCTTTACCACCAACCCGTCAAACAGAAACCATTACCGATACTAATGAGCAAACGCGCCTTTTAAACAGCGTTTAAATAAGCCACTGACATAACAAGCTTAACTTTCTACCTTGGTATAAATATTGCTTTTTCATTACATAACAAAAAGCGCTTATATTGTTCAGGCTATATAACCTTCTTGCTTAAACCATTACAACTTAGAAAAATTATCTGTCGTGCCTGAAGGCATGATGCCTTATTTGCGTGATACAAGTAAAAAAATCTTTCATAGGCTATTTTATGCTGGCGTGGATCAAAAAGATTTACAACAAATATTTACCTGTTAGAATCGCTTCTCATGGGCTTTATGCTGTTGTAAAGCATATTGGTGCACTTTCAAGCATCACTGTTCTTGTCTTTTGCATTCGAGAATATTTTCATTTAGAAATCGGCCCTCAAGAGCTATTAATTACGACAGCCGTAGGCGGCAGCGCCGTGGGTATATCCGCACTTGCCACATTAATTAAACGCACGATTGATGAAAAAAAATATTCCATCCTTAGCGCAGATAAGAAACAGCTTGAAGATACCGGCATGGAATTAATAGATATCGATGAGCGGCTAAATAATGAAAAAGATTGTCTTCAACTTCAGTTTAATATTATCCGCTTGCAAGTTAAACAATTACTGACTAACGCCTCAAGCTTCCAACAGCTTAATGACTTTTTAGAATCTTGGCGGATTCCACCTAATATCTTTTCAAGAACAGCTTTTGAAATAGCTTATAAACGATGGCAGATGACCGGTTCAAAATTTACTCACTTTCAGCACCATAGCAGTTTTGGTAATCGGGTTTATCGCATACTAATCGCGTTATTGAATGTTTCTCCCGCAGCGCTTGCGGCAGGCATGGTTTCCGACATTGCTGACCAACAACTTAGACAAAGCAATCGACACATTGCATTGCGCTTGATTTTGATGAGCTTAGGAACTTTAGGTGCAACGTTAATTGCTTATCTTGATAGCACAACACTTGATCAAGATATTAAATTAACACGCCAAAGCTTAAATCATCTTGCCCATGCGCTTTTAAAAGATATCTTACGAATTAAAAATTTATATGAAACCTATGAACAATGCCATCAACATATGCTTTCTTACAAAGAATATTTATTAACCCATTTTGCAGGTAAACCTTTCTCTCCCCAGTTTTTACCACAATTAATTAGCGAAAACTTACAAGATTATTTTGCAACTTTATTCCCAGAAAATAGGCCACAAAACCTTGAAGCAATCGCTATACCTGATGATGCCTTACGCCAATATCTTTACCACAAACAAGCCATCATTATAGAAGAAGCTGAACCACCTTCAGAAGAATATTTAATTCGCGCAAACCGTGATGCACGCATTACGAAGCTTAACCGGCGAGCAAGAATGATTGCAGGTATTGATTCAGCGATCATTGCAAGCGATTTGGTTTATTTAGGCTATCTCTTTTCTCAAATCACTAAAGGGGATATAACAACTAAAGTATTGCTACAGGTTGCAACTGGAATTCAAATGGCAGCAGATAGCTGCGAATTTGGCATGCAATTAACTTCTGCACTCGCTGCAAAAATGCTTCCGGAAAAACGTGCAAGGTTAATTTTTACCAAGCTAAGTTTTTCAGCCTTTTCTGGGTTAATCGATATTATTACTTTTTTAATTAATGGCACTTCACTAAGCTTTGGGCAAGCTTTAGGTAACCCAATGCAAATTGTTTTTCCCTTAGCATTTAGCCTGTATACTTTCACCCATTTTCTATTAATTTTAGGCTTTGAAAAAGAAAATCATGCTTCACTGCAACGCTTAATTAGTCCTGCAAACAGAAGTACCTTATCTTACAGATCATCTTCATTTTCCCAATCTCAAAGCCCAATTACTAGAAGTGTTTCGAGAAGACCTTTGCTTCCACCACAACCCGCAGAAAATTATGGTGCTGTTACCACAACTCAGCCTAAAGAAACTATCTTATCAATTGAGCCGCCACGTGCACCCCCTGTTTCTGAGAGAGCACGCTCTCCTTCATCAATATTCGCCACCCCGCTATCTTCTTTTTCTCCATTACCTTTGCTTAATGACCAGCATATATTTAATTTAGAAATGGACACACCCACAAATACACCAAGGTAAAGTTAGCTTCTAATAATTGACATTTCTGCAGCAAGTTTTAAAACAAAACACATAAACGCTGCTATTTGCTGAATTTTAAATTTTATGTAAAACTTGTGTTTTTAATTCAGACAGGAAAAACAATGCGATTGATTAACAAACTCATCATAGCAGGTACCCTAATCGCGACCATGAGTATTGCTCATGCGGCAAATCAAATAAGCAGCACCAACCCCATTGTCGAATTTGATACCTCTTTAGGCAATTTCGAAGTACAGCTTAATCCTCAAGCAGCGCCAAAGACAGTAGCTAATTTTTTAAGCTATGTGGACAGCGGTTTTTACAATGGCACAATTTTTCATCGCGTTATTCCTAACTTTATGATACAAGGTGGTGGATTTACTAAAAAGATGCAAGAAAAACCAACCCGACCACCAATTGTGAACGAAGCAAATAACGGCTTACATAACACGATTGGCACGATAGCCATGGCAAGGACAAATGATCCAAATTCTGCTTCCGCACAATTTTTTATTAATACAGTAGATAACTCAAGCTCTCTTGATTATACTGGGCTTGATAATCCAGGCTATGCTGTTTTTGGTAAAGTGGTTGAAGGGATGAGTACAGTGATGAAAATTTCAGCGGTACCCACAAAAAGCGTTGAAACTTATGAAAATGTTCCTAAAATACCAGTTGTGATAGAAAAAGCTTTTGTCGTTTCCCCGAAAACAAAAGCCGCTTAAATATTTTATGGTGGCAGATCACGATCTGCCACCATAAATTTAGAGTAAACCAAACAGATAACCTTCAGCTTTAAGAAATCAACTTTATCTTTTGTCTTGTCTCATGGGATGCAGAAATTTATCTTTGTTTTTCTCATAAAATGCTTTAAATTTCGCCATCTGCTCTTCAGTTAAGTGGATATCGCCATTGGCCTGCTTGCTAGCACATACAATAAATTTAACAGGAATTTTAGGATCACGTGTATCTGTAATATATAATTCACCCCCAGCTTGAACCCAACCAGAGACATGAAATGAATCTACTAAACAACCATCATCCAATGGCCAAATGGGAGTAATAGGATAAGCGCTAAATTCAATACCATTTTTTTCTCCTCCCACCACACCGTCAACAATGAACGATTTTGTCTCACCGCGGAAGATACTAGCCGAACTTATTGAGCTTTCTAAGCATTCAGAATACACACCTTTTTCTGCATTGCAGTATGACAAGTTTGTCTCTCCATTGCCCATAGTAGCATTACTTAGATTAGGATCAGCTTCAACAAGCACAGGAGGAATACTATCGGCAAAACTTAAAGCAAATACAAATATAAAAAACATTCCAATCAAGCTAGCATATACTCTACTAAACATAACATCTCCTTATTAACTTGAGTTTAGAAACCAAACTTGATTATATCAGACTCTATCCTCGCCCTTACCCCTAGCGGAATTGGCTTATTTCGCGGCCCATGACCAAAGCCTCGTAAACGAAATACCGGGAGATTTAAACCTCGCTTATTTAAATAAACATTGGCAATATCATTTAATGCCCATTCCATATCCTTTGCTTCTTGATCGCTTTCACCAAAATCCCCAAAAATAAGGGCTTTTGCTTGATTTAACAAACCCGTATTAATTAAATAAATCAAAGAGCGGTAAATACGATAAGGTTGTTCATTAATATCTTCTAAAAATAAAATTTTATCGCACGCATCAAATTGCCAAGGAGTACCAATGCTGGTTTGCAAAAGGCTCAAGCAAGTGCCGATTGTTTTACCTTCAACTATAATGGCTTCTTTAGCCGCCTCATTGAGCGCTTGCAAGCCATCAAGTGAATAAGTTTGTAATCCTTCAAACCATAAATGATTTAACGCGGCCACATCATGGGAATCAATTTTATTTTGCGATGTCATTCTCGCCATTGGCCCATGCAAGCTTGGCCATTGCCAAGCTTGATTTAACCAAAGATGCAATGAAGTAATATCACTAAAACCAACCAATAATTTTTGTTTTTCTGGTTTAGCCAGCTGGGTTAATTCGGGCATAATACTTGTCACACCTTGTCCGCCACGCACACACCACAGCAAAGTACTATCTTCTGCATTTAAAGCATTTTTTAAATGCTCAAAACGTAGCGCATCACTATTTGCACTAAAAGGATGCTCACCCAAAATATTCTCTGGAATGCGCGGCTTGAAACCTTCGCGTAATAAATATTCCCGAATAATATTGATATCTTCTTGACTCACTTTACCAGAAGGCGCAAGGATATCGACGAATTCATTTCTACTAATAAGAGGCCACATATCCCCTCCATGCTACTATTAAAATTGAATACTAAGAGAGAATCTTTTCTCTCATTCTACGACAAACTTCGTGCATCACATGTATGTTGTGAATCGTCGCAAGGTTAGGGAAGAAAGGTAATTTTTGTTTGAACAAATAATGTAAATAAGA
The DNA here is from genome assembly GCA_021156105.1 of Gammaproteobacteria bacterium. GTDB lineage: Bacteria > Pseudomonadota > Gammaproteobacteria > CAISUE01 > CAISUE01 > JAJNBD01. The sequence continues at coordinate 229,083 of JAJNBD010000004.1, read as the reverse complement.
ACGAGAATAATTTTTGCAGGTATAGCAACTGCAGTCTTCCATAATTGGGCGCTCGTCTTGCGCAAAGATAGCCGTTTTAATAAGCAGTCGACCACGATCAAATTCACTTTCAAATTTAATCCAATCACCCGTATCCACAATGCGGCCTGAATAAAGTGATCCATGACGCGCATTACGTGTGGGCGCGACACAGTCAAAAATATCTACACCTTTAGCAACCACATCGATTAAGTCTTGTGGATGCATGCCTAAGCCCATGGTATAGCGCAATTTTTGTTCAGGCAAATGCTTACCTAACCAATCTAAAATTTCTAATGTTTTAGGCATGTCAAAACCTATTGCTTCGCCACCAATAGCGGTACCATCCAAATCTAAGGATAAAATAAATTCGGTACTTTTTTCGCGAAGGTCAGGAAAGCTACCGCCTTGGATAATGCCAAATAACGCTTGATAATTGCCATAAGCAGATAAAGGATTTTTGCTATGCATTTCTTTTGCATCTAATAACCAACGGTGTGTACGATCCATCGCTTTTACTGCTGCTTCTCGCCCGCCTGCTTCTGGCGTGCATTGATCAAACGCCATGATAATATCTGCACCAATAATTTTTTGGGCATTAATAGATGTTTCCGTATTTAAATGCAAAACCTTGCCCGTCATAGGATGCTTAAAATGCGCGCCATGATCGTCAATCTTACAAATTTTCGAATTTTCTGACAGACTCAATACTTGAAAACCGCCGCTATCGGTCAGCATAGGCCCATGCCACGCCATGAATTTATGCATCCCACCGGCTTTTTGAATAATTTCCATGCCAGGCGAACACAGCATATGGTAAGTATTACCGCCTAAAATAATTTGGCTGCCTGCTTCGACTAATTGACTAGGGGTTAGGTGGTTCACAAAAGCGCGCGTACCTACAGGCATAAACGCTGGCGTCGTAAATTCACCATGAGGCGTTTGCACCTGCATCACACGCGCATCATTTTTTGCATAAGTTTTGATGACTTTGCTTTGATACGCATTTTGCATAAAAATATAATCTTTGCTTAAATAATTTAGCCAGCTTTAAAATTAATTTCCCCTGTCGATACATCATACACCGCTCCAATTAAGCCAACAGCGCCAGTGTCTATCAAATGCCTTAGTATTTCACTTCGCTCATATAATCTTTTCTTCACTAAATCAACATTGCATGAGATAACACTGGATAAGAAGCTTGGGTCATCAGCACTATGGCTATGATTTGGGTGACTTGCTTCACAAGCTTCAATCGCAGGTTTAATTTTTTTCACCAAATGTGGAACATGACCAAAACTAACATCTTCACAAGCTGCTTTGATGGCGCCACAGCTTTCATGCCCCATAATAATAATTAATTTGGCACCAGCAACATGGCAAGCGTATTCGATACTAGCAATAATATCTTCATTTAAAACTGTACCTGCAACACGGGCCACAAACGCATCCCCTACACTCAAGTCAAAAATCAATTCAACCGGCACGCGAGAATCGATACAGCTTAGCATCACTGCGATAGGGTGTTGTGATTTTTTAGTGGCTTCAATATGCTGCTGATAGTTTTTATGTATCGGTGTATTATTAATAAACCGTTGGTTACCTTCTTGCAAGATTTTTAAAATTTTTTCCGGCGTCAAACTTGACTGTACATCATAGGTTGTCGCAGTAACAAAATTTTCTTGATTAGGCAGTGCATAATGTCTTTTAAACCCTTCAAGATTCAAAGTAACATTTTTTTCTTTGGCTTGATATTCTTTAAACTCTTTAATAATTTCAAGGATGTCGTAATCGATATAATCTGTTCCTTTCGCATCGATGACAACTTTTTGATTACTTTTAATATCTTTAAGCGCTTCTACAATAGCTGCTTTGTTAAGAAAAGTTGCTTGTTGTGGCAAAATTAGTCGTATTACTTCGCCGCTTGGATGAAGTTCATTTACTGTTAAAAAGCGATTTTTACTGTTTTGGCGCAAAATAAAGAAGAAACTTGTACCTAAACCAATTAGCACGCCAGTTAATAAATTAGAAAACACGATGGCCACAACAGTAACCACAAATGGAAAGAAGCAATCAAAACCTTTGACATACATGTCTTTAAAAATACCAACTCTAGCCAATTTGTAACCAGTATGGATCAAAATAGCAGCAAGCGCGGCTATGGGGATTAGGTTTAACCAATTAGGCACTAATGCTAGCGCCAGAAAAAGTAAAATACCATGAAAAATTGTTGCAAGTTTGCTCTTTGCACCGGCTTGGATATTTACTGTAGAACGTACAATCACAGAGGTAATTGGCAGACCACCGAGCAAACCAGAAAAAAGATTTCCAACGCCCTGCGCAATTAACTCTCTATTACGTGAAACATATTTCCGTGTCTTGGCCATCTTTTCAGCGGCTTCTAAATTTAACAAAGTTTCTAAAGATGCCACAATAGCAATCATGAAAGCATAAATATAAACATTATAATTTCCTAGATCTGCAAATTTAGGGTGTTCAAACTGAGCAATAATTGATGAGAAACTCTCGTTAACCGGAATGTTTACTAAATGTGAGTCTTGTAAAGCAAGCGCCGGATAACATGCGCTTAATAATTGATTAATGATTACTGCGACAATCACTGTAACAACTGCACCAGGAATAACTTTTGTTGCTTTTAATGGCAGTTTTGGCCAATAAATTAAAATCGCTAAAGAGACTACTGTAATCAGCGTTGCACCAATGTGAAGATGATGAACAAGAAAAAATAATGGCGTTAAGCTAAATGTTTCTTGTGCAACTTCCAAAGCATTGGCTAGCAATTCTGGTTGGCTAATATAGCCAAATGCCAGTGGTAACTGTTTAATAATAATTAAAATACCAATAGCAGCTAACAAACCATTAATGACGTTCAAAGGAATGTAGACCGCAATAAAGCCCGCACGAAATAAGCCAATAGCAATTTGAATAAAACCTGCTAAGAATAAAGCTAGTAAAAAACTATGAAAACTTCCTAGTGCAGCAATTGCTGCCAAAACAACTGCAATCATACCAGCAGCAGGGCCGCTAACGCTTACCGAAGAACCACTTAAAGCACCAACGATAATCCCACCAATAATACCGGTCACAAGCCCTGAAAAAAGTGGCGCTCCAGACGCTAAAGCAATACCCAAACAAAGTGGAATGGCAACTAACAGCACAACGATACTAGCAATAAGATCATCTTTTACTGTATTCCAATTGAACATAATTTTTTTTCCTAGCTGATACTTGCTGAAATTAATAAAATGAAAAAAATTAATATTAACACAATTAATGTTTCTTGAGGCCTTAGCCTAAGAGACATTGCCCTCTTTGAAAGGGGACGAAAGATTGGTTTAATTTTTCAAATCCTTACCTACCGTCTCTGGCATAAGCCAAAAACAAAATAGCGAAATAAGTGAAGCAAACATTAACAAATAAGCAGGCGCAAGTGAAGTTTGAAAAACCTTGACCAACAAAGCAGCGAGCGCAGGCGCTGTTCCTGCAAATAAAGCAAACGAAATATTATAAGAAATTGCAATTCCACTATAACGAACTTCTGTGGGAAATAATTCCATATAAAGCGCCGCCATTGGCGCAGATGCAATGCCCACAAGCGCACCATATAACCCAACACCAAGAATGACTAAAATAATTGAAGATTGTGATAGCAAATAAAAAATGGGAATGCTCAAAAATAAAAACCCTAGGCTAGCGCCAATCAGTATTGGACGCCGTCCTAAACGATCTGAAAGCTTTGCAAAAAATAATACACTAAAAAAAATAACCAACATACCGAAAGTGTTGATCTGCAAAACTTTGTCTAAAGAAAGATTTGCGCTATGTTGGATAAAACTAGGGAAATAAGTAAACATTAAATATTGCCCAACGCCTGAAATAACACAAACGCCAATAATTAAAAACATAGCGCGTTTATGCGCACGAAATACTTTGCTAGCAGGGCTTTGTACAATGCGAGATTCTTCAACCAGTTTGAGAAAAATTTCCGTTTCCGTCATGCGGTGGCGCAAGCGGTAGCCAACAAACCCAAGTACCGCTCCAAATAAGAACGGTATGCGCCAACCCCAACGATAAAGCGAATCTTGCCCGATAAGGTTGGTGAAAACAGCTACAACAACAGAACCAAGAATCACACCCCCTAAGGCACTTAACATTGCTAAGCAAGATGTTTGAGCCCGTTTTTGAGGAATTTCATTTTCCGCTAAAAATAATAAAGCGCCAGTATATTCTCCGCCAATCACTAAACCTTGCACGACTCGCGCTAGTAACAATAATAATGGTGCAATAACGCCAGCTTGTTGGTAAGTTGGTAACAAGCCAATCAACACCGTAGGGCAAGTCATGCCATAGACAGTAAAAATCAACACACGACTGCGACCTAATTGATCCCCAAAATGACCAAAGATAAAACCACCTAAGGGACGCATAAAAAACCCTACTGCAAAAATACCAAACGTTGCAAGAATCGCATTGAAATGATTGGTATGCGGGAAGAACAGTGCGGCAATAATATTCGCAAAACTGCCATAAATGGCAAAGTCATACCACTCTAAACCACTGCCAATCACGCCTGCTAATAAACGTCGTGTTAGTATCATGAGACGCTCTCATTACATAAAAATTTACTTGCAAGGATTGTAATAGATAGGAACCTTGTTTGAAAAGACAACAAAGCTTGATTTATACAACAAGCGCTGTATGCGTTTGTTCTAAATCTAATAAAATTTTTTTAATGGCTAACATTTGCCCTTCTGTTTCACCTGAAAACCCACCCAAACCAGACTTCGCTACCACGCGATGGCAAGGGATAACCAAAGGTAAAGGGTTACGACGACAAGCATTACCAATTGCACGTGCGCTGGTATTCAATGTTTTTGCTAAATCCTGATAGCTGCGTGTTTCTCCATAAGGAATTAGCAACATGGCTTGCCAAACTTTTTTTTGAAATTCTGTCCCATTCGCTAAATAAGGCAAATCAAACGTTTTGCTTTGGCGCAAAAAATAGGCTTCAATTTGTTGAGCAATCTTTTTTTCAAATTCTTGCATTACCGCTACTGGCGCAGTTTGACCAAAATCAATGCTAACCAGGCATTCATTCTTGGTCCACAATGTTAGTGGACCAATAGGGGTTAGAAGGACAAAAGCTTTCATATTAAGAAATGACTCCGCAAACCATTCTGCCACCGCCACCACCTAATGGCTTTGGTTGATCAGAATAATTATCGCCACCTTCGTGAATCATTAATGAATGGCCTTTAACTTCAGATAAAGATTTCAAACGTGGCGCTAGCTCAGAAGTTGTTGCAGTTCCATCGCATAACACAGGTAAGACAGGCAAATCCCCTAAATGTCCCTTGCCATAAGGCCCTTCATGCCTGGCGGTTTTTTCAGGATCCAAATGCCCACCTGCCGCCATACCGTTATCTGCACAAGAAGGATTTTGATGTATATGAAAGCCATGCAAGCCAGGTGATAAACCTTTTAAATTCGGCGTAAACAAAAGCCCATAAGGCGTTTCGCTAATCGTGACATTACCAATAAATTTGCCCACACCTTGTTTTGCGGTTTCATACATCGGCACCGTTAAAGCTTTTGGCGTTTCTGCAAAAGCAACACTTGTTGAAAACAAGCCCAGCAGCAACATTAATTTATTTCGCATTCATTACCTCCATTTTTTAGTGAACTTAAAATTATTTTATCACTAATCTAATATTTTTCTGAGCTCATACCTTTGAACCTTCTGCGCGTCGCAAAAATTCACATAGCTCGTCAATAAAAACTTTCGTTTTCTTAGGCAAATATTTTCTTGAAGGATAGACAATATATAAGTCACTATGCCGTAAAGTATAATCTGGCAAGATATGCACTAAGCGCCCATCTGCTAAAGCATCTTGCGCCATAAAAGGTTGTAGAATCACAATCCCCATATCTGCTATCGCCATCTTTTTTAAAATTTCTGCTTGATTAGCACTAAATACGGCCTGAACCCTGACTTCTGCAATATTTTTTTCTTTGTTTAATCTCCACAGTGTTTGTGGCTGGCTATTTTTAGTATAGACACAGCATTGATGATTTTTCAGTTCATTCAAATCCCGAGGCACGCCATACTTTTCTAAATACCCAGGCGACGCACAAAGAATATTGGTTATATCTCCTACTCGTTGGGCGACCAATTGCGAATCTTCTAGAACAGCTGCTCGCAGTGCCAGATCAAAACCTTCGCGCACAATATCAACAATATTATTCTCCAATTGCACAATAGGTTTAATCTCTGGATGTTTCTTCAAAAAAACAGGAAAAAACTTTGCCAGTATATAATTTCCCAAGCCAGGCGGCGCTGTTATACGCAATGTCCCAAAAGCTTTAGCACTTAAATGCGATAAAGCACTAACACCTTCTTCTGCTTCTTGCATCAGGCTTTTACAATGTTGAAACAATTTTTCCCCAGCCTCAGTCAAAGAAATCTTGCGTGTAGAACGAAAAATTAACTGTACATTTAAGTTTTTCTCAAGTTTGCTCACACCTCGGCTAATATGGGCTTTTGATACTTCGAGTCTTTCTGCCGCTTCAGTGAAACTCCCTAATTTAATCACGTAATAAAACATTTCCATTTCTTGCAATAGCATAAGACTCAATGCTCCTTCCGGTCATTAATCGCGTAAAGGCCTGGAAAACTCTGGCCTACTATTATTCATCGCCAGCTAAGATTCAGCTAAAGCAATCCTAACATTGTTACTAATATGAAACAATCATTTACCCATTATGCCTGTTTCTCAAACTGCAGGCCTGTTAAAATTTGGCCCTAAGTGTAATAATAACCAATAATATTTGGAGAAAACTTATGGAAAATTTATCAAAGTACATTGCCTTAATTGGCATTAGTTTACTTAGCTTCACCGGTTTTTTAGATGTTACGATCGTCAGCACGGCTTTACCCAATATGCAAGCCAGCTTGCATATGAGCGTGACTGAATTGCAATGGGTTATGAATGCTTGCTTCTTAAGCGTGAGTGCTTTTATGGCAAGCATGGGGCGCGTTGCAGATATTTATGGCCGCCGAAAAGTGTTTTATATAGGCGCCATTGTTTTTGGTTTAGCCTCGCTTGGCGCAGGCTTATCCACGCATGCCTTGGGCGTAATTATTTCTCGCGCCATTCAAGGGATAACTGTCGCTATCCTCGTCCCCGTTGGCGTTGCCATTATTCAACAGCTATTTGAGCAAGGTAATGTTGCAAAAGCGATGGGAATTTTTGGCACCATCACTGGCGCAGGTTTAGCACTTGGCCCGGTAGTTGGTGGCGCATTAGTGACTGCTTTTGGTTGGCCTTCGGTATTTTATGTCAACCTTCCTTTTATCGTTATCGGCCTTAGTTTATGCCTTTTTACTGTTAAGGAATCTCGCAGCAGCACAAAAATGAGCTTAGATTGGTTGGGCATGCTACTTTTAGTGGTCACCATTAGCAGCTTAGTGTTTGCGGTGGTTGAAGCAAATAATTATGGCTGGGATTCACTTGTCATCATCAGCAGCTTTATCATTTTTGCGCTTTCTTTAGGGCTTTTTGTGATTGCCGAAAAAAAAGCCGCGCATCCCATTATGGCACCTGAATTATTTAAAAACCGGGTATTTCTTCCTGCCATGTTATTTGCTTTTGCAGCTGGAAGCTTAATGGCGATTATTTTATTTATTAACCCACTTTATTTAAGCACAATTGTTAATCAAAGCACGTGGATGACAGGCGTATATTTATTTATTATTCCGCTTGTTGTGATGTTAAGTTCACCTTTAGTGGGGCAAATAAATCATCGTATCGGCGCACATAAAGCGATGATCTATGGCTCGCTCTTTCTATTGCTTGCTACGCTTGGTCAAATATTTTTTGATATGAACTTAAATCTTGCGCTATTAGTTCCTAGCTTTATTCTCTTTGGTTTAGCTTGGGCGATTGTTAATCAGTCACCAGGCATCGCTTTAGGTGAAGCCATTCATGGCGATCACTTAAGCGTTTCCTTAGGCGCATTATTTAGCTTCTATAATATTGGTGCGGCAGTGATGTTAGCTGTTAGCGTAACCCTCTTCCATTGGCGCACTATGACGGTATTAACCAATAACTTCCAGGCTGTTAGCGCTCAACAAGGCGAATTACTCAAACAATTTGTCAGCGAGCCTAATCACTTAATGCAAATTGCCACACAATTTGCCAACCCAAATGAGGCAGCGACCTTGTTCAAACAAGCTTTTATGGCAGGTTCACATGCCATGTTTTGGCCATTGATTGCCTTAAGCCTTATTTCGCTTTGGTCCTTGAGCCTCTCAGGAAAAAGAAAAGTAGCAACCGCATAACCATTCATCGCTTGCCAACTCAAAACAAAACTGTGTTGGCAAGCGAATATCTATGTCAGGGTATTCCCAAAGCGTTACTTTTCCGGTAAAATGACGCCCTTCTTCCCAATGTGCTGGCTTAGCTCAGTTGGTAGAGCAACTGATTTGTAATCAGTAGGTCGCGAGTTCGAATCCTGCAGCCAGCACCACTTTCTTGAATATCCCAATATTGTAATAATAGAAAACCCCATCTGCAGCTGGTAAATTTTAAGCTACTAGAAGCCACCAAAAATCCACAAGTTGTTTTTATGCATTGTTTATCCGATTTGCATAATCTTGAAACAGAATTTGCCAAAAAAGCAGCAGAGGGATTTGGGTTAAAAAGTAGAGAAGTATCAAATAAAGCATTTAACAGCCAACATGCGATAGTTTTTTTACAAGCACAGAATCGTTTGCATACCTTAAAAGCATTGATAGTCGCATCTATTGGCAAAAACTGTAATTAGCAAGGATATAAATCAAGCTCCATACAAATTATTCATGCGGTTTTTGGTAATCATTTTTAGTCAAATAAAATTTATAATCATGCCCAGCTGAATCTTTTGCATTAGGATTAGCGCCTTTTGCAAGCAGATAATTTATGACTGCATTATTAGCATGCCATGCAGCGTACATCAGCGGTGTGCGATAGCCTGCTGCAATAGAAGTATTGGCACAATCTGTTAAATCCGCCTCAGGCAGTTTATAGGTAGCAAGGTTTACGTTGGCGCCATGATCGATCAAGATTTTAACCGCATCTAAATTTCCATATTGAATCGCATACATTAACGCTGTTTTTCCAAAATCATTTTGCGCATTGACATCCGCACCCTTATCAAGCAGCAATTTTAAAATATCAGGTCTTTTTACCGCATTCATCAATGGCGTATCAGATACTTTGGAATTTTTAAGTTTTGCACCTGCAGCAATAATTTTTTCAATATCAAGCTTTGAATAGCCATTGACGACAGCAAGCTTGAGAAAATAAGCCAATATCTCTGGCCGTGCTTCTTCAGGCTTTAAATTATTGTTGATAATCACTAAATAATTATCATTAGGGGGTAATAGGCCAAGCTGTAAAAAATTATCCAGGTCTTTTAAACCCCAATTTAAATAGCGACTGTAGTGATCTAAAACATAAACATTAGCAAGATTTAGCACATGAAATGCTGCTGCTTGCCTTGCTTTATCCAAAGGCACTTTTTTAACGTTGATATAATATTGCTCCAATCCTTTACGCGCCTTTTCTTGCAGCATAAGATAGTTTTGATATTGTTCTTGTTGCCATATTCCTTGCCATGAAAAATGAAGCATCGCAGGATAGCGGTAACCTTCACTGGTTATTCTTGGCCACTTTTTATTGTCGTATGGATCCGAACTTTTTTCATAACGATAAACGTAAGGTTTTTTTGATACTTGAGGATAGCGCGTCCCCTCTTTTATTGCAGAATAACTTGGGTCTGGCTCTAAATCTATTGCATGCTTGAAAGCATAAGGTGCTTTTTCATACCCCCCAGAAGATGAAGGCGAATTTTTCATTTCATTAATGGAAATATTCGTATCATTAAGCGCAAGCGCAATAGCTGAATCTTGATTTTTATACTGCCCGTAGCGCATTGTACCGCAGTTATCATCCCCATAAAGAAATTTTAGATAATTAATATAATCTTTCAATCCACTTATTTTTTTTACTTCAGAAGAATAATCATAAATAAATTTTGGTTCTGTATGACTATAATAACAGCCTGAAAATAATTTATTTGCCAAGGCAGGGTTAACTTCATAAAGCTTGCGAGCAAACTCACTTAAACCTTCTGTTACAAATATTGATGAGTCTATCGCAGCAAGAATCGCGCAGCCTTTATCTGAAAAAAAAGTTTCTAATTCTTTTATCTTGGCTGAGGCAAGCGGTAATGGGGCACCTGGAAAAGAAAGAACAGCAATTCTCTCCTTATATAATTCAGTTAAGTTCTTTGCATCACCAACAAAGTTATCTCTTATCTTTAACCATTTTTTTTGGTTATCAATCAGCTCATTTACCGATACCTTGATTCTACCCTGAGGATTTTTTTTCAACTCTGAAAAAGCATCAGCTAATTGTTGGTCTAATTTTGCAAGCTCAGTATTGCTACATATTGTTTTTTCTATTGGTGTGTTTGTGTTTTTACAGTCAAAGCTTGGCGCCTCAGTTTCTGCAAAAGCGCTATTGAAAAGTAAAGTTAAATTTAATAGCCAAATAAAAATAAAAGAAATTTTCATATTTTAATGATAGCCAAGAATAGTTAGCAGCCAAGAATCAATAAGTATTTTTAAATGATAACTTATTTAACATATTAACATATTCTTGCAACTACCGGGGTCAGGCCTGACCCGGCCTGTTATATTAATAATATGGAAAGCCGAACGATATCAAAAGTTTTAACAGAGCTATGTCAGTGTAATTTAGCCTGTGCGGAACCCAGCTCTCTTCAATCACAAATTAAAACGTTATTAGATTGCCATGCACACTGCGGCATATTGCTACCCACAAATTTTGGTAAATTTTATCGTGCCAGAAAATTTGCTGAGAAACCAAAAAACTTGAATAATTAAGCTATCTACCTGTTGAACAAGCCTTATTAGGCCGAGCCAATTTGCCAGCGCGCCAAGTACTTTATTGCAGCACTAACCCTAGCGCTAATTTTTCCTATTGGCCATGACAAAGCAGCGCTTAAGCAATTTGATTTTAATCAGCTCGGATCATAGCGTAAAACTTCAACCAGAAATTATTCGGTTTTTAGAAAAGGTTTTCACACAAAATATTGCAGAAACAGAAGAATGCAAATATCAATTAAGCGCGGTGATCGCTGAATATTTTTATCATATCCAGCCTTGTTGCGGACTAGTTTATCCAACCACCAATCCAGACAAAACCATAAACAAAAACACTAAAAGAGCCAAACACACAAAAACTTTGCGCTTCGGTATAACCCAATTTTTTAACAAAATAAAGCGCTAAAATGGTTACCAGCCTTTGTTTGTTTGAAATATAAGTTTAATTAAGCACCAATGCACTGATCTTCTAAAGCGACGTTTGTTTTGGTAACACTCGAAAGAGCCACATAGACTTTACCTATTGGAAGCCCCACAGGTTTTACGCTAATAGACGCTATCGCTGGGGGGCTTAAATTAAAATCCTTTAAAATTTAGTTGATCTTTGTTTCATTGATATAAGGGCGGTAATATTTTTCAACTTCATTGCTATTTTTATTTTATAACATTGCGCTGAACCTGGTGGTCTAGAAAATTAGGCAATTGTTCTAGTTTAAAAAACAAACCATCTTGGTATAAAGCAGCTTTTGCCAGCGCTTCAACAACTTCTGCTTTCTCACTTACAGGAATGATTTCATCTTGTAAAAAATCACCAATTCTTTGTAAAAATTCCCTATGCTCTCGCCAAAAAGGTTGGTAATCATCACTTTGGCTAGCAGGATAAACTTTGCCCGTATTTTCGAACCGCTCAGCAAAAGCTTTTTCTGAAAAGGGGCCATTAACTAATTTTTGTCCAAAAGCAATCATATCTGCTGATGCCACAACAAGAGATCCAATTGGATTCCGTGTTAGCAAATCAAATGCATATTGTGCAATAGTATTTTGCGCACCGTCTTTCAAAGCCATTTCAAACATTGTTCTTAAATTTTGAGTAAGCTTTCTTTGTAAAGACAGCTGCGTCTGCAAAGGGAATGACTGATAAAATCGCTTTAATTTTTCCCAGCATTCATCAACGTACAAACTATAACATTGATAAACCTTGGGCGATGAAGTGCGATGCACATCCATCCGAGCAAGGCTACGACACATATTCACTATGATTGGACAAGCCTCATCAAGTCCAGGCGATAGCTGGTTTAATACTTCAATCAAAGCTGGCATTGTTGCACAGGCTTGATCTTGATACCCATCTTTCTGTAGCAAGCAAGGAATTGTTCCGGCAAGTATAACAACACGAATGAGATCTTTTATAACCTCTACCTGCTCACCAGGCATATCTCTAAAAATAGGCTGCAGCGCTGCCAAGCAAATTTGCACACTTGCTTCTTCATCAATGATACGCTGATGGGTAAACTGCACATCATGATAAAGCGCGCAAATAAATGCTAACAATTGACAACTTTTCGTTTCTACCTGTAAGTCTTTCGCCACATCCATCGCAATTTCATAAGCATGCAACTTGCTGTGATAAATTAATTTATATTGATTAAGACCGGCATCCATTGTAGCAGCGACGCTCTGTACTAAAACCTGCAAATTTTCTTGGGCTACCGTTTGAAAGTCAGCCACTTGGGGGGCCAACTCAACTATCTCCTCAGCCAATGCAATCCGACTGAAACTTTGCTGAAAAGCATCCATTGCAACAGTCAAATCATGCTGAGGCAAATTATTAAAACGACCAAACATGGCTAGCAACTCTGCAGTTACTTTTGCATAAAGCGCCTTTGTCTCTACCGCACAAAGCAAACCTTTACGTTCGAAGTATGGCGTGAGCTCTTCAGCCTGACAAACTAAAACTAGCGGCTTAGCGACAGGATAAATTTTGTGATTTGGTTTAAAGAAACAATTACCCATTAATAGGCACTCCTTTATTATTATTTTTTTAACGTCGCCAATCCTAACACTTCACTCGATAAATCTCAACTCTGAAATACGTTAAGTTACACTCAAATTTTTTATCCCAAAGATATTATTGCTTATTATGAATAATAAGCATCCAAATTGCTAATGTCTAAAGCTTCTGCATAAACCCGCTTTACTTTTTTCTTATAATAGTGAGTCATTTGAAAAAAACTCTAAACAAAGTTAAAATAGCTGCCTTTTAAAATTCCTAATAATAATCAATATGCCAATGCTTACGACAGAGGTCTTACCTCAGATTTTATCCACACATGCGACTGTTGCCGCGGAATATAATCTACACAACCCAGCTGATATCGCCACTATCAGCATTTTTAACTATTTTGTTGAAAAGTTCCTTGATGGCGATCAAGAAGTATTTCAACATTTTCTTTACGAGATGCAAGAAATTCCTGCAGAAGCACAATACATTGTGCCGGAGTATAAGGCAAAAATTGCTGAACGCATTCAATTGCAACATGAATTATTTTCACACCCGGAATTTGCTGGAGCAACCCTTAGCCAATATTCTTTGGTTAATCAAATCAAAACTTTTGCTAACCAACTTGTCCAGCAAGTAAAAGAGCAAAACTTAAAACTGGCTTTTTTTGATTGTGACGAAACCATTTATCAACCTAGCAACAGCCTTAACGGGGGAGGATTAGAGATTTGGCATGAGTTTCTCTCAAATTTACATGCACAAAATATTATCCCAATCCTCATGACCACGCGCATGCATATCGCAACACTTGATATTGCAGACGTGCTTCAATTACCCTTTCAAGGCAGAATTTTCTTGGGTGGTGCATGTGCAAAAGCTTTTGCCATACAGCAATTATGTTTAGAGCTCGAAACACACGGCATTCGCGCTGAATGCACTTTATTTGATGACCAGATACGTGAAGTGCAATTCGCACAAGCATTAAACTATAAATCAGCCTGCATCCAGGCCTTTAAACCCGTAGAATCTTTTGAAAAATTTGTTTCTCAAGGTTTAGGGAAATTACTGCTTGATACTTTACAAATCCATTTACCAAGCTTCATCAATGTGGGCGCCTGCACACCACCTGGAAAAAAACTAACCTTTGGTCAGTTTAGCGTTACCAAATTTTGGAACACGCCAGAATCTAAAGAAACTTTAACAACGGCACAAGCCAATAGCACAACCGCAATGGTGATGTAATCTCTGGGGTCAAGCTGACCCCACGTGTTATAATAATCGCATGGACAATCCAACTGTATCAAAAGTTTTAGCAGAGCTATACCAGTGTGATTTATCTTGTGCAGAAACAACTTCGCTTAAAACACAAATTAAGACTTTATTAGATTGCCATGCACACTGCGGCGTTTTGCTACCCACAAATTTTGTTAAATTTTATCGTGCCAGAAAATTTGTTGAGAAACCAACAAAGCTTGAAGAATTAAGCTATCCACCTATCGAACAAGCGCTATTAGGTAGAGCTAACCTACCAGGACGCCAAGTGCTTTATTGCAGCGCCAGCCCTAGCGCCACTTTTTTTGAATTAAATACTAAACCAGGTGATTTTGTTGCTATTTCCACATGGACACTTAACGATCACGCGCTGATCTTTCCCATTGGCTATGACAAAGCAGCGCTTGAGCAGCTTGGTTTTAATAAAGATTGCCAAGAAATTTTAATTAGTTCGAGTAATAGCATAAAGCCTCAACCAGAAATTATCCGGTTTTTAGAAAATGCTTTTACACAAGATATTACAGAAGCAGAAGAATATAAATATAAATTAAGTGCTGCTATTGCTGAGTATTTTTATCAGATTCAACCTTGCTGCGGTCTAGTCTATCCAACCACGGCAATGCAAGCAGAGGCTAAAAACTTTGCACTCAATTATGAGTTGGTGAATAAGCAATTAACCCTAGAAAGCGTCATCTGGTATCGTGTTGATGAAGGTGATGATTCACATTACAAAGTAAGTAAACTCGCTTGTGCTGAGGCATTCTCAAATGGAGTCATTCAATGGCGACCGCCAAGAACTGATGAAACGATTCACATGCAGTTCACGGATGGTAGTCGCCACAGTGATTAAGCTACGAGACGATTTAAAAGTGGACGCTTTAACCACATAATAAGCGCTAGCGCACCTGTCACAAGGCCAATTTTTAAAAACACATCGCCATAAATATGCATGCTAGCCACTGCAGAAATATTTGCAGCACCTTCAGGCGTCGTTGTTAATGCACCAACCCATGCACCAATTGGGCCCGCAAGCATGACCGCTAAATACCAGATCCCCATCACAAAGCCGCTCATACTGGCAGGGCAAAGCTCAGCTACCATCGCTAAACCTAAACCAGAAATAAATAATTCACCAACCGATTGCAGCACATAAGTTAATACCATCCATTCTGGTGAAGCGAAACCATCGTGAGAAACAAATTGTGGTATCGCCAAGACTAAAAATGCTGCTGAACACAAAGTCATCCCAATACAAAACTTCGTCACGTGAGTCGCGGGTGTCACGCTATACCACCAAGCTAGAAGAGGTGATGCAATGACAATCACAATCGGGTTTAACACTTGGTATTCTGCCGCAGGAATTGTCCAACCTAAAAATTGGTTATTAATATTATGAGCGGCAAAAAACGTTAGTGAAGTTGGCATTTGATTATAAAGCACGAAGAATAAAACAGCTTGTAAAATCAAAATTAACGCCAAGAACATACGCTTGCGTGCAATACCTTCTAAAGAAAACGCGATTTTTAAGAAATAACCTAAAGCACCCGTCACAACAATATACACAATCCAATTGCAAATTTTGGTATGATCCAATAATTGTGCGATCACAACCGTTGCAAGTGCGCTGCCTGCTAATACAATAGCAAGCCGTCTAAGGCATAGTGGTTGAAGCTCCGCCTCAGTATTTAACATTGCCATAACACGACGAGAAAGTAGAAAATTTCCTACTCCCATTACCAAACCAACAGCACATAACCAAAATGCACTTGCCCAACCATATCTTTCTGCAATGATAGGCGTAACAGCCATAGAAAGCATAGAACCCACATTAACTGCCATATAATACAATGTCATCGCACTATCTAGCGCGGTTTCGCCTTTGCAAAACATCTTGGAAATTAAAGAGCTAGGATTTGCTTTAAATAAAGTATTACCCACAACGATCCCAGCTAATGCATAAAAAATCGTTTGATGATTGGCTAAGGCTAAAGCCGCATAAGATAACGTTAAAATGATGGAACCTAAAATCAGAGTGCGTTTTGCGCCTAGATATTTATCACCCATCCAGCCGCCAATCCATACAAACCCATAGACAAAGGCACTAAAAGAACCAAACACATAAAAACTTTGCGCTTCGCTATAACCTAATTTTTTAACGAAATAAAGCGCCAAAATAGCTTGTACACCATAATAGCCAAAGCGCTCCCATAACTCGATCGCCCAAACAATCCAAAACGCCTTACCCAATCGGGATGATGGCATACTAACTTCATTGATTGTAGTTTCCATAGGAAGACCTCAATTTATTTTATTTGTTGTTAAAAAGCCGCTAACTTCTCTACTAGCAGTATTGAAAAACAACTATTTTTTTAATGCATTAACAAACCTTTTGTATTTTAAGCATGCCCTGCACATAAAACGCATTAAACTGTAGGAATACAAACATCAACCTCAATAGTATCCTAATTTGTTTTTATTTTCAAAGCAGTATAGCCTATTTTAAATAAAAAAATAAAGATTTCTTCATTACTCGCTAGTTCATTAAGCTTATTGCAAGGATGATGCCAAATTAACATTCAAACAACAATTTACCAAGAAAAAGCATCAATAGCATTAACGAAAATAGCCATTGCACCACAAAGAATAAATTAAGTAGATAAGAAAAGTGTGTGTAAACCACACCTACAGCATCAACGAGCAAACGGCAACCCACCCCGTTGACAAACTAAATTTACTAAGCTAGTCTCAAAAACAAGCCTAACTAATTGTTAGTAGGAATATGTTTATAACAATGAGTTATTACTTGATTACTTTATTAAGGATAATGTTTATGCGAAAAACTGATAGCAAAAAACCTCTAATTATTGGGGCAACCTTCTTCGTTTTAATTAATTCAATGAATTTAGCTATGGCACAGCAAAGAGATATTCAATTTTCGAATATTAAATCACTCTCCCCAAAAGCCTCTTTGTCTCAATGTAAGAGTTTATTTTCTGAGATTATTTTACCAGCACCAACTGCCGCAGCTGCCTCTGGTAAAGAAGATTTTATTAAATCTACGTCTACCCCTGTTACTATCAATAATCAGAATGCCTTAATTTCTCTAAGAGCAACAAAAACCATCCCTGGTGGTTCTAATAAGCTTTTATTTAGAAGCTGGGAGGGCGTAAGTAGAGCAAGCTTTGATAATGGCAAAACATTTAATGATATGAGGGTTGTTGCTGATGGAATAATTAACACAGGTGACTATTCAGGCCAAGGGCGGGTAGATATTGGTGGTTATTGCGAAGCTAATTATTCTGTCAGGGCACGATAATAGTTAGGATGATTTTAGCCAATTTTTTTACTAAATTTTTTACTAAAAGGAACCTTAAATATGAAAATCAAGAAATCTTCAAAAAATAAGAGCACAATTTTTATTAAATCGAAGTTTATTAAAAAATCTCCACTGGAGAAAAGCCCTGCAGAAATCACGGTTGCTTGTAGCTCAAATGGAACCGCGGGCGGTTAATAAAAAAACGCTGTTATTCTTGGCGGGCTTAGGCCCGCTTTTAAAATGACTAAAGAAAATAGTAAAAAGGTATATAGCTTACTCTTTTTTTAAATTAACCTATTTTATAGGATTACACATGTCTTTATTAGATACTAAATCAGACATGCCTACACCCACCCTTGAAGAAGCAAAAAATTATATAGAAACCCTAGATTTAACATATATCGTTAAGAGGATGTCTTCTAATCCCAGGGTTAGTGGCTGGACAAGGCATGAGGCGACTATTTGCTCTAAGATGTATAAAAATTATCTTTTTTTGCTTAAAAAATACCCAGGTCAAACCATTCCTCCCTCTAAACAAATTGATGAGTTTTGGCATGAACATATTCTGCATACACGACAATATTATTCAGATTGTCTGCAAATCTTTGGTCAGTATTTACACCATTTTCCTGGAGAACCCTCAAAAGATGCCCACCAAGAATTTGTAAGAATGTTTGATGAGGTAACTCAAACGCTATATTTTTCAGAGTATGGAGAATATTTATAAGATGCAGGAGTTAAATGATGCGGATCTAACACGTCTAATGAGCCCATATTATTTATATGGTTTTAAAGAAGATGAGGTAGTTATAAAAGGTTTAATGATAGAAAAGGGTAAGTTGATTGCAAATCTACGCGTGAACCATTTATTTTACGAGTCCAAAGGGGTTTTTTATCATTTTTCTGCTCTTCAAGCTGTACATTGGTTTCAACAACTAGGAATAATATATGCAAGATGGGATAACAGTCCTATTACTAAAATGGGAACTCCTCGCAAAATTTCTTATAAATTTATAAAATATATTACCAAAAGAGAATTTCCGGTAATTGTTGAAATTTTACAATACCGCAAAACCAATACAGGGATTTTATATCGAATGGTAGCTAATTATGATGAGGGAAACATTTTTGCTGAAGGCTCAATGTTTCTTCCTTTCGATGAAGAAGTCGTGCCTGTTAGTGGTTAAACAACCTTAAGACTAGACAGAGAACCCAGCCCTCCCGTTACTATTTAAAAATACATACATGCCTCACAAGGCCTTAGACCGTTGCCTTGAAAAATTAATTTTTATTACGCATATTTTTAGCTTTAGCAAAATCAGCTTATTCTAAGCAACGAATAAAACCCAATCATTTTAATAAATTATTGAATCAGCAAGATAACAATAGCCCCAAAGAATTTAGTATGACCATTTGTTTAACCGCTCGTCAATTTTATTCCGATAAAAATATTCTAATAAAACGCTAACTATTAACGGAAATAACTCTATATTACCTTATGTTGTTTTTCAGGAGTATTAAATCTCTCTTCCCTATCCTGTAAACTCTATGCTAAAATTCTTCCACTAAAAATTATGAGCACACTCCAATGCGTCCACTTGTTCATTAGCCATGTTGCCACTTAAAGCAGATACACTTTCTGCTGAAAATAGACAGTTCAACCTTGTCATCCGTGTTGCATATGCTTGATAAAAGGTTGAAAAGCTACTGATAATAGTGGATGACCTTCGCCGGTTCTCCCAAAATCATTTGAAATTTTTGATTACTCATAAACGAAGACGTAAACGTTGCTTTTTGTCGCGACAGCCCGCAAGCCATCCCTAAACAACCATGGATTCGTCTTGCATTTATGATGAACACAAAAAACAGAAGAAAAATTAACAGGATTTATTTATGCGTCCCTTATATTTTTTTGCACTTTCTTTAGTGCTATATGAACTTGCTACTTATCTTTCAAATGACATGATCATGCCAGGCATGATTCAAGTCATTAATGAATTCCACGCACCGCAAAGCTATGTTGCGCTATCTTTAAGCGCCTATATTATAGGTAACTGTGCTTTATTATTAGTTGTCGGTGGTTTTGCTGAACGTTATGGCAAACGATTAGCGATTCTTCTTGGCAATACCTTATTTCTTGTCTTTACTATTTTAATTACTTTTAGCCAAAGCATTAATGCTTTTATGCTTTGGCGCTTTCTAGAAGGTAGCGGCATGGCTGTCATTGCAACAGGTTATGCACTCATTCACAGTAATTTTAATGACAAAGGTGCCGTAAAATTAATTGCTTTAATGAGTAACCTTACCATCCTTGCCCCTTTAATCGGCCCAGTCTTAGGTACGCTTATTGTCAGCCATTTTTCTTGGCGCTATGTGTTTTATTTCACCGCTATTCTATGTATGACTTCTCTAGCGGGGCTTTGCCGTTATACGCCTCATGATAAACCACAAACACAGCAGGTCAATATTCATAGCCTTATTAAGCAATACTGGCAGGTGGTTAAAGATAAGCAATTTATGCTTGGCACAAGCTGCGTCACTCTTATAACCATGCCCGTTTTACTTTGGATCAGTCAAGCACCTAACTTAATACTGGTTAAACTGCAGCAAAATTATACGCATTATGGGATTTATCAATTGATTAGCATTAGCGGTATGGCACTGTCGAGTGCTTTAATGCAGTTTTTAGCCGGTGAATTTCCTATTGCGAATTTAATTAAAGCCGGCATTGTATTAGTCGCCGCGGGTTTAGGTGTTAGCGTATTAGGCCATGCAAATATTTACATTTTTGTTAGTGGCCAATTCATTTATACACTAGGCCTTGGGCTTGCTAATGGCTGCATCTTCCGTTTAGTTATGGCAAATAAAGCTTTTTCGACCAACCTCCTTTCTACGATGTTCGGCTTTATTCAAACGCTTGCTTTTGCTGTAGGTATTTTTATTGCAAATTCCATTTGCCAATATTTTAACTTTAGTTTGTTAAGCTTTGCACTCACTTCATTTACCTTCGGCTTCGCTGCGCTTCTGACCACGCTAAAATATGCCGCAGGCTATCGCCAAAGAGCGTGGGAGTAAGCAGCAATGATCAAGTTAATCAATATTTCTTTACAACGTGGCTTGAAGCAATTATTAGATGAGACGAGTCTAACGTTATTGAGCGGGCAAAAAGTTGGCATTATTGGTGAAAATGGCGCGGGCAAATCGAGTTTATTTGCGCTACTGACGGGAAAGCTTACGCCAGACCTTGGCGATGTTTTTTTGCCTAAGCATTTAAAAATTGCCCATTTAGAACAAGAAGTTCCCGCATTAGAACAGACGGCAATTGAATACGTCATTGATGGCGATCAAGAATTACGTGCGCTAGAAAAAAGATTAAGCGAAACTGACGATGGCGTCGAAATTGCTGAAATTTATACCCGCATGGAAACTATTGGTGCTTACAGTGCAAACGCTCGAGCCGCGCAATTAATGTATGGCCTTGGTTTTACCACAGAAGAACAACAATATCGTGTTAGTCAATTTTCCGGTGGCTGGCGTATGCGCTTAAATTTAGCACGTACGCTCATGTGTCGCTCAGACCTTTTGTTATTAGACGAGCCAACCAACCACTTAGATTTAGATGCGATCATTTGGTTAGAAGCCTGGTTAAAAACTTATCCGGGCACATTATTATTTATTTCTCATGATCGAGATTTTTTAGATGCAATCGCATCACATATCGTGCATTTAGACAATCGCCAGCTTAAGTTATACACCGGTGACTATAGCGCATTTGAACAACAACGCGCCGCAAACCTAGCACAACAGCAAGCCACTTATGAAAAACAACAACGTGACCGTGCACACTTGCAAGGTTATATTGAACGTTTTCGTGCAAAAGCAAGCAAAGCACGCCAAGCACAAAGCCGTATTAAAGCCCTGGAACGCATGGACATTATCCAAGCAGTGCATGTAAATAGTGCTTTTCAATTTTCTTTTCGCGAAGCACCACCTTGTTCTAATCCGCTATTAAAATTAGACAAGGCTGACTTAGGGTATGAGAATAAAACCGTGTTACAAAATGTTTCTGTTAATTTAATGGGGCAAGCGCGTATTGGCTTGATTGGACCTAATGGCGCAGGCAAATCTACGTTAATTAAATGTTTAGCAGGCGAACTAATACCATTAATAGGCGAATTATTTATCAACCCTAAAGTACGCATTGGTTATTTTTCGCAACATCAATTGGATAGTTTAGATTTAAATGCTTCGCCCTTATTACATTTGCAGCGTTTGAGTCCCGAAGCAAGTCAACAAGATTTACGTAATTATCTTGGCAGTTTTGGTTTTAGCAACGAACAAGCACTGACGCCCGTTGGACCTTTTTCTGGCGGAGAAAAATCACGCTTAGCATTAGCCTTGCTAATTTGGCAAAGACCAAATTTACTTTTACTTGACGAGCCAACCAACCACTTAGATCTTGAAATGCGCGAAGCATTAACATTAGCCTTGCAAAATTATCAAGGCGCAATGATTGTAGTATCGCATGACCGCCATTTGTTACGTAGCTGTACCGATGAATTAATTTTAGTTGCCAACCAGCGCGTTAAAGATTTTGATGGCGATTTAGAAGATTACGAAAAATGGTTACAAGAATATCGTCGCGATATGACACAAGCAAAAACACCTACTATTGCAACAAGCCAGCAAAGTCAGCAGTCGAATAAACAACAGCGTGCCTTAAAAGCTAAATTAGAAAAAATTGAGAAGCAAATGGAAATTATTGTGCAACAGAAAAAGCAATTGGAAGAAAAGCTTGCGGATTCCGCGCTGTATATCGCACAAGAAAATGCTGGCTTAAAAAACCTTCTCGCTGAGCAAGATAAACTTTTACAGCAAGAAAAGATACTTGAACAAGAATGGTTGGACTTACAAGATTAGTTGTTAATCAAGAGAATGTAGTTTAACTGATGCAATGTGTTGCTACGCTTTGCATTCCTTGCAATGGCAACAGGTAATAAATTTAAAATTCTTATGCATTATCTTAACTTATTAAAACATAATCCTAACTACCGAACACTTTACTTTGCGCAGGTTATTTCTTACTTTGGCACAATGATTTCGAGCATTGCCTTGCCTTATCAAATTTATCTTGAGACACACTCCACTTTATTTGTCGGCTTATTAAGCCTTTGCCAATTATTACCTTTACTCTTTACCGCCTTATTTGGCGGCGTTTTAGCTGATCGGCAACAGCGTTCAAAAATTTTAATTTTCACCAATCTTTTTCTTGCCTTATGTAGCAGCCTACTAATCTGGAATGCCACACTGCTCAAACCACATATTTCTATTATATTCATCACATCTGCCATTATGTTTGGTTTAAGCGGCTTGCAGCGTCCTGCATCGGTAAGTATTCAACAGCAATTGGTGGATAAAAAAGATTTTGGCGCTGTTGGCGCGCTAGCTGGCATCAGCTATAGCTTTGGCGCATTAGGCGGACCAGCGATTGGTGGCTTAATCATTGCCCATTTTGGTCTTGCTACCGCCTATAGCTGCGATTTTGTAAGCTTCTTAATTGCTTTAACTTGTGTTCTCAGACTACCAGCCTTATCACATACACAAAAAGGAAAAGACCAATCAACTTTTTCTGCATTTAAAGAAGGTTGCCAATATGCCTTTTCACGCCAAGAATTGCTTGGCACTTATTTTGTTGACTTTTTTGCGATGATTTTTGGCATGCCCATGGCATTATTTCCTGCCATTGCACATACCCATGGCGGCCCCAAAATTCTTGGCTTACTTTATGCGGCACCTGCTGCTGGCGCTGGCATTATTTCACTTTCTAGCAATTGGATTAATCGCGTGAGTCGGCATAGTGTCGCTATTGCAGTTGCTGCTAGCCTTTGGGGTATCGCCATTATTTTATTTGGCTTAAGCCATCAAATTTGGTTAAGCCTATTCTTCTTAGTTTGCGCAGGGGCAGCAGATAATGTTAGTGGCATTTTCCGACAAATGATATGGAATCAAACCATTCCCAATGAATTTCGCGGCAGGCTCTCAGGCATTGAAATGATTAGTTATTTAAGCGGCCCCAAACTTGGCGATACTGAATCAGCATTAGTTGCAGCCGCATTTGGCGTACCCTTTTCCATTATTTCTGGCGGCGTTTTATGCATTGCTGCCGTTGCCGCCTGCTGCTATTATCTACCAAAATTTTGGAATTACCGAGCTCAATAAACTATGCGCGCATTTATTGCTATTCCGCCCGCGGCCAATGCCATGCAGAATTTTAAATCTGTTTTACATGATTTAGCCATTTTATATCCTGAAAAGTTGTATTTAACCAAACCTGAAAAACTTCATTTAACGCTACATTTTTTTACGGAGTTTGATCCAAGCCATATTCGCGCATTGATTTTTTTATTAGAAAAAATTGTTTTACCTGAAAATAAAATCTTTATTGAACCACAAAAAAAACTCTTGCTACCGGATTTAGAAGCGCCTAGTATATTAGCTTATCGCGTGAAAAAGACTCGTGAATTAATGGCGTTAAAATTGCAAATTGATCAATGCGTCAGCGCCTTAGGCTACCCAGCTGAAGCAAGAGAATTTTTGCCACATTTCACTCTTGCAAGAAGCAAAGAGCGTGGATTGCTGCATCAGATCGAATTACCAGACTTAGATTGTGCATTTGCCTTTAATGAAATTGTGATTTATGAAAGCGTGCAAAAAGATGGGGTTTTTACTTATCGACCTATTGAAATCATTAATTACAATAACTAATTGCTGATAGGACAGCCGCTAAGCTGACCCAAACATCCCATGGCAGCAGCCGTTGGATCATGATCAGTCACCTTTGCGCAATCTTCCATCTCTTTAGCTTTACAAGCCTCGTTAAAACGCAAAGTTAACGTACAATGATCTTTGTCTTTTCCAGCTTGCTGGTCGCCAGATACCATGGCAGAAGACATTTCTGAACTATAGCTATAACTGTAACTATGCGCTGATTTAGATTCTTGATAATTGCTTGATTGGGTTAGAGCTCTTCTCATAAAACGCAATAGCTTTTTATGAGGACCACTTCCTATTCTCGGGGCAGATCATTAGATCTTGCTAGCACTTAGTGCTTTACTGCCCCGGAAAAATTACACTTATGAATACCTCTCGTTTGGCTTAACCCGGACTTGCTCTACCGGGAGTATACTCGCCGGGAGCATATTCATCAGGAGCATGCTCACATTGTGATTCGAAGGATAATTCTGGCATCAGGCAGAGCAAATACTGCGAAAAAGAACTAATTACCGGGTTAGCGGAAGCACTTGCTGCTTGCAGATAAGTTTCTGCTTTCTCCATGCTTAGCAATTGTGCGAGACCGTCTATTTGATAACACTTCATCCATCCTAGGAAGCCTAAGGAACAGGAGTGAGGGGGCGTATACTTATTTGCTATTGCCATCAATCCTAAAGCTAATTTCGCATAATCATTACCTTGTTCAGCATATTGTTCTAAACTTATTACAAAACGAGCTAATTGAGCTGATTCATGAGATCCTCGGATTAATGCTTCTATAGTCAACAAAGAAAGTGAATGTTGCTGCTCTATGAGACGCAGAGCTGAAGGAAATAATTCTTTAGGCTCTAACTCTTTATTCTTAGAGCCTAGCTGTTGAACCGCATGAATAATTGCAGCTGGATCATTCTCTTTGACTTTAAGCAACGCAAAATCCTCATATCTCTCACACCAAAACTGCTTTAATGTACCTAAGATTTTTAACTGCAAATAAGGATCAGCACTACCGTAATGCTCAATCCAACAAGCGCATCTATCTGCTTTGCCGCTTAATTCAGCTTCTATCATTCTATGCTGATGTTCTGCCCATTTAATTTCATTTTTTGTTAATATGACGGGGGTAGGTAACAAATCCTGGTATAAATTTTCATCCTTATCAAGCGAGCGCTCTGATTTCAAAGCTTCTTGCTCTCTGATCTTTGATTGTAAAAATTCGAGAAACATTCTAAAGGTATCTGGATAGGGATAGAGCTTTAAAAGTTGGTCGTACTTCATCCTAATTCTCTGATCATTATCCCTTGCATACATAATTGCCAGCATACTAAGTCTTTCACGAATATGCGGTATAGCTTGTGCTTCCTTACGTAATAAGTGGGCGGGCAGTGGCTTGAAGGCCCTTAGACACAATAAAGCCGCTGTTAGTTCTGGAGGAGAGTGATGCTCATCTTCATCGATTGTGGCAGGTAAATTAACTGCTAAATTTGATAGCAAATACCCCTCTATGCTATAAGACACAAGTGTTGCAATAGCAACATCAAATATTCTCTCATTGTAAAGCGCGCATACATCCCATGGCTCTCTAGGAATAGGCTGCTCAGGATGAAGAATATCCTCATATGGATTAAAAGCAAAACTTGGGTTGAAAGATAAATCTGCATCTACTGCGGAGATGTAAGCTACATTTATCCTCCATAAGTTTTTGTTCTCTACTCTTACGCGATGAGTAGAAGGCACAAGTTCAATTACTTTATCGTTACGCAATGAAAAATAGGGGGATAGTGTTCTTGCGCTACTTTTATTAATAAGGCCAGGCTTAATGCTATTTGCGGCAAGGCTATCACTGATTTCTATTATTAACTGCCTGACCTCTGCATTTGAAAGTGCTTGTGGCGCTCCAACTTCTATGTAAATAGTATAATGCTTTTCTGCTGTTTCTACAGAGTGGTCTACTACTTTAAAAGCCACGTTGTATTTTAGCAAAATAGAGATAATATATTGGTGAGCCATCGCTAGCTGATCAGGTGATACTGACAAATGTAACTTCCAGCCTACATCAGCTTTTGCTCGAGGGAGGTTGAAATGGCAAAATCCCTCGCTATAATAAATTGCTTCAGTGGAGGGGCTTTTTTTAGCAAGTTCGTTAAAATATTGAGGATCAGCAATTTTGTCTGGGTGGGTGGCCTGCATATAATGAAGCCAACGCTGGTTTAACTCTTTCAAATCTAAATTATACTGAAAGTCTTTCTTTATAAAAAAATCGCAAAGTCGAGCCATAACCTCTTGCTTTTGAAACTTATCTATCACTCCATCAAACACACAGTTTTCTTGCACGCAGTTTTCAAAATTACAATTAAGTAATTTTTGATGCGCAAATTTACAATTACGCAATACACAATTAGAAAAATCAACATTTTGCAGCAAAGTACCAAACAGGGAAAAATCCACGTTTTCTATAATTAATTTCCCTTCAACACATTGATCTTTAAAAATTTCTGTCAATTTTTTGGGATGAACATCAGCGAAATTCAAATGAAGTAAATCTTGTAGAGTAAGCATAGTACCAACTTATATAATAATTATTATGGAAAAATCTTGATCGTATTGTAACTTACTCAGCGGAAAAGAGCTACTATCTTCAAAACGAAAATCCTTTATTAATCATCTTGTTAAAGTCAAATTGCCATACTGATTCACAATTGTAATATTATTAGCTAGCTTTGCAGGCAAATGAATGATCATCCGCCGCAATAGCCAAACCGCTTAAACCAAGAAAAACTAGCATTACCAAAAGAGATTTTTTCATCGTTATTCTCCAAAAATAATCCTGATCGTAATCTGGGGACACAGATATTTTTTTCAAGCCCCAACTTAGCTCTTGTTTGTCTTAATGTGACAGGTTGTAATAGCCAACAGGGATAATGCTTATGAAAAAATATCGCCAATCTTGGACTTTACAACAACTGCAACGTTTTATTTATGAACTGCGTTATTTATTAGCGGCAGGCATACCTATGCTATCTGCCTTAAGTTTAATTGAAGAAAATTATCCTAAACAGCCAGAGAGCCAATTAGCCAAACAATTACAACAACGAATTTGCCGCGGTATGCCTTTAGCACATGCATGGAGAGAGGTTACACAAGAAAATCTCTCCTTTGCATTAATTAGCGCAGGTGAAGAAAGTGGCTTATTAGCACAAGCCTTAAGCCAGCTTGAAGAATATGCAAAATCGACTCAAATGCTAAAACAAATTCTCTGGCACGCGATACGTTATCCCTTATTTTTATTAATACTCACGTTAGCCTTGTTGGGTTTACTCTGTAACTGGGTAATCCCTCAATTTTCTCAGCTTTATGAAAATTTCCACGCTAAACTTCCAAGTTTAACGCAAATCATGCTTCAGATTAACCAAAACCTGCAAAAATATTTTTTCCCTGGGCTAGGCGTATTTTTTGTTTTAAGCCTAGTATACTGGTTTTGCCATCAAAAACTATGGGCAAAAAAAATACTTATTTTTCTTAAAAACAGAATAACTTTTTATCAAAAAATTGATGAGCTGCGTTTTTTTCAAGTCGTTTGTTTACTATTAAAAGCGGGCATTCCTTTGCTACAAAGCTTAAAAATGGCGCAGACCAGTATTCAAAACACTAAATTAAAAACTTACATTGAAATGCTTGCGCGTGAAATACAGCGTGGCACTAGTTTAAGCACAACCTTAAAGAAACATCCTTATTTTTCTTCTAAACTTGTTGCCATTATCCGCCTTGCTGAAGCTAGTGGCGATTTACAACACATGCTTGAAACCTATATCACTCAACAGACACACCTATTACAGCTACAAATTCAAACTTTAAAAACTTGGCTTGAACCCGTTTTTTTATGCATCATTGGCGCTATTGTAGGCATTGTCATGATTGCGTTATATTTGCCCATTATAGAAATAGGAAGAAATGTTTAAGCTCTGTGGGATATGAAATTTGTTGTTGAGTGGACAAAGCACTAGGCAAGATACCTTCTCCCTTGCACGACCGCCATTTTCATACCCTACAAAGATGTTTAATCGCTGCAAGCGCGGGGACAAGCCCAATAGGCACCCCGCTTGCGCAGGGATGCCCGTCAGTTTTTGTTTTTTTACAAGAACAAAACCTTATTGTGCTGCAGAAGTAAAATTCTTATCAAAATTATCGACATTAATTACTCGCATACGCAACGCATGCGTTTCTTGGCACTCTTGCGCTTCCATTGCTGTTAAAATACCTTTTTTCACGGCATCATCCCATTGCTCTTCTAAAGTGAAACCCGTTACTTGGCCTTCTCGTATCGCTTGCCTAAACCGCTTTTCAACAGGCTCATTTTTCAAAACCGCAGCCAAAGTAATTTGCAGTAAATGAATTGGGTTTTGTGGCGCTTCGCATTGGTCAATTCCTTCAATCAAACGTGCACGTGCTTGCGAAGGCAGGCTTAATAATTGCGAAATTTTATGACGTAAATAATCATCCGCTTCATGATAAGTTGGCCAAAGTTTCGGCATAATCAATATGCGCAATAACCAACCTAATGGACGGATAGGGAATGAGCGCAATAATTCATCAAAACGCGTCTGCGCCATAAAAAGTAAATGCTGACAAGAATAATCTAATAAAGGCAAATCTTCTTCTGGCTGACTGGTTTCAATAAAATATTTCACAGCGCCTGCCGCTAAATATAAGTAGCTCATAATATCTGCTAAGCGTGCCGACAAAGATTCTTTGCGTTTTAATTCTGCCCCAACGGATAGCATGGCCACATCGGCTAAAAAAGCAAAATTTGCACTTAAGCGGGTAATTTGCTGCAAATAACGACGCGCATGCCCATGGCTTGGCACGAAAACTAACCCAGCATCCGATAAGCTTAGCCAAAAGGATCGCACAGCATTGCTTAAGGTATAACCCATATGACTAAACAAGGCTTTATCAAATTCTTTTAACGCTTGTTTAGGGTCAGCTATTTGTGCTGCTTGCAATTCTTTAAATGCATAAGGATGGCAACGAATAGCGCCTTGACCAAAGATGATCATATTGCGCGTTAAAATATTGGCGCCTTCTACGGTAATAGCAATTGGCGCACCTTGATAAAAACGTCCAAGATAATTATCTGGCCCAAGGCAAATGCCTTTACCGCCATGGATATCCATTGCATCACATGCTGCTTGACGACCGACTTCAGTCGCATGGTATTTCATAATGGCAGAAACAATCGAAGGTTTTTCTCCACGGTCAACAGCTGATAGTGCAACCATCCGCGCGCCATTTAAATAATAAGCTGCTGCCCCAATACGTGCTAACGGCTCTTCGATCCCTTCAAACTGACAAATCGATAAGTTAAATTGGCGGCGAATTCGGCCATAGGCACCAGAAACATGGGCAAACATTTTCACTTGACCTACTGCAGAAGAAGGTAAAGTAATAGCGCGGCCTGCAGATAAACATTCCATTAACATACGCCAACCATGGCCAATCATTGGCGCGCCACCAATAATGAAATCGAGTGGAACAAAAACCTCTTTACCTTGCGTTGGGCCATTTTGAAAAGGAACATTTAAAGGAAAATGGCGGCGACCAATAGTCACGCCTGGCAAGTGCGGCGGAATCAAGGCACAAGTAATTCCTCGATCAACTTGATCAGATAATAATTTTTCTGGATCATATAACTTGAATGCAAGCCCAAGCACCGTTGCAATTGGCGCGAGTGTAATATAACGTTTATTCCAGTTAAGTTTAATCCCTAAAACTTCTTTACCTTCATATTCTCCGTGGCAAACAATACCATAATCAGTAATTGCACCCGCATCAGAGCCAGCCTCTGGCGCCGTTAACGCAAAACAAGGAATCTCTTCGCCACGAGCCAAACGAGGTAAGTAATAATTTTTTTGCTCTTCAGTACCGTAATGTAATAATAATTCGCCAGGCCCTAAAGAATTTGGTACCGCAACTGTACTTGCTAAGGTAGTACTACGACTATATAAACGCATTAAAATTTCAGAATGCGCTAGAGCAGAAAAACCCTTACCACCATAATTTTTGGGAATGATTAGACCCCAAAAGCCTTTTTCTTTAACAAACTGCCATATTTGGGGTGGCAAGTCTTGTAAATCATGGGTAATTTGCCAGTCATCGGTCATTTCACAAAGTTGCTTTACTTCATTATCAATAAAAGCTTGCTCTTCAGCCGTCAGTTTTGCCAACGGCATATCCAAATACTTTGACCAGTTTAAATTGCCTTGAAAAATTTCTGCTTCAAAACCTACGGTACCTGCAGCAATCGCTTGTTTTTCAGTATCAGACATACGAGGCATGATACGCTGATAAATCGGCAAAATATGCCGCGTAATTAACTTACGGCGAATACCACGAAAATTAAGAATAACACCAGCCACTAAAAACAAGGTCCATATGACACAAAGCGTTGCGACACTTGCGCTCCCCCACTTTGACCAAAGCAGAAGCTCAACCAAAATAACCGCAGACCAAACGAGCAATGAGACGCGAAAATAAAAAAGTGCGCCTGCAATGATAAGTAAAGCAAGGGTAATCATAACAACTCCTTAGTAATCATCTTAATTTTTTGTGCCGTTTCCTTGGGATATTCAAAAGGAAATAAATGGGTACCTTGATCAAAAGCATGCAATTCAAAACCATAGCGTAAACGCATTGCTAATAATTCTGGCGATTTTAATAGATGGCTATGCATACTGTAAATCACCGAAGATCTTACACCAGCAGGCTTTGAATATTGATATAGATTATGCGGAACAGTCGCATATAAGTTAGTCTCAATACTTCGGTCAAAGCGTAATACATAACCTTTCTCTGTTGCTGTTAAACCATTTTCCACAT
The DNA here is from genome assembly GCA_021156105.1 of Gammaproteobacteria bacterium. Lineage (GTDB taxonomy): Bacteria > Pseudomonadota > Gammaproteobacteria > CAISUE01 > CAISUE01 > JAJNBD01. Next base: position 197,862 of record JAJNBD010000004.1, on the reverse strand, counting down.
AAAGCCATAAACTTTGGTCAGTAAAATGACGAAATAAAGGTTTTTGCTTGAAATATTGAAAAGCTTCTTCTTTAGAATGAAAAGATTGGCGACGCACGCGCACTTGTTGAATAGGTGTAAACCAATGTAGCAAACGCATTTGCTTGACGAACCGTAACAGAAAAGAGCGCCAAAATCCTGGCAGAGGAGAATCTAATAAAATAATTTGTTGAAATAACTCTGGCGCTTGAGCCGCCGCCATAAACATCAACACCCCTCCCATAGAATGCCCAAGGCCAATCACGGGTTGAGAATGAGATGCTTTAATGTGTTGAATTAATTCCGCCACTAAATGTGGCCAATTGTCAGTAACAGGATATTCCCCATGGCCAACCATGGGGATATAATGAATATCAAACTCAGGGGAAAGATGATCAAATAATTCTTGATATGACTCTGACGGGAAACCATTACCATGCGCAAAATGCAAAGGAAGGTTACGCGCGGTCATTGGTGACTAATCAAGAAAATCTTCGTCTTCAGCAACAGCAGAAGCAACAACGGCAATCGTCTCAACAGGGCGTTTATCGATTTCTTCGACATATTCAGGATTAATTAAATTTCCTGCAATTTCGCGAAGCGCAATTACCGTAGGCTTATCATCATTAATTTCAACTTTTGGGTCATCTTTACCAAGCGCTAATTGGCGAGCGCGTTTTGCTGCCAGCCTAGTTAATTCAAAACGGTTTTCGCAGTTATGCAAACAATCTTCAACAGTAATACGTGCCATAAAAGCCTACCTAAAAATATGGATTGGAAATTATAGCATAAATTAACCCTATATCGAGATTTATTTGTTTTAAAAGCAGGTTTTAAAGCAGGAATTCGCTTAAAATTTGCTGGAGAACCCCTATCTTTGTTAGAATACGCCTTCTTAGTCGGGGCGTAGCGCAGCCTGGTAGCGCACTTGCATGGGGTGCAAGGGGTCGGAGGTTCAAATCCTCTCGTCCCGACCAATTTTTCTTCACCACGCTAAAAAATCATCAAGGCTGACAGGCCATCATATTAAATAGACAAATTTAATGGGCCTTCTATACGTTCCTCTACCGTTTTTTGATAAGTATCGCGGTGAATAGCTCGCAATGCTAGCATTTTTTCTGCGTGACCAGCTTGGCTAGCTTCAGCGATAGAGTAGGGTGGAGAAGCATCAGCAGCAAAAGCAGCATTCGAAAGCTGAGCCTGCTCAACATAATCACGAATATTACTTACTATAATTGGACCACAGTCCCAACTGTTATCATCTCCTTGTTGGTTAATTTGTTTGTCGCTTTCTTGTAAAATAGGTAGAGCATCAATATTCGTAAATGTTTTAAATAAGATGGCTAAAGCCTCTGTAATCGCCCGCCGATAACCTGTTTTAGTTTCTTCATAAAATCTACCTTGACCATAAGGATCATCCCAGAGAATATTGGCTTGACGTTGTTGGTAATCAATAGTAACGCGAATATTCTGCCAATGCCCGCTTTGAGTTCTTCCTGTTAATATGGGCAAAATTAATGTTGTTGGTGGTTTTTGCCATTTTTGCTTATGCATGGCAGCTTCTTCATGCTGACCAGAAATTTTTTTGATCTCATCTAATAAATAAGTACAAAAATGCAACTCATGAATAGGATCTGTTAGAAAAATATGTTCTGCATTTTCGCGTAATTGGCTATAATCTTCGCCTCCTGGCTGCTGATATTCTAAACCTGTTCCTGCATCTTGATAATGTAAACATTCACAGCGAACCGCTAGCATTAAATTTACAACATCCCTCACGCGATAGATATATTTTGGATCATCACCATCGTCTTTTAAATTTTTATCATCACCACTGTTATTTAAACCAGCAAGTACCTGAGATCTTTCATTAAGATTTAACTTAAAAAAGAAACTCGTCAGTTTTACTGAGCTGGAATCTTGAGCTTCTATTTGTGGTTGCTGTAACAAAAACTTTATTGGGTCAACAGCAGCTTCCTGCTGTATCGAGCTTCTTTGCGTACTTGGTGGCGGAAATTTTAGAGGATCAACGCTGAAGAATAAAGCTTTATAATCAAAAAATAGCTCTTTCACGATACTAAGCATCATTTCAGGTATTGAGCTAACCCATTCATACATAGGTAAGTCGATGCTTTCTAGAATAGGGTCTGTATGCTCCAACGCATTACGTAAAGCAACATAATCTAGTAAACGCGCCTCTAAATTTGGAAAAACACTTATATCAGCAAGTACATAAAGTTTGTTTAAGGTACCAATAATTTGACCAAGAAGATAACCGGTGCTTAAGAGTAAAGCGACATCACGATCTAAAAGCACAGCTAGTGTTGTGTGTAAAGTTGCTTTAGAACTAAAATCCACTTTGGATTCTACTAATAAATCTTCTAAAAGCTTGAGACGATTTTTAAGAAGATTAAAAACTTCAACTTTGTCTTTAGGCGGCAATTTTGCAGCACGGAAAAACTCAGAAGAAGTTTGGTTAATGGCAGGATAGTCTTTAGTCATAACGGTTGTAACACGCACCTCCCTTAACTGATTTTCCTCAGTATTTTTTCGTTTTTCTTCTTCTATAGCTTCTTTTTTAATTGCGTTATACTTTTCGCTTGCAGCATCCAAGATTCTCTTTAAGGCTTTTTTTGTCGGTTTGTCAGCAAAACTATTAAGCATTGATAGAACGCCTTTTTTGGGAAAAGCTATTTTCCCCTCAAGGATTTTTTGCATAACCTCTACTTGATCTGTTTTAGTAAATCGAAGCAGCTGTGCTTTTTCTGCTGCTGTTGTTAAAGGAATATTTGGACAAAAATTAGCGGCATCTATATTAGAATTTTTTAAATAAAAGCCTTTTACTGTCGTCCAGTATTTTGCAGCAAAATCTTGCCAAACCTCATGCCCAGCATCAAAACGTTTAGTGGGCCATTCTTCAAAACTGGCCTGCCATTTGGCTATTTCTTGATAAAACTTTTCTGTGAACAATTGTAATTCTATAAAAAAAGTATTGAGTAAGGTTTTGTCAGTTTCTAGTTGTTGAACTACCGTTGCGCAGCCGCCTTCTTCGAAGTGGACCAAACCATTTCTTATATCAGCTAATTTATCAGCATTAATATAATCAATATATTTTCGTAAATTGCCCCAATGGCGGGCCGTTAAAAACTCACCAATTAATTGTATTTTTCTGAGCAAAGCAAGGCGACCTTTTAAGGTATTTAAATTCAAATAATTTGTTGCGGTTGCTAGTTGTAAACGTTTTGATGGGGTTATCGGGCCAGCCACAAAATCTGATATGGCAAATACTCTATCTGTGTCTGTTGGCGCTTTAATACCATAAGAGCCTACTGTTGATTCGCCTAGAAGCCCAAGGTTAATTAAATCTTTAACTTTTAAGGTGGGCATATCGCGCTGAATAGATGCTAAGAAATATGGCACAAAGGCTTTCATTCCTTCTGGCAAATTTTTCCGCAGGGGTTTAGCCTTAAAAAATTCTACCATATCTATTTCTTGATCAATATTCATTCCTCCTTTTATCCCCATTTCCGGCATAAGGCTTTCATCAAGCAAGCTTAAATCATCGGAAATGCGGGGTAACAAACATAATAAACGCTTTGTGTTAAAAAGATGTTTGCTATACCATAAAATAGCTTTTAAATGAGGTAAATCACCCATCTTTAAGCTATCAGAAGTAGCAGAGGGATAATGACAGGACAATTCTTGGAAAAAACTTTGTAACACAGGAATATCGTGCTGTATGATATCAACGATTGATATTTTGGTGATAATCATATGATCTAATAAAGAGCGAGTAAAATAAATAAATTGTTTCTGCAGTGCTTTGTCACCCCCAAAGCTATAGGAGATAAGAGAAATTGCTCCTTGTGCATTGACTCGATCAATCGTACTATCTTCAGCAAAAACAGCACCGCAAAACTCAAGCATATACCAACTGTTCTCACCCCAAGGTAACTTTTTGGTAATTTTTCCTCTTTCCTCGCGAGAAAAAAAATAAAATACGGTAAATATTGCGCGTAAAATTCTTTTCGCATCTTCAAAGAAAATATCTTCTTGTACTGTATTTAAAGCTTTTAATGAAACTTCATCTAATTGAGAGGTACCTGGTTTAAAAATCATTGGCGCTTCTAAAATAAGATTATTGGCAATTTGCCGCAATCTTAACCTTCTTCCTTTTTCACTAGGATCAGACAAATCTTTGAGGATAAATTCATATGGCCGGGTATGGCGTTGATAATATTTTTGTAAAAAATTTATTAGCTCTAATACCAAATTAACTTGCTCCATGAAAGCAAAGTCTTTGGCCCCAGCCACTTTTTCTTGCAAACATTTTAGCTCTTCAAAATAAGTTTGTTTACAAACAAAAGGGCGAAGGACCGTTTCGGTATAAATTTTAGCGGTGCTTTGAGCATGTTTTTCAGCAGCAGTTTTATTAAGAAATGCGAAAATACTTTTTATATTCTGCATCGCCACAACATGTGTAGGATTTATAGATAATGTTCTCTCAAATGCATCTAGTGCTTCAGCATATTGTTTTAACTTAGCATGCGCTATACCTTTATTAGACCAAGCCACATCGAGCCTTGGGTTGAGAACAATAGCAGCTTCATATTTTTCGAGCGCAGCTTGATAGTTTTGTTGTTTAAAAAAAACATTACCTTCATTACTTAAATCTCTTGCGTTTGGCATAAAAAGTTGCTCAAAAAAATTTTGCGCATTATACCCTGTTTAAGTAATTTTTTTATTTCATATCACGTCGTTATATTTGCGAAAGCCTACACTTCAAACTTTATTTCTCAAAAGCCGCCTCTACCAATACCGCAAGCAAAATGCCAGAATTAATCGCTTATCAATAACTATTAAAACAATCTACGCTTTCTTATTTAATTATTAAGAAAAGCTAATATGACAAGAAACTAGCATTATTACGCTAGAGCAACGTCGTTTTGAGGGAGGTGCAGACAAGCGCTCTTCTTGCAAGGCAAATGTTTATGTCTATCATTTGGGCATGCAAGAAGAAGCTGAGTAAATAGGATTAATTGAACGAAACGATTTGCATTGACCTTCTCATCCTTATCGCTGACAAGCAGATCCGCAGCTTGTAGTACCGCTGAACACTTATCTTACTTTAACGATTATGGCTCTTGTTTGGTTGCGGTTAACACGATTTCACGAATGCAAACAGATTGTGGCTGTTGATAAGCAAATAAAATCGTTTGCGCAATGCTTTCTGCAGATAACACACCACCCATATCTTTTTTCCAACTTTCATAACCAGATTTTATCGCGGTATCTGTAGTATGGCCGAGTAATTCTGTTTCAACTGCACCAGGTGCAATGGTAATCACGCGCACATTTTTGCTTGCCACTTCTTCACGTAAATTTTCTGAAATAGCATGTACCGCAAATTTAGTACCACAGTAAACCACATGATTAGGAAAGGTTTTGCGGCCAGCAACAGAACTAATGTTAATAATGGTTCCACTTTGCCTTGCGACCATTTTGGGCAATACCGCATGAATACCGTTTAAAACACCGGTGACATTGACATCCATCATGCGCTGCCATTCTGCAGGATCTTGTTGGCTCACTGTGCCAAGTAGCATGACACCTGCATTATTAATCAAGGCATCTGCTTCACCAAATTTCTCTTCGGCTTCTCGAATCGTTTTAACAAATGTTTCTCGATCAGTCACATCAAGTGCTGCACATATTGTGTTAGGTAAATTTAAAGCTTTTAATTTTTCAATACGTCTTGCTAATAAAAGCAAGGGATAACCTTGCGCGGCAAACACTTTTGCAGTTGCCTCGCCAATTCCTGAACTTGCGCCGGTAATCACAATTAATGGTTTCTGCATATCAATCTCCGCAATTTTAAGTGCGTTATTATCACCGTAATTTCTCCATGCCGTCAAATAAAACATACCTACAAGCTTTAGCAATTCACAAAACGCAATTCTCTATATACGTTATAATATAAAATAAGATTTCTTAAAAACCTATAAGTAGCATTATCAAAATGCTAAAGCATTTACTAACGCAAGCCTTATGAATACTTCAGATTTTAATTTTGACCTTCCAGAATCACTTATTGCCCGTTATCCTTTAGAAAATCGTAGCGCCAGCCGCTTGCTGGTTGCTGACCCTAATAACCATACGCTTACCGATAGTCAATTTGCCCAATTAGCCGATTTTTTAAATCCTGGCGACCTGATTGTCTTAAATAATACTCGCGTCATCCCTGCCAGAGTTTATGCACAAAAACCGACAGGCGGTAAGGTAGAAATTTTAATTGAACGCCCTTTAGAAAATTGCCAAGCGTTAGCACATTTAGGCAGCAACAAGCGTGTTCAAACAGGACAGACATTGATTTTGCCCGATCAGTCGGAAGTTATTGTATTAGATAAGCAAGATCGTTTATTTATTTTACAGTTTGATCCTAGTGAAGATTTTTTTAAGCGTTTAGATAAAATTGGCCACATGCCTCTTCCACCTTATTTAAAACGCGAAGATACACCTGAAGATTTAACGCGCTATCAAACTGTTTATGCGGCTCACAAGGGTTCTGTGGCAGCACCCACCGCTGGTTTGCATTTTGATGACAATGTATTTCGTGCTTTGAAAGAAAAAAATATTGATATTGCTTATTTAACACTGCATGTCGGTGCTGGAACTTTTTTGCCTGTCCAAACAGCGGATGTTAAAGATCATATCATGCACCATGAATGGATGAATCTGCCACAAGAAGTCTGTGATAAGGTTATTGCAGCAAAAGCCAGAGGGTCGCGTGTGATTGCTGTTGGCACAACCAGTATGCGTTGTTTAGAAAGCGCAGCCGCCATGGGGCCTTTAAAAGCTTACACTGGCGACACCAACCTTTTCATTTTGCCAGGTTTTCAATTTCAAGTTGTTGATGCTTTGATTACCAACTTCCATTTACCTGAATCAACACTGCTCATGCTTGTTTCAGCTTTTGCCGGCGTTGAATTTACTCAAAAAGCTTATCAACACGCCATTGACCATAGCTACCGCTTTTATAGCTATGGTGATAGCTCTCTGTTTTTCAAAAATACCTTGCTTTAAAGCTGAAGAGTTGTTAGAGTTTTAATTAATCAAAAGTTAGCAGGAATCCTATTCTCATGGATGCATCAGATTTAATTTATAACGCGGATCAAAAGCCACCTTTTTTTAGCTGTATTATGCTGGGCCTGCAGCATTGTTTAGGCATGGCTAGCACCTTAGTACTTCCATTAATGATTTTTTCAGCCATTGGAATATCCGGTGGTAAAGAAGCGGCGCTCATTTCAGGAAGTATGTTTGCCGTTGGTTTTGGCACATTACTCATGTGCTTAAAATCTCGCTTTGTCGGCACTGGCTTCTTATGCCCTGTTTTATGCGAGCCTGCATTTCTTATTGTCTCGCTAAGCGCTATTCAAATTGGCGGACCAGATTTATTATTTGGTATGGTCCTTATTGCTGCGATATTTCAAGTTATTTTTGCGCTTCTCTACCCGCTAATACGTTTTCTCTTTCCAACAGAAGTTAGCGGTATTGTAGTCCTCATGGTAGGCTTATCCCTTGTCAAACCAGATTTAATTTATAGCACGGGCTCATCTTCTTTAAATGCCATACATCTGGCAAGCAGTGAATTAATTACCGCAAGTGTTACGCTTGCTGTAATGATTTGTGTACTCATTTGGGGAAAAGCCTCTTCACGCTATTCTATGCTTTTAGGCGTCTTAGCAGGGCTTGCAGCTGCCACCTGGCAAGGGGTCCTCTTGCCCAGCGATTTTCAAAAAGTATTAAATGCTCCTTATTTCTCTTGGAATATTGGTTTTGCATTACCTCATATGAAATTTGATTTTTCTCTTGCTCTTTCTTTTGCAATTGCTAGTATAGCCATGTTATTGAAAGGCGTAGGAGGTATTATTAGCTGCCAAAAAGTTAATAGCACGTCTTGGGAGCATCCAGAGCAAAATAATATTCGCAAAATGCTTTTCACTAATGGATTAAGCAATGTTTTTGCCAGTATCATTGGTGGTATAAGCCTAGGTGTTGCCAACAATAACATTGCACTTTCTTGCGCAACAGGCATTACCAGTCGATACGTAGGCATAATCGCCGGCGTAACAATGATGCTATTTGCGCTATTGCCAAAAATCACAATGTTGTTTGTGATTATGCCAAAAGCGATTATTGGCGCCACCATGTTATTTGTTACCAGTTACATCATTGTTTCAGGCATTCAGATTTTATCTACAGCTAATATTGATACGCGAAAAATTTTTATTATTGGCCTTTCTCTTGTTGCCGGCTTAGTTGTCGAAATGCATCCTGAGAATTTTCCGAAACTGCCAGCAGCACTGCGCAATATTTCCGAAGCACCAATTATTATGACCACCTTAACAGCGATCATTTTGAACCTACTTTTTAGCATAGGTCGCTCTCAACTTGCTTCTTTAAAAATTAACCCGACCAATCTTGATCAGGCAAAGCTAGAAAATTTTTTAAATGAGCGTTGGCACCGCTGGCATGTATCTACAGCCATAAAGCAACACGCGCCAAATATAATCTATAAATTTTTACAAGAACTGGCTGCGCAGCATATTCAAGGTGAGGTATTATTACAATTATCTTACACAGAATATCAACTGACTATCAGCTTCATATATGCCGGCTCTATTATTGATACTCAAATTTGCGATACAGAAAATCAGCAACCGCTATCAAATACAAAGCTTGCCTTACAGCAAGCCAAAGCAAGCTTTACAGACTTAAAAACGTATTCTTCACAAAATACTAAAACGCAAACTTGCAAGGCACAAATAAATTTAGTCCAATAGTTTGGCACGAAAGAATAGGAAACCCTAAAACACTATGTTTAATAAAGTTCTTATCGCGAATCGCGGTGAAATTGCTTGCCGCATTATTCGCACGCTGAAAAAACTTAATATCACAGCCGTTGCTATTTATTCAGACGCTGATCGTCATGCACAGCATGTTAAGCTTGCCGACGAAGCTTATTACCTTGGCCCAGCACCGGCATCCGAAAGCTATTTATGCATTGATAAAATCATTGCGATTGCTAAAAAAGCTAATGCTGACGCAATCCATCCAGGTTATGGCTTTTTAGCGGAAAATGCTAATTTTGCACGCGCCTGTGAGCACACAGGAATCGTCTTTATTGGCCCTCCTATTCCAGCCATTGAATCCATGGGTAGCAAAGCCGGTGCAAAAGCTTTAATGATGAAGCATAATGTACCAACACTACCTGGCTATCATGATAAAGATCAAAATCCAGAAACTTTATTAGCAGCAGCAAAAAAAATTGGCTTTCCGGTTTTAATCAAAGCTTCCTTTGGTGGTGGTGGGCGCGGCATGCGCATTGTGCATGAAGAAGCCGGTTTTGCAGAAGCATTAGTCACTGCAAAGCGTGAAGCCTTAAACAGCTTTGGTAATGACGAAGTCATTTTAGAAAAATATTTAGCAATGCCACGTCATGTTGAAGTCCAAATTTTTGCTGATCAAACCCAAAATTATGTTTATCTTTTTGAACGCGATTGCTCTATTCAGCGCCGCCATCAAAAAGTTGTTGAAGAAGCCCCCGCACCACGAGTGGATGAAGAATTACGGACGCGCTTAGGGGCTGCCGCCGTTAAAGCCGCACAAGCTATTGGTTATGTCGGTGCAGGCACCGTTGAATTTCTCTTAGGCAATGACGGGCAATTTTATTTCATGGAAATGAATACCCGTTTGCAAGTTGAACATCCTGTGACTGAAATGATTACAGGTGAAGATTTAGTCGAATGGCAATTACAAGTTGCCCAAGGTGCACCTTTACCTAAACAACAAGACCAGTTGAAAATTCATGGTGCCGCCATTGAAGTGCGTTTATGCGCAGAAGACCCTTATCATGATTTTTTACCCTCCACTGGTAAAATTTTTATTTATGATTATCCTAAGAATATGCCGCATGTCCGTATGGATACTGGCTTTGTCGCCGGCGATGAAGTTAGTATTTACTATGATTCCATGCTCGGCAAATTAATTGCTTGGGGTGAAAATCGTGAAGCGGCACGCCGCGCTTTATTAAACGCTTTAGATCAAACAGAAGTATTAGGTGTTAAAACTAATCGTGCATTGCTAAGCAAAATTTTACAACAAGACGACTTTATTCAAGCGCATCTTTCAACTCATTTTATTACCAAGCATGAAAAAACTTTATTAGCTGTACCTGAAGCGATTCCTGAAACAGTATTGTCAGCAGCAGCAGCGCATTATTTGTATCACTTAAAAAAAGCTAATAAAAATGCCCAAGACCCTTGGCAAAGTTTACTGGGTTGGCACGCTTCTGTCGAAGTCATTTTCCAATATCTTGATCAACAACACACGGTTAAAGCCGGTAAGTCTAATTCTGCTGAACATATTCGTTTGTGGCACCATGATGACCAATGGGTTGCTCATTGTCAGCATGAATCTTATACGTTTTATCAAGTTTCACGCTTTGGCGATCAAAATGCGCAGAGCCATGATGATAACCAATTAACCGCGCCCATGCCTGGCCGCATTATCGCGCAACCCGTTAATGTTGGCGATAACGTAAAGAAAGGCCAAACCTTATTGATCATGGAAGCGATGAAAATGGAACACACTATTCGTGCACCATTGGATGGCGTGATTAAAGCCTTACATGCTAAGGTCGGCGATACAGTTGCCGAGAATACTCAGCTGGTGGAATTAAGCTAAACCTATTTTAAGCAGGGTGGGAAAAGCGAAGCATGCTCGTCAAGATAATAGCAGGCACGCGCTGCGCCACTCTGCATTAATCTACGCCCTCTCGACCGGAAAGGCAATGACATCAGCAATATTGTCAAGATTTAATGCGGCCATCACTAAACGGTCAATGCCTAGCGCAACCCCCGCGCAAGCAGGCATACCATGCTCAAGCGCTGCTAAAAAATTTTCATCGAGAGGAATTTCAGGAAGCCCTTGTGCACAGCGCTCCGCGTTATTGGCTTCAAAACGCTTCCTTTGCTCTTTGGCATCACATAATTCATGAAAGCCATTGGCTAGCTCCATACCTTTCCAATACACTTCAAAACGCTCAGCCACTAAAGGATTATACGGATCTGCTTTCGCTAAGGCGGCTTGGGCAATCGGGAAATCTGTCACAACGGTTGGCTGATGGTTTTGGCCCAAATGTGGTTCAATGATATGCGCCATCAATAGCTGTAACCAATCTGTCACTGTCGTAAATTTTTCTGCATCAAAAACTTCAATCTGATTTTTTTGTGCACAATCTTTTAATTCTTCGAGGCTTGTTTGATAAGGGTTGATCTGTAAATACTGTTGGAATAAATCACCATACGTTTCACATTTGGATACTTCACAATTTAATATACGGCGCAGCAGCGCATCGACTTCAATAATTAAGTCGCGATGGGTAAAGCCAGGCCGGTACCATTCCAGCATGGTAAATTCAGGATTATGTAAACGTCCGCTTTCATCCACACGAAAAGCTTTAGCAATTTGATAAATCGGCCCAGAACCTGCGGCTAATAAACGTTTCATGGCAAACTCTGGCGAAGTCTGCAAATATAAATCTGTATTTAAAACTTGAAAACTAAGAATGCAAGGATCAGGAATCGTCGAATGGCTTAAGCTAGGCGTTTCAACTTCCATGACCTTGCGGATGGCAAAAAATTCACGGATTTTGGCAAGAATTTCAGCGCGCATTTTTAAATGCGCAATAGAAGCAGTCGGTTTCCAGGTCATAAAGCACGTTCCCGCTTGCGCGGGAACGATAGAGAAAGTTATTTTTTTGGCAAAGTTACGTTTAATTCCAACACAGAAAAGTCACCTTCACGTGCTAACTGAACTTTTACCTGCTCTTGATCGATGGGAAAATATTTTCCAATCACGGCGATTAATTCTTTTTCCATCTGTGGTAAAAAGTCACGCTTATCATCAGCACCGCCACGTTCATGGGAGACGATAATTTGTAAACGTTCTTTTGCTAACGCAGCCGTATTACGGGGCGTACCACGAAAATAATCCAAAACATTTTTTAAATTCATGATCGATCCCTCGCTTATTTATTGCCGCCAAAAATTTTTGCCAACAAGCCCTTTTTCTTCAATTTCAAATGCCAGTGATCAATATCTTCACCTAAGAAACGGCCTACTGCATCCATGTATGCACGTCCTGCATCACTTTCTACATCTAAGGTGACCGGCACACCTGAGTTAGAAGCCCGCAAAACTGCTTGTGATTCTGGAATCACGCCTAGTAATGGAATCGCTAAAATATCTTTCACATCATCCACGCTTAACATATCGCCACGCTCAACCCGCTCTAAAGAATAACGCGTGAGCAGCAAATATTCTTTCACCGGCTCCATGTTATGTTCAGCACGATAAGTTTTGCTGGATAAAATGCCTAAAATACGGTCCGAGTCACGTACAGAAGAAACTTCAGGATTGGTCACAACAACAGCATAATCGGCAAAATGCATCGCCATTAATGCACCTTTTTCAATACCTGCAGGAGAGTCACAGACGATAAATTCAAAATCATTTTTTAATTCATTAATGACTTTTTCCACCCCTTCACGGGTTAGCGCGTCTTTATCGCGTGTTTGTGAAGCAGGTAATACATAAAGATTTTCCAAACGTTTATCTTTGATTAAGGTTTGTTGCAAGTTAGATTCACCATTAATCAAGTTAACAAAGTCATATACCACGCGGCGCTCGCAACCCATGACTAAGTCAAGGTTACGCAAACCCACGTCAAAATCAATAACAACAGTTTTAAAACCTTTCATCGCCAAGCCAGCACCAATACTTGCGCTAGTCGTTGTTTTACCGACACCACCTTTACCAGAAGTTACGACAATAACTGTTGCTTGTTTCTTTTCCGCCATTTTCCAGCTCCTAAAAAAATTTTCTCAATTGTTTCAATTTCATTGGCATTCGTCAAGTGTTTGCCTGCATTTTGGCAAACCAATAACAGACGATGTGCTTAAGCTTAATAAAAAAGGGTGTCAAAGCACCCTTTTTTATTTTGTCATAAATTTAGTTGTTAATATCGTTTATTTGTGCAAATTCAGCTTTTGTTTCCAGCGCTGGTATGGATTCTGGTCCTCGTTGGTAAAGAATAGTCTCCCTTGGAGAAGGGTAGCAGTTGTAACCTGGATTTGTGCCCGTTGCCTGATCAACAACAAAATCAATTTTACCAATCTCAAAAGCAGCGCCAGGCCTACTAACAGCTAGTTCGTACATCGTCTTGCCGTTCCTCAAAGAAACTGGTCTCTTAGCTGTTCGAGTCAAAGCAAAAGGCCGTCCCTCAACAGTTGTCTGAAGAGTATCTCCAGAGCGCATTTTTACAACTTCCTCTACCGTGTCGCAATCAAATTGCGGGGCGTGGCTCTCCATGAAGTCACATCCCTCCAAAACTGGGAAAGCAGGCGATATAAACTGAACTGCCATCCCATTCCCTGCATAAGCTAATAACATAGCACTTACACTTAACATCAATACCTTTTTCATAACCCACTCTCCTTAGTAAATTAGAAACCACAGCTAAATACTACCCCGTTGCATCACATTTAGCAATAAATGCTAGCCAAACCAGGCCTATGCTCTATCATTGCGATAAATCCTTCTTAGCTTTATGATGTGGCTTTTAGCCATCGACTTTTAAACCATGGAAAATACGCAAGCAGCCGCAAAGCAACCCTCTTCACTTTATTTATTATCCTTTACGGAATTATGGGAACGCTTTGGTTTTTATACCGTACAAACCATCATGGTATTGTATATGACCAAAGCCTTGCATATGGCCGATGGTGAAGCAGATATGCTTTATGCTGCTTTTAGCTCGTTACTCTACTTAACCCCCATCCTTGGTGGTTATTTAGCTGACCGTTACCTGGGTTTTCAACGCAGCATCATGATTGGTGGGGTGTTATTAGCCATTGCTTATCTCACCTGTGCTTTTCCAAATCGCACTATATTTTTCTTAGGCTTAAGCATACTCATCTGCGCCAATGGCTTCTTTAAGCCCAATGTTTCTAGCATTGTTGGCGAACTTTATGCTGAAAATGATCCAAGGCGTGATGGCGGCTTTACTATTTTTTATATTGGGATCAACATTGGCGCGTTAGTTCCACCATTAATTGCTGGCGTCATGGTTAACCATTACGGTTGGCACTCAGGCTTTCTTTTAGCTGCAGCTGGTATGATTATTGGCCAGATCGTTTTCATTTGGGGTAAAAAACGCTTAGGCAACCTTGGAAATTACCCCAAAAATGATTCCCCTACCACACCACCCTCCAAAAGTTTTTATGCTTTATTAGCTTTGGGAACCATATTTTGCATTGGCTTATGCGAGCTAGCTTTTACGTACGCCAAAGCCACAGATTATGCTGTGATTGCCGCCGCTATTGCGACTATCGTCATTCTAACTTTCATGATATTAAAACTTGATCGTTCACAACAAAAACGCATGATTGCTTGTTTAATTTTAATTGCGATTTCCGTAATCTTTTGGTCTGTTTATAACCAAACCTTTACCTCACTCATGCTATTTGCTGATCGCAACATGACCCAACGTTTTTTAGGCTTGCCCTTTGATGCCGAAGCGACCCAATTTTTTAATCCCTTCTTTATTATTGTTTTTGGCGCTGCCTTAAGTAGTTTATGGGTAAAACTGGATAAACGTGGCTTAAACCCTTCCACGCCAATGAAGTTTAGTTTAGCAGTATTATTTATGAGCGCTGGATTTTTCCTATTAGCCTTTACCACACATTATTTTAGCAATAATCAAGGCCAAACGGCTTCAGAATGGCTCGGGTTAAGTTATATGCTGCAAACCATTGGTGAATTATTAATTTCGCCCATTGGCTTAGCCATGATTACCGTACTATCTCCGAAAAAACTCGAGGGCATGATGATGGGTGTTTGGTTTTTCTCGCAAGCCGCTTCCTTTGCCATTGGGGGCATCCTCGCCAATATTGCGGCAGTGCCTGATAAGCTTTCTGCTCAAGCTTCTTTGCCAATCTATAGCCATGCGTTTATGGTGTATGGTTATCTTTCTTTAGCCATTACTGTGATAAGTTTTGCTTTAGTGCCTTTTTTAAAGCGCTTAGTACAAGGCACCCATCAAGGATAAATTAATTTTTACCATTTAAAAAACCATGCTTTAGCCTATGATATTATTAAACTTGTTTTTTTTCTGAAAAAAAATTATTCTGTCTCATGCTTAAAGCAATAACAAATACACTAATTATTAAAATAATTTTAAATTATGGGGAGTTACCATGTATCTCAAAACGCTTGCTGATGCTGAACGTTTCTTATCAACAACACCTCAAGCAAACCTTAACGATGTCATAGACTGTATTGCTTTATTTCCTAACTCCTTATCACTTCTTTTTGCAGCTCATAAAATTTTAAAGAAAACTTCTCATAATAACGCAAAAGAAATTTATCAGAATTGGGCAACAGAAAAAGATAAGCTAAATAAAAAAAGCCTTCCTTTTTTTGACAAGCTCTCTCGCATCACACAGGAATTGAAACAGCTAGAAACCGCTACAGAATCAGCCTTAGAATCTTATGCCACATCTTTTAATAGCCACCTAAAAGCTACTCAAAAAGAAATGGGAACTTTTTCCAGCATAGAACCTGTTACACGGTTTAACACTATTGAAGAAGCGATTAAAGCTTATGAAGAATTAAAACTACAATTATTAGGACAACAAATTCTCGCTAGCCTTAGAGTAAAGCTCACTTATACTGGCATTGAATGCGCTTTAAATATGGATGCTAATACTTTATTTAATCTTTTATCAGAAAGTGAAATCTGCCCTAATAAAGCGTTTCATCAAGCTAATTTTAAAAGCCTATTGCAATGTTCTGAATTGAAACAACACTTTTTTAATAAACTTACAGATGAAATCACTGCATTATTATTTGCACTTGCAAGATCTTCTGAGGAATCCACAGAAATCACGCAAAATACAGAAGCAGTTGTAAATTTTGTTCTTCCTTTTTTAGCAGTAGAAAATATACTAGTTATTTTAAAAGAGGCAAAAGCAATACTTTCCTTACCCTTAAGGCACCAACTATTTTTAGCAATTTTCAAAAAACCCGTAGCAAAAGAACTTGTTGATGCCAATTTAGACTTATTCCTTTCATGGATAAAAACTGAAGAAAATTTACCAGAAAAAATCATTCAGCAATTAGCTTGTTATACTGGTTTCTACGCCTTGTTAGAAAATATAGGCAGTGAATCAAGCATAAAAAACACTGAATTACTTAAGGCAGTTGCCTTCAATAGGCTGCAAGACGAGCAACCACTGCAAGCTAATACTTTGTGTAAGATTGCCACCTTATTTCTTCATGACTTTTTGCAACATCTCTATTAGATAATGAAGTATTTAAACAAAAATTAATTGCGAAAGCTGCTGCTGAGCCTTTCTTTTTTATCCAAGTATTAGACAAGCTTGTGCGCTTAGATAATGGCGATCAACTTTTCCTGAGTATCCGTTTTTGTTTCTCCAGCATGCTAGAAAATTCATCAGAAGAAATCATCCCGCAATTAGCTCGCTATTCTTACTTCTACACCTTATTAGAAAATATTGGCTGTGAATCAAGCATAAAAAATACTGCATTGCTTAAAGCAATTGCATTAAAAAGGCTGCAAGACGAGCAACCACTGCAAGCCAATACTTTGTATAAGATTGCTACCTTATTTCTTCATGATTCAGAAATACTAACGCAACTTCAACAAAGGTTCTTACATGCTTTTTGCAACATCTCTATTAGATAATGAAGTATTTAAACAAAAATTAATTGCGAAAGCTGCTGCTGAGCCTTTCTTTTTTATCCAAGTATTAGACAAGATTGCTCCTCAGGAAGATGCGATTAACTTATCCTTGACTATCAAGTTCTGCTTTCCTTCCTTGTTAGAAAGCCTGGCGATTAACGACTGGCCCAAAGTTTCTGAAGTAGTATTTTCGCTTTTACTGTCTGATGATCAAGAAAATGCTTTGGAACACAAAGTAAAAGCTATGTTAGAAAAAGGCGGCGAAGAGGTTAAAGCGCTCATAACTAAAAATTTTCTGAAAGCCATTCCAAATAAACAACTTGAGTTACTTTGTTTTACCAATAATAGCTTTTGCAAAGAAGTCGTAGAAATGCTGCCAAAGCATATTAAAACTAGACTTTCCCGCCACCAATTTGAAGCATTTCTAACGCCAAATTTCTTAGCAGCGCTTGGAAACAATCGACCTCTTGAAAAACTATTTTTCTCTGATGTGAGGTTTTGCAACGCAGTGGTAGAAAAAATGAAAGATCATACTTTTACTGGCCCGCAAATATCGACCATGATAAAAGCATCTAAAGCTTGTAAAGAATTGGAAAAAATTTTATTAGAAATTCCTCTACGTAGACTAAGCAAAGACGCCCACACAAAATTTGAGCACGCCGTTCAAACACCACAAACAGTTGATTCAGGGGTAACAAGGTTGATAGACGTACAAAAAGCAGTCTCGTTAACCAGCCGTTTAAGTGTTTCTGCTGCAACTTATACTGAATCTGAAGCTCAAACCACGCCTTCATTAACAGAAGGCTTGCCAACAGCAGCTTCTGCACGAGCTGTAACAGCAGCATTAACAGTCGCTCCTCATAGCTCCCCTAAACCTGCTAAAAGACCTATTAATCCCTTAGCCGCGCTTCTCAAGGAAGCACAAAAAAGTGGCGAAGCTCCTCAGCCGCACCGGGAGCAACCTTCAACAGCACAAGAACATACAGCTTTACCTGACTCTGCCAATAAAACCGAAGTTACGGCTTCAAAACAATCCACAGAAGCTGATTCGAAAGAGCAACCTCAGCCAGCGAAGAATTTTGCTGCCGAACTCCTTAAGATGTTTTCACAAGCTAATAGAGGATTAAAAGATGCTAGCTTAAGAGTTACGCCGCAAACTCCTGCTGCACAAACAGCAACCGCCGCCGCTCAAGATCAAGCACCAACTCCCAAACAGCGGCCCCACAAAGAACTGTTTGAGAAAACATCACAAGCTAATGGATTAAAAGCTGCCAGCTTAAGAGATAAACCACAAACGCCTGCGACAACAGAACAGCAAGCCACTTCATTACAACCCGCCACTACCGCTGAAGATCAAACCTCAACCAGCCAATCACAAGCTATTAGCGCGAATGCGTCACTGGGTCTCTTAGCAAATCTCTTAATAAAAACGGTGCCTCAACAACTTACTGGTCGAAAAGAACTTGTACCACTGGAGCAAAATTACCTGTATTTAAGCAGTCAAGCAAAAGCGCCTACTGCAGACTTACCAAAAATCAAGGAAGAAGCTAATAAGATTTTAAAAAGGATAAATAGTGCCTTACTCGAACTTTCGCTAAAAGGGAGAAGAAAAGCTTGTAGCGAAAGTGATGCCGAAAGCGATAGCGAAAATGACTGGAATGATAGTGATCCCAAAGTCGAACAACAAAAACTTCCGCCATTTACACAACAAATTGATGAACTGCAAGAAAAATTAAAAGCACTCATAAAAGAGATAGATGCTCGGATTGCAGCAACAGACTCGCAATCCATGCCTAACATCGCTTCTCCTACGGCACCACGTCCGTAGGCAGTTTAAAAACCTTCAAAGCCAAGCCTAGCTAATGAGATGACTAAAAGCCCAGCTTGCTTTAAAAAATCTCCTTGGTTAGGCCTGACGATATTTCATCAGATCAGATGCATTGAATCAGGGCAAACTCACTTGCCTTTTCTCTTAAAAAATTTTATGCTGTCTCATGCATAAAGCAATAAAAAGTACACTAACTATAATTTTAATTGTCAGGAGATTATTATGTATTTCAAAACCCTTGCTGATGCTGAAAACTTCTTATTAACAACGTCTCAGGTAAAACTTAACGATATCATAGATTGTATTGCTTTATTTCCTAACTCCTTATCAATTCTTTTTGCAGCTCACCGATTTTTAAAGACACTTTCCCTAAGCGCAACAGACATTTATCTTAATTGGGCAGCAGAAAAAAACACAATATATGAAAAATCCGGGCCTTTTTTGGAAGGAATTTCTCACTTCTCGCAAAGATTGAGCGAAGTAGAAGCTGCCACAACCGAAGACTTAGAAAATTACACCGCTTTTTTTAACAACCAACTGGAAATAATTCAAGAAAAAACAAAAAGTTTTTCCAGCATAGTACCTGCTAAAACATTTGAAAGTATTGACGAAGCCATTAAAGCTTTCGAAAAATTAAAACTACAATTATTAGAACAAAAAATTCTCGCTAGCCCTAGCATAATAGAACTCACTCCTACAGCCATTCAACGTGCTTTAAAAATGGATGTTGAGACTTTATGTAGCCTTTTATCAAAAACAAACAGTAAAATGCACCTTACTAAAGACCTCTATCTAGTTAACTTTAAAACTTTATTGGAAAAAGCTAATATACGAGAGTACTTTGCCACCAAACTTGCAGATGATAAAATTATCACCATCTTGTTTGGGCTTGCAAAAGCCTCTGAAAACCTTGAAGAAGTCAAAAAAAATACCGAAGCAGTTATTCGTTTAACTCTTCCTTCTTTAAATATAGAAAATATACTATTTGTTTTAAAAGACATTGAAACTCCTCCAACCTTAAAAGACGAGTTATTTGCGCAATTAACTAAACAAGTGCTAGCTCTACAAGAAGTCCGTTTGAGAAATTTCAGTGATGAAGCACAAAAGGTTTTTACCCCGCCCCCAAGTAAAAAAGTTGATGCGGCAACAACGCCATTATTTCCTGGCGCTACTGCTCCAACAAGGCAGTTTCCCCCTCTCAAAGTTTCCCATACAATTACTGATGGCGCGACTCAGACAACCCCATCCTTACAAACCAACAGCGTTGAAGGAGTGCCAGCAAATGTTACGCAGCGCTTAGCGACCCCAGCTACAGCCCCAGCGCGAACAGCACTTTTAGCCTCTATCGGAGCAGGAACTACCTTAAAAAAAGTTACACAGACAGATTCAAGAACATCTCAACCACCACCAGCTCAGCCTACAGTTACACAAACAGATTCAAGAACACCTCAACCACCACCAGCTCAGCCTACAAAAGCAGCGCCTCCAAAAACCCAGTTTTCTGGTTCTCTTCTAAGTGAGCTCTGTGCGCGCCTACAGCGAAATAAACAAAAACAGAGCAGAAATCAAGCGGGAACTACGATTACCACCACGACAACCACGGGCATTACACCGCAACAACAACCGACAACGACAGTAACGCCACAACTAAGAAGAAACGTCAGAAATCAAGCGGCAACTACAACTACTACCACGACAACCACAAGCATTACACCGCAACCACAACAACCGACAACAGCAGTAACACCGCAACAAGAGCAACCACAGCAACAACCGGCAAAGGCAGTACCGCCGCAACCAGAGGGGCAAGCAGCGCTTCTAGCTTCTATCAGAGCACGAACTCCATTAAGAAAAACTTCTCCATTAAGAGAAACACCTCCAATACAAAAGCAAACGCAACAAGCTCAAGATGGTCCGAAGATACTTTTTAGACTAAACGATGTTGGCCAATGCGAATCAGAGCTTAACCGTATAAAAAACATACAAGATAAGAGTAGCCAAGTGAACCAGGCCTGTAATTTACAGGCTGCCGTAAAGAGGATACTCACCAGAACAGAGGTGGAGGGTTCGCCAGGTTCAGGTGGCTGGGAGGATGAGAAAAGTGAGGAAGAAAGACTTCAAAGCATGCTAAAAGAATTAGAAAAAATTACAAGTGTTCCTATTGCTACGGCAACAGCGACAACAGCTTCGCCAATGCCTCCACATATCCCTCTTAAACCTTAAAAGAGGGATTAGGCCTGACTTATTAACTTATATTGACTATAGCGTATTGTGAGCTGAGTTTTAAAAAGTTCTATCAGTCAGGCCAAAAACTTGTTTTCTTAAACGTTGATCTATAATAGTTAACGATAAGATTCGCCTTTGATGAAACCCTAAAGCGTCAATTAGCTTGAGAACAAGTCATCAACACGCCGTGATTGCGCCCATCGCCATCTTCACACAACCTAACTTTCACACCTAAGCCCTATGTGTGCCAGATACTTCTCTTGCTCAAGCCTTGAATTTTATGAGATAATGTGCGGCTCCCTTGAGATTCAAGGTAGTAATTCACACACCTATCAACACTAATTATTCGGGTGCTCTTTAATTTAAAGAGCGAATACTTAGGGTAGGTGGAGGTATTTAACCCAAACTAAAAAGGTATCATTATGACTGACGTTTCCATGCGCCAAATGCTTGAAGCAGGCGTACACTTTGGCCACCAAACCCGTTATTGGAACCCTAAAATGGCTCCATTTATCTTTGGTGCTCGCAACAATATTCACATCATTAACTTAGAAACTTCTCTCCCACGCTTTAAAGAAGCGTTAAATTTTGCCGGTGGCATTGCTGCTCACCGTGGCAAAGTTTTATTCGTTGGTACAAAACGTGCTGCACAAGCGATCATGAAAGAACAAGCAGAACGCTGCGGCATGCCATACGTTAACCAACGTTGGTTGGGCGGTATGATGACCAACTACAAAACCGTTCGCCAATCCATTAAGCGCTTAAAAGAACTTGAAGCAATGGAAGTTAACGGTATTATCAATAAACTCACCAAAAAAGAAGCGTTAAATGTTCGTCGCGAAATTGAAAAATTAGAAGCGAGCATTGGCGGTATCAAGCACATGGGTAGCTTGCCTGATGCACTTTTCATCATTGACGTAGGTCATGAGAAAAATGCTATTGCTGAAGCAAAAAAATTAGGTATTCCTGTGATCGGTATTGTGGACACGAACCACTCACCCGATGGTATCGACTACGTGATTCCTGGTAACGATGACTCTGCACGCGCAATTGAACTTTATGCAAGCGCAATGGCTGATGCGATTATTGCTGCTCGTGAAAGCGCTGGCGTTGTAGGCAACTACAAAGATAAAGACGTTGAAGACGTAATCGAAGAAACAGAAATTGAAGTTTCTGAAGGTTAATCTCATTTCGTAGGGCCAGGTCGCGACCTGGCCTACCAAACAAGTTATCATAAGTTTTTACCAACGATAACTTGCTTTATTTATCTGATTCTAAGGACAACTCGCGGGTTGTCCCTACGAAAATATAAAATCTATTCTAAAGGGTTTACCCCAAACAATTATTGAGGAAAATTTATGGCAGAAATTACTGCAGAATTAGTAAAAACATTGCGTGAACGTACTAACGCGGCAATGATGGATTGCAAAAGAGCGTTAGTCGCAGCAGGTGGCGATATTGAAGCGGCGATTGAAGCAATGCGTAAAGCTGGCCAAGCAAAAGCAGATAAAAAAGCAGACCGCGTTGCTGCTGAAGGTATCATTGCCATTGCCAAAAGCGCAGACAGTAAAAAAGCTGTGATGGCTGACATCAACTGCGAAACCGATTTCGTTGCACGTAGCGATGATTTCAAACAATTTGCAGATGCTGTGGCACAAGCTGCTTTGGCTAATAACGTCAGCGATTTAGATACTTTAGCTAACACGAAACTTGCTAACGGTGAAACTGTTGATGAAGCACGTAAAAACCTTATCGCTAAACTTGGTGAAAACATTCAAATTCGCCGTGTGACTTTAGTTGAGAGCGATGGCGTGGTTGGTACTTATGTTCATGGCAGCCGTATTGGTGTTCTTGCTGCGATCAACGTAGCTAACGAAGATCTTGCAAAAGATATCGCTATGCACATTGCGGCAAGCAATCCTCTTGTCATTCATCCAGATCATGTCCCTGCAGATTTAGTGCAAAAAGAAAAAGATATTTTTGCCGCACAAGCAGCAAGCAGTGGCAAACCAGCAGATATCATTGAAAAAATGATTGGTGGCCGTATTAAGAAATTCTTGGATGAAGTTAGCTTAATGGGTCAAGCGTTTGTGAAAGATCCAGAACAAACCGTTGGCCAGCTGTTACACAAAAACCAAGCACAAACCGTACAGTTTGTACGCTATGGTGTTGGCGAAGGTATTGAGAAAAAAGCGGATAACTTTGTTGAAGAAGTTATGGCTCAAGCACGTGGTGCATAATTAGCCTTAACCTAGGGATTCCCTTCCTGGCGAAGCCAGGGAGGGCCGGGGTAAGAGGTTTATAATCCTCTTACTCAATTATTAATCATTCAAATTAGACACATGTCAGACGCCTCCTATCGACGTATTCTTCTCAAGTTAAGCGGTGAAGCGCTTCTTGGCTCACAAGACTTTGGCTTTAGCCGTGAAGCTTTACATCATTACGCTAATGAAATTAAAGAGATTATTGCCTTAGGCGTTCAAGTAGGGATTGTATTAGGTGGTGGCAATTTATTTCGTGGACGTACGACACAAACCATTGGCCTAAGTAGTATCACTTCTGACCATATTGGAATTTTAGGTACGGTTATTAATGCGCTCGCTTTCCGAGATTTTTTAGAACGTGAACATGTTAAAGCAATCGTGTTAGCTTCTCGTGGCATTGCTGGCATTGTTGAAGGATTTGAACAGCAAAAGGCCATTCGCTATCTTGAAAATGGTTATGTCGTATTATTTGCTGGTGGCACCGGCAACCCACTGGTCACAACCGATTCAGCCGCAAGCTTACGCGCCATCGAAACGCATAGCGATATTTTATTAAAAGGCACAAATGTTGATGGCATTTACAATAGCGATCCCGATATCAATCCGCACGCCATTCTTTATCACCATATTACTTACGACTTTGCTCTGCAAAAACAATTAGGGGTAATGGATATCACCGCATTTAGCCAGTGCCGTGAATTTAAAATTCCCATTCGTGTATTTAATATATTTGCGCCAGGTGCTTTAAAACGCATCGTACAAGGCGAACAAATTGGCACTTTAGTAACTGAAGGGGAATAAGCTAATTTGAAAAACGTCTTCTCTTAGTAGAAAGACAAAAGCGAGGGGCCATTCAGGCGACTTAAGCGTAAAAACAGGAAATTTTTCTATGACTATCGCAGAAACCAAACAAAACGCTGAACAGCGTATGCGTAAAAGCATCGAATCTTTGCAAAATAATTTAATAAAATTGCGCACTGGCCGCGCACATCCGAGTTTATTGGATCAAGTCGTCGTTTCTTATTATGGTAACGATACGCCTTTAAACCAAGTTTCTAACGTAACAACGGCTGATGCTAGAACTTTATTGATTACGCCTTGGGAAAAAAACTTAATTCCTAGCATCGAAAAAGCGATTTATGCTTCTGGTCTTGGCCTAAACCCTGTCACCACAGGCGATGCAATCCGTGTTCCTTTACCACCCTTAAATGAAGAGCGCCGTAAAGAATTCATTAAAATTGTTAAAGGCGAAGCAGAAGACGCTCGCGTCGCTATTCGTAATATTCGTCGTGATGCTAATACACAACTCAAAGAACTTGTTAAAGCAAAAGATATCAGCGAAGATGATGAAAAGCGTGCACAAGATGATGTGCAGAAATTAACCGATAAATACATTGCTGAAGTTGATAAGTTATTAGCGGCAAAAGAAACCGAATTAATGGAAGTATAAATAATTTACAACCTCATCCCTGCAGAAGCAAAAACTCATTCTGCAGGGAAGAAAGCAAGCTTGCTTAACCATAGATTCCCGCTTTAGCTGGAATGACGTAATTCGAGGAGATATTTATGACCTTCGTCGTGACCGAATCTTGCATTAAATGTAAATACACAGACTGCGTAGAAGTTTGCCCTGTCGATTGTTTTTACGAAGGCCCTAATTTTTTAGTCATTAATCCTGATGAGTGCATCGACTGTGGTTTATGCGAACCAGAATGCCCTGTCAAAGCTATTGTTGCAGAAGATGATCTCACCTCCGATCAAGCAGAATTTAAAGAAATTAATGCTCGCTTAGCGGCAAAATGGCCAAATATTAATGCGCGAAAAACTGCACCTGCAGATGCAAAAGAATGGGAAGGCGTGAAAGATAAAAAACAATATTTAGAAGAATAAGTAAAGTTTACTTTTAGTTCACAAGCTAACCCAGCTTATTGAAGCTGGGTCTATGCTCTCACCAGATTTTTTCCTAGTACGACAACAGAATCCTTACTACAATCTTCCAGAATTACTCTTCGCTAATGCTACAATCTCCCATAACATGACTTTCAGGACTTAGTTTTTCTAAACTTTCTACTTGCAGATCAATTCCATAATCAGCATTGATTTTCATTTTTTCTTTCCAGGAAGCATCAAGTTTTATTGGTTTAAGAAAACGTACAGAAAAATCCATATCATGGGAATTAGTATTTGTGGTTAAATAAATATTTTTTGTATTCTCTGAGCATATCCTATTTTTATCGCTAACGCCTTCATAGCAAATTTTAAATGCTATCTTAGGATTGCCCGATCCATCGATCATATGACAACCCATACGATAAGTTTTATTGCCTTGCAGTGGGATAAATACCATACCCTGGCTAGGAATTTTTGCGGTTAAATTATAACCAAATCCTGCAAACTGAGGTGGCTTTTCTTGTGCATTAGCCATTTGCTCAGTAAAAAAATAACCTATAAGAAATACTAGCATCATGTAGATATTGCGCATAAACAGCCTCTCTTCAAAGTACGCTTTTACAATTTATAATCCTTTTGAAATAAGCAAACTTTATACCAATACATTAATTTTATTGAAGGGTAGCTTGTTTAAGATGAGCCTCTTATATCAGAAAATATAAATACGCTGTGAGGTATGAAAATAAAAAATGGTAATTACAAAGCGCTAGCGGCAGCAAAGCAGTTCAGCTTCTAAAGGCGGTAAAAAAACCCGCAGAATTTGAGTCATTTCATATGCTGGACTCAGCAGATAAGATGTTTTACCTCACTTATTTGCTAAAAATATAAAGGCTTTATGAATATTAATCATAAAGCCTTTATCTAGCAATTTTTAGTGTGCGGAAATTTTATTACTGCCTTTTGCGACAGGCTTTGACGACATCAACACAGTGATATGCGAAGGATAATTTTTCGCGGCCCCTGTAGAAACATCGACAATCGCTGATGGCCAGAAGAGTACATCCAATAATGTCCAAGCGTTAAAGCTTTCACCACCACCAACTGATTTTTGCCAGTAGTTTGATGCATGGCAATCAACAGTAATATCACCATAAACACGCGGCAATGTCACAACACCAGGATTTCCATCAACAGGATAAGATACACCCTTGGAGTCAGTAATCACACATTTTGCACCTGAAATCTGGTTGTGAGTATCAGCATCAATGGCTTGTACATTTACCTGCTGAGAACTACCTGAGATCATCGTTGCGCAACCGGCTAAGAGAAGCATTCCAGCAGAAAGCCCTAGCATTATTATTTTCTTCATAACAATTTCATTTCCTAATAGATTATTGAATAAACGAAAAGCAAGCGGCTAATTATTAAAGCTTAACCAATTGCTATTTTTTATATTTTACTAGCCTTTACCTTAAGGAATTATGAAGAATTATCCCTGGCATGCTTATTGCTTTTAGTTTGTTGCTTTGACTATTAACTTCAATAGGAGATTTTATGAAATACGTTAATTTTTTTGCAGCTGGAACAATTAGCCTTACAGCGCTTTTAATGGGTACAGCTTTTGCTGCTGATGACGCTTCCAACACAACAAGCAGCAGTGCCGACAATGATCAGTCTTATACTCAGAAAGCGGTGAACGCCACTAAAGATGCCGGCAAAACGGTAGCAACAAAAGCCAAACATCTTTATGCTGCAACATGCACTGATCAAGATCCTAGCGATACCAACTGCTTCTTTGGCAAAACAAATATTAAAGTCATCACTAAGAAAGGGGTAACCCATCTTTCTGGTTGCGTTGCTAACCAACACGATCTTGATGTCGCCAAAAAAATGGCAGCTGGCGATGACACTAAAAAGGATGGTAAAACTACCGCTAAAACAAAAGTTGATGCCAAAGATCTTAAAATAGATCCAAATTGCAATCAATAAGAAACTTCATTCTGACAAGGAGCACTAAAAATGCTAAGTAAATTTTTTCGTCTTAAATTACCGCTGGAATGCTTATTTTTATCATTGGCTATTTTATTAGTAGGTTGTGTGGCAAGTACGCCAAAGCAAGAAAGCACAGGTGAGTACGTGGATAGCAGCGCGATTACCACAAAGGTTAAGGCTCGCTTATTAGCCGATGAAAAAGTTAAGAGCTTACCGATTACGGTAACAACTTACAAAGGGCGAGTACAGTTAAGTGGTTTTGTGGAATCACAAGGGCAAATTAATCGGGCCGTTACCATTGCAAGTAATACGCCAGGTGTGCAATCTGTAGAGAATGATTTAGTCATTCGCTAATGACATTTTTTATTTTGCTAGAACTTGAAATGCATCAAGTATAGGCTTGTTTGTGTTTCTTGGCATATCCGCTGCCCCGGTTCTACCGGGGCTTACCTTTGTTTGCAAAAATTTACGGAGCAAGGTCCATGAATCAACCCACAAATTTAAAGCCACCACAGCACCAAGACCAACAGCCTGGTATTGAACAAGAAATGCACCCCAAACCAGAAGTCGAAGATTATGATTATATCGGTACGCAAAAATTGCAAGATAAAGTTGCGTTAATTACTGGTGGAGATAGCGGTATTGGCAAAGCGGTTGCAATTGCCTTTGCTAAAGAAGGTGCCAATATTGGCATCGTTTACCTTAATGAAGATGAAGATGCACTAGAAACACAAAAACGCATTGAAGAAATTGGCCGTCGCTGCGTTCTCCTGCGCGGGGATATTAAAGAAGAAAAATTTTGTATTGAATGTGTACAAAAAGTTGTCGATGAGCTCGGTGGCCTTAATGTTTTAGTTAATAATGCAGCAGAGCAACACATCGCAGAAGATATCCGCCAAATTTCTGTTGAGCAATTGGAAAGCACATTTCGCACGAATATTTTTTCAATGTTTTATTTTTCCAAAGCCGCGCTTGACCATCTTAAAGCCGGCGATACGATTATCAATAGTACGTCTGTAACCGCTTACCGTGGTAGCAAACACTTGATAGATTATGCTTCCACAAAAGGAGCTATTGTTAGTTTTACAAGATCATTATCTTTAGTATTAGCAGAAAAAGAAATCCGGGTTAATGGGGTAGCGCCAGGCCCAATCTGGACCCCCTTAATTCCCGCTTCGTTCCCAGAAGAAAAGGTTGAAAAATTTGGTTCTCAAGTGCCAATGCAAAGGCCTGCTGAACCAAAAGAAATTGCACCTTGTTATGTCTTTTTAGCTAGCAAAGATTCGAGTTATATGAGCGGTCAAGTGCTGCATCCCAATGGCGGCGAAATGATTGGCGGTTAAATAATCGTAAGCATAAACATTAAGAAATCATGCCTTTAACAGCAGTATTACTTTCACGTATCCAGTTTGGTTTTACCATTGGATTTCATATATTGTTTCCTAGTTTTAATTTAGGATTAGCATGGTTTATTGTCGTTTGCGAAGCTATTTGGCTCAAAACACAACGCGGCATTTATCTCCAGATTAGCCAGTTTTTGGCCAAAATCTTTGCGCTTACATTTGGAATGGGGGTCGTTTCTGGCATTGTCTTAGGCTACGAATTAGGCACAAATTTCGCACCTTTAATCGCACAAGTTGGCAATATTCTTGGGCCTTTATTTGCTTATGAAGTATTAAGCGCTTTTTTTCTTGAAGCCGGTTTTTTAGGCATCATGTTATTTGGCTGGCAGCGCGTCAATCCAAAAATCCACTTTATTGCCACGCTGCTTGTTGCGCTTGGCACAAGCATTTCTGCTTTTTGGATTATGTCGGCTAATTCTTGGATGCAAACACCTGCAGGCTATCAAATTGTAGAAGGAAAATTTAGCGTCAATGATTGGGGACAAGTCATTTTTAATCCTTCATTTGTTTGGCGGTTTTTACATATGGAGATGGCTTCTTGGGTAACAACATGCTTTGTCATTGCTGGCGTTTCTGCTTGGTATCTGATAAGAAACCAACATGAAGAATTTGCCAAAATTTGTTTTCGCTTTTCGCTTGCTGCCGCGCTTCCAATTATCACGCTACAAATTTTATTAGGTGACCTTGTTGGCCTTAAAATACATGAATATCAACCCCTAAAAACAGCAGCAATGGAAGCCGTATGGCGCACAGAGAAATCTGCACCCTTTATTGTTTTTGCCATCCCAGATCAGACACAAGAAAAAAATCATTATGTCATTAAAATCCCTTATGCAGCCAGCTTATTAAATACTCATCATTTAAATGGCGAACTTATCGGCTTAACAACGGTGCCAGCTGCAGATCGACCCTTAGTATGGCCCGTATTTTTCATGTTTCGTATTATGCTAGCCATTGGATTTTTTTATTTAGCTGTCGCCCTATACGCTCAATGGTTAAGTTGGCGAAAAACTTTATTCACTCAGAAAAGTTTTTTCAACCTTTGTCTTATTATTAGCCCTCTAGGATTCGTCAGTACGCTTGCGGGTTGGATTACAGCCGAAACCGGTCGCCAACCTTGGGTTATTTATGGTTTAATGCGAACGTCAAAAGCCGCCTCTACGTTAGACGCCAGGCAAGTCATCCTATCGCTAATTTTATTTATCTTGGCCTATGGCCTGGTATTTAGCTTTTATCTTTTTTATCTTTTTCGTCTTATTCGGCTAGGCCCAAAAACTATAGGGGCAGAAGAAAAAAATCATGGGCCATTCTCTTATTTGGGGGAAAAAATCTCATGACCCTCGAAATAATTTGGGCGGTGATTATGTCTTTTGCCATTATTATGTATGTCATTTTAGATGGATTTGATTTAGGCATTGGCATTCTCATGCCTTTTGTTGCAGAAGAATTTCAGCGGGACTTAATGATTAGCAGCATCATTCCCTTATGGGATGGAAATGAGACATGGCTCGTGTTTGGCGCAGCTGTCTTATATGCCGCATTCCCACTTGCCTACAGCATCTTGTTACCTGCTTTATATACCCCCATCGTCTTAATGCTCGCTGCCTTAATTTTTCGTGGCGTAACCTTTGAATTTCGTTTTAAAGCAAGCCAGAAGCGAAAATTATGGGACCGCTGTTTTAGCATAAGCTCAATGCTGGTTGCGTTTTTACAAGGCGCTATTTTGGGCACTTTCGTACAAGGTTATGGCTATCAGCTTCCCTTACAAGTTTCAGTTTTCTATTGGTTAACACCTTTTAGCATTATGACAGGGGTTGCAGTTGCTACTGGCTATGCTTTGCTAGGCGCAACTTGGCTTATCATTAAAACTGAAAGAAAACTGCAAAATAAAATGTATTTATTAGCCAAATATTTTCTACTTGCTGTCAGCATTTTTTTAATCATCGTCAGCCTCTGGACGCCTGCAATGGAGCATGAGATCGCGTTGCGCTGGTTTAGTCTACCTAACTTATTCTATCTTGCACCTTTGCCTATTTTTACTGGCATCGCCATCATGCTGAATTTTTATTTCTTACAAAAAAAATATGAGATTCTGCCATTTTTACTCAGTATTAGTTTATTTATTTTTTCTTATATCGGTTTTTGTATTAGCGCTTGGCCTTATATCGTGCCAAGAGTATTGCCTTTTTGGCAAGCTGCCGCACCACCAACCACGCTAAAATTTATGTTGGTCGGCGTTTGCATACTTCTGCCCTTACTTATTGCTTATACCTCTTATGCTTATTGGGTGTTTAAAGGGAAAATTATTCATCCTGAACATCATTATTGATGAATACTAAGCAATGACCATTGGCTTATTTTAAGAGTTCGCCACTTTTTCCTCTGAGTAGTTTTTTCTTTAATTGCAGCAAAAATTTTTTATTCTTTTCAGATTAAATATTTTGCAATAACGACGCCAAGATTATTTATAAAATCTTTTGGCACATAAGTTGCTTCTATAAAAATAATCGTCACCAATCTTTAGGAGAAATTTATGAAACTCACTATATTGACCACTGCTTTAATTGCAGCAACGCTAATTAATTGTGCTAATGCAGAAAGTAATTTTATTTGTAATAGGTCTAACCCTGCATTAAAGCTGGCAACGGATGCCACAACTGTAGCTGGACCTGGCTACGAAGGGGTATTTATTCCCATTAAGCAAGAATGTAATCAAAACAGTGTTTGCCAATATCAAATTGCTGTAGGCCGAGATGATGAAGCTATTCAGCCTCACGCCTATAACCACAGTGGTAAGACATCTTGGGTAAATGGCGGCGAGATACCTTTAGATACAGAGCAAACTTTATATGCCTTTGCTTCTGAAGATGGTGCGGGTCAATGTGTATTTAAAAGCAACTCTGGCTTAGAGATGAGAGGTAACTTAACAGTTAAGCAACTTGGTTTTGAAAATACCAAACAAACCGAAAAATATTGGGAAGAGCAAGGCATTCACTTTAACTAAAACGCTAATTGAGGAATAAAAAATATGTCCATTTGTAAATTTGCTACCACCCAAGTCAGCTGCGTCTCTGAAGATGCTTCCTTGTTTGAAGCAACAGAATGCATGAAGAAAGATAAAGTAGGGGCTATTGTGGTTGTTAAAAACAAAGAGTCTGACTTGACCCCTGTAGGAATGCTTACGGATCGGGATATTGTTACGCATCTATTAGCAGATGGTATTGATCCAAAATCAGCGTCTGTTAAAGACATTGTAACTAAAGATCTTATGACCATTAAAGAAAGCTTCAATCTTCAAGAAGCAACAAAAGCTTTGAAAGATAAAGGTGTACGCAGAGCGCCTATTGTGAATGAGCAAAATAAGGTTGTCGGTATTGTTTCATTAGACGACTTATTTGTCTTGATGGCTGATGAGCTTTATTGCTTAGCTGAAGTCGTTAAAAAACAAAAAGGGTAAGGATGAAAAATATGGTTGAACACAATGTTCATACTCCTAAAGAAAACAAGGATATTCCCCCAGATGCACCAGAAAGGGAATTACCTCCAATCAGGGAGCCGCCGCCTGACAAGCCGTTAGAGGAAGATCCGAATATTAAGGATCCTCCTTTGGACCGGCCAGAGAAAAAAGATTATGTGGAAGTGTAGCTTTTAAAATTTAACATTCGGAGGAAATTATGATTAATCAAGAACAAATCCAAGGTAACTGGCAACAATTTAAAGGCCATGTCAAAGAACATTGGGCTAAATTAACTGATGACGATCTACTTGAGTGCGAAGGTGATTCTGATCAGATTATTGGCAAGCTTACGGAACGATATGGAATTAGCAAAGATAAAGCGCGTGCGAAATGGGATAAATTTTTGAACCGATTTGATATCTCAGGTAATGAAATCAAATCAGTGGCAAATAATATTTCAGATGTGGTAGAAAACATCACTGATCGCGCATTTGATATTGCTAAAGACTATCAAAAAATTGCACACGATAGGCCATTTACAACGCTTGGCGTTGCTGCCTTAACAGGAATTGTCATTGGTCTACTTATCTCAAAATCCTAGGAGGCGCAACGATGACAGCATGCAACTTGTGTGGCAATCAATATGACAAGCTCATTGAAATCAAAATGGGTGAACACACCTATCACTTTGATTGCTTTGAATGCGCTATTCATAAACTTGCCCCAAGTTGCAATCATTGTGGCTGCAAAATTATCGGCCATGGTGTAGAAGCAGATCCTTATTATTACTGTTGCGCCCATTGCGCAAGACAGGCAGGTATTAGCGGCACAAAAGACCGGGCGCCTTCTTTATACTAAGGAAAAGATTCATGGCGAGCAATGATTCAACGCAAATTTTAGAGTAAGATAGCTTTTATTTTTCCTCCCACCACAAAGCACAGACTGAAGCAAAACTTTTAATTAGCTTAAATTTTTGGACAATAAACGCGCCATTCAGTTTAACAATTCTTCAAAGCTTCTGCTGAGTTGATTGCTTGGGTAATTCTTTTCATATCAATGAATTCATAAGCGTATGGATTTTCATTATCCGCTTCATGTGCTTCGCAAGCAATAACTTGCCATTGTCTACGATCCCAGGCTGGAAAAAAAGTATCACCTAAAAATTTATTGTGAATGACCGTAAGATAAAAGTTTTCACAGCGAGGTAAAAATTGTTCATAAATTGATGCGCCACCAATAATCATGATCTCTTGTACCTCCTGATACATATTTGAAGAAACCGCCAACTCTATCGCTTGATCAAAAGAATGAGCAATCAAGCATTCTTCGGCAATAAAATTTTTTTGCGTTGTCATAATAATATTTGTTCTGCCAGGTAATGCATGACCAATAGATTCATATGTCTTACGCCCCATAACAATAGGCTTGCCTATTGTTAACTGTCTAAAACGGCGCAAATCTTTAGGCATATGCCAAGGGGTGGCATTTTTATAACCAATGACACCTTGATCTGCAATTGCAACAATAATTGAAAATTTGCCGGAAATATTTTTCATAATAAAAAGCTTTTGCAACTTCCGTACCAAGGAAGCTTACACCAGACAGAATCAAGCTCCACAATGACTTTTGGCATAAATCCTGCAGAAAATTAGAGAGGAAAATGAGAGGAAAGTATTTATGGAATTCGGCGAAAAAACAGGCACGGGTGAAAATGCCATAACCCCAGAGGATCAAGCTGACGCAGGCAGCCAATCAGAGATTAGTGAAGCTGCGCAAATTGTGGTCACTACCGTTAGCGAAAACCAAGCCATTATTCCAAGTGAGCCGCAAAAAGTTGCTAAAAACATTCTTAGCCAAGTTATTCATAGCCAGTTTTTTCACGAGACGCTGAAGCGCAGCCACAATACGTTAATCGAAAAGCACTGGCCGTCCTTTGTATTGGCGCCCGTTATTGAATACTCTACTTCAACTTTTGCAGGAGGCATGGTCGGGTCTTTAATTAGAGCAAAAACCGCGGAGCTCTTTTATGAAGTTTATGGCGCAAGCTTAGCAGGATCCTTATGCTTTGCAATTGTTAACTTAGCCATTGGCATAGGCAAAAATGTTTCTACAAAACGCCATACCATAGAGTTAACACGAGTTGCCATTATAAAATACCTTAAAGATTCTCAAGAAAGCCTAGAGAATACTGACGCAAAAGATTTAATTCAAGAGTTGTTAACTGGCCTTGATAACCAACCCGATTTAGATTTAAGCCCAGAACAGCGGCTCGTCCTTTATGAAAAAGTAAAAATTGATGGAAAAGAATTAAGCAGAAACTTTTTTTATAACGCACTTGTCGCAGGATTCATTTTTTCTGCTTTAAATTTCGGCCTGAACCTGGTAGCGGCTTGGGAAAGTAATAATAAATACTGGGTAATTTTTGCCTTAAGAAGTATCACAGCGATTGCTTATCCCGCTTTAACCCGTTTTGGTTTTTGGTTTGCCGTTCCTTTTTGGCATGCGCTAATCTCCGGCCTTGTGGGGTTTAATATTCAAACACTAACAGAGTATTTTATTTTTCCTCGGTTGGTTTCTGATTTAGCTAAAGCCGCTGTTTCTGCCGCGATTGCGGGACCTGCTTCTGCTGTTTCCCGGATAGCAGTAAAAGTCTATGATTATTGTCGCGGCGAATCACTATCTACCAATATATCAACAAAAAGCAGATGGTCAGGTTTTATTAATCGCATTAGCTTTTGGCGGCACACGGCGCCTGACGAACATCAACCCTTGTTAGGCGATCGCCAAGAATCTGCTCCACCAGCTGCAAGATTATAAAGGATATAGCACGTTATCCCGGCATAAATATTGCAAAACTCATTCTTAATCTTTCCTAAAACCTCTGGAGAATGATTATGCCCACCGACCAAACCAGCGATGCCTTAAATAATTTACTTTCCTACTTATATGATAGCCACAATGGTTATAAAGAATGCTCAGATGAGGTATCTGACATTAAGCTAAAAAATTTATTTCAAGACATGGCGCAAAAACGTGCCAATATGATTGCTGATATCAAACAAATTATTCCAACACCTTTAGAAAACACCACGCGAAATGGTTCAATTACTGGTGTGCTGCACCGCACCTATATTGATCTTAAAAGTTTGCTCACCGATGGCGATACACAAGCTATTGTAGAAGAAGTAAAAGTTGGCGAAAATGCGACAATTAATAAATATGAGCAAATCCTCAATCAAAATTTACCTGAAAGTGTTAAGCAATTATTGCAAAAACAGCTTAATGAAATAAAAAATAACCTTACAATGATTGAAGCTATTGCGAGTACTTAATTTTTGGCGGCGGCTCGCTACAGATCAAGCCGCCTTACCTCCGCTTTATTTGTCTTCCTCAGAACCTGGACCTCCAAACCATTGCGATACTTTTGCGTATACCATTTCTAGCTTTGTTTGCGGAATAGCTTCTGCAGCCGCTACTTCTGCAGTTCTATGCTGTTTGAGCATAATGGCGGCGGCAATAAATATTGATATTGAACCTAAAAAAACTGTGAAATTCGCATGATTTCTAAAGATGTAAACTGTTAGCGGGCCCAAAAAAATACTTGTCACAATCTGTGGAAAAGTCACAGTAACATTAAGAACGCCTAAATAAACACCAACTTTGCTTTTAGGCACTTGGCTCGTTACCATGACATAAGGCATTGTTACCACACTACCTGTCGCAATCCCGACTAGCACCATACAGTATAAAATCGCATATTCATTTTTAATAAAACACGTTAAAGCCAAGCCTAAGCCGCCTAAAAATAATGCTACTGCATGTAAAAATTCCTGATGAAACTTTTCTGCTAGCTTAGGTAAAATCAACACATAAAATACGCTAGAAAATTGATAAACACCAAAAGCCACGCCAGACCAAGCCATGCCTTTTTCTAGCATTCCTAAATAAGTTGCATTGGTGGTAGTATCTGAAGCAGTTGTGGGCAAACCATAAACATGTTGCGCCAGTGATAAACTAAAATACATAATCATGCAAAACATTCCAACCCAGGTAAAAAATTGTACGATCGAAAGTCGCCGTAGCACTGGTGGCATATCAACAATATTATGATAAGCATCTAGAAAAAAATGTTTGTACGTTGAGAGGGTTTTTTTGACCAAGTGATTTTTAATAGCGCGCAATAATAAAAAACGCATGTTAGCTTTTTCTTTTGTTCTTCGCACTTGCCAAACTACACACACGGTAATCACCACAGCACCTGTTAATAACGATAGCTTTAAACTCCATGGAACTTGATGCATATTAACTGTTGAATGACTAAATATATGCTCAAATATCCAGGGCAAAAGCGCAGCTGCACCTGAAGCAACGCCAGAAGCTACTGCCTGCACAGAGAATGCTAATGTCTTTTGTGGGTCTGGTGTCATATCACTGGTTAATGCACGAATCCCTTCCATTGCACCATTAATCGTGGAGAAGAAAATCCATAACATAATAGCCGCCATAAACACACTCGTTGAAAAAGCTAATATCACTAACGAAATGGCGCCTAGGATACCAAAGGTAAAAATATAAGGGTTTCTTTTGCCATATTTTGTCCAAGTAAAATCGCTTAACTGACCAATAATGGGCTGCACAAGGAAACCCGTGCAAGGGCCCGCCAACCAAATAAACGATAATTGTGTGGAATTAACACCTAGAAATTTAAGCAAGCTTGTTGTGTGCGCCATCTGTAGCGCAAGCGCAAACCATACACCAAACGCGCTAACGGCCAGCGTAAACATTTGATTATAATCAATTTCTCTTTTTGGCATGTTGTTTTTCTCGCTAAACGAAATAAACGATACCTTCCTTACAAGCGAAAGACGTGCCAGAAAGTCAACAAATGGGGCCTGACCCCGTTTGTTGACTTTGGTCTTCCACTTGACGAATGCCAATAAGACCGTAAACTATCAAACTATTAAATTTTTCCTGAGGATCAAGAGGTCAGCGCATGTCAAAAACTTATACCATTGCCGAAGTTCTTAACCAAAAAGTACCTGTCGATAGCGAAGTCGTGTTAAAAGGCTGGGTACGTACCCGCCGTGATTCTAAAGCAGGTTTTTCTTTTATTGCGCTCCATGATGGCTCTTGTTTTTCACCTATTCAAGTTGTTGCGCCTAATACTTTAGCGAACTATGAGAATGAAATTTTAAAGCTCACCGCAGGCTGTTCCATCGTGGTACATGGCAAAGTCGTTGCTTCTCCTGGCCAAGGTCAATCGGTTGAAATTCAAGCCAATAGCATTGAAGTATTAGGTTTTGTCGATGATCCAGAAACCTATCCTATTTCCCCAAAGCACCACACTTTAGAGTATTTACGCGAACATGCTCATCTACGTATTCGCACCAATACCATTGGTGCCGTGATGCGTGTACGCAGCTGCTTAGGTCAGGCCATTCATCGCTTTTTTCATGAACAGGGATTTTATTGGATCCATACACCTATTATCACCACGAGCGATTGTGAAGGTGCCGGTGAAATGTTCCGAGTAAGCACGCTTGATTTACAAAATCTACCGCGTAAAGAAAATGGCCAAATTAATTTTGCTGAAGATTTTTTTGGCAAAGAAACATTTTTAACTGTCTCCGGTCAGTTAAACGCGGAAAGTTATTGCTTAGCAATGTCTAAAGTCTATACCTTTGGCCCAACTTTTCGCTCTGAAAACTCTAACACCAGTCGCCACTTAGCAGAGTTTTGGATGATTGAACCAGAAATTGCTTTTGCTAATTTACTCGATGATGCTAAGTTAGCCGAAGATTTATTACGCTATTGCTTTAAAGCAGTATTAGAAGAACGCGCCGATGATATGGCTTTCTTTGCTCAACGCGTAGATAAAGACTGCATCACACGCTTAGAAAATATTTTGCAACATAATTTTGAGCATATGGATTACACCGATGCTATCAAACATTTACAAAATGCTAATAAAAAATTTGACTATCCCGTCGAGTGGGGCTTAGATTTACAATCAGAACATGAACGTTATTTGGCCGAAGAACTTGTCGGCAAACCCGTCATCTTAATGAATTACCCTAAAGATATTAAAGCTTTCTACATGCGCTTAAACGATGATGGCAAAACGGTTGCAGCAATGGATGTATTAGCGCCAGGTATTGGTGAAATTATTGGCGGTAGTCAACGTGAAGAACGTTTAGAAATATTAGACCAGCGCATGACAGAATGCCATTTAAATCCTGCGGATTATCAATGGTATCGTGATTTACGCCGCTATGGCTCAGTACCACACGCAGGCTTTGGCCTTGGCTTTGAGCGTTTAGTCAGTTATGTCACCGGAGTCAGCAACGTGCGCGATGTGATTCCTTTTCCTCGCACACCAAAACATGCCCAATATTAATATGTTAACACTATACTCTTACCCAGCTTTGTTTGGTGTTTCCGATAATAACCCCTATGGCCTCAAGGTTGCTACCTTTATGCGCTTAGCGAAGCTAGATTTTATTGCCGAGCAAGTCATGGATACGAAAAATGCACCACGCGGCCAATTACCTTATCTTGTTGATGATAAAACTATTGTTACCAATAGCAATGATATTATTCAATACTTAACTGAAAAATATGCGATTAGCCTTGATCATGATTTAACGCCGTCGCAAAAAAACACTGATTTTTTAGTGCGCAGAATGCTGGATGAGCATTTATACTGGGTAATGTCTTACTCACGCTGGCAAGATGATCATAATTGGCAAGCCTTTAAAGCTGAGTTTTTTAAAAACTTTCCGCATTTAACCGAAGAAATGCTCGCGCAAGCTAAGGCTTATAATGCACAGCGCTACCATTTTCAAGGGATTGGCCGATTTGAGCCCCATGATGTTTATAAACAAGGAATTGATGATCTGCGCGTGTTGCATGAACTGTTAGGAGCACAAGACTATTTTTTTGGTAATAAACCCCATACGATTGATGCTTGTATTTATGGTTTTCTTGCAAATATTTTTTATTTTGATATTGGTACGCCATTGAAGCAATATATGATTGAAAGTCAAAATTTGGCGGCTTTTTGTGATCGAATCAAAAGTTTAATCGCTTAAGAGTGACTATTGCCCTATCGCGTTAGCAATTAGATTCAATAGCAACAAATCTTTTTTCAGGATCATATTTATTAATGTCCTTAAAATAAATATGATCATTCTCTATTGGAAAATAACCTTGTTGACAAACTTGCTGTACCGCTTGCTCAGTAGCATAAGCTAAAACCAAGCCATGCCTTGGGCTACTCAGTGCTAACAGATAAGGTTGCTGCACTAACACTTGCCCATCCTGATCAAAAAACAAGGGCGCACGCTCCCTTGCAAACCAATAGCTTGGACTATAATCAAAACCTACTAACAAAGGCGAATCAACCGCTTGAATTTTTATACTTGGCACTAAACAACGTATCGGCAAATATAAAGCCTGCTTCAGTTCAGGCGCAAGATTTGGGCCAATTGAAATGATACAAGACTGTTTGATTAGATTGGCGGCCGCTGCATTTAATTTGAGCAAATCATCCGGAATCGTAGGTGCTTCAGGCAAATGCTGTACATAACCACTTAACTGCCCTTCGCCTAAAATTAAAATTTTTTTCCCTTCTTGCTGAATAGAAAAACCTTTATCACTCCTTGTTTCAAAACCATTCCCATAAGGAGTGTAAAGGCCGGAGTAAATTAAGCGATCATCTTGTGGGTCCAGCGTTGCACCTTTGGCTAAAAATACACCAACCCCTGCAGCACCCATTTCTTGTATCAATAAAGATTTTGACGCATGCTGATGCTGTGCACGCATTTTTTCTAAGGGGATGATTTCTTGGCTTGCCTCAGGTGGCAACTGGGTGAAAGACAAGGCTAGCGCTAAATCAATCACCAAGCAATTTTGGTAATCACTCGCCATCAACGCTTGGAAATTCTCAAGCGTAAATTCAATTTCTTTAATATCAATAGCATCTTTTGGAGACACCAAAGGGATAACCAAATATTTTGCCATAGCTAAAATTAAACCGCGTTAAGGAATAACAATATTATATTGGTTGCGTGTAATACTCATTGGGTCAATATTAACAGTATCTTGTTTCCAAATTTCTGAACTGCGCGTATTTTTGATGCCAGTATCATCATCTGCCATATTATCAAAATAATGTACCGCAACCCATTCATTGGTCGCAGGACTCTTCCCGAGCTGAACTTTAAGGAAACCTTTTTGTTTAGCAATAAAATCATCAATAAGCGCAGTAACATTGGTAATAAATTTTGCTTCATCAGTCCCTGCTTTTAATTTAAATGTCACGATTTCAGTCATCATTGCTTTATCTCCTTTAAAGATAAATCAGATTTTACACGCTTTATTTCATCCCTAGTTAGCATTTGATTTTAGCCCGTTAATCCCCTATACTGGCGCAGGTAAAATGCCTTAAATCTTTAGCGTTTCAAACACTTAATTAACACCCAACACTAATTGGCATTAGTATAATGAATTTAATTGATCGATATCTTGGCAAAACCATCCTCCACACGATTTTTTTAGTCCTGTTTGCCACCGCGGGGATCGAGTTTTTTATTTTGATGATCGGTGAGCTAGGTGATATTGGCCATAACCATTACACGCTTTTTTCTGCCTTATTTTATGTGTTTCTAAGCCTGCCGGAACAAATTTACCAGCTATTCCCCATGGCTGGCCTGCTAGGCATGTTAATGGCGTTTGGTTTACTTGCTAACCATAGCGAATTAGTTATTTTACAATCCACTGGCATGTCACCCTTACGCATTACTGCTGCCGCTTTAAAAACTATTATTATTTTATTAATTGCTGTAAGCCTCTTAGGTGAAGTGGTTGCACCTAAAGCAACGATGTATGCCAATAGCTTTAAAGATAAGCTTTTGCAAAGTAATAAGAACAAAAGTGGCGTTGCTTATGATTTATGGCTTCATATTCAAAATAATTTTATTCATATTCATGAAGTAGATGCCCAAAATAATTTGTCTGGCATTAGCTGGTATGAATTTGATGATCAAAATAATTTATTGCAAACAACACTAGCTAACTCTGCGCAATATCAAAATGACCAGTGGATCGGCTATCAAATAAAGCAAACCTTGCTGGCCGATAAAAAAACGCTGGTACAACAAAAGAAAAGTATTCTTCTGCCTTTAACCATGACGCCAAGAATATTATTAGATATGACTGAAAACCCTAATGATTTATCTTTAGGCGCACTGCATCAATCGTTAGAGTTCCATACCCACAGCCATTCTGAAAGCCAAGCATTACAATTTGCTTTTTGGCGTCGCATTATCCAGCCTTTAGCCGCTCTCGTCATGATGCTATTAGCTATCCCTTTTATTTTTGGCCCCTTACGTCGAGCATCAAATAGCCTACGTTTAGTCATTGGCATCGCAGTAGGATTTTGCTTTTATTATGCTAACCAGTTTTTTGGCCCAGTGGTATTATTACTGCATTGGCCACCGTTGATCGGAGCAATCCTTCCAACCGTTTTGTTTGGTGTCATTGGCATTTTCATGCTTTACAAACTGAGATCTTAATATGTTTTACCCTTTAGAATTATTTATTGGCCTGCGTTACACGCGCGCGAAACGCCGTAACCACTTTATATCTTTCATGTCTTTTAGCTCAATGATAGGCATTGCTTTGGGCGTTATGGTATTAATCACGGTGCTCGCTGTCATGAGCGGTTTTGATGAAGAAATTCGCACCCGTATTTTTAGCATGGCAAGACAAATTACAGTTTCTAATTTCACTGGTAATTTAGCCGACTGGCAAAGCTTAGAAAAGAAAGTTGATCAATATCCTGGCGTCATTGCCAGTGCACCTTTCGTAATGAATCAAGGCTTATTAACCAACCAAGGTATGGTACGGCCTGTCGCGATTTATGGTATTAATCCTGACGCAGAAAAAAAACTTTCTGTCCTTAATAGCAAAATGGTTCAAGGCAACTTAAACGCTTTGGCCCCCGGCTCTTTTGGTGTTGTAATCGGTCAAAAACTTGCCGATCAGCTTGGCTTAGGCATTGGCGATAAAATTAATCTTGTCACACCAACCGCCAGCATTACACCGATGGGCATTATGCCAACCTTTCGCCGCTTAACTGTGGTGGGTATCTTTGAAATTGGCAATGGTTTTGAGTTTGACTCTTCTGTTGCTTATCTAAACTTACAAGATGCTCAAGCTTTATTTCGTTTAGGCAGTAGTGTTAGCGGTATTCAACTTAAGGTCCAAGATTTATATGCTGCACCAGCCATGGCGAAAAATCTTTCGCATGCACTTCACGACGATTATATGGTAGGTGATTGGACCCAAGATTTTGGCGCATTTTTTTCCGCAATCAAAATGGAAAAATCCATGATTTTCCTAATGCTGCTATTAATCATCGCCGTCGCTGCTTTTAACCTTGTCTCTAGCCTGGTGATGGTCGTCAATGATAAACGTGCTGATATTGCTATCTTAAGGACGCTTGGCGCAACACCACGAAGTATTTTAAGTATTTTTATTGTTCAAGGATCAGTAATTGGTTTTGTAGGTACCTTGATCGGTTTAATCTGTGGGTTATTATTAGCTACCCATGTCACGCAAATTGTAAATGGTATTCAAGATTTATTTCATGTACAGTTGATTGCCA
This sequence comes from Gammaproteobacteria bacterium, assembly GCA_021156105.1. Classification (GTDB taxonomy): domain Bacteria; phylum Pseudomonadota; class Gammaproteobacteria; order CAISUE01; family CAISUE01; genus JAJNBD01. The sequence goes on along the minus strand of JAJNBD010000004.1, from coordinate 155,288 downwards.
AAGGCGTTTACTATGTAGACTATCTACCTTCCAAAGTCGAATGGCCTGACGTAATGAAAACTTGCGGCGCGGCGTTAGTGATGAGCTTATTAGCAACCCTATATCCTGCCTGGGATGCCTCTAGGACAGAGCCTGCAAAAGCCTTGAGGTACGAATAGAAATAAATCTTTGAGGGGAAGTTGTAACCCGGGGATAGGCTCCCCAGGTTACAATTTTGTTCTTACAAAAAGGCGCTCTATTGACAGCCACCCACAATACGCGCGTGACCACCTTCAATCACATACACGCATTGGCCTACATTGTAGTTCTGTGCGCCTGCACCTTGAACCACCGTCAGCATCTTGCCATTATTTAACTTCACAATATACTCAATACCTTGTTGGGTAGAAAGTTTATCTTGCGCAAAGCTACCTGCTGCACCACCCAAGACAGCGCCGCCAATGGCACCTAACAATGAACCCCGACCCTGGCCAATAGCAGAACCAGCAACTGCACCTGCCGCACCGCCTGCAAGCATCCCAACGGTATTATCATTACCTTTTACCGTTACTGTACGCATTGAAATAACTTTGCCTTGTACCGTTGTAGTAACTTCATTTGCATTACCTGCTTGTACAACATCAGGCGAAATATTAGGTGTACAACCCGCAATAACAGTCACCGAAACAAAAGCAAGAAATAGTTTACTTAAATTTAATTTCATAGGACCCCCAAATTAATAAAAATTTTGCCCTTTAAACTAACCCACGCGGAGCGTGGGTTTTAAGCTTATTTTACCGCATTAATGGCGGTTTTGAGATCATCCAAGGTCGTTTGGCCCGGAATAAATTGAGATTTTACTTTACCAGCTTTATCTAAACTTATAACAATAAAACCTGGTGTACCGCTAATACCAATTTTTTCTGCTAAAGAACGCACTTCTTGCAACTCTTTGCTGATCTCTGGCAAATTCATATCTGCTTGCAATTGGTTCACATTCAAGCCAACACTCTTAGCAATGTCTAAGACAGTTTGGTTATTTAAACGTTCTTGTGCCGCTAACAAGGCTTTATTGAAAGCTTCAAACTTTCCTTGTTTTTGTGAAGCTAATGCAGCTTTTGCAGCAAATTCAGAATCTGCACCAAAAATTGGCAACTCTTTGTAAATCACGCGTACGTCTTTGTCTTGCGCAACTAAATCTGTCATCACTGGACCCATGATTTTGCAATGAGGGCATTGATAATCAAAAAATTCAATAACGGATACTTTACCTGCTTTATTGCCAATAACCGGTGAAGAAGGATCATGCAATAAGCTAGCCGCTAAAGTAGGAATCACTTTGTTTGCTTTTTCTTGCATTAACACTTGCTGCTTCATTTGCAATGCTTGGCCAGCTTCTAAAAGCACTTCTGGATGTGCAATTAAATAATCATGAACAATTTTCTCAATTGCCGCTTGCTGTGTAGAGGTAAAGGTGGAAGCTGGAGCTGTTGTTGCAGTAGTAGCTGCTGGTGTGTTTGTTGTTTGTGCAACTGCAACGCCCATAAGGCCCATTAATACTAAAAATCTAAAATGCTTTAACTTCATAATTATTCCTTGCAAAAATAGAATGAAAGCCGCAATTATATCATAAGAAATGTTTTTAAAAGGGTCTCTCCTAGTCGCAGGGAGCATGACATACCCCGTCAAAAACCATTACCTTAAAAAACAATTACAACTTGGCCATTAGATCCAACAAATGAGCGGCTTTTGCTGCCTCTTCATCATAATAGAATTTAATTTCTGGCGTAACACGCAAATCTAACTTTTCGGCAATATGATGGCGAAATAAGCCGCTAGCATTATTGAGTTGTTTTGCTAACGCTTTAGGATCAATAGTTTCATCCGCCACAACAAAGTATATTTTGGCAATAGAAAGATCTTTGGAAACGACTGCACGCATTAATTGTGCGCGCTTTAAACGTGGATCATCAATATCTCTTAATAGCACTTGGCTAACCTCAAAAAGAATTGCTGAAGAGATTCGTTCAAGGCGTGCCGATGTTTTTGTAGTAACCATAATAACCCTTATTTACAATTGCTGTTATAAAATTATGCGGTTTCGCATTTATGCTCTTGGTCCACCTTCACAATGCGCTGGTGGAACTCTTTAAGACTTCTGCGGTGCCCAATACTAACAATCGTTGTATTCGGCAACTCTAAGGCAATCAAAGCATAAACTTTTTCTTCAGAGGGTTCATCCAGCGAAGCGGTTGCTTCATCCAAAAATAACCACGCCGGCTTTTGCAACAGGGCTCTTATGATAGAGACCTTTTGCTGCTCACCTAAGGATAGCACTTGGTGCCAGTTTTGTGTTTGGTATAACACAGGAATTAAATGGGCCAAGTCCAAAATTTTTAAATAAGCTTCAACTTTTTCAGCTTCTAAATTATTAGATGCCCTAGGATAAGTAATTGCTTCAAGCAATGTACCTGGTGGTAAATAAGGTTTTTGCGATAAAAACATTTTATCTGTTTGAGGGATGTGTAACTCACCACTTGCAAAAGGCCATAACCCAGCGATGACTTTAAATAAAGTGCTTTTACCACAGCCTGAAGCACCTGTGATTAAAGTTTTCTCATTCGGTAAAATTTCTAAAGAAATTCGCTTTTGCAAAATATCGCCATTGGGTAAATGAAGTGTAAGATCTTTTAATGTTAAGGCATGGCTTTGTTTGCTAATCAAGTGCTCTGAGGCAACTTGCTGCGATAAATCTATTTTTTCTAAAAATTCTGCCAAACGTGAAACAACAGCACGCCAAGTTGCAATGGTTCCATAGGCTTTCATAATAAAAGATAAAGCTTGGTATTCATAACCAACAGTTGATGACATTTGCATTAAACTACCAATACTAAGATGGTTTTGTACAAATAAAGGCAAAGCAAATAACACACCAACCATCATTGAAATATAATCAACAGCTGTCGTGAAAAAGGTTAAATTCCTTGAGACACCTAAGATATTTAAATAATTCGAAAAGACTGGCTGGTAAGTGGCATTTAATCTTGCCTTTTCATTAGCTTCGCCTTTAAATAATGCAATTTGCTCACCATGTTCTCGCAAACGCATTAAACCAAAACGAAAATTTGCATTGTAATGTTGTTGCTGATAATTCAAGCCTGCTAGCTTTTGACCTATCACCATGGTAATAACGGTGCTAACTACCGTATAAGCTAAAGTACACCAAACTAAATACCCTGGAAGATGATAAGGCTGTTGCTTGATCATAAAATTTAATGAACCACCTAACGTCCAAAGTAAAGGTGTGAAAGTGAAGAGCTGCAAGATTGATGTATACAAACCTGAAGCTAATGTCAGCGTCACATTTGTTAAGCTGTCGATATCTTCAGAAATACGTTGGTCGGGGTTATCGACTTGATGATTGGTTACCGCCATTTGATAATAAGACTTATCCCTTAACCATTTATCAGTAAAATACTTTGTACTCCAGCGCCGCCAACGATTGGTTAGCACGCCAAAGACGTAACCTTGAATTGCAATTAATGCAGAAAAAATAACCACGACACCAATAAATTGCCAAGCATAATGAGCAATTTTTGCGACTTCAAATTTTTGGATGGCATCATATAAACCTTTAATTAAGTCGTTTGCATAAACTTGCAAGCGAACCAAAACCGTTGCAATGGCTAAAACAACAATTAAACGCGCAAAAGCGCTCCATTTTTCTTCGGACGTCCAATAAGGTTTGATCAATAACCAAGTATTTTTTAACAATTTTGTTTTCATAATTTATTGAATATCTTCCTCAAAAAGTACAGTAAAACTAAAGCAGGAATACAACTAAAAAAGCTGATTATAAAATAGGTTTCCCAGCTCGTCATTTTCACAATCCAGCTTGCTAAAGGCCCCGTAAAAATTCGCCCTAGTGAGGCACAGGCAGACAGCAATGCGTAGTGGGTTGCGGTATAAGGCTGACGGCAGAGCTTCATTAAGAAAGAGAGAAAAACTGTTGTTGCCATCCCTGTGGTGAAATTTTCTACCGCAATACAAGTTATCATTACCGGTAAATTTTTTCCCACTATTGCCAACCAAACAAAAAACAATACCCCAAGAGCTTGGCAAATACCAAAGCCCATGAGCGTGGCATATAAGGAATATCGTTTGTAAAGATAACCACCAAGAAAAGTGCCTAAAATGGTTGTTAGGATTGCCACTGTTTTATAAGCTGTTCCCAACACAGTTAATGAAAAATGTAAGCCGCGTAGTAAAAAAGTCGTGGTTAAGGCAACTCCCATCGCTTCACCAAATTTATAAAGCACGACAAAAATAATCATACCAATAAACATTTTCTGTGAAAATAAATCTTTAAGCGGCGCCCATAAACTTTCTAGCCAGTTTCCTGTGGTATTTGATTTGACTCGCGCAGCACCAGTTTCTTTTTCTTTTACAAAAAAAGTAATTAGGAAACCCAGAAAAATAATGCCTGCCATGATTTGATAAGTTAACTTCCAACCAATTTTATCCGCAATAATTAAAGCAATTCCGCCAGCAACTAACCCACCTAGGCGATAAGCGCTGACATAGCTTGCATTACCAATCCCATAATCTTTCTGTGGCAATTGCTCTGTTCGAAAAGCATCAATAGAAGAGTCCAGCGTTGCTGAACAAACTGCTGCTGCAACTGACCAACTCACAAACCAAGTAATTTGATGCGGCAATTGAGTTAACGATAAAAAGTAAAAAATAATCACCAACAAAAACATCATCAATAGCATCCAGCTACGCCGATGGCCTTGCAAAAAAGGGATTTTATAACGGTCTAGTAACGGCGCCCACAAAAATTTATAAGCATAAGGCTGCCCAACCAGCGTCAATGCGCCCAGAGCCATGAGGCTTAAACCACCTACCGTTCCCCATGCTTGTAACGTGCTTCCAACCAAGAAAAAAGGCAAAGAAGAAACAAAACCTAAAATACCCGGAAAAATATATTGGCGCATAGCTTAGCTTGTCACAAATTGTTGCCTAATAAATAGAGACACTCTAACAGTAATCTTTATAGCAGACAATAGGTTTCACTTATTTCTCTTGGTATAGATTTTGCAGAATTTTTTTTAATTTCTTAAAGGGGATAAATATGAAAAAATTTTCGTTGCTAAAAAGCGCTTGCCTATTTAGCTTAACCCTTGCAGTACCAAGTGCTTTTGCTGAAATCGTTTGTACAAATAATGGCGCAAATGGTTCAGCCTGCCGCATTAATTTATCACTTTCTAGCACAGAGGAAAGCCCGCAAACATTTTATTGCCAAGCAGATCCAGGCGAAGGCGATAAAGAAGGTAAAATTTTTTTAGTCAATAATGCTCAAATGGTGACTGGATTTACAGATTCCGGCACTTTAGAATTTACTGATCGGTTAGGTTTAAATAAATATTATTTTCAATCTTATCCTGATACAGACCCTGCATTTGCTCATGAATCTGGCTGGGTAGAGGTTACTGCTGGCGTTTATAATTTAAGCTGTCATTATGGTACAGGAAGCGGTAGAGAATTAATGCCTGGTCCTTATGGAAAACCAAACGTTGCACCAGCTATTGCTTTTACACAGCATTAAATAAAGAAGGGAAGGGTATAGGCATAGCCAAGCTCTAGCCATGCCTATCATTTAAGGTTTACGCGGTTTTTGTTTTTGGTGCTGCAGGTGCAATACCAGGCTTTAATGCGTTAAGCGTTAAATCAAATACTAAAGTAGCATTCGGTCCAATAGGGCTATTAGGAATACCCATCACGCCATAAGCTAAGTTAGCAGGAATAACAATTTCCCAAGTTGAACCAACAGGCATTTTCATTAAAGCGATCTTCATACCTGGAATCATGTTGGAAATGGCTAAATCAATCGGCTTTCCACCATTTTTTTCAGTGCTATCAAATACTTGGCCAGTAATTAATTTACCAGTATAAGTTAAGGTTGCCATATCTGTTTCTTTAGGTAACGCGCCTTTACCAGCCGCAATCACTTTATACTGTATCTCTTTACCTTCTTCACCTAAGGTTTGCACGCCAGGTTTTTTCGCATTTTCTTTCATAAATGCTTCACCATCTTTTGCATTTTTTTCAGCTAATGCTTTTAGTTCAGCCGTACGTTTTTCCACCATTTCTTTTTGAAATTTGCCAATCACTTCTTGCATTTGCCCTGGCGTCATTGCAGGTTGCGTGCCAGTAATCGCATCACTAACACCTTTTGCTAATACCGCTGGATTAATTTGTACGTGTTGTGCACGGAAATTTGCACCAATATTTAAACCCAAAACGTAGCTTAGCTTAGCTTCATCAGTTGATAAGTTAACATTAGCAGCTGGTTGTGCTGCTGGCGTTGCTGTTTTAGCAGCAGTATCTGCAGCAAATGCACTAGCAGTAAATATGGTGCTAGCTAAAATTGTTGCGGTTAAAATTTGTTTCATAAAAAGCGTCTCCCGTTTATTTTCTTCCATTCTCGTTAAAAAGCTGATTTAGCTTTTCTCTGGTTTGCATCATGGGCACAACCTCCTGTTGCGTTCCTTGCGCACAAATCGCTTGGTAAACCATCAAAGCTGCCGCACGCAGGGCTCGAAAAACAGAAAGTGAGTGTAAAGCCATTGCCACACCAGCGCCAGAAAGATATCAAGCGTTTATATCCTTGTTACGTTGTCAGCATTGCACTATAGGTATTAATTACACCTACCATCTGCAAAGGCTTTCGCCTTAAACTGCCACGTGAAAATCTAATCCTGGACTATCTGGTGCATGCCCAACGGTTATTCACCATGATCTCTTTCAGTTAATTCTTTTTCTTTATGTTTTTGGATTTGATGTTTGAGTTTATCAATCATCATATCGACAGAAGCATACATATCGCTAGTTTCAGCTTTAGCATGAATATTAGGCATATGAGCAATGTGCATAGTTGCTTCTGCAATATGATTTTCACGTTCTTTGTGTAAAACAACATGCACTTCCATTAATTTTTCAAAATGACTTTCTAGGTAAGCTAAACGATCATTAATGTGATTTTTAAGCGCATCGGTAAGATCGAAGTGGCGGCCATTAATATGGATATTCATAAAAGTTTCCTTTTTTTGTCTCAAGCTTACTATTGTACCTAAATGACTTGCCTGGCGCAAAGAGGAGTATTAAAGGCTAGACAACCATTTGAGCTAAGAAGCTTAAGTCATGTTACAATAAAACCTTCGCTCCGGTGGCACAGGGGATAGCGCGGCCCCCTCCTAAGGGGCAGGTCAGAGGTTCGAATCCTCTCCGGAGCGCCATATTAGCTATAATTAAGGCGGTCTTCTTGCTGCCTATACAAATTTACGCGTATTATCATTAACGAAATATTACTTAACCTTCGAACCTATATGCCTATTACACCTTTCATGAAGATGTTTGGCACATCGCCACTGCGATCGCTACAGAAACATATGAATGTTGCCATTGAGGCCACTTATGAATTAAAGCCTTTTTTTCAAGCAGTAAAGAAAGGAGACTGGGAGGCTGCTATCAAATCTCAACAAACTATTGTGGAGATTGAACATAGAGCTGATCATATTAAAAAAGAAGTCCGCTCACATCTTCCCAAAAGCTTATTCTTGCCTGTTTCGCGCGGGGATATTTTAGCGATGATTAGCGCTCAAGATAAAGTTGCCAATCAAGCAAAAGACATCGCTGGCTTAATATTAGGCCGGAAGATGGAAATTCCTGCAACGATGCAAGCATTATTTGACCAACTATTAGAACAAAGTATTGCTGCATGCCATCAAGCAAAAAAAGCAATTGATGAATTAGATGAATTACTTGAAAGTGGTTTCCGTGGCAATGAAATTCATGTGGTTGATACCATGATTGATAAACTTGACCAAATCGAACATGAAACCGATGATATTCAAATTTCTTTAAGAAGCGAATTATTTAATATTGAACGTGAACTATATGCTGTTGATGTTATCTTTTTATATAAAGCCATTGAAACAGTCGGCGGATTAGCAGATCACGCTCATGAAATAGGTGGTAAACTTCAAGCATTATTGGCGCACTAATTTATGGATGTTATTATTATTTTGCTGATTATCGCAGGTCTTGTTGCCTTTTTTACCGTTTGGGGAGTAGGCGCTGCGGACCTGGCTAATATATTAAGCACTACCCTGGGCTCCAAAGCTGTTAGTGTGCGTAATGCCATTATCATTGCGATTATTTTTGAGTTTGCTGGCGCAATGTTTGGTGGGCAAAATGTCTCTTATACACTGCAGCACCAAATTATTAATCTTACCCAAGTTTCTGACCCTCATATTATTGTTTATGCCTTGCTTGCTATTTCATTTGCTGCCGCCTCTTGGATGCTGATTGCCAGCATGTCAGGCTTGCCTGCTTCTATCACCAATTCAATCGTGGGCGCATTAGTGGGTTTCGGCTGGTTTACTTTTGGCATCGACGCTATTAATTGGAAGAAAATTTTGGGCATTGCCTTAAGCTGGGTTATCTCTCCCGTCGCTTCTGGCCTTGTTGCCTATTTAATCTTTGCCAATATCCAGCGTTTGATTCTCATGCGCGCGCACCCCGATCGTTATGTTGAACGTTATTTTCCGCTTTACTGCTTTGTGATTGGCATGATCTTTTCGCAAATGATTATCCTAAAAATTTTGTTACGTTTTCATTGTTTCCCTGAACCTATTTACAAAATGGCGCTGCCCATCATTTGTGGCGTCTTTTTTTCCGTGCTTGGCATTTACCTAGGACGACGGCAGCATCTACCACACCCAAATGATCGCCAATCTGCATTTGCTTATGTTGAAAAAAAATTTAGTATTTTGATGGGATTTACTGCCTGCGCCATGGTTTTTGCGCACGGTTCAAATGATGTACCTATTGCCGTTTCACCCTTTAAGATTATTGTAAATACCTTATCCACTGAAACACATCATGTTTTAATTCCTTATCTCAATCGTTATACTTTATCGCTAGGAAGCTTAGGCGTCATCATTGGCTTATTAACTTATGGCCGGAAAGTTATTGCCACAGTTGGTTCTGGCATTACCACGCTAACACCAAGTCGTGCCTTTGCTGCCACTTTTGCCACTGCTTGCACGGTAATCTTTTCTACCAGCGCAGGGATCCCTATCTCTGTGACGCAAGCTTTAGTGGGTGGCGTTTTGGGCGTAGGATTGGCGCGCGGTATTGGCGCATTAAATTTAAATGTCGTGCGAAATATTTTTATGTCTTGGCTAATTACGATACCCGCCACTTCTGTGTTAGCCATTTTTTATTACTACCTTATTAGCCATTTACCTGCTGTGTCATAAAAATATAGACTTTAAAAATTTCTTTCATAAAGTCGCTATGCCATCAGATAGACTAAGCTTGTCTCTTATACTTAGTCTCTCTTATGTCAACTCTAAAAATAGAATCTTTGTTAGCATGGCCTGAACGCTTACTTGATGCCAAAAAAATAGAAGATGTGTTTATACCTTAGAAATTAGGTTACACATATGCTTTCTTATCTTACGAATAAAATTTTTATTGCTAGCCAATGGCTTGATGAATTATTAAATTTTAGTTTAACTCATAAAATTTCAGACCTCCATATTGAACCATTGGATAATCACTATCGTATTCGCTTACGTTTAGATGGCCTGCTCCAAGAAGCGCTCACCTTAAGTAAAGAACAGGCATTACCGATTATTAGCCGCATTAAAATTCTTTCACACATGGATATTGCAGAACAACGTTTACCACAGGATGGGCGTTTACAATATGAAAAGTTTTCTCATGCGGATTTTCGTATTAGCACTTGCCCAACAGTATTAGGCGAAAAATGTGTTATACGCAATTTGATGACGATGCTAACACCGCTCGCCATTGACGAATTAGGAATGCTAGCATTTCAAAAAGCACTTTTTACTACTGCTATACAAAAGCCTCAAGGCTTAATTCTTGTGACAGGGCCAACCGGCAGTGGAAAAACCGTAACACTTTATAGCGCCCTACAGTCTATTAATCAAGCGCAAAAAAATATTATTAGCATTGAAGACCCTGTTGAAATTAAATTAGCAGGCATTAATCAAATTAATATTCAACCTAAAATTGGTTTAACCTTTGCCAGCACCCTGCGCACAACACTGCGCCAAGATCCAGACGTTATCATGGTAGGAGAAATGCGCGATAAAGAAACAGCAGAAATTGCTATCGCCGCTGCTCAAACAGGCCACTTAGTTCTTTCAACGCTACACACGAACAGCGCAGTAGATTCTTTTACTCGTCTACAACAAATGGGTATTGAAAACTACCAAATTGCCAGTGCATGCCGGCTAATCATTGCTCAAAGGCTCGTGCGCAAACGTTGTAAAACATGCCAAGATAGCTGCCCCGCTTGTCACGAAGGCTATCGTGGGCGAACAGCCATTTACGAAATGATTGAAGTAGACCAAATAATCCAGCGCCTCATATTACAAGCACAATCTAGCGACTTAATTTCTTCTCATCTTAAAAACCAGGCCTGGATTTCTATGCAAGATCACGCCGCACAAATGATTGCTACCGGCATAACAACTACAGCTGAAGCAAAAAGAGTTTTAGGTAATTAAGGCTTCAATTATTTTGTCCCAAATAAACGATCACCCGCATCGCCTAGTCCCGGCAAGATATAGCCATGGTCACTTAGCTGCCGATCCAGGCTTGCGCTAAAAATAGGCACATCAGGATAAGCCTCTAATAATTTTTTAACACCTTCAGGCGCCGCAACTAAGCAGACAAAGGTAATACGACTAACACCAGCCTCTTTTAACTTTTTGATTGTTGCAATAGCTGAACCGCCTGTCGCAAGCATTGGATCACAAATATAAAATTGTCGGTCTTCACTCTGTTTAGGAATTTTAAAATAATAAAGCTGTGGTTGGAGTGTTTCTTCATTACGAAACAAGCCAATATGGCCTACCCGTGCTGAAGGAATATTAGCCAAAAACCCATCGACCATGCCAATACCTGCTCGCAAAATTGGCAGAATCACTGGTTTCTTACCTGCTAATGCTGGAGACTCCATCACCTCAAGGGGTGTTTGTATTTTTATCATCTCCATCGGCAAATCTTTAGTCGCTTCATAAACCAGCAGTTGTGTTATTTCACGCACCAGCTCATTGAATTCTTTTTTAGGCGTTTTAACATCTCTTAATTGCGTTAATTTATGAGATAACAGAGGGTGACAAACCAAACGAAAATTGGGAAATTCTGGTGGGCAATAAATGCTCATAAGGCAAGTTCTCTTAATAAATTTTAATTAGAAAGCTGTTGCGGAAAGAATATTGTTACTTAGTATAAACAGTTCTTAGTCTTATGAGAAGCTCTTATCGGTCTCGAGTTGCATTTACTGGTGGGGTTATCGTCAAAAATTAAGTAAAAAAATAACTTCTGCGACAACAATGCTTCTATTAACAACTTGTTCTACTACATAAAACAATAAAATCATCAAAAAATATTGGCACTAAACTTGCTTTATTAATTTTTAGACTATGGGGGAATAGTGACGATGAAAAAACTTATTCATTTAGTGATATTGCCTTTATGTTTAATAACTAATTTTGCTTCTGCCTCAGTAACCTCTGTTGTTAACAGCAACACTTGTGCGTCATTGCGCGGTTCTTCTGCGCCTTTTATTTTATATTTAAGAAAAGGTGAAAATATTAATGCTGCGATACTGCAATGCGCACAGAATGCTAAATGGCAAAGTGCTGCATTGTCAGGATTTGGCGCCATAGAAAACCCAACTTTGCATTACTATGATCAAAAACTAAAAAAAGATGTGCATAAAACTTTTTCGGGGCTATTTGAATTAGTCTCTTTAAATGGAAATGTTGTTCTTGATAAAGGCCAATATGCTGAACATATCCACGTGGGTTTAGGAGATAACAATTACCAAATGCTAGGTGGACATTTAGATAGCGGCACGGTTGGCATTCTGACAGAAATTACCGTAATTCCATTAAAAGGTAAAGTTATTAAAACAGTAGATACGCAGACAGGATTTGAGTTATTATCCGCACAATAGCTAAAATTTTCTACTTGATTTAGCAGCTCGCCAGGCTTAAAAAATAAATAATACCAAAGTCTTCTTTGCGCTCATTTAAAAACCACATTAATTGCTGAAAAGTTTTTTTTGTTTTTCGACAAGGCCGTAACGAACATTGGGCAAGTTAAAACGACCAATATGCGCTTTAGCATGAGCTAACCTTAAGGCTTGCTCTCATTATCCTCATCTCAAAAATTTTAACCATGTAACTGGCATAATCCTTGCATTAAAACAATAAAAAAATAGGAAGGAAAATATGTCAACAAAAATTCGTTTTTGTATACTATACTTGCTAGCTTTGCCTCTACTTGCTCGTGGAAATACACCCTACATTGGCCTTGGCTTTGGCTACGATTCAACTGATTTCTATAAGCGACTTTATATCACTAATTCTAGCCAAACTGAAATTTATGATAAAAAAGATGATCTTGCCGCCACAGGCGTATTTGGGAATTTATTAGCAGGCTACCAATGGGATTTTAATAACTTTTTATTAGCCACAGAACTAACTGGAAATTTAAGCACCTTAAAATATCATGCTTATTATTCTGATAATGAGGCTAATGAAACCAGCAAAGGCAATTTTACAATTAGTAAAAGTTATGGCATTAGTGTCTTACCAGGCTATTTTATTTTGCCTAAAGTTGCTTTATATGCACACCTAGGCTTAGTTCGAGGTGATTTTAAATATTCCGAATATAAAGATAATAGCTTGGGAAATAATATTGGTTTAACAGAGCAGCAATGGCTAAATGGTGCAAAATATGGAATCGGTGTGCTGATGCCGGTACAGCAAAAATTAAATTTACGACTACAATATAACCATATTCAATATCAAACTTTTACCAATAAAAACTTCCCCGTTCCAGCAGGCCAATCACGTACCATTAAACTTACTCCGTATTCTAATCAAGTCGAGTTAAACTTGACTTATGCGTTTTCATAATTGATAAACCAAGAGGAACATAATGAGAACATTTTATTTTTTTACGCTTTTATCACTCGTTATCTTTGGAGATGCCATGGCTCAATCGCATGAAGAGAACACGATTACTGTCAATGAACCTGCTTTATCTAGCAAAGGCTGGCAAAATTTATTTGATGGCAAAAATATTGATGATTGGGCATTCGTTGGTTTAGGTGACTTCGCACTTGAAGATGGTATGTTAAAATCCCGTGGAAAAATGGGCGTGCTCTGGTATAAAAAACAAAAATTTGGCAATTGTGTTGTACGCGCAGTTTATAAAGTAAGTGATCCACAAACCAGCTCTGCTGTCTTTGTGTTAATTCCTCACCCACCTACTGATGTTTGGGACGTTGTTAATCATGCCCACCAAATAAAAATTTTAGATGGAAATGATGAATATCATCGCACAGGATCTGTTTATTCTTTTAGCAAAGCTAACACAGGCTTAACAAAACCTATAGGCCAGTGGAACACGCTTGATATCTTTTTAAAAGGTCAGCACATCACAACTTATATTAATGGGAAACTTGCTTCTGATTATGACCCTTCGCAAACCCCACCTGCTCGGCAAGCCTCCTCTGATCCAGAGCGAGGACCAAGACCTGAGATAGGCTACGTTGGCATTCAAAACCATAATGACTTAATGGCGGAAGTCATTGGCCAAATTTGGTTTAAACAAATCAGTGTGCATCCTCTACCTTGAAATAAATACGCCAGGTAAAACTCTAATCAGGCAGTAAAATATTTTATTCAGAAAATTAAATGGGGCAGCTAGCTAAAATCTGCTGCTTTTGTACCGCATCAACTTTATTGGTTTGCGGGTTATTTTCGTCACCGGTTAGGGCATAATAGCTACCGCTAATTTTTCCTACAGCTGGCGAAATAATTTTATCGGCAACAAAGCTTATTGCTCCCATGATAGGGCCACCAGCAATCGTGGCGATCACAGGCAAGCTGCCCGTTAACTTTGGATTGATTTCTGCCACTAAATTCAGGCGATTACTTAATAGGTTTAGGCAACCGTTGAGAAGAACATTTGCCACGGGGCCAGTAATGTTCATATTAATATCTTGAATACGTTGTGGCGCTACGGTCATTGTTCCATTGACTTGATCAAAAGGAAAACCTTTTTGAGACATACCACTAAAGCCCGATGCCAGCCGAGAGGGTAGCGCATTTAAACTTAAAAAATTTAACAAACGGCCAAAATTTACTTTCGTATTTGTTTGAGCACTGACATCCGTGAACAAACCACCAGCTGTGGTTATTTTAACGTTACCACTAAGATTTTCACGATCAAATTGCCAAAGAGCATCAGGCCAGCTTAAATTAAAATCAACTGTCGCTTGAGAGGTTTCTAACAATGGAGGTAAATTTAATGCTTTTAACATATTACTTACTTGTGAAGAAACAACCCGTCCTTTTAATTGTGTTAAGCTCTTACCATCCGGTTGTTTACTCCAGCGACCTGAAGAAGTTAGTGTAAAAGGGGCTTCTTTAATCACAAGCGAATTAATTTTAACGCTATCGCTTGCTTTATCAGGACGTAAATTTAATTTTAATGTTTGTATGGTTGAATTAGTTAATACAACATGGTTAGCAAGAATATTAATGGCAGGAATGTCATCTAAAGAAATTTTATTATCGCTACCACTTGCACTAAAATCAAAACTTTTTAAATCTAAATAATTAAAGCTTACTTGCCAGTAGGAAATGTTAGAATCTGGCGGTAAAATAGTACCCTCTATGGAAGGAGATTTAACATGCCAGTTATTATCTTGCATAAATACCGCCAGTTCACCGCTAGAAGTTAACCAATGTAGTTCTAACGTTAACGGCTGCTGCGTTGCTTTTTTAAAGCTGATAGAAAATGGCGTAGAAGTTGCTGCCGCTTTATTAATATCACCTGGCACATGCGTTTCAAGATTTTTCAAATCACTTTTTAAGACCAATGAAAAACTTTTATCTGCTTTAACCAACATATCAGTAACACAATATGCTGTTCCTTGAAACCACTTTGCAGCAAACTTGAACTGATTAGCTACCCATGATCCTAATGGAGCGTTTCCTGAAGCTTGAAAATGAACGCTGTCTGACTTAGCACTTCTACTTAAATTAAACTGCCAAGGCTCATTCAGCCATTGTGCTGTTAAATTCTTACTTTGCAAACTTTCATCATCAAAATTTAATTGACCAGTAAGCTTTGAAAAAGTAATCGGTTGAGATTTTAAGCTGAGTTGGTCTTGTTGCAAGTTAAGAACACCTTGGTATGTTGGCGCGAGATGATCATGCAGCGGTAAGGTGATTGACAAACCTAATGTAAATAAACCATCCGCACTGGTTTGATCTAATAAAGGCGATAAAGTATTTTTTAATGGGCTTGTTGCTAAAAAATCCCAAGCTTGTGTTAAATTGCCTTGCACATTACCATGAATCAATAACTGGCTTTGACTTTTAAATTCAGGAATATCAACACTCACTTGTGAAATTGGCAAAGTTCCTATTGCGCCTTTTAATGCATCAATATGCATGCCATGAGAAGTAAAAAATAAATTAGCATCAAGATTAGTAATGAGTGGCCAGTGAGGCGCATAATTTAAAATCACGCCTTTAACAGCACCAAAAATTTGCATGGTCCCTGATTGATCATGAAAAGGAAAATGCTTTAAAGGCCCATGCCAAAGCATTTCAGCATCAGCAGATTTCCCATCTTTAATGCCAGAATCTAACCAACTCACTACCGCTTTTGGCATAATACCTGCTGGCAAATATTGGGATTTATTTTTTAAAGTACTAAAGTTTACTTTAGCCAACAAATCCATTTGTGGCTCTTGTTGCTTGCCCCAAGCTAAAGAAAGCTTAGCTGAGGCATCTGCATCTTGCGTTTTGACTTGCACAAGCGGAATAGAAATCGTTTCATTTTCACCTAGCACCCAATTACCTTTAAAATTTATCTTTTCATAAGGAATTTGACTACGAAAAATATTGCTTAATGTTATTTGGCCCTGACTACTATTAACTGAAAAATAAACCTGCTTCTGCAGATCTTTCTGCTGTGTAGAAAGAAAAATATCTGCGCTATCAGCACTCATTCCCCAAGTATGAGTAACTAATTTTTTTTCGACCTTAAAATTATCCACATGTAATTTTGTTGCTGCATCTTCCCAATGATCTTTTTGCCACACCCCCCAAATCTCGCCATTAAGCTTACCTTGGAAATTATCTAATAGGCTTGCGCTTTTTTTCTTGAACAACTCAGCAGGAACAAAATTTGAAAATTTTAAATAACCATGGCCCGTTAAACTTTTAAAGAAGCTTTGGCCTGGCTCAACAACCGCTTCAGCACCCAATTGTAAGCTTGCTGTGTTATCGCTTTGTAACAAAGCAGTGCCATAAAGGGAAATCTTTTTGTTTTTAGCGTACCAATCTAAGTTTAAATTAGGGATCTTGATTTGGCTATGATCTTGTAAACTAATCGTTATGGTATTTTTTTGTAATTGCAAATGACGTATTTGCGACATAGCTTGCATAAAATCATCTAGCGCCACTTCAGCAGTGTCAGAAGCGTTCTGAGGCGAAAGGTTTTGAATGCCTGCAACTTTCCACTGACCTTGGGAATTTTGATAGAGCTTTAACTGCCATTGTTTAATCTGTAATAATGAAACCTCAACTTCTCTATGTAGCAAAGAAGAAAGCAAATTAAACCGAACATTTACCTGTGGGATTTGCATTAAAGGACGCTGTTTATTCTGCGTCCAAATATTCACATCGTTCAAAGTCACCACTGGCTGCATTTTTAACCAGCTGGAACTAAGTGATCCAAAGGTGACAGGTGAACCAATTACTGAACTTAATACTTCAGCAACAACCGATTGATATCTCGGCAAATAAGGTAATGCAAGCCGACAAGCAGTTAAAAAAAGCGCCCATAAGAGTAATAGCACGGCACCAATCAAAAAAAGATGATGCAGAATATTATTAGAAATAATACGCCAACGAATATGAATCACAACAGCTCCACGTTTCTTTCCATATAATTAATCTTCCAAATAAGTATAACCTTGTAAACCGTTTCGCAATTCTTCCAGATAAGCTTGTCGCTGTTGATTGGTTAATGCCGCTTGCGCCAGCTGACTGCGATAAGATTGTAAAAGCTCAGAAGCATCAAAATGCACATAACGCAATACATCTGCAACTGTATCACCTTCAACAGGTTGTACTAATTGATAGCCACCATTCTCCGTAAGCTCAACATGCACAGAGTTTGTATCGCCAAATAAATTGTGCATATCACCTAAAATTTCTTGGTATGCACCCACCAAGAAAATACCTAAATAATAAGGCTTCTCTTTATTAAAAGGCATAAGTGGCAAGGTTGATTCAACGCCTTGGCTATCAACATAATTATCAACTTTGCCATCGGAATCGCAGGTGATATCTTGCAAAACACCACGCTTCGAAGGTTTTTCGGTTAAACCATTAACTGGCAGAATAGGGAAAATTTGGTTAATCGCCCAAGCATCGGGTAAAGATTGAAATAAGGAAAAATTACCAAAAATTTTATCCGCAAGTTTTTCATTTAACTCATCAATTGCTTCGCGATGCGCCCGTACAGAATATTTCAGCAATTCTCTCACTTTGGTACAAGTTAGTAAATAAATTTGTTCCCCTAAAGCACGCTGCTTAAGGTTTACTATGCCATAAATATATTGGCTATGTACTTCACTAATTAAGTGGCAAGCATCATGGTAAGTTTCCAGCGCAGAATATTCGGTGACATGTTGCAAACCATACCACAAATCTTGGATCAATTTTGGTGCATCTGCGGGAATTTCTTGGATAGCATCATCCACCATTGCACGCTCAACATCAATAATATTCATGACAAGCACAGCGTGATGCGCCGTCATTGCGCGTCCAGACTCTGTAATAATATTTGGATGAGGTACATTTCTTTCATTACAAAATTCACCAATCGTATAAATAATATTATTGGCATATTCTTGAATACTATAATTCATAGAGCATTCACTACGTGAATGCGTTCCCTCATAATCAATCCCTAAACCGCCACCAACATCTACCGTATGAATTGGCACGCTCATCGCTCGCAGCTCAACATAATAACGCGCGCATTCTCGTAAAGCCCGCTGGATATCATTAATATTAGCGATTTGCGAACCCAAGTGAAAATGTAAAATTTGCAGCGTATCGATATAATCGGCTGCTTGAAGCTTTTCGATAATCTTTAATAAATAGTTAGCAGAAAAACCAAATTTAGATTTTTCTCCACCACTATCTTGCCATTTGCCAGTGCCTGTGGAAGATAGGCGCACTCTGACACCTAAAAGTGGACGCAAGCCTATTTTTTTTGCTTCTTCCAGAATTAATTGAACTTCAGAAATTTTTTCAATGATGATATAAACTTTATGTCCTAGTGCCTGGCCAATTAAAGCAAGGCGAATATATTCGCGGTCTTTATAACCATTGCAAACAATCGTTGATGCCGTGCTAGGCGGATGAGCCAATACCGCTAAAAGTTCTGGTTTACTACCTGCTTCTAAGCCAATACGGTCTTTACCATACTGGACAATTTGATGCACAACGCGACGTTGCTGATTCACCTTAATCGGGTAAACACCCGTAAAGCTTCCTTGGTAATTAAATTCTTTAATCGCTTTCGAAAAAGATTGGTATAACTCTTCAAAACGCTGTTTGAGAATATCATTAAAGCGGATCAAAACCGGTGCTGGCAAACCTGATTGGTAAATCGTTTCTAGTAACTCATCCATATCCACCATGACATTGCGACGCGTTTTATCAGGATAAACAACAATGTTTCCTTTATCGCCAATATCAAAATAGCCACTACTCCAGTGCGCAATATTATAAGTTTCGCGCAGCTGTTGCTGTAATTCCGAAGAAATCATTGCCCCCGAAACTTTTGCTTCAGGGGCAGCGTGGCTCTCGTCAGGTGGATGGGACATAATTATTTTCCTTAAACTAATCCTATAATAATTTTCAGTGCCAGTCCTAAAGCTCTAGCACTGAGTTTTTAGGTAATCACATTTTTGCTTCTTCTTCCATTAAAGAAGGAAACTGTTTGCTCAAGTGTTTCGCGCTACGCTGTTTAGCAGCACCATTTTCAAACGCGGCAGCAGCCAGCAGAGGGAAGGCTAAAGTCGCTTCTGCAAAAACCATTTGTTCAAACGTTGTTGATACTTTACCCCAAGAGCAAGCTTCACGTAGGGTTGAACCAGAAAGCGCGCCATCACGTTCGTCAGCAACCGTAATCTGCACGGCATATTTATGCATAGCTGCGTCATGATCTAATAACTCTGCGGCCACCACGATATCTTGTGCAAAGTTTTTTGGCACTCCACCACCTAACATCAACAAGCCAGAATCCTTAATACCGATTTTTAATTCCGTTAACTCACGAAAATCTTTAACAGAATCAATCGCCAAATGTTTTTCAGGATTTTTTACTTGATGTAACACTAAACCAAAGCCTGCACTGCAATCGCTAAAGGCTGGCACAAATATAGGCAGATTTTTTTCATAAGCCGCACGAACAATGGAATTTTTATTTTTGCCATGCTTCATCAAATAAGCACCCATGATTTGAATAAACTCACGTGAAGAGTAGGCGCGTGGCGTGAGTTTATTAGCGATTTCAAAAATGGTGTGATCGCAATCTCTTAAATTTTCTTCATCAATATAGGTATCATAAATACGGTCAATCATCATTTCTTGCAATTTATTATCATCAACCGCATAAGGGTTAGCTTGATAATGACGAAAACCTAAACCTTCAAAAAAATCTTGGTCAACAATATTTGCGCCGGTAGAAACGATAGCATCAATCATATTGTTTTCGATCATATCGACAATAATTTTTTTCATGCCTGCACTTACTAAGGAGCCAGCCAGACATAAAATGATCATGCAATCTTTATCTTTTAACATCATTTCATAAATGTCTGTCGCACGAGATAAATTGCGCGCTTGAAACGCTGTATCGCCCATGGCTTTCACCAAAGCAGCACAACCTTTAAGGCCAGTTAAATCAAGGTGTTCGACGGTTTTATTGAGTAGGGATGATTTGTCGTGAGACATGTGGCAGCTCCAGGAATAAAAAAACTGCGCACATGATCTCACAAATTGATGAATTTGCAAATACTTTAGGCTATTAGCTTTGCTTTAAAAAGTCTTCAACAACTTTTCCGTAAGGCAAAGTAAGGTCAGCAATAAAATGCAAGGTATTTAAAACTTTTTTCACTGGCAAATCTGCCACTGGTGCAAGCGCATGCTGGAATAGCTGAAGCGCACCTGGCCCTTCCCAAGCCCCTTTAAGATTAATATCTGTAAGGAAATATTCTACCAGCTGACAAACCTTCGCTTTGCCATCAACATCTGGAATAAGCTTTAATAAGTAATTAGGTTCATTTAAAGCAGCTAAAACTTTTTCATTCGACACGGGCCTATACTTATAACCCATCGTCCCAATCGCCACACAAACTTCGCCATAATGCAAAACACCTAGCAAGGTATCAGAATCAACAACCATTCTAGGCCGCGCTAATTTTTTAGGGAAACCCCAAATCTCCCGTCCTGCTGCGATGGGTGCTTCACAATCTAAATACATAGAATGAACGTAGCCACCTTTTTTTCCATTATAAAGCACAGGAATGACTTGGCCTGATTCGGTATAAGAACCAAAGCCTGTTGAATCTGGCATGCGGATAAATTCAAATTTAACGATTGGTTCTTCAAACGTTAAACAACTTGGCAAGACTGCTCGCAGTGCATCAGGATCTGTTTCATAAGTAATAATTAAATATTCACGATCGATGAAACGATAAGGCCCTTCTGGATAAGTAGTAATTCCTCGGCGGACCGGCATACCAAAAGCATTATAGACTGTCATTTTCTCTCCTTGAAAGATTTACTTGCTTTTATTCCATTTCCCAACCATGGGATAATATGAGGGACTGACCCGTCAAACCTAGATTTGGATAATTAGCTAAAAATAAAGCCGTATCACAAATTTCTTCTAAAGTAGTGAATTCTTTGTCAACAGTTTCACCTAGCATAATTTTTTTCACCACTTCTTCTTCACTAATACCAAAAGTTTTAGCTTGCTCAGGAATTTGTTTATCCACTAAAGGAGTACGCACAAATCCTGGACAAATGACATTTGACCCCACGTTATGCGCTGCACCTTCTTTTGCCACCGTTTTGCATAAACCCAGTAAACCATGCTTTGCGGTTACATAAGGGGCTTTACCTGCAGAAGCTAGCTTCGAATGTATTGAGCCAATATAAATAATACGTCCAAAATTCTGTGGGTACATAATCTTTAAAGCTTCGCGCGTAGCAAGAAACGCGCCATCTAAGTGAATGCGCATCATCAATTGCCAATCTTTTAAGGAAAGTTGATCAACGGTTTTAATGATTTGAATGCCAGCATTGCTAATAACACAGTCACAACGACCCCAAGTTTGCACCATGGCAGCAAACGCTGCTGCCATTTGTGCTTCATCAGTCACATCCAGTACTTGCGCCAGCGCTTCGCCGCCTTGTTGTTGAATTTTTGCCACCGTATCTTGTGCACCTGCCAGATTCATATCGGTGACCATAACACGATAACCATCTTGCGCAAAGCCTAATGCTAATGCTTGACCAATGCCCGACCCGGCTCCAGTAATTAATACAGTTTTCATTTAATAATATCCCTTATTTCAAGTTAGCTAATTTTTCTGTTGCTATAAAAATAAATGCTTTTCCAACTTCCTTCTTGCTCAACAAACCCAGTTTTACTAAACTCAATAAATCCGTTCGCGCCGTCTCATAGCTTATGCGATGAGATTGTTTATGTTCATCGATTAAAAGATGTGCTTGTGGGTAGCTTATGGCATATCTTAGCAAGGCAAGCTGACGATGATTTAATTTGTAAGCCTTAAGTTTTTGCTCTATTGCATTAATTTCTTTTGTTTGTTCGCTAAAATGATGTATGAATTTATTCCATGCTTTTAAAATAACATCTATTTGATGAAAAATAAAATACGTGATGTCATTTTCATCTGTCTCTGTATAAAGAAAAGCTTTACCATATTGCGTAGCCGCATCCTTGATCACCTGGGAAATAGAAATTATTTCAAACCATGCGTAACCTTGACGTGCCATATACCAATAAAATAAAGCACGCGCGGTTCGGCCATTTCCATCTACAAAAGGATGATCATATGCCAACATAAAATGTAAAATGATTCCTCGAACAATAGGATGAATAAAAGTTTTTTGTGGAGAAATCATAAACATTTCATGAAATTTAGAAGACTCATACCCTGTGTGTGGCGCCAGCTTTATCTCATCCTCATTCGCAAAATCACAAAGTTTTTCCAGCCGCGCCTGAAGCTCTTTTGCTTTCGGCGGGGTATGCAATACTTCATTGGTTGCAATATCAATAATTTCTATTTCATCTGTTCTTCTTAATTTTCCTTCATCTTTTTTATTATCTAAGGTTTTTTCTGTCACAATTTTATGCAATGCCAAAATCAGTTCTATGCTTAAAGGCTCATCTTTTATCTCTTTAATATATTGCATTGCATGATAGTTATTTAAAATCATCTGCTCATCTCTATTTCTGGGTTTACGTCGACTTCGTATCATTTCTTTTGCAACTTTGCGCGTCGTTGCCGCACCTTCAAGCTGGCTAGAGCTAATCGCTTCTTCAACCATAGACTCTTCAATAAGGGCTTGATCTAGTGAAGAACCCAAAATTGGGCGGTCAAGCATATAAAGCTTTTGTGTTATCTCATACGGTATCGCCAATAAAAAAGGTTTATGATGAATATCAACAAAGGGTAAAAGCTTGTATATTTGTTTACGAGCCACTTTTGTTGCAGCCCACCATTGCTTGGCAGAGAGATTAAAAGGGCGGGGTTGTTTGACTCTTAATTGATCCCAATGTAAATACTCTCCTTTTTCTGTCGTTGCACCAAGAAGCCCCTGAGAACCTATTAAACTTGTATATATTTGTTGAGTAAGAGGGATATCTTTAATATTTGGAGGTTTAGCAGGCACTTTCATAGCATCACTCTTTTTTACTAATTTAGTAATCATTAGTGGTTAATTAGGAGTTTAGCATAAAAAGGAAAAACCTACTAATTTAGTAGTAATTAGTAGGTTTTTAGTAGGAAGGCCACCTTATATCTTAAGAACTAAAGCGCCAAAGAGCTTTAGCTAAGTTATAGCGTATCCGGCTACAGTTACTTTATTCAGGACTCGCTTTGTTTGTCCACACGACAGCCTGGTAAAAAACTTACAGTCTAGCCAAGGTTTTTTCTTTGCCTAATAATTTCATAATCCAATTGATTGGCAATGGCGAAGCGCCAGCCACAAGTATTTCTCGCAAAGGCTTGCCAAGTTGCGGGAACTTTAGCTGATGAGATTCAATTATCGCATGAAAAATATCATACAGCTTTTCGACTGTCCATTCCTGACATTGCATCAGCTGGGCCTTTAGATCTTCTAAGGCAGCTTTAGCTTTTTCATCAAGGTTTGCAACAGGTCCTGGAGTAAAATTTTCTTCATAAAAGATTTGACTTTTTTCTGCCATTTCTTTGAGGGTTTTGCAACGTTCTGCTTGCGCGGTGACAACATCCGTTAGTGTCGGCCCTTTGCTAGTATCAATACCTAAAGCATCAAACTGCCAACCTAATGCTTTTGCAACATAATCTGCTGGCAAAGTTTTAATATAATGTTGATTCAACCATAATAATTTTTCAGTATTAAAAGCAGCCGCTGATTTACTTAAATGATCTAAAGAAAATTCTTGAATCATTTCTTGCATGGAAAAAATTTCTTGATCACCATGCGACCAGCCAAGACGCACCAAATAATTCAATAACGCTTCTGGTAAAAAACCTTCATCGCGATACTGCATCACGCTCACCGCCCCATGACGCTTAGAAAGTTTTTTTCCATCATCACCTAAAATCATCGGCACATGCGCATAAACAGGGATATTGGCTCCCATTGCTTCTAGCATATTAATTTGTCTTGGCGTGTTGTTAAGATGATCATCACCGCGAATCACGTGTGTAACTTTCATATCAGCATCGTCAACCACCACCGTAAAATTATAGGTTGGCGTGCCATCAGAGCGCGCAATAATTAAGTCATCTAATTCACTATTTTGAAAAATCACGTCACCATGAACGGCATCATGAACAATGACTTCACCTTGCGCAGGGTTTTTGAAACGCACCACAAATGGCTCAGACGTTTCAGATAAATTTAATTCTCGGCAACGACCATCATAGCGTGGTTTTTCTTTGTTCGCCATTTGCTCTTCACGTAATTTTTCTAAACGTTCTTTACTACAAGTACAACGATAAGCAGTGCCTTTTGCTAACCAGTCTTGAATAACTGCTTTATAACGATCAAAGCGTTTGGTCTGATAGAATGGACCTTCGTCTTCTTTAAGCCCAAGCCAATTCATACCATCTAAAATAGCTTGCACCGCTTCCGGTGTTGATCGCTCTAAATCGGTATCTTCAATGCGCAAAATAAATACACCTTTATTTTTTTTAGCAAATAAATAAGAGAAAAGGGCAGTGCGAGCGCCGCCAACATGGAGGAAGCCTGTAGGGCTTGGAGCGAAACGAGTGCGAATAGTCATAATAAATTTGATTTGTATAAATTTTAAAAAGGTATTTTACCTTAGGCAGCCTTGAAAATCCGTATTTTGCACATTAACAGCCGCAAGATCATGCTCTCTCAGTTTACAAATAAGCCAACTGATCCACCTTAGCAGCACAAATAAAATCATTTTCTGATAGACCACCAATCGCATGCGTATGATAGCTCACTTCGCAATAGTTATAGCCAAAAGTAATGTCTGGGTGATGATTTTCATTATGCGCAATCCAAGCAACTGCGTTGATAAATGCCATAGTGCGATAATAATCTTTAAAGGTATAACGTTTACTAATCAGAGAATTTTCAGCATTTGCTTGCCAATCTCGAAGTTTTTGTAAATGCATTTTAACTTCTTCAGCTGTCAATTTTGGTACGCCGCCTTCGCAAGGCACGCAATGTTTTTGAGAAAGATCTGTCATACTATTTCCTTCGTTGAAAAAATAAGAATGCGCCTGCAATAATCAACAAGCCTGAAATAATTAAACTTAACGTCCAACCTAAGCTGTCTAAAAAATAAGTTTTGGTAAATGCAAATATATAATTAATAAATGCTATGAAACCTATTATGCGTAAAAAATTATCTTGTCGCTTAACCGCTAACAAAAAATTGATAGCCAACCCTGCCATTGCAGCAAACTCCCAAAAGCCATGCCAATCTATATATTGTTCGCGTAACGAGAGCAGAGATGATAAAACCAAGATCATACCAATACGGCTTAAGGCTTTAGCAAACCCTTGGCGTTGTTCTCGCCAATAGTTATAAAGATAAGAAGTATAAACTATGCCTAGCAATAAAGTTGCTACTAAGTAATATTCGATAGCATGAAATACAGAGGCAAAAGAATCCCAACTCTTTAATAAAGAGAAGTAATACAAACTTGCATACAATACAACGAACACTAGCAAAGAGGTAAAACGATAGCAATAAAAAGCCCATATACATCCAAACAAGGAAAGGCTTAAGATATAGCTTGCATTAAAACTTTTAATAAGCGCCCCTAATTCAAAAAGCGCCACTGCAATTGCCCCTGGCAAAAGCAAGGCAAAAATCAAAAAAAACGGGGCCGCAACAGAGGCCAAGCGATCGTCTTCAGCTAAAATAATTGCCGCCAAGTACGCGGTTAAAGCACTACCGCTGGAAATTAAAATTCTTTCTGAAGAAACAAACACTCCCCAATAACTGCCTACCAAAAGCAAAATACCTAGCAAGGTAATAACACCACCCAAATAATAAAACACTTGCGTAAAGCTGCTGGCTTTCACCTGTTGCCCTTGCTGGCACTCAAGAATCGCTTCTAAATCTTTGCGGCTAACTTCTCCAGTACTTAAAGCATTCTGCACAGTAGCTAATAACTCAGATCGTTGCTGTTTCATGCTTTGATCCACCCTAAAAATTTAAATTGTGCATACTGGTGCTTTTCTGCTATCGCTGGAATAAGCGCAACATAACCATGACCAGCAAGGTAAAAATTATTATAAGAATGCATAGCTAAAAACCACAAACCAGGGAATTTACCACCTTTGATATTTTGGCTAACGGCGAATCCTCCTGGCGAAATAGGCGTTGGGTTAATGCGAAACATTTGCGCCGTTTTAAGGTCTAGTGGCTCGACTTGCTTTTTCACTGCATTATATAAATATAATTGTGGCATAGGAGCTTCTTGGCACATTTTAATTGGCCGCAGCGCTTTATCATGCCAAACAATTTTTCCTTCCTCAACTTCATAACCACCTAATAAAGCGCAATAAGGCGTTGCTGCTGTTTCACTAAAAATAAAATTTTCATCTGCTGTTGGTTGTTGCGAGGGCCAATAAACCATGATTAAAACAATCAAGATCAATGCAACCGGCATCGATAAAGCAAGCAAAAATCTCCGTTTCATAAGGTTACCTAAAGCTTGAAGGGTTAATTTCAATATAGCATTATGGCTTAACTGCTGGCAATGGTATACTGTATAGCTTCAAACATGTTGTAAATATCTATGAATAACAAAGTTCAATACCTCACGGTCGATGCCGAACACGAAGGCCAAAGGCTGGATAATTTTTTATTACGCCACTTAAAAGGTGTACCCAAAAGCCATCTTTATAAAGTGATTCGCAAAGGCGAAGTACGCATTAATAAAAAACGCTGCGATGTTTCTGACCGCTTACACGAAGGCGATAGCATTCGCATTCCACCCATCCGTGTGGAAGCTTCCGCAGAAAAAATAACCAGTTTAATTCCTTCGCAAACAAAACTATTAGAAGACAGTATTATTTTTGAAAACGATCATTTCATTGTTATCAACAAACCTTGCGGGCTTGCTGTGCATGGCGGCAGCGGCATTACGCTTGGCTTAATTGAAATGTTACGTTTATTCAAACCCCATTATAAAAATTGTGAACTAGCCCATCGTTTAGACCGCGAGACTTCTGGCTGTATGTTAGTAGCCAAAAAGATGTCTGCCTTAAGAGTATTACATGAATTATTCCGTGAAGGAAAAATTACGAAAATTTATACGGCATTAGTTAAAGGTTATTGGCCAGCCAAATTACGTTATATCGACGCACGTTTAGAGCGTGATATTTTGCAAAGTGGCGAGCGAATGGTCAAAGTCACGCCTAAAGGTCAAGAAGCAGCAACGACTTTTCGTGTATTACAGCGCTTTAAAGAAACCACTTTAATGAGTGCAGAATTACATACTGGCCGCACTCATCAAATCCGTGTTCATACTTTACACGCTGGCCACCCCATCATAGGCGATGAAAAATATGGCGATAAAGAATTCAATAAACACATGGCAAAACAAGGGATCAAACGTTTATGCTTACACGCAACACGCTTAAGCTTTGTTTGGCCTGAGTCTCAAGAAAAGTTTGAGTTTGAAGTGCCTGTACCAGAAGTCTTTTTATTTGAATAGCCTGGTTTACGCCAGGAAAAGCTCATAGGCTTATCCTGGCGCAAAGCTATATGAGTCAAACGTTGCTTAATCGATTTTGTCGTTTCCACCAATACCATAAAGCAAATACGCCAATCCACTTGCTCATAGACATTAAAAGAAAACCGACGATATTTAATTGATGCATAACAATTAAAAATACGCTGCTATCGATTGGTGTACTTAATGCAGCAGACCAAAGCAAACGCTGACTCAAAGGCTTTCTGGTAAAAGTAAAAATTAGCCAATCTACCAACTCCCCAGACATAAAAGCGACGGCGCTTGCTATTGCCACAGCAGGTTTAGCTAAGACATAGCTAAAGATTAAACCAATTAGCATAGCGATTAAAACATAGTGACGAATTTCACGCTGAGCAAAATCTCGCACCAAATAAATCGCCCCAACAAAAGCATCCATTGGAGAGACTTCTTGGCCAAAGATATGAAAAAAAGGTGCATAAGAAAATGCAACGTTAATAACAATAACAATAATAATATAGCTAATCGTTGCTGGAAAAAGGTATTTTTTGATACGATGGTAAAAAAACATAATCACTTAAGTCTTTTATTTGTTAAAGGGTAGAATATCATTTTATGGTAATTGATAAAATCGTTTGTGTTGGCAAAAATTATTTAGACCATGCAAAAGAGCTTGGCGATGCTGTGCCAGAAAAACCCGTGCTATTTTTAAAGCCACCCAGTGTTTTGCTGCAAGCTCAAAACTGGGGGCAATGTCTTCAAGCAAAGTTTCCTGCTGGTTTTACTGAAGTACAACCTGAATGTGAACTTGTTTTAAAGATTGAAAATCAAAATATCTCCGCTGTCACCATTGGGCTAGAAATGACTTTGCGCACACTTCAATCCCAGCTCAAAAAAAATGGTCTCCCTTGGACTACCGCTAAAGTTTTTCCTGATGCCGCAATCATTGGCCCTTGGATTCCAATCTCTCATTGCCAAGATTTTCTTGATACCCCCTTTAGCCTTGAACTGGACGGCAAACTCTGCCAACAATCCCAAGGCAACCGTATGATGACTAGACCCGATAAACTTCTCACTTATATTGAAAGTTTTTTCCCTTTATGTGATGGTGATCTTGTTTTTACTGGTACACCAGCAGGCGTAACAGCTATCTACCCTGACTCAAAAGCAACGGTAAAATTTGGCGGTTTGCAATTTCAAGTACATTGGTAAAACCCTCTCGCCTTGAAAATATTCACTTACCCTATTTAACGCAAACTGCAGGCCAGGTGGGAGAACAATCCTTATAAAACAAAGCTAGCTCTCGTAGCTGCAAGATACTATTAGTTAAGAGTTCTAAATATTGTCTAATGTAAAAGATAATAGCCATTAAACTTTACGGGAAAAATGGTGAGCGCTTAATTGAAACTTCTTGTTTAAATAGAGGCGATGTGCATCTAAGCGCGTATAACCGCTATCTAAATGAATGGTGTCGCAGCTTTGCTGTTTGGCGTGTTCAATCGCCCAATCTAACAAAGCCCCCGCATATCCACAGCCTCGTGCGGTGCTATGCGTTGCAACATCATCAATATATAAATTCTTCCCACGCGCTAAAAATTCTTGGCAACGAAAACCTAAAATTGCCTTTACTTCTTTGCCCTCAGCAATAAACATTAAATGATAGCCTTCTGTTTGTTGCCTAATAACCTGTTGCAAATATTTTTCTACCTCCTGTAGATGTGGGCGCAACTCCACAACCACAGGATGGCAAGCCAAAATTTCTTCTTGCGTTTTTGCTTCTTGAATATTAAGCCTTGTCATAAAAAGTTCTAGCTTCCTGCAAAGCGTCCAAGAGTTTAGTGGTATCTGGACCGCCTGCTTGAGCAAAGTCTGGGCGACCACCGCCTTTACCGCCAACCAGTTTTGCAGCCGCATTAACCCAATCGCCCGCTTTAAGCTTTTTGCTCAATTCTGCTGACACACAAGCCACTAAATTTGCTCGACTATCGCAGATGCTCGCTAGCATAAAAGCGCCACTGGTGAAATGTGGTTTTAAAGCTTCAGCAATTAAACGCAATTGCTTAGCATCTGTGTTTGCCAATTCCTGAATCAACAATTGGTTTCCAGCTACCATAGCCAATAAATTTTTCGCTTCTTGTTGCGCCATACTTGCCTGTTGCTGTTCAATTTGTTTTTCTAATTGCTTTTGTGTTGCTAAACTTTGCTGCAATTTTTCTAAAATATTTTGTCGATTTGCTTTTAATGGTGCAGCAGCTTCGCGTAGCATTTTTTCGGTTTCTTGCGTATATTGAACTGCTGCAGCACCTGTAACGGCTTCAATTCGGCGCACCCCTGCAGCAATACTGGTTTCTTCAACAATTTTAAATAAACCAATATCACCAGTACGTTTAACGTGGGTTCCACCACAAAGCTCTTTGGAAAATTCTCCCATCGTTAATACCCGTACCACTTCACCATATTTTTCACCGAACAATGCCATAGCACCCGCTTTTGCTGCTTCTTCAGGCGCCATTAACTCCGTTGTCACCACATGATTTTCGCGAATTTTTTCATTCACCATTCGCTCAACTGTTTGAAGTTCATCAAACGTTACAGGCTGCATATGCGTAAAGTCAAAGCGCAAACGTTCAGGCGCAACTAAAGAACCTTTCTGCTCAACGTGTTTACCTAATACACGCTGTAAAGCCGCATGCAGTAAGTGCGTCGCTGAGTGATTTAAAGCTGTTGCTTGGCGAAGCGTTTCATCAACTTCAGCATGAACTTTTTTGCCAATAATTAATGAACCGGATTCCATCACACCATAATGTGCAATTCCATTACCTGCTTTTTGAGTATTTTCTACTTTAAAGCAGCCACCATCAAAAACCAATAAACCTTTATCACCCACCTGGCCACCAGACTCAGCATAAAAAGGTGTTTGGTTTAAAATAACGGCACCTTGGTCACCTACATTTAACTGAGCAACGGCTTGGCCTTGCTGAAACAAGCCAATCACATTGGCTTCGTGTTGAATATGCTCGTAACCTTTAAATTCTGTATGCTCCGCTAATGTCAGTTGAGCCGCATAAGCTTCACCAAATTTGCTTGCCGCTTTAGACATTTCTCGCTGTCTTTCCATTTCCCGCTCAAAACCTGCTTCATCTAACTGCAAGCCACGCTCACGCGCAATATCTGCGGTTAAATCTACCGGAAAGCCATAAGTATCATAAAGTTTAAAGACTGTCTCACCTGGGATAATTTTTTTAAGCTGCTCTGCTTGAGAAATCGCCTGCTCTAATAGCTTCATACCTTGTGCTAAGGTGCGAGCAAATTGTTCTTCTTCAAGTTTAATCACTTGTTGAATCTCTGCTTGGCGTTGTACTAATTCTGGATACGCTTGCCCCATCACATCGACAAGCGTTGGTACTAACTGATGGAAAAAATTATCAGGCAAGCCTAATTTATTGCCATGACGCATAGCACGACGCATAATACGGCGCAAAACATAGCCGCGTCCTTCATTTAGTGGGCGCACACCATCGGCAATTAAAAAGCTCGTGGAACGCAAATGGTCAGCAATTACACGTAACGATTGGTTAGTATAATCCGTCATGCCCGCCAATTCTCCCGCTTTGCGAATAATTGGCATAAATAAATCTGTTTCATAATTGTTGTGCACACCTTGGAGAACGGCTGCAATGCGCTCTAACCCCATACCCGTGTCCACCGAGGGTTTTGGTAGCGGCATTAAACTACCATCCGCACCACGGTTATATTGCATGAAAACTAAATTCCAAATCTCAATATAACGATCACCATCTTCTTCAGCTGAACCTGGAGGGCCACCCCAAATGTGTTCGCCATGATCATAAAAAATTTCTGAGCAAGGACCGCATGGACCGGTGTCACCCATCGCCCAAAAGTTATCTTTGGCACCAATCCGTGACAAGCGCTTAGGGTCTACCCCAATTTCTTCAAGCCAAATTTTTGCTGCTTCATCATCTTCTTCAAATACCGTAACCCATAATTTTTCTTTCGGCAGTTTGATAATTTCCGTTAAAAATTTCCAAGCAAAATGGATCGCATCTTTTTTGAAATAATCCCCAAAGCTAAAGTTGCCTAACATTTCAAAAAAAGTATGATGCCGTGCGGTATATCCTACATTTTCTAAATCATTATGCTTACCACCTGCCCGCACGCATTTTTGTGAACTTGCCGCACGCACGTAAGGGCGCTTATCCGTCCCTAAAAAAACGTCTTTAAACTGCACCATGCCAGCATTGGTAAACAATAAGGTAGGATCGTTCTTAGGCACTAGAGAGCTAGAAGGGACAATGGCATGTGCTTGGCTGGCAAAAAAATCTAAAAACTTCTGACGAATTTCGCTACTTTTCATGAGAGAATACTTGCTGTTAAAAAAAGAAATCATTGTAGCAGAATAAAAAAAATTCGTGTACAATGATTTTTTGACTTTAAAATTTGCAGGAGCAACCCCATGGTAAAGAAAAAACCAACAGCTAAAAAAACTAGCAAAGCTAAAAAGCCAGTAAAAGCAGTGAAGCAAGTCAAGGCCGCCGCTAACAAAAGCAAAGCAAAAACTGTAGTAAAGAAAAAGCCTGTAAAAAAAGTTACAAAAGTTAAACCTGTTGCAAAGAAAAAAGCTAAAACTGTCGCAAAGGTAAAAACAGTTAAACCTAAAAAAGTATTAAAAGCAAAAGTTAAAAAAGTTGCTAAAGCAAAACCAGCAGCTAAAGCTAAAAAAGTGGTTAAAACTAAGGTAATACCAAAGCTTAAACCAAAAGCTAAAACCAAGGCTAAACCTGTTGCAAAAAAGAAACCCGTAGTTAAAAAAGCAGCAGTGAAAAAAGTTGCAAAACCCAAAGTAGCACCAAAAGTAGCTAAACCAAAAAAAGTTTTGAAAAAAGCAGTTCCTGCTCCCGCTAAAAAGCCTACGAAAGTCGAGCCAAAAGTGGTAGCAAAAAAACCTGTACCAATAACAAAACCAAAAACAACGACGATAACACCACAACCGAAAAAGATGACGATGCAAGAAACAACAGCTCCTAAATTTACAACTCAAGCGCAAAGAGCACTTACCTTGAAAGAAATTAAGTCTCCTTCCGCTGCTATTTATCCTAAAGAAACCGCTAGTGTTTCTAAGAAAGACTATATGAACGCTGCAGACCTTGAACATTTTCGCCAAGTTTTGTTGAAGTGGAAACAAGACTTAATGGCAGGTGTTGATAAAACCATTCATCACATGCAAGATGAAGCAGCTAACTTTGCGGATCCTAATGACCGAGCCACTCAGGAAGAAGAGTTTAGTCTTGAATTACGCACACGTGATCGCGAACGTAAATTAATGACCAAAATTGATGACGCTATAGAGCGTATCGAAAATGGTGATTATGGTTTTTGCGATGAGTGTGGTATTGAGATTGGCCGTGAACGTCTTGAAGCAAGACCAACGGCAACTTTATGCATTGACTGCAAAACATTAGACGAAATTCGCGAAAAACAAGTTGCTGGTTAATTCAATACCACAACAACCAAGCTGTGCGCATCAGCTAGTGGTAGGCTTTTTGTGTGTTCAAAAAGCCTAGCCTACTGACGCATGGCTTTTATTCGTTTTAATAGTGAGCTTATTCCCACATGCTATCCAACGATTTTTTATTCACCTCTGAATCCGTTTCCGAAGGCCATCCTGATAAAGTCGCCGACCAAATTTCCGACGCTGTTCTCGATGCGCTATTGGCGCAAGACCCAAATGCCCGAGTTGCTTGCGAGACCCTGGTTAAAACAGGTCTTGTCATGGTGGCAGGAGAGATTTCCACGCATGCTTGGGCAGATATTGAATTGCTTGCGCGCGGTGTGATTAAACGCATTGGTTATAGCTCACCTGATTTAGGCTTTGACGCAGAATCTTGCGCAATATTAACCTCAATCGGCAAGCAGTCGCCAGATATTGCCATTGGGGTTGATGAAACCAAAGAACATGAGCAAGGCGCGGGTGACCAAGGTTTAATGTTTGGTTATGCTTGTCGTGAAACAGCTGAACTAATGCCTTTACCTATCATGCTTTCGCATCAACTCGTTCGGCGCCAAGCTGAATTACGTAAAAATGGTAAGCTTCCTTGGCTGAGACCAGATGCAAAAAGCCAAGTATCTGTACGGTATCTTGACCGTAAACCCGTTTCTATTGATACCATCGTACTTTCCACACAGCATGATCCCAGTATTGGCTACAAAGACTTACAAGAAGCAGTTATTGAAGAAATTATTAAAACCGTTATTGATCCAAAGCTACTAACCTCTGAAACAAAATTTCTTATTAACCCGACAGGCCGCTTCGTCATTGGTGGGCCTGTTGGTGATACAGGATTGACTGGCCGTAAAATTATTGTTGATACTTACGGTGGTATGGCGCAACATGGTGGCGGTGCATTTTCTGGTAAAGACCCATCCAAAGTGGATCGTTCTGCTGCTTATGCTGCACGCTATGTCGCCAAAAATATTGTTGCGGCTGGCTTAGCCGACCGTTGCGAAATTCAAGTTTCTTATGCCATTGGGGTTGCTGAGCCCACATCTATTCAAATTAATTGCCATGGCACGGAAAAAATTCCTTTAGATAAAATGACTGCGTTAGTAAGAGAACATTTTGATTTACGCCCCAGAGGCTTAATCAAAATGTTAGATCTCAAGCGCCCTATTTATGAATCGACCGCTGCTTATGGACATTTCGGTCGAGAAGAACCTAACTTTACTTGGGAAAAAACCGATAAAGCTGACCTGCTTAAACAAAGTTTGTAAATCAAAACACTTTTTCCATTAATTGTCATTTTTATTTTTTAAACCCGCATAAAAATGGTGGGCACGTGTGTAAGGTGGGCAAAGGAGCGCAAGCGACATGCCCACCAACACGCTAGAAATTGCACGCATAGCTTGACTTCACTGCATTCTATCTCGGCTAATTTTTAACCTGCCATCTAAACATATTCCTTCTTGCGCATTTTCATCGACTAAGGCATGATTAAGCCTTTCTATATTCTGCAGTAAGGGACTCCTTTGGAAGAAGCTTCGAAAAATTTGCAAAATATTTTTCACCTGCGTTGGACTTTTAAAATAGCGCTTGCCTGCTTACTGGCAACGATCGCTGCAAATTTCTTCCACCTCTCATTAGCATTTCTAACGGTCTTGGCCCCGCTTGCATTAATGGTACTTTACCCTTACCAATTAGTTGCAAAATCTTTAGAAAGGATCCTTGGTCCAGCGATAGGCACACTTATTGGCGCGGCTGCATTAGCTTTAAGCAATAATGTCTTATTGCAAATCATGTTTATGATTTTTATTTTAATGCTAAGTGGCTATTTATTTTTTCGTGAAATATTCCCTTACGCTAGTGTTTTAGGCGGCGTTGTCGGCGTGTTAGTCATTAATCAAGCGTTAATCAGCACACCACATGAGGGCATCGAATTAGGCATAAATTTTGTTATTGCCACTTTTGTTGGCGCGTTAATTGCCTATATCGTCAACCGCTTGGTTTGGCCAGTTAAATTGAAACAGCCTTTTTTCTTGCAACTTGGCAATTTAATTCAAACGTTTGCCAAACCACAAAGCTCTTCCCTGGATATTGCAGACTTTGTCGCATTAAAGCAATTATTAGCAAATTGCACGCCAGAGTTAGGTGAAGATGTCGTTAACACCTATTACGAACTTCTGTTATCACTTAGGGCGTTATATTTTAAATATCGCCGTTTAGCTTTTGAATTTAATACGCTAGAAGAAGCCTCTCATCAATTAGTAATAGCAACAAATACCTTTACAAACTTGTCCTCTGCACTAAATCAGACTTATCAACAATTTGGCAAAGCTATTAGCTGCCAGGAACCGTGTGCGATTAATTTCGCCGCACTAGAGCAATTGCTAGCGCAGGCTGAACAAAATCTTACCCAAGCTTATCAAGATTGTCTTTCTAAATCCCAAGCAACCGATGAGGTATTAAAGCTGTTTGAAATTCAGTTTTTATATCGCGGCATTATTGAAAGCTTACAACAAAGTCAGCAAATTTATACTGATATTGTCAACAATAAACCACATTTATCAAACCATACAAAGAAAGAAAGTCACCCCTTATTTCCTATCCAATTTGCTGGTATTAAAATAGGCGTGAAACTCACCCTAACCATCTTATTGATGATTTTTATCAATCGATTATTTCGGTTATCTGATAGCACCCAAGAAATTATTACTTGTATGGTTTTGATTATCCAACCTAATATTGGCCGTAGCGATCGCAAATCTTTGTTACGCTTTGCCGGCGTAGCAGTAGGAGGTATCATAAGTTTCATTGCACTTTTCATCCTAGCCTATGCACCTCATTTTAGTTTATTATTATTTTTAATGTTTGCTGGCATCTTTGCAACAGCTTACGTTGGCCTAAGCGGTGAAAGGTATGGCTATGCGGGTTTTCAAGCAGGCATGATGTTACCATTAATTTTACTGGTTGAGCTTCACCCTCCCACCTCTTTAACGCTCGCCTTTCAGCGTTTTTTTGGTGTTCTTCTGGGCGCAGTTATTGTATCAGTCATACAACGTTTCCTTTGGCCAGTTCACCCATGGCAACAATTAAAGCAAGTGTTTGCTAACGAGTTAAAAAGAGTGCAAGCGCTTTTTGAACAAAAATTTTTCCCAGCAGATTCAGAAAAAAAAGCACTTGCTGGCAAAGACTATGCAGATACATGGACTGTACATACCCAACTTTTAAAAGATGTCTCAGATGAATTTGTTAGCGATAATACAAAAAATCTTTTATATACTCAAATTGCAAATTTTATTTATGAAATCTATGCTAGTTTAATTGCTCTTAATGCTGCAGCCTTTCAACAGAATAATTTTATTAGCGAGACTTACCCTATATTTATGCCAACTTATCAAGGCATACAGAAACAACTAGATAATATTTTGGCGTATTTTGAAACAGATGCTAAGCTGGAAAATTTAACTTTAAATTTACAGGATATTTTTTCGCAACAGCTAAAAGTGCTACAAACGCAAAAGTTAACGTATAATTTGCCAATACAGGCTTTACAAAATTATGCCATACTAATTTCTACGTTAAAAAGCATCTTAGCCCAATTAAACTTATTAGCAAGAACAGCAGAAAAATTTTAGGATTCTTTTCATGGATAAGCTAAACTCAACTAAAACAGTTATCTATAGTACTTTTATAGCGTTAGCACTTATTGTTATTTATTTTATTATTGCCAATCATGTAACCCCCAACACGAATGATGCAAGTGTACAAGCTTATGTCGTGCAGGTTACGCCACAGGTTTCTGGCAGAATTAGTGAAGTTTTTGTCAAAAACAATCAAACTGTCGAAAAAAACCAGCCATTATTTCAAATTGAAAAAGCACCTTTTGAATATGCGCTTCAAGGAGCCCAAGCTGATTTAGTTAGTGCTGAAGATGAAGCTTCCCAACTAAAAGCCGCTATTCAATTCAACCAAGCGGTTATCAAACAGCGAGAAATCGACCTTGAAACTGCACAAGCACATTATGATGAATATAGTGCGCTAGCTAAAAAAGGCGTGATTTCAAAAAGCTTGATGTTAGATAAAATACAACAATTAATTGACAACCGTGCTTTGCTGGCTCAAGCAAAACAAAACCTCATTGAAGCCCAGCAAAAGCTTGGACCCGAGCAAGGTGGCGTAAATATTCAAGTCAAACGTGCTCAAGCCACTTTAAATACTGCGGCATTAAATTTACAAGAAACAACTGTGCACGCACCTGAAAAAGGCAAAGTCACTAACTTTAATACTAGCGTAGGCGATTATGCCACCGCGGGCAGTAGCCAGATGGCACTCATCACTGAGAATAATAAGTGGTGGATCCAAGCTAATTTTGAAGAAAACAATTTAAGCCATATTGAAATCAGCAAGCGCGTGCTCGTCAGCTTAAAGATGTATCCCGGAAAGATTTTCTCCGGCCATATTGTTGCTGTTAGCCATGGGGTAAACCTTTCTGATGGCATACCTGTCCGGTATTTACCCTATGTCGAAAAAACAGAAAACTGGGTCAGGTTAGCCCAACGTTTTCCAGTAATTATCCAACTAGATGATTTACCAGCAGATTCTCCCTTACGTGTTGGGGCTTCAGTACGTGTTACCGTGCTTACCAATACCGGATTTTTCTGGAATGGCTTAGCTTATTTCTGGCAATGGTTATTTAGCTTGCTAAATTATTTATAGCACTTGCCAGTTAGGTATACTGACAGCTTTTCGCTCTCTGCTTGAGTTAGCTCAAGTTTTTCGTTATAATCTGTCGATTTTTAAAGCCTGGCTGCCCTGATGAAATACTGGCGAAACATGCTGATTCCAATTCCTGTCAGTATGTTGATTTTTTTGACCCTTTTTTTCATCAAATCAAGTACCGTTGCCTATTCTTTTTTAGGTGGTGCGACCGTATGCTGGCTTGGCGAATATAGTTTTGCTTTTTTATTAGCCAATAAAATCAAACGAAAAAGACCGCAAGGTTTTTTGTGGTTGTTTTATATAGCAGAAATTTTCAAGCTCGCGATTTTCGCGCTCTTGTTTGTAGTCGCCGTAGCACGGCTACACTTGCTATTATTACCCACGCTAATCGGATTTATTGTTAATTTATTCTTATTTTGGATTTTAGCTTTTAAAGCTTTAGGTGAGTGAGATGCTGTCTTTTCGCGCAATCGGTGATGCTTCTTCCTATGTTCAACATCATTTAGAACATTGGCAGCTTAACGTCTTGACTATGAAAATTGGTGATGGAGGTTTTTGGACTATCAATCTTGATAGTATGTTAATCTCTTTAATCGCTGCGCTTGTTTTTTGCACAGTTTTTAGAATCGCTGCGGTTCACGTTAGTGCCAAAAAACCTAATCGTTTTCAATGCGCCATTGAAATGATACTAGAAGGCGTACAAAAAATGGTGCAGGATACGTTCCATGGCGAAAGCCGCTTAATTGCGCCCTTAGCCTTGACCATTTTTGCTTGGGTTTTCCTCATGAATTTAATGGATCTTTTACCGGTAGATCTCTTGCCTTCTGTCCTTTCTTTCTTGGGTATCGGCCATTTCCGAGCAGTACCAACCTCTGACTTAAATATCACTTTAGGTTTAGCCATTTGGGTATTTGTTTTACTGGTTTACTATAATTTGAAAATCAAAGGCGTTAAGGGCCTTGGCCATGAAATGCTCACCAAACCTTTTGGCAAGTGGCTTTTCCCTTTAAACATTCTGTTCCGTTTAATTGAAGACTGTGTAAAACCAATTTCTTTGTCTTTACGACTTTTCGGTAACATGTTTGCCGGCGAATTAATTTTTATCTTAATTGGTTTGTTACCTTGGTATATTCAATGGACACTCGGTGGCGTTTGGGGTATTTTCCATATCCTCATTATTTTGCTGCAAGCATTTATTTTCATGATGCTAACGGTTGTTTACTTGAGTATGGCACAAGAGACTCACTAATGATGCGCTCCTCTCCCCCTGGGAGAGGGGTCAGGGGTGAGGGGGTAACGCACAAATTCCCTCACTAAAAATATTTTAATTTTAACTTTCGGAGATCCTATGGATATTGCAAAACTCGCTGCACTTGCATCTGTTACTGGCCCTAGCGCTATTGCGGCTGCATTATTAATTGGTTTAGCTGCGCTTGGAACAGCTATCGGCTTTGGTATTTTGGGTGGTAAATTTTTGGAAGGTGTTGCAAGACAACCTGAGCTATCCCCAATGTTAATGGTTCGTATGTTCTTGATGGCTGGTTTAGTCGACGCATTTGCGGCAATTTCTATCGTAATGGGCTTATATTTGTTCTTCGCAAGCAACCCATTCCTAGAACAAGCAGTAAAAGCAGCTGGCGGTGCAGCTTAAGTTTTAAATAGGTAAGGTGGGCAAAAGCGCATAGCGCCGTGTCCACCATCCGAATGGTGGGCATACTCTTACTGGTTTTACCCACCTTACATTGTTTCTTTGGAGACTTAGATGGAAATTAATTTAACATTAATTGGTCAGCTAATCACGTTTGCCATCGTCGTATGGTTTACGATGAAATACGTTTGGCCACCTTTAACGCAAGCGATTTCTCAGCGTCAAAAACAAATTGCTGATGGATTAGCTGCGGCTGAAGAAGGCCAGCGCGAACGCCTCAAAGCAACAGAAGATGCTGCACAATTATTAGCTCAAGCGAAACAAGATGCTGCGCAAATCCTTGATCAAGCGCATAAACGTGGTAATGCTTTAATTGAACAAGCAAAAGTTGAAGCATTACAAGAAAACCAACGTTTACTTGCAACCGCTAAAAGTGAGATTGCACAAGAAGTAAATGCTGCAAAAGAAGCGCTTCAACAACAACTTGGCCAGCTCATTATTTCTGGTGCAGAAAAAATCTTAAAACGTGAAGTTGATGCTGCTGCAAACCAAGCAGTTATCAATGAAATTATTAATACCCAGTTAAACTAATATTGGGCTGTCATTATTCAGAGCCGTAACCATTAGGAAACGGCTGCTTTTTGCAAGACCAGTAACCGCATCCTCTTATGGTTACAACGTTGAATAATCGCAGCCAATTAGTCAAAAGGTAAGAAAATGCAAAACGAAGGCTACGCAAGACCCTACGCAGAAGCTGCTTATCAGACAGCAAAACAAGATGCTGACGTATCGTCCTGGCAAACACTATTAACCACGCTTGCAGCGCTTTTTTCTGCAAAAACATTGCAAGATCTTGTTCACAATCCTTTTGTTGAACAGAATAAAGTGGTCGAGGTTTTAATTCAGCATTCAGGCCAAAAGCTTAGTGCTCATCAAGAAAATTTCTTACGCTTGTTAGCAGAAAACCGCCGGCTTGCTTATTTGCCTGAAATTGCTAGCTGTTTTGAGAGCTTGCATGACCAAGCTCAAGGGATCATTCGCGTTGAAGTTACCAGCGCATTTGAACTCGATCCTCAAGCCCGCACCAATTTAGAAAAGAAATTACATGATATGTTTCACAAACAAACAATCATGACAACAAAAGTCGATCCTTCGCTTATTGGCGGCTTGCATATTAAAGCAGGCGATCGCGTGTTAGACACCTCTTTTAAACACAGGTTGAATCAACTGAAACATACTTTAAGGTAAACCACTATGTCACTTAATGCCACTGAAATCAGCAAAGTTATTCTTGAGCGCATTCAACAATTCACACCTCCAACAGAGCTGAAAAGCACTGGTACCATCATGAGTATTAAAGACGGTATTGTTACTGTTTATGGTTTAAGTGATGTCATGCAAGGTGAAATGTTAGCTTTCCCACAAAACACGTTTGGCGTTGCGTTAAACTTAGAGCGTGATGCTGTTGGTGCGGTTATCCTTGGTCCTTATGATCATTTGTCTGAAGGTGATGAAGTTAAATGCACCGGCCGTATTTTGGAAGTACCTGTGGGTGATGGCTTATTAGGTCGCGTAGTAGATGCCCTAGGTAATCCTATTGACGGTAAAGGTCCATTGGCTACTACCATGGTTTCTCCAGTTGAAAAAATTGCACCTGGCGTTATTTGGCGTCAAGGCGTTAGCCAACCAATGGCAACAGGTTGTAAATCGATTGATGCAATGGTGCCTGTAGGTCGTGGCCAGCGTGAATTGATCATCGGCGACCGTCAAACCGGTAAAACGGCGATTGCAATTGATACCATCATTAACCAAAAAAATACTGGTGTTAAATGTATTTATGTGGCAATTGGTCAAAAAGCTTCTTCGATTGCTAACCTTGTACGTA
Organism: Gammaproteobacteria bacterium; assembly: GCA_021156105.1. Classification (GTDB taxonomy): domain Bacteria; phylum Pseudomonadota; class Gammaproteobacteria; order CAISUE01; family CAISUE01; genus JAJNBD01. The sequence continues at coordinate 113,881 of JAJNBD010000004.1, read as the reverse complement.
AATTAGAAGAACATGATGCGTTAAAGCATACGATCGTGGTAGTTGCAAGCGCCGCTGAATCTGCTGCACTGCAATATATTGCTCCTTATGCAGGCTGTGCAATGGGTGAATATTTCCGTGATAATGGCCAAGATGCCTTAATTATTTATGATGATTTATCAAAACATGCGGTAGCTTATCGTCAAATTTCCTTATTGTTACGCCGTCCACCAGGTCGTGAAGCTTATCCTGGTGATATTTTCTACTTACATTCACGTTTATTAGAGCGTGCAGCGCGTGTGAACCCTGAATATGTGGAAAAAATGACAAATGGCGCGGTTAAAGGTAAAACCGGTTCATTAACAGCATTACCAATTATTGAAACGCAAGCAGGTGACGTATCTGCCTTCGTTCCTACTAACGTAATTTCGATTACAGATGGTCAGATTTTCTTAGAAACAGATCTTTTCAACGCGGGTATTCGTCCTGCGATTAACGCAGGTTTATCCGTATCACGTGTGGGCGGTGCGGCACAAACCAAAATTATTAAAAAATTAGCCGGTGGTATTCGTATTGCCTTAGCGCAATACCGTGAATTAGCCGCATTCTCACAGTTTGCTTCTGATTTAGATGAAACCACACGTAAACAACTTGAACGCGGTCAACGCATGACTGAGATGTTGAAACAACCTCAATATCATCCTATGTCCGTGGCTCAAATTGCCGTAAGCTTGTTTGCGGTTGATAAAGGTTATTTAGATGATGTTGCTTTAGATAAAGTCACCCATTTTGAAAAAGAATTGCAAGATTTCATGGCGTCACAATATGCACCATTAATGGCTGAAATTAATGAAAAATGTGATTACACTGGCGACGTTGAAAAATCCTTACATGACGCAATTAGTGCATTTAAGAAAAGCTATATCTAAAATCCTCCCTCTCCCCAACGGGGAGAGGGACCGAGGGTGAGGGGGCGAACGTACCAACAAAAGCCACTTCTAAAGTCCTCCCTCTCCCCACGGGGGAGAGGGATTGAGGGTGAGGGGGGAAATCTTGGTACATATTAAAATGGCATTGCTCTAAATTCTCCCCCTCACCCGGCGCTTCGCGCCACCCTCTCCCCGGTGGGGAGAGGGAATTATGCTAGGGTTATTTATATGTCAAACGCAAAAGAAATCCGAACCAAGATTAAAAGCATTAAAAATACGCAAAAAATTACTAAAGCGATGGAGATGGTCGCCGCGAGTAAAATGCGTCGTGCCCAAGAGCGCATGTTCGCAACTAAGCCTTATGCGAAAAAAATTCGTGAAGTGGTTGCTCACTTAGCTTGTGGTAAATCGGAATTTAATCTGACTTTCTTAAAACCACGCGCTGAAATTAAACGCGTTGGCCTCATTGTAGTAACTACCGATCGTGGACTTTGCGGTGGCTTGAACGTTAACTTATTAAAGAATACTTTTCAGCAAATCCGTACGTGGCGTCAACAAAACATTGAAGTTGATCTATGCTTAATTGGCACCAAAGGGGAAACATTCTTCCGTCGTTTTGGTGGCAATGTCGTTGGTTCTGCCGCACATTTAGGCGATAAACCTGAACTAAAACAATTGATTGGCATCATCAGCATGATGTTAAAAAATTACGAAGCGGGTAAAATTGATGCATTATATTTATCTTATAATGATTTCGTTAATACGATGACACAACGTCCGCGTGTTCAGCAGCTTTTACCTATTGCAATTGATGAATTTGATACCAAAAACTTATCTCATCACTGGGATTATATTTATGAGCCTGATTCGAAATCTTTAGTGGATATGCTCATTGCTCGTTATATTGAATCTCAAGTGTATCAAGCTGTTGTAGAGAATGTCGCTTGCGAACAAGCAGCACGCATGGTAGCTATGAAAAACGCTACTGAAAATGCAGGCTCATTAATTAACGAACTGCAATTAGCTTATAACAAAGCCCGTCAAGCGGCGATTACCCAAGAGCTAGCAGAAATTATTGCTGGCGCATCTGCAGTTTAACCTCATATTTATAAAGCTCTGCTTGTCATCCAGATAAGCGGAGCACTCTCCTTCAAGCTAAAAGCCTACATTTACCAAAAAAATTAGCGCTATGTTTTTATTATATTTTTTTAATAATTCTTGGCTAAAAATTATTGTGACATTTCTCATTTTATAAGCTAAGAAGCTTGCATTCCTTTTTTAAATCAGGTAAAGTAGACAAAGTGCTGTTTTCTTATTTTTTTTATCAATTGATAAGGATCAAAAATTATGTTGAAAAAATCATTACTCGTTGGTGCTATCGCTTTAGCTGCTAGCAGCGTTGCTTTAGCTGACGGTTTTTACGTTGGTGCTGGTATCGGTGGTACAGGCTTTCATGACAAAGTGGACAACACTTTGACAGTTGATGGCGTAACTGAAACATCTTCATCTGATCATGGCAACCTTGGTGTTCTTGGCGGCTTATTAGCTGGTTACACCTGGAACTTTGCAAACCAATTTAACTTAGGTGTTGAAGGTTTTGCAAATGCTACTTCTGCTAAAATTTCTCATACTTCTATGGACGGTGATACCACCAACGTTAAAGCACGTTATAACTATGGTGTTCGCCTTGTTCCTGGCTACCAAGTTACTCCTGATACTGACGTTCACGCAATTGTTGGTTATGTTCGTGGTAACTTCAAAGCAGAAGCAACTGATGCTGACACAGGCGCATCCGCTAGCAAAACTCAAAACTTGAATGGCTTCCAATTAGGTGTTGGTAGCGGTACAAACGTTGCTAAAAACGTTGTTGTTCGTGGCGACATCATTTATAGCGGCTACCAAAACAAAACCAACAGCTTCTCTGATGGTGTTGTTAGCCTTTCAAACAAAAACAAATTCAACACTCTTGATGGTGTTGTTTCTGTTGCTTACAAATTCGGTTAATCGTCAGATTTACCAGTTTGTTGAAACAAAAAAAGCCCGGTTTACCCGGGCTTTTTTTATGTTAGAATATAGCGTTTTTTATTTTTATTATTAAGGATTTTTCATGTTTAAAAAAACTTTAGTTGCGGCTGTAATCTTAGCTGCATCCAGCTCTGCTTTAGCAAGTGGTTTTTATGCTGGTGCTGGCATTGGTGCTGATAACGTTAACAATAAAGCAGATATTACTAATAACGGTAGCGTTAACTATGGCGCAACTGGTGTATTAGGTGGACTGTTTGCAGGTTATCAATATAACTTTGCTAATAGCTTTAACTTAGGTGCTGAAGCATTTGCCAATGCGACTTCAACTAATATGACTGATAACTCTTATGAGCCAAACGGTGATTCAGCTGTTAAATTTAAACAAACTTACAGCTATGGCGCTCGCATTTTGCCTGGCTATAATATTACGCCTTACATTGAAGCCCATGCAATTGCTGGCTTTGTTCGTGGTCATTTCCAAACCACTCTAGACTCCAGCCAAAAATACAATGCTAATGGCTTCCAAGCTGGTCTAGGCGCAAGCGCTATGGCAACCAAAACAATTGCTATCCGTGGCGATTTGATTTATAGCGGTTATAAAAGTCACACAACAACAGATGTTGATGGCGATACTTTCCAAAGTAAAGTTCATACCGTAGACGCTATTCTTTCCGCAATGTATAAATTTGGTTAATCGTAGTTTTGCTGTCATCGAAAAGCCCAGGACTCCTGGGCTTTTTTAAAACCAACTACCGATAGCTATTTTCATAAGGAATCTTTCATGTTTAAAAAAATTTTTGCGGCCGCTACTATTTTAGCAACATCAAGCTCTAGTTTTGCAAGCGGTTTTTATCTTGGCGCAGGTATGGGTGCGGATAGTTTTGACAATAAAGCAACGATTAACGATGCTACCGCTCAATTTAATAATACGGGGGTTTTAGGCAGTCTTTTTGCTGGCTATCAATATAATTTTACCAACGGCTTTAATCTGGGCGCAGAAGCTTTTGCGAACACGACAACAGCTAAAATTATTAACCATGCCTATATTCCACCCGCTACTTCCGAGGCTCATTACAATTATGGCTTGCGTGTATTGCCTGGCTATAATATTACCCCGTATATCGAAGCACACTTGATTAGTGGTTTTGTTCGTGGAAATTTCCAAGATCAATTTGGTGAGTTTGCTACTAAGAAGACATTTAATATAAACGGTTTTCAAGTAGGTTTAGGCACAAGCGCGATGGCTACAAAAAACATTGCAATTCGTGGCGATGTCATTTATAGCGGTTACCATAGTCACACCGTTACAGATGCTTTTGATAACGTCTTCCAAAATAAAATTCATACCGTAGACGCTATTCTTTCCGCAATGTATAAATTTGGTTAATTGTGGTTTTATTGCTGTCAAAAAGCCCAGAACCCCCTGGGCTTTTTTATGCCTATAACTCATTGCTTTCAATAAAAATTAACTCATAGCTGGTATTACTATTTCATAATTTCTTTGATATACTTTAATTATATAGTCAATAATTATATGTAACCTACTATGATAAAAAAAATATTATTTGTAACCGCTCTAACTTTTTCAAGTACCGCTACTTTTGCGCAATCCATGCCTTATATTGGTGGTGATGCTGGCATACTTTCCCTTTCTTCTGGGATTCATGGTATGTTCATACCTTGGATAAGTGGCGCTAATGGGCGAGTTTTCGTTGGAAATCTTTGGGGAGACACCCATGGTTTTCAGTATGGTGTGGAAGGCGCAGCCATGTATTTCCCTCACGCTTCAATCGATCTCTTTGGTTTAGATACGGCTTTTAGTGGTTACTCTTTAAGCGCTCTAGGCGTTGCAAAATATGTATTTAATTCTGGCTTCCTTGTTTTAGGCAAAGCCGGTGTTGCTTACCTGCATGAAAAATTAAAAGATTCCATAGAAACCGATGATGGTATTACTATCCCTCTTGGCTCAGAAAGCGGTAGCAAATTTGCACCAGAAGCCGCAATCGGTATTGGCTATCAATTTAATCCTAAAAGCGAATTAGATTTAACAGCAGACTCTATTTTTGCAGGCTATCCAAACGAAAATACAAACAATCCTGTCGCACAAACGAATACCCTTAACTTAGGCTTTACTTATCATTTTGCTTAAAAAATTCTTCCTAAGACTTAGCGCCTTAGGAAGACCAGTTTTATTAACTTTTTTCCTCAACTAGAACATTAATAATTTATGTTAAAGAAAAACTTTTTTCCCCTTACCTTTTCTATATGCTTAAGCCTTATAAACGTCGCTTATGCACAAAATTCGGATATAGCATCTGCTTCAGCGACAGACCAAGCATCTACCCAGCCGCCCGCTGAAGAAAAAATAAAACATACCAAAAATGTTTTTTATCAATTTTTATCCTCTATTACCGGAAAAAAACCTTCTTTGTATCAAAAAGAATCTAGCCAAATTCAAGCCGATTCAAATAAAAAATTTAATATTATTTTGTATCAACCTACCTATATTTTGCCCGCTTATTACACGGCTTACCCTGATGAAGCGGTTTATCAAAATTCGACCCCGGATAACCAACAAGTTGATCGCATGGAATTTAAAGGCCAGTTGAGCTTTCTTGTGCCGCTTGTCAAAAATATTTTTGGTAAAGGAACGTCATTAAATGCAAGCTATACGCAACTGTCTTATTGGCAATTTTATGCGGAATCACAATATTTTCGCGAAACCAACTATACGCCTGCCGTATTCTTTTCCGATAATTTCTTAAGAAATTGGCAATATAACATTGGCGTAGAACATGAATCTAATGGCCGCGGAGGTAGTGCAGAACGCAGCTGGAACCGAGCATTTGGCGATATTATTTTCTCTAAAGATAATTGGATGGTGGATATTACCCCATGGATCCTAATTTTTAAAAATGAGTCGAGCAATCTGCATAACCCTGATATTCAACACTATATGGGGAATGGCCAAATATTATTTACTTATAAGCTAGGCAATAATGTGCTGAGCTTTATGTCAAGGAATAACTTACAAAGTGGTTTTAAACGAGGGGCAGAAGAAATCACTTGGAGCCATCCTATTTATTCTCGTTTTTCTTTATTTGTTCAGGGGTTTAGTGGATTTGGCCAAAGTTTGATTGAATATAATCATTACACCAACTCTGTTGGGGTAGGCTTTGCATTAAATAGTTACTTGTAATTTCGCTTTTCATAGAAAAAGGTTGGCGCCTAATATTGCCAACCTTTTTAATGATATTTAATCTTCTTGCCAGTCCCTTTTTCTTTAGGCAAATTCACTATTAAAACCTGGGTTTTCCTAAGCTTTTTTTTAGTGTAAAATAGCGCACTATTTACTTCTATTATCCAAGAACCAAGAGGAATTTTCGCATGTCAGCTGTTGGTACCCAAGGCAATGTTACTCAAGTGATCGGCGCAGTTGTCGACGTACAATTTCCGCGCAACGAAGTCCCTAAAATTTATGATGCGCTCAAAATTGAAAATACACCTATTACATTAGAAGTTCAGCAACAATTAGGTGATGGTTTAGTACGCACCATTGCGCTTGGCTCAACCGATGGTTTAAAGCGTGGCCTTAATGTAAAAAATACGGGCGCACCAATTTCTGTTCCAGTGGGTACAGCAACTTTAGGTCGTATTATGGATGTATTAGGCGATCCTATTGATGAAGCAGGCCCAATTAAAACTGAAATTTTACGCAGTATCCATCAACCTGCACCTGAATACAAAGATCAAGCAGCAAGCTCTGAATTATTAGAAACAGGTATTAAAGTTATCGATTTAATTTGCCCCTTTGCTAAAGGTGGTAAAGTAGGTTTATTCGGTGGTGCTGGTGTTGGTAAAACCGTTAACATGATGGAATTAATTCGTAACATCGCGATTGAACACAGCGGTTACTCTGTATTTGCGGGTGTCGGTGAACGTACTCGTGAAGGTAATGACTTCTATCATGAAATGAAAGACTCTAACGTTCTTGATAAAGTAGCCTTAGTATATGGCCAGATGAACGAGCCACCAGGCAACCGTCTGCGTGTCGCACTTACCGGCTTAACCATTGCGGAAGCATTCCGTGATGAAGGTAAAGATGTCTTATTATTCATCGATAACATTTACCGTTTCACCTTGGCAGGTACAGAAGTGTCTGCATTATTAGGCCGTATGCCTTCTGCCGTAGGTTACCAACCAACTTTGGCATCTGAAATGGGCGCATTGCAAGAGCGTATTACTTCAACCAAAAAAGGTTCGATTACTTCTATTCAAGCCGTTTACGTTCCAGCCGATGACTTAACTGACCCATCACCTGCAACAACTTTCGCGCACTTAGACGCGACCGTGGTATTGTCACGTCAAATTGCTGAACTAGGTATTTACCCTGCGGTTGATCCATTAGATTCTACTAGCCGTCAATTAGATCCATTAGTTGTTGGTGAAGAACATTATAATGTTGCACGCGCGGTGCAAGGCGTATTACAACGTTATAAAGAATTAAAAGATATTATTGCTATTTTGGGTATGGATGAATTATCTGAACAAGATAAACTCACTGTTGCTCGTGCACGTAAAATTCAACGTTTCTTATCACAACCTTTCTTCGTTGCTGAAGTATTTACTGGTTCTCCAGGTAAATATGTGCCATTAAAAGAAACCATCGCTGGATTTAAAGGCATTGTTGAAGGTAAATATGATGACCTGCCAGAACAAGCGTTCTACATGGTTGGCACCATCGACGAAGCTATTGAGAAAGCGAAGAATCTATAATAAATCCCCTCTCCCCAGCGGGGAGAGGGTGGCGCAAAGCGCCGGGTGAGGGAGGGAGCGAGCTAACCTTGCTGCTAAAAAACATTGTGCTAGGCCCGCCCCTCATCCCCGACCCTTCTCCCCAAAGGGGAGAAGGGAGCGCCACCCCACTCCCCTTTGGGGAGCGGGGTAGAGGGTGAGGAAACAAATTCCCCACCACCTCAATACAAAGAGCTGATCATCCCTCTCCCCAACGGGGAGAGGGACCGAGGGTGAGGGGCGGGTGATACCTATCACTCAAAATACAAAGCTGGATATTGTCGAGAAACCTATGAGTAAAACTTTTAAATTCGAAATCGTCAGTGCAGAAAAATCTTTATTTACCGGTGAGGCGCTTATGCTAATCGCGCAAACTCAGGTTGGTGAATTAGGTATTACGCCTGGCCACACGCAACTACTTGCTTCTCTCAAACCCGGTGATTTACGCGTGCAGCTTGTATCTAATGAAGAACAAGCATTTTATGTTTCAGGTGGTATTTTAGAAGTTCAGCCTTATCATGTGGTGGTTTTATCTGATACCGTCGTCCGCGCAGAAGATTTAGATGAAGCAACGATTCTTGAAGCTAAACAACGCGCTGAAAGCATTACCGCTGAGAAGCATGGTGAGCTTGAATACGCTAAGGCTTTAGCTGAATTAGCCGAGGCTTCCGCGCAATTGCAAGCATTAAATCGTTTACGTAAAAAGATTAAATAAATTTTCTTCTTTCCATTGGAAAGAGGATGGCGCACAACGCCAAGTGAGAAAGGGGAAAGGTATGCACCATACCCAACAGTACCCGCAATTCTCACCCTAAAGCAAAGCGTCGCGTGAGGAAACAATAAACCCACGCCTTAAAATGGATTATAGGGTGGGCAAAGCGCAGCGTGCTCACCAAATATTATGCCGGTGGGCACGCTGCGCTTTGCCCATCCTACAAAATCAATTTCGCAATAGCTCATGGCACTCAAACAATCTCCTGATAGTAACCTACATAATTCAGATTTGCATATTGTCATTCTTGCTGCAGGCGCAGGCACACGTATGCGGTCATCCTTATCAAAAGTCTTACACCCTTTAATGGATAAACCCATGCTGCAGCATGTTATTGACACCGCAAAGCAACTGCAGCCTAAAGACATTTGGTTAATTTACGGCCATCAAGGCGAGCAACTCAAAGCTTGTATTCAAGATCCGCAATTACACTGGATCGAGCAAGCTGAACGTTTAGGCACTGGACACGCTTTACAAGTTTTATATCCAAGCTTAATCCAGCAAGCAAAACCGCAAGATAAAGTTTTAATTATTTCTGCAGACAGTCCCGCATTATCTGTCGCAACTCTGCAACAACTCATCCAAGCCGCTAATCAATACCCTTTAGTATTATTAAATATTTATTTGAATGATCCAACAGGGTTTGGACGCATTGTTCGTAACGCTAAAAGCGAGATTACCCATATCGTTGAGCATAAAGATACTGACGAAGAACAAGTCAATATTAAAGAAATTTATTCAGGTATTATGCTTGCCCGCGTCGAAGTTCTAAGCACTTGCTTAAAAAAACTTACCAATAACAATAGTCAGAAAGAATATTATTTAACACAATTAATTGAACTTTGCTTTGCTGAAAATTTTTCGATTGGTAGTGTACTTTTACAAGAATCTTTCGAAGCCCGTGGCATTAATGATCGTTTACAATTAGCCGAGATGGAACGCTATATGCAACGCCAAGCTGCTCAAGCACTCATGTTAAAAGGCGTTACCATTAAAGATCCTGCTCGCTTTGATGTACGCGGTAATATTCAAGCAGAGCAAGATATTACGATTGATATTAACTGTTTATTTGAAGGTAATATTCAAATTGGCACAGGCACAACTATTGGTGCAAATTGTGTGTTAAAAAATTGTCGCATCGGTAAAAATGTTACCATCCATCCTTTCACCATGATCGATGATGCCGATATTGCGGATAATGCTATCGTCGGGCCATTTGCACGTTTACGTCCTGGCACTGTGCTTGAAGAATCGGTGCATATTGGTAATTTTGTTGAAGTGAAAAAATCTCGCATTGGCAAAAAATCTAAAGCCAATCATTTAAGCTATATTGGCGATGCAAGCATTGGGGAAAACGTCAACATTGGCGCAGGCACCATTACTTGCAATTATGACGGTGTCAATAAACATCAAACCATTATCAAAGATGGTGCATTTATCGGCTCCAATACCGCTTTAGTTGCGCCCGTTGAAATTGGTGAAAACGCAACCATTGGCGCAGGTTCCACCATCAATAAAAATGCACCCGCCGAAAAGCTCAGCCTGGCGCGCACTAAACAAATGACGATTGATGCCTGGAAACGCCCAAAAGGAAAATCAGCATAACTACTAAGGCTATGCCGATTTTGTATGATTTTTTTATAGGCCTGGTTGATATGTATAGGGCGGTACTTGATAAGTATCTGGGGAACGCTGTTCTTCCCTTACTTGATCTCCATCTCCTGCTACTATTCCAGCATCAGCTTGCGGCTGCTCAACATCACTTGGTAAGGCTTGTTGTGCATAACGTGCAAAAAAACCTGGGCAGCATTTACCAATAAAATCCTCTGGGTTTGCAGCACCTACTTTCGCCCCAATAACCAAACCTGCCATTGCCCCAAAGACAGCGCCAAAAATAGCACCGTATAATATGCCGTCTACGCCCGCTTCTGCTTGCCCGCCAACGACAGCTCCAGCGCCTCCACCAGCTACAGCCGCTGGTATAACACACGTTACCGCACCTAATAGACCACTAACCATTTTAATAACTGTTAAACCACAACATCTTCCTGTACTCATAATTTTTTCTCACTTAGTTATATTATTAATAATTTTAGCAAAGTCATATTATCATTTTATTATTTTATTTAAAACTTACCTTTTACACCTCTGTAGGGGACAAACTTTTAATAAGCGCATAATTTTTTCTCCCAAATTGGAATAAAAAACTGTGAGATTATTTGTAAAAACTCTTCCCATGCATCCTGGATATGCAGCAAGATATCTCGCACCGTATCTAAACCATAGCGAAAAAAAGAATACTGAGGACGTCTTGTTTTATCCGGATAACGGTAAAGTTTAATGGGCTTAAGCGCAGCTTTCCATTCTCCTACCTTATGTGCCCAACAAAAGCCGACCACTAATAGTGCAATAAGCTTTTCAATACGCTCATGGCAAATGATTTTAATCACCTATTAGCCTCCTTTTTGCGGAAAAAGACTGCTTAATATATGTTAATCAAAATTAGCGAGCTTTTTTATTTCTTACCTTATGCCAATATAAAATTTTGTCCCCTACAGAGGAGACCCAAAAAATAACCTTAGCCTCTTAACTTTTCCTTAATATTTTTTAGTTATCATAGCCTGTCACCTAATAACAAACTTGCTTATTAAAAGAACAATAATTTTATGACCAAACGTCTTAACATATCGATGAATTATGACCTCGTAAAAACGCTTTTAACAAAACATAAACAAGCAGATACGCCTGCGCTAGAGGAAGCAGCCTCTGCGGCAAGAATAGAATATCTTAACGCTTCTGACCATTTAGCTATTGACTCTCAAGATTCTGTTTCTGAAAGCTTCGACCAAGAAAGCCCCCTTAATAAAGCGATGTGTGCGCAAGATGCTTCAGATGAAGAAGAAATGACAGATGATGATTTAAGCGCTGCGTTAAAAAAGTTAACTCAAACACCTAGGCAAACAAAATGGAACATTCTTTTGAATGGGAATGATATTGATGTCGAAATAAGTAGCAGGCGTGCGCAAGCTCGCCGCCCTCATATATTAAGACCAGAGCGTCTTGAATGGGCTAATCTAACGCATGCACCATTTCTTGCGCCTCCTCAAATGGAAAGAGGCCGTACTAACCAACGCATGTCCACACTAACAATAATGTGGCGCAAAATATACGATCTTCATCAGGCAACACAATCTGATACGCATAGTGCTTCAGCTCAACCAAAGCCTTAATTTTGCCCCGTATGCCCGAATCCTCCATCGCCACGCGATGAGGATTCGCTAAAAGCTTCCACTTGCTGCAGCTGAACTTGTACAACAGGAATAACCATTAATTGTGCAATGCGATCACCTGGTTGAATGGTATAGGCTTCTGAGCTTCGATTCCAGCAAGAAATTTTTAATTCACCTTGATAATCACTATCGATCAAACCAATGGTATTTCCCATCACAATACCATGTTTATGGCCAAGGCCAGAGCGCGGCAGGATAATTGCTGCATACCCTGGATCCGCAATATGAATAGCCAAACCTGTTGGAATTAATTCACATTGGCCTGGTTGCATGAGGAAAGCTTGCGTAATGCATGCGCGTAAATCCATTCCTGCCGCACCTTCGGTTGCATACTGTGGCATTGGAATTTCTTTGCCAATTAATGGGCTCAAAGTCTTAATCTGAAGATGCATAATATTTTCATCCTTTAATATCTTTATTAATTAATTTTAGGTAAAAATTTACCTGCTATGCCTTGATCCTCGAGAGATGCTGAACGCCTCAAGAATTTATTTATTGGCCACCTGCTAAAAAACCTTAAAACCTTAACCGCTCTCTCATGGTCGCGGCTCTGTTAGGAGATTATATGAAAATTACTGACTTACCTGAACAAGAGCGTCCACGCGAAAAACTTTTACAACGCGGTACAGCTGCTCTATCCAATAGTGAAATTTTAGCCATTTTATTGCGTCATGGCACAAAACAACATTCTGCAATTGAAATCGCTCAACAATTATTACAGCAATTTGGCTCATTGCGCAATATTTTAAACGCGGCTTACCAAGATTTTTGTGCAATTAAAGGGCTAGGGCAGACCCATTATGTTCAACTACAAGCAGCATTTGCGCTGAGTCAACGTATTCTAGAACAAGATTTATCTACAAAATTTAAATTTGAAGACTTTAAATCGTTAGAGAAATTTTTATTAAGCAAACTTAGCTTACAAACGCGTGAAATCTTTGCGGTGATTTTTTTAAATACCAAGATGGAATTTATTGCTTATGAAGAATTATTTTATGGCACATTACATCATGCCAATGTTCACCCCCGAGAATTAATAAAACGCGTATTAGCCAATAATGCGGCAGCTCTTATTCTTGCCCATAATCATCCCTCTGGCGACCCTACGCCTAGCCGAGATGACCATATGCTTACCGAAATGCTCCAAGATAGTTTAAAATGGTTAGATGTTAAGATCATTCAGCATATTATTGTTGGCGCTCGCCGATGCGAAACTATTTTAGCTTAAGAAGTTAAATCTCAAAATTATTGCTTTTCAATAACAAATAGGTTATTTTCTTCATTCGCTAAGGAGTCGAGAGGACACATGGATGTTACAAAAAAAATTTTCAATAAAAATTATAGCAGTGGTCGCGTTTTTTTCTCTTACTTCTTCGTTTGCATCTTCCATAGAGTATCTAAAAAACCTTGATATTTCTGCAGCTATAGGCCCCACCTGGAGCCTTGCAGATAATACAAATCTGCAGCTATCATCAATAGAAACAGATATAGATCGCGTTTCTCATATTACAAAATCAACCACTTACCGTGCAGGTCTTGGCTATCATTTTTTTGCGGATCAGCTTAATAACAGGCCATTTTTTAATGATCTCTTAGTACAAATTAATTGGTCTCACAACAGTGCTACAATAAAAGGGTTAGTTTGGGATAATGGGAACCCTAATGTTGCCAATCAAAGCTTTCACACGCCTTTTACCACGACTAGCCTAATGCTAGATATAAAACCTTCACTGTTTACCTTTTATCAAACTTCTTTTTATCCTATTGCCGGTTTAGGTCTAGCGTGGAATCAAGTCTCCTATTACGACACCCCTATCGATCCAGAAACACCTAGTTGGGCAACATCAGGCATACAGCTGCCACAAGCAAGCAATAAAAGTATTGCCTATGATTTAGGTTGTGGGTTTCGTACCAATCTAACAAAACATTTGAGCACTTCACTTGAGTATGTAAATACCTACCTTGGTCGTATGGCACCTAATGCGCAATCACTGAGTGAGCAAAGCATTATCAAGCCACCTGTTTTTCCGGTACGCAGTCAAACTGTTTTTTTAGGCTTTAGTTGGACGTTTTAATTTTCACGCCAAGGAATGTGTTTATGAAATATGCGAAATTTTTGCAAGCATTGATAATTTTTACCTTGGGAAGTTTGGGGTTTGCCCAAGCATCCGTTAAAAGCACAGGAAGCTTTATTGCTTGGAACGCTTTGCCAGCCAGTCAAGCCATGTCAGTTGGTGGTAGTTACCATTATAATTATCAAGTTATTAATAATAATTTTTCACCTAGCTTACCTTTAACGGTAAATATTAGCCATGCTAGTGGTGGAAGTATACCGACCATTAGTAATAATACTTGCAGTAATTTAGCCATTGGCCACACCTGTTCTTTTACCATCAATATTTCGCCAACCAGTGCAGATGTTGACTCAGGTATTAATGATACCGTCAGTGTCAGTTACAATGGGCGTGGCTCTCCTTTAGCCAGCGCGTTAACCGGGGCGGTCAGTGACCTTCCTTCAGCAACGTTAACAGGCCCTTCCGTGACACAAGCAACTAGTCAGGTTGCAGGTACGACGCAACTGATTACTTACCATCTCACGAATTCGGGCACTGTTAATATCACTTCAGTTGCAGTTAGTGGGATTAGCTCGTCAGTTGAAGGCGTAATCAATGGTTGCAGTGATATTACTATTGCACCGCATGCTATTTGTGCCATCGCAGTCCTGGTTAGACCACAAGCTGCAAGCATTAACACCACGATTCCATCAGCAACTTTATCCGTCAATTATGGTGGTTCAGCTGCTTTAACAAAAAATATCGCTGCAATATCGGTTACTAGCCCAACGCTTGCAGTGGCTACGGAACGAGGAAATATTTTTAAATTATTAAGTTCACAACTAGGAACTGGTACTTGGAGCTTGGCAAATTCACCCGAGCTTAATTCTACGTTTATTCCTCTCATAGGAAGTGCCATTTATAATACAGATGGTGAAGAAATTAATGACACGTTGTTAGCCGCTGGGGCACGTAACACAACGTCAACCAATGATCCGCTCATCAGTTATAGCAATGCAGGGGGAACAAGCTGGACTCCACTGCTCAGTAGTGCTTTGCCTGAAACGTCAAATTTTAAAATTTTTAGTATGACGATTGATCCAGGTAACTATATTATGACCGCAGGCTGCCCTAGCACCACAGGTTCTAGTTGCAGCGGTTCGCGTGCTTTTTGGTATGCGGGTTCAGCAGAAAACGAGCTGACCCAGTGGCGACCAATCTTAGGTTTTACAACATCTAATAATAAAACGCCTTATGCCTTTGCCTATGGTAATGGATATTATGTCGCAGCCTCGAGTGATGGTTCATCAACTGTAGATATTGATTATGGGACTTATCCTGGCGCAACCTGGGAAACCACAAGCGTTGGTGTAGGAGGAAACTTTAATGTCACTGGTCTAGCTTATTATAACCATCAATGGCTAATGACGTTAGCAGATGGTAGTAGTACGGGCGGGATTTTTTATTCTACTGTCCCCAGCAATACTACTCCACCAACCACATGGACAGCTGCCGCGGGGGATTTTACCAGCATGCATGTTTCTGGGGTAACTTATGATGCGGCCGTCAGTAAATTTGTTGCAATTGCCTATGATAGTTCAAATGATGCTTATGTTTTTACCAGTAGTGACGGTGTGACTTGGTCGAGCGGAACGTTACTGGGAAATAACCTCGCGGTAACAAGTATTACCTATAGTCGATCAACAGGCGTTGTCGTTGTTGCAGGGGCTGTCGCCACAGGTCTTTATACTGGCAATGGTGTTGTGTTATACAACGCAGGGTCAGATTTGACAACCGGTTGGCAGACAATGTCTAATGTGACCACGGGAGATGCAATTACCGCAATTGCTTCTTCAACACAAACTTAATGGAATTAAAAATGTTTTTTGTCTAAGGACAAGTTAATAATTGGTTAAATAAGCACTACTCCATTAGATAAATTTATGCAGTCTCTAATCGTCAAAAAATTTGGTGGCACTTCGGTTGGTACGCTAGAACGTATCCGCATTGTTGCTGACCAATTAATTCAGACAAAACAAGCCGAAGAAAAGTTAGTCGTTGTAGTTTCTGCTATGAGTGGCGAAACCGATCGCTTATTAAATCTGGCTTATGAACTTTGCCCAAACCCTAGCGCACGTGAAATTGCTGCCATGATCACCACAGGCGAGCAAGTGAGCGCTGCTTTATTAGCGATGGCGCTTTGTGAAAAAGGCATGCCAGCAAAATCCTTTAATGCTGCGCAATTATCTATTTTGACTGATGCTGAACTCCCCACCAAAGCACGAATTACAAAAATCAGTGCAGAAAAAATTTCCGCAGCGCTTGCCAATAATCAAATTTTGGTTGTCACGGGTTTCCAAGGCGTTACTGAAAGCGGTGATATCACGGCTTTAGGCCGCGGCGGCTCAGATACGTCCGCGGTTGCTTTAGCCTGCGCATTAAGCGCCGATGAATGCCAAATTTATACTGACGTTGATGGCATTTACACTGCAGACCCTCGGCTAGTGCCAAACGCTTATCGTGTTGAGCAAATCCCATTCGCAGCTATGATGACGCTGGCTAAATTAGGTTCGAAAGTATTACAATGGCGCTCTGTTGCCTTAGCAGGAAAATATCAAATTCCACTACGTGTTTTATCAAGTTTTAAAGAAGGAAAGGGCACCCTAATGCACTACGATCAAGCGCAAATTGAGTCAGCAAAATTTTCTGGTTTAAGTCATCAAATGGGGCTGACACGTTGGATCATTAAGATAAAAAACCCTCAAGGCAACGAGCTTAGTCTCCTCGCGGAATCACTAGCCCAACAGCAAGTTTTGCTTGAAAGTATCCACCAGACGCAAATCCATCATGCAGCAGAAATTAGCTTACTTTTTAGCCGTGAAGAAAATGCTCAGGCAACGGTTTTACTCAATACCTTATGTGAACAGCATCACTGGTCTTGTGAGGCACAACATGGCTTTGCAAGAATTAGCTTAGTGGGCATAGGGCTTTCTTCTAACCCCGAAGTTGCCGCAAGCTTTTTTGCTGCCTTATCACAATTAAATATTCCTATTCAAGAAACGCTTTATTCTGAGCTGTCACTTTCCGCCATCATTCCTGACAGCGAATTACCTCAAGCCGCACGCGCATTACATAAAATTTTTTTCGAAAGTTCAATATGATATAATAATTATTCATCAATAAAAAAAAGAACTTATCATGAAAAAACTTTCTCTTCTGGCATGTTGCCTTTTTCCTTTATTCTGTAACGCAGATAATTTCCCTGTGGTAATAGATTGTCACCCTGGCGCCTCTTTAGCCACGGCACAATTTAGCACGATTTACTTAGATGATCCCAGCGGAAAATATGAATTTGGCCCAGACAAAGCACCATCCGGTTATTCTTGGGGAGGCGAAATTTTATCGCAATCACCAACAGAAACAAACACTGTTTTAATGTGTGCAGATGCCGACCAGTTTTTTGTGATACAAGAAAAAGCAAATCCAAACAATTACTGCCTTGTTGGTTCAAATACTGATCAAATTGGCGGCATGAATAATTTGATTACCCGGCAAAAAGATTCAGTGATGGGTTTAAAATGCAAAGTTGCCCATAAAAGCCTTGTCTCTGATGGCAACACTATGCGTTATGTCTATACGGTAGGCGTAATAGATAACACCAATTAGCGCCTAAAATCAGCTTACCGATCATTTTGCTCGGTAAGCTAAAGCATTATGGCAAACCAAACACTTTTTTCACACCATGCAGCGCTTCAAGCAGCACTTGGATTTCTTCTTTTGTGTTATAAAAACTAAAAGAAACTCGGGCTGTTGCAGGCACGCAAAAGCGTTTCATTAATGGCATTGCACAATGGTGTGAAGCACGAATGGCAACACCATATGAATCTACAATCGTGCCAATATCATGTGGATGCGCACCGTCCATCACAAAAGAAATAATACTCGCTTGATCTTTAGCTTCACCGATTATGCGTAAACCTGGAATTTCTTTTAATGCTTCTTTTGCCATTAAAAATAATTCATGTTCATAATGCATGAGCGCTTTCCAATCTAATTGACTTAAATAATCAATAGCCGCGCCAAAGCCTATAGCATCCGCAATATTCGGGGTTCCTGCTTCAAATTTTAAGGGCAATTCTGCAAAAGTTGTTTTTTCAAAACTTACCGTGCGAATCATATCGCCACCACCTTGGTAAGGCGGCATTTTTTCTAGAAGCTCTTTTTTACCATAGAGTACGCCAATACCCGTTGGCCCATAACCCTTATGCGCAGAACAAGCAAAAAACTCACAATTTAATTGTTGTACATTAATTTTGACATGTGGCAAAGCTTGTGCCCCATCGACTAAAACGGGAATGCCTTTTTCGTGCGCTTTATCAATTAACCACTTGACCGGATTAATAGTACCAATGGCATTCGAAATATAAGTAAAAGCAAAAAGCTTAGTTCTACTGGTTAATAAATTATCCAGTTCATCTAAAATAAGTTCGCCTTGATCATTAATCGGTAAAACTTTAATCACTGCCCCTGTTTGTTCAGCCACTAATTGCCAAGGGACAATATTCGCATGATGCTCCATGGCCGTAATTAGAATTTCATCGCCTGCTTTTAATTGTGGGCGTAAAAAAGATTGCGCCACTAAATTGATTGCTTCTGTCGTGCCTCTAACCCAAATAACTTCTTCGCGATGCGTCGCATGAATATATTTTTGTACTTTATCACGCGCAGCTTCATACTCTTTAGTCGCTCTTTCACTCAAAGTATAAACACTACGATGCACGTTAGCATTGGTGTGTTCATAATAATGCTTTAAGGTATCTATGACCGCTTGAGGCTTTTGTGTCGTTGCGGCATTGTCCAAATAAATTAAGGGTTTGCCGTTAATCACTTCTGATAAAATAGGAAAATCTTTGCGGATATTTTCAATATTAAACATATATTTTTCCTGTGGCACCTTGTCGCTTTATAGGGCAATATTCCATTATGAGATGGTGGGCACGCTGCGCTTTCCCCAGCCTACAAAAAAATAATCGCACCCACAAAAATAGCAGCAAGGTCGGCATTTTTAAAATTTTTGCAGACGCTCATCAATCACAGCTGCCATTAAGCTTGAACTTTCATCCAACACTTCTTTAACAAATGCGGCCAACAGCATATTCTTTGCTGCAACCTCGCTGATACCACGTGATATTAAATAAAATAAAGCTTCGGTTGAAAGTTCACCGACAGTAGCCCCATGCGAGCAAGCCACATCATCATTATAAATTTCCAGCTCAGGCTTTGTATCTACTTCTGCTTGTGCACTTAGCAATATAGAATCATTTTTTTGTTTAGCGCTGGTTTTTTTTGCACCTTCTGCAACAATCACTTTGCCATTAAAAACTGCTTTGGCCTGATTGGTTAAAATACCTTTAAAAAATTGTTCACTTTGGCAATATGGCGCTTCATGATTAATGCAAAGATGATGATCAATATGTTCTTTTTCTTTGCCAAGGTAAATACCTTTTAATACACAATTTGCATGCTCAGCTTGTAGCGCGATGTTTAAATCTTGCCTAAACCATTTTGTCTGTAAAGTTAAATCTAAACTTTGAAAATGGCTATGAGCAGCTTGTTGAACATGGTGATGGATGTAGTGCATTGCATCTGCTTGGCATTGCTGCACAAATTTTAATTGTGCGCCTTGCTGCAAGTGGGTTTCAATCACAAGGCTAATAAAAGCCTCACGACTATTTTCATAATTTAAAATAATCTCTGCGCTAGCATTTTTTTCTAATGAAATCTTTAACTTTAAAAAGCGCGCCTGATCTTTGGCAACTGCTTTAACGGTAATTTGCAGAGGTTGAACAAGCTTTTCGCCTGCTGGAATACGAATTTCTGCGCCTTCCGTCCATAAAGCATGATTTAAATTGACTAATGCCTCGGAAGAATCCTCAACAGAAGTTTCTGAAATGGCTTTTATATTTTGCTGCTGAGAAAACTCAAACGCTGGCGAATAATCTACAGCATAGTTTTTTTCTTGTAAAAACTGTGGGCGCGTATATTTCCAAGCCTCTAATTTGCGTGTAGGCCAGCCCATTTGCAAAAACTTTTGCATGGCATTTTGCCGCGCCGCATCCGCATGAGCCGGCAATTGTTGTGAGTAAAATTCTATCGTCATGCGCGCGCTTCCTCATCGATCCACGCGTAGCCTTTTTCTTCTAACTCTAGTGCTAAATTTTTATCACCGCTTTTAATAATTTTTCCACCTGCTAATACGTGAACATAATCTGGCACAATATAATCCAGCAAACGTTGATAGTGCGTCACCACAATAAATGAACGATTTTCAGCACGTAAAGAATTCACGCCATCAGCAACCACTTTTAAGGCATCAATATCAAGGCCTGAATCTGTTTCATCTAATATGGCTAATGCTGGCTCTAGAATCAACATTTGTAATAATTCATTACGCTTTTTTTCGCCGCCAGAAAAACCTTCATTAACGGAACGATAAAGAAAGTCTTGATCTAAATCGACTTGCTTAATTTTTGCTTTAACCAGATTTAAAAATTCCATCGCATCAACTTCTGGCAAACCTTGCTTTTTACGCTTAGCGTTTAAAGCAGCTTTCAACATATAGACATTGCTTACACCAGGGACTTCAACCGGATATTGGAATGCCAAGAAAATACCTGCAAGCGCACGATCGGTGGGTGAAAGCGTTAACAAATCTTGACCTTGAAAAGTAATGCTACCTTCTGTCACGGTATAAGCTTCACGACCAGACAAAACATTACCTAAAGTACTTTTACCTGAACCATTGGGGCCCATGATGGCATGTACTTCACCCGCTTTAACGTCTAGGTTTAAACCTTTTAATATTTTTTTACCTTCGATTTCTGCATGTAAATTTTTAATACTTAGCATAATGTCTACCATCATAAATTTTACTTTTCGTCATTGCGAACGCAGCGAAGCAATGACAACTATTAATTACTTAACCGATCCTTCAGCTATTAACTACCCAACTGCCCCTTCTAAACTCACCCCTAATAATTTTTGTGCTTCTACTGCAAATTCCATTGGCAGCTCACGGAATACTTGTTTACAAAACCCGTTCACAATTAAATTCACAGCATCTTCTGCCGATAATCCTCGTTGCTCGCAATAAAATAATTGATCTTCAGAAATTTTCGATGTCGTTGCTTCATGCTCAACTTTTGCCGTAGGATTTTTTACTTCAATATAAGGAAAAGTATGCGCACCGCAGCGATCACCCATTAATAAAGAATCACACTGGGTATAATTACGCGCGTTGGTAGCGCCTGGATTAATTCTCACTAAACCTCGATAAGAATTTTGAGCATTACCCGCAGAAATACCTTTAGAAATAATAGTGCTTTTGGTGTTTTTGCCAATATGCACCATCTTTGTGCCTGTATCCGCTTGTTGGAAATTGTTTGCTACGGCAACTGAATAAAATTCGCCAACAGAGTCATCGCCTTGTAAAATGACGCTTGGATATTTCCACGTAATTGCTGAACCCGTTTCTACTTGCGTCCAAGAAATTTTTGAACGCTTACCTAAGCAGCGGCCACGCTTAGTGACAAAATTATAAATGCCGCCTTTACCCTCTTTATCGCCAGGATACCAGTTTTGCACCGTAGAATATTTAATGGTGGCATTATCTAATGCAACTAATTCAACCACAGCAGCATGCAATTGGTTTTCATCACGCATGGGTGCTGTACAGCCTTCTAAATAACTGACATAAGCATCTTCATCCGCAATGATTAAAGTCCTTTCAAATTGCCCCGTAGAAATCGCATTAATACGGAAATATGTCGATAGTTCCATTGGGCAGCGCACGCCTTTAGGAATATAGACAAATGAGCCATCGCTAAATACTGCAGAATTTAAGGCGGCAAAAAAATTATCTCCAACAGGTACCACAGAGCCTAAATATTTTTTAATTAATTCTGGATGTGAATGAACCGCTTCTGAAAATGGACAAAACACAATACCCATTTTGGCCAATTTATCTTTAAACGTTGTTGCCACCGAAACGCTATCAAATACCGCATCCACGGCAACACCAGCTAAAATTTCTCGCTCTTTTAGTGGGATACCTAATTTTTCATACGTGCGTAATAATTCTGGATCAACTTCATCTAAACTATTTAATTTCTTTTTTGCTTTTGGCGCAGAGTAATACGCCATGTTTTGATAATCAATCGAGTCGTAATGCAAGTGCGACCAGTGTGGTTCAACCATTGTTTGCCAATGGCGAAAAGCATTTAAACGCCATTCTAATAAAAATTCTGGCTCATTTTTTTTAGAAGAAATTAAGCGCACGGTATCTTCTGTTAAACCAAGGGGAATCGTTTCCGATTCAATCTCAGTAACAAAGCCATGTTCATATTGTTTATTAACGATTTCGTTTAAATTATCTCTTGACATAAATTGTATCCTCCTTTGTATGAGGATGTTTTAATAAATTTAAATTAATTTTGGTCTCAATTTGAGCACCTGTCATCTGCGCTAGTGAAACTTTTGATAGCGCATCTTGAATGGCAATATTAATTAATTGCCAGCTATGTTTGGTTGCACAATTTTGTATTAAGCCGCAATCAGAAATACCGTGATTGCATTCGGTTAAAGCAATCGGGCCATCAACTGCTGCAATGATATCTGCCATACTAATTTCTCTCGGCGGTTTAGCAATTTGATAGCCGCCTTGCACACCACGCTGAGAAAGCAATAAATGTCCTTTAGCTAATAGCTTTAATAATTTGCTTACCGTTGGTAATTGAATTTTGGTTGCTTCAGCGATTTTTTTTGCGGTATAAGATTGCTCAGGCGCATGCGCGCAATACGCCATAATCATCGTGGCATAATCCGCAAGCTTACTGATTCGAAGCATAAAGTTAAGCTAATTTAAAAAGTGTACTATTTTAGTACTTTTTAAAATTTAGCGCAAGGAAAACTGCTCAATATACATGGCGCAAATTTTGCTTCTTTTTTTCTAACACTTATAGTTAGGGTGAAAACCTATGAATAAAGCAGAGATTAACAAAGTAAAAAAAGATTGGGTATACGATGATATGGGGAGGAAAGGAGCAGAAGCTCCTTTTCGACGATGGGACTGGGAAAAAACACCGAGGCTTTCCCACGGCATCTTCCCCCTCAGTATTGATAAAAAAGCTGTTCAAACTAAGCGCGTAGCTGATAGCGAATCATTACAACCTCCAGCGCCAAGCCCTTCATTAAGATGAAATCCTCAGCTCTATAGGGACGGGCCGCAGCCTGTCTCTACGAGATCTACTTATGTTTCATTAACGCTTGATATTTCAACTGCAATTCTTCTGACGATTCTGGGTGCTTAGGGTCTTTAATAATACAAGCCACCGGGCATACCGCCACACATTGTGGCTCATCAAAGTGGCCAACACACTCCGTGCAGCGATCCGGATGGATTTCGTAAATCACTTTGCCCTGATAAATGGCGTCATTCGGGCACTCTGGCTCGCAGACGTCACAATTAATGCATTCATCAGTAATTAATAGAGCCATAAATTAATAGTTTAATTTTTTACGTAATGCTTGCACCACTTCAGTTGGCACAAAGCGGCTGACATCGCCATGATAATGGGCAACTTCTCGCGCCAAACTTGAAGAAATAAACATATATTCTTCTGAAGGCGTTAAAAAAATAGTTTCAAAATCCGGCTTAACACTGCGATTCATCATTGCCAATTGAAATTCATATTCAAAATCACTAACCGCACGCAAACCGCGCACAATGACATGAATTTTTAATTTTTGTGCTAACTCTGTTAATAAACAATTAAAGCCAAGCACTTCAACATTAGGAAATTTTTTTAAGACTTTTATCGCCAATGCTATCCTTTCCTCTTGCGTAAAAAAAGAATTTTTATTGACATTATTGGCAACCGCGACAACGACGCGATCATATAAACGGCTTGCTCGCCGCACAATATCTAAATGACCATTTGTGATAGGGTCAAAGGTACCTGGATAAATTGCCTCACGCTTTGTATTCTTTTTCATAATTACTTTACAACGTGTCCCTTAAAACTATTATTATGCGCTAGCTCTATTAGCCTGGCAATATGGAAACTAAAAACTATAGGAATCCGGGTAATATTTCGTTATAATTTCTTGGTAATGAGATAACAATAAAACAAAAGAGGTTAATCTTTATGCCTACATTTAATGAAGCTCTTGAAACCCTAAAACGCCCGTTTGAGGCGTTATATGGCAAAATCTATTTCTTTTGTGGGGACAGCGATATCCACCAACGAGTGCTGGCATTTTTGTTAAAGAAATCGCAAGAAATGCTCAATACCCGGCAGTTTCCTTCTGGATATTCTCTCAAAGCACCTGATGCAAGCACATTAGCTGCGCAAAAACTTCAAGCTGTAAAAGAACTACATGCTGTCGCCTTACAACTTGGAGCAGCCACAAAAGTAGAACAGGAAACGCTTAAAAATTTGCAAAGCCTTATCGATAGCGAGCTTTTATTGGCTGATGCTGTACTAGGTATCTTTTCACCAACTAACTTAACGAAAGAAAACCTGATTTATTTTTGGCTTGCTTTAATTGTCAATCAACAAGCGTTAGATTCAGCGGGGGCATTAGCTTGTTTCCTCGTGTTAAAAGGCTGTATAAACAATATCATGGAAATGGATAGTGTCGTCAATGCGGGCCTTCCACGTGATGACCTTGCTAAAAAAGCTTATAAAAAACTTTTACCGCCTGAAAAAGCTCGCCCTGACCTGCAAGCCGGTGGCCAATTTTATAGAATTTTATTAGGTTGGATAAAGACTGAGAGTCAACGTTTTGTAGCGGAAGGCAGTTTACCTGTTGAGCTTATTAGAGCAATAGCTTGCAGCCAACCTTATCCTATTCAAAGTGAGTCTGCTTTAACTGAGTGGACGCTAGCGTCTATTTGCAGCGGGCTTGATGTTATTGCCAGTATCGATTATTTGTTTGTGGGAAGACCCGGCGAAAGTAGACGACCTGGTGATACAAATCAACGAATCCTGAGGGCCGTCAAAGATCGCCTTAGCATTCCACCTTCGCCAGCTCTCATCAGTAAAGCGCTGCCTCCTCAAGTTGATGAAGAGGAAATGCAATTACGTCAAATCCAAAGCCAAGAAATTATTAATTTAACCATACTACCTAAACTAAAAATATTTTTAGCTTTATTTAATGGTCTGAATAAACACCTCTTAGCCGAACGAGAAGCAACAATATTACAAACCAGCGACCCATCAACACTCTCTTCACCTTTTCTGGTAAGTCTTGAGCGTCGCCTGCCAGGTAAAGAGCAAGAGCTTTTCAGCCTAAGACAGCAGCTTTGTACCGAGACACAGAAAGGCGTTATCACCGTTCATAATCCTTTGTTTGCAAAAACAGTGCAAAAGAGGTTGCAGCCAGCATTACGCTTGTTAAAAATGTTAGAGTTGACTCCAGCAGATTTGCTTTGTGATATAGAGGTATTCCATAAGAAAATAGAAGGGTTAGGAAAAATGCCTGTTCCAGCATCTGATGCTTTCAACAGCTCCATGAAACAATAACCTGTTATTGATTAATTTGCCTTTATGCCTTGACGCATACGGAATATAGCATGAAATTTGCATGAGCTTTAGAATAATAAGCAATGTTTTTTGCTTTTTACACTTTTAAAAAATAATAGGCTGCTGCATTCTAGAATTGGTAAGTTTTTAGAATTTTTGCTAAGATAAGAATGCAGCGCTGACAAAAGGAGGTTTTATGCCAAGCCTTACTAATAGTGTGCAGCAAACCAAACTAGAAGAAGAATTAAAAGCAGACTTATTTAAAGGTATTGCTGAATCAAAACTATTACTAATCAATGCACAGCGCTTGAGAGCATTAATTGATAACCCTTACCATACAGTTTCAGAAGACCAAGTAGATGATCTTCTGGAACATTTAGACCATAACAAGCTTCTAACTTATTTTAAATTAATTGAAGATAGGTCAAATATTTACCAGCAACTGATCAAGCGCAAAACTCAACTTGAAGCTGCAGTGACTAAATTATTAGATTTATGCAATGATAAAATTGCTAAATTAGAAGCTCAAGAAAAGCCAAGCATCCCAAGCGTTAAGGCGCCCTCGACCAAACGTGATTCATTTTGCACCATAGGCTATACTTCCTTCAAGCAGGTTTCGGGTTCTCTTCTGCCGGATACTTATATTTCTTTAGACACAGAAATAAAAGCAGAAGCTTTGGCAAAATGCGCGGCGCAAACTCAGCGCCTTCGGGAAACTTACGAAACCACAAGACAAGAGAAGTTAAGTTACTTTAAAGAACTGCAAGCAAATCTTATCGATAAACCTGGCGAAGCACGAAAAAATCTGCGACAGAAAGTCAGTGCTTTTGCAAATAAACTTAAATGCGCTCCAGAAACGCTAAATACTCATCGGGATATCACTGACGATAGCTTCTTTGCTAAAGCAGCAAGCATTTTAAGATCGGTGAAAAGTGTTTTAAATGACGCTTTCTCATTATTTACGCACGAAAAAACTACTTTATTCAAATGTCGTACTGATAGTGTCGTGGTAACAGAAAAAATGCAGGAAGTTGTGCAAGAGGTGATCCCTGTAAAGCCTCAACGCTAAATATTTAACCAATCATCACGCGAATGCCTACGGCAATTAAAATAATGCCCAAAATGATATTAAGCATGCGCTCACGCTTGAAATACATCGCTTGAAACGTGGGCTGCGTTAAAATAAAACTCACTGCAACAAACCAAGCTAAAGCAATTATCGCGTTACCAATCACCAAAGCCGCATTAGTTGCCAAAGTCGGGTGCTGCTCTTCGACATAAGCCACAATAGCTGTACAGAATGAATAGAGTTTAGGATTTAATACATTGGTTAAAAGCCCATTACGAAAATAGCTAAATAAATGTGCAGTACTTTCGCGCATGCTTGCAATCTTTTCGCACATTTTAGGTTTAGCTTTAATACTCATCCAACCTAAATAAATTAGATAAAGACCACACAAAACGCTTAAAAGAATTTTAGTAATTTTATACGCAAATAAAATTTTAAGCCCAATAATGACTAAGGTAAAAGAAATTAAACAGCCTGAAGCTACACCAATCGCTGAAAACATCCCTGCCATACGGCCATAGGTTAACGAATTACGCAACACCATAAAAAAGTCTGGCCCAGGTGACATAATCGCTAAAGTCAAAATCGAAAGCGTTTTGATGGTTAAGTCAATATCAATCATAGCCAACTAGCTTGTGGGAAAAGGCGTCATTATGCGATATTTTAGGGAAAACTACAAAGTGTGTAAGGCTCGCTTGCGCATGCCTTACAAATAGAAAGCTATGCCGTATATGCTTCTAGGATGACCCCGGCATTTGTTGCCCAACTCTTTATTTGAAAGAAAAACGATGTGTAACTAATAAATAGTCATAAAAAAAGGGACCATTGGTCCCTTTTTTTATTAATTGGCGGAGAGAGAGGGATTCGAACCCTCGATGGAGGTTTAAGCCCCCATACTCCCTTAGCAGGGGAGCGCCTTCAGCCTCTCGGCCATCTCTCCGAATTTACTTTTTATACAAAACTTACTACTAAACCATCCATGGTACATCACCCAGCCTGGCTTTCCCTGCCAGGCGTTCACCGGCAAAATGCTGGCGCATTTTTAATTCCCGGTTCACCCATCTCTCCGAATTTACTTTTTATACAAAACTTACCACTAAACCATCCATGGTACATCACCCAGCCTGGCTTTCCCTGCCAAGCGTTCACCAGCAAAATGCTGGCGCATTTTTAAACCCCAGCTCACTCATCTCTCTGAACTGACATCTTATAAAACATCAAAGGAGCAAATTATACCCTGAGTTGAAGATCTTTGCTATACTTTGTGCGCTTTTTTGGGCAACTTATAAAAAAATTAGCCGCTTAATCATCAAAAAAGCAGCCTTAAAGCAGCGATCTTCTAACAAATCTTAATGAATGGTATGAAAAAACTTTTATTGCTTAGCACACTTATTTATGCGGTCAATGCTGATTCCTCGACGTTGGCAACCCCGAAAAAGCTCTTAGTCTATTACGGCTGGCCTTCGGTGATTAATGGCTGCGCCGGTAATACCACTTGTGCTAGTGATGTCTTTAGCCAATATGATGTGGTTATTTTAGGCGACACGCTAGAGTTTCATACTCACGGCGATTATGAAAATGCTAGAACCATTATTGCTAATACGCCGAATACTAAGTTTTACGGCTATATTAGTTTAGCAAATCCTGCTATCGTCTCTGGCAGTAGCCATACAGGTTTAGATGCTCTTGATGATGATGTCGATGATTGGAGAACGGTGGGTGTGGCAGGTATTTTCTTAGATGAATTTGGTTATGATTATCAAGTTGATGGCGGCGCTAACTATGTTAGTCGTGAACGCCAAAATGCGGCGGTAGATTATATTCATAGTAAAAACCTACCCGTCATTGCTAATGCTTGGATACCAAGTGATGTTTTCGATACCTTGCCTGGCGCTCATGATAATAATCCTTCGGGCATAGCAGCATCTATTGGTGATGTGAATAGTTTAAAAGATCATTATTTTTGGGAAAGTTATCAATACACCAGCAGTCCACAAGGCTACGTAGCGGCAAATACTTGGCGCGCTAAAGCAAACAGCTTACATCAATATTTAAATCAAGCCGCCTTTTCCAATGTAGGCCTTTTTGCGGTAACAACATCTAATAATGATGACCAAGCAACACAAGCATTAAACTATGCTTGGTATTCTGCCTTTTTAGATCAAATTGAAGCTGTCGGCTGGGGAGAGCCTGATTTTGCTGCTTCGAGCGCAACCGTTACTATTTTTACTTGGCCAAGCATCAGCAATCCTGGTAGCAGTTTTACCACAACTACCAAGGTTTCTCCTTTCAATGCAGCTGTTTATAATGCTAATACCAATACTGGCGCAGCACTCGTCAATACCACACAGCATACCGGTAATTTTTATGCGAATAAACATGCGATACAAGTTATTCCTACTCAAAGCCAAATGAATTTATCACGCTGGCCATCGGCAGGAACCGTCTGTAATAATAATCAACTTGCACCAACAGCGATATCAATTACCACTTCTGAAGCCGGTTACAGCACACCATTAACCTGGTCTTTTACGGGCAACCGCTATTGTATTACGCCACCAGTTAATTTTTCTAATTTTGCAGCTAATGGTACTGTTAGCTACAGCACGCAAAGCAGCAATGCTTTGCAATATACGCTTAACAAAAATTGCTCAACTCTTTTTTCTAATAGTCTTTTATTGTGCCCATTATGAAAACTTTTTATACTTTTACACTCGCCTCTTTATTTGCCGCAAGCACTGCTGCTGCAGATACTTCTTTTTATGCAAGCGCAACACCCATGTATGCCTTTTTGCAAGGTTCATCATTGAAGCAGTCGGTAGATTTATCGCAAGGTTATAGTGCACTACCGCTTAATTCAACACATTTTCACGAAAATGCACCTGGCCTTGCGGTTGCGGCAGGATTTGAAAATGATTTTAATCGCGCTTTTTTACGCACAACAGCTGAACTTTCCTTATTTGAACCCAGTAAGATGTCTTATTCACCACTTTACACAGGGAATGACGCACCATCGAATACTTCTGCCACCTTAAACGTACAACCCTATGTTTTATTAGCAAAAGAATATTTTGGCGTAAAGTTAACACAGAACATGAGCATTGCTGTTGGTGGCGGTATAGGCGAAAGTTTAATCCGCAACACGATGTCGACAAGTAATGTTCAGCCACCTTTTAATGCCTCAAACTTATCAAAAACCAATCACCATTTTGCTTATGCATTGGGAGCAGAATTTGATGCAAAAATATCCCAAAGAACTCGCCTATTACTTGGCTATGAGTATCTTTCCTTAGGCAGAGTAGATAGCAATAATTTTGTTGATACAAGCAATACAGCCACGCAATACAGTGTCAAAAACCTCGCAGCAAATGTGCTTTATTTAGGTATTGGTTTTGGTTAAGAGTAGGAATAGGCGACAGCTTTAAACTGTCGCCATCGATGATTTACAACAAGACAGGCATAATGACAAATAGCGAACTTGCTTGCGCGCTCATAATAGGCTGAATAAGCAAGCTTGTCTCAGCTTCTGCAATGGCTAATTCAATGTCGCCTGCTGCCATGCAATTTAAAACATCTAATAAATAATTGGCATTAAAGCCCATTTGCACGGCTTTATTAAGGTAGGTTACTTCTAATTTTTCTTCGGCTTCTTCATGCTCGGTGTTATGGCTTTGCAACAATAAAGCATTTTCTTGCCACTGCAATGAAACCCCTCTAAATTTTTCATTCGATAAAATGGTGACACGCGCTAATGCTTGTTTCAATTCATCACGGTCAAGAATAACTTTTTTATCACTGGCTTTAGGCAATACTTTGTTGTAATCAGGATATTTACCATCAATTAACTTAGAGGTAAAGGTAAAATCTTTAGCAATAACACGTAAATGATGCTGGGCTAAAATGACTTCAACTTCATCTTCGCTCGTTTGCAGTAAACGTAATAATTCTGCCACACCTTTGCGTGGCACGATCACTTGATGGAAACCCAATGGCTTTGGCAACATCATGCTGCATAAAGACATACGGTGGCCATCAGTTGCGACGCAACGGATTTGTTGTTCTTTAATTTCAAATAACAAACCATTTAAATAATAACGCACATCTTGTTGTGCAATCGCAAAATGGGTTTGCTCTAAAAGATAACGCAATTCTTTTTGCGGAATTTTAAAACGATGCTCGCTTGGACTTTCTTCAATATTAGGAAAATCTAAAGCAGGTAAGGTTTGTAAAGCAAAACGACTACGGCCTGCTTTGACAATAAAACGCTGGTTTTCTACGGTGCACTGCATCAAGGTATTTTCGGGTGTGCTACGGCAAATATCATATAATTTGCGCGCAGGTACGGTAATTTGGCCTGCATCTGAAGGTTGCGTTAATGCTAGGCGGCCAATCAATTCCACTTCTAAATCTGTACCCAACACTGATAACTGCTCTTGATTCACCGTAATCAATGCATTACCCAAAATTGGCAATGTTTGTCTGCGGTCGACCACACCAATAATCGTTTGAAGCGGTTGAAGTAAAGCTTCACGCGTGGCGGTGAATTTCATAGTGCTAAGTTCCTTTTTCATGAATGCATTTTATTTTAGACCATATTGTTAAATTTCGCTAGGCACAAGCAAGCATAGACAGTTATTTATTCGTCATCAAATAAAACACAATAATCAAACTAATAAAAGCTGGCCAGCCTAGCCAAAACCAGTAAGTAAAATAACGATAATATTTTTCTGGCAATGGTGTGTTATTTTTATCCGCTTCCACCGCACAATCACGCATCTTAATTTGCAAGTAAACCACCGGAAACCAGCAAAGAGCTGCAATTAAATAACCCACCGTTGAGCCCAAGACCCATGTCGCTGTTAATGGATAACCAGCAAGGTAGACCATCCACAAACCTGTTACAGGTTGTAAAAAGCCTGTTGTCCCCGTAAAAACCCAATCAGCTGCCACCACATAACGCGCGGTTGTGGCAATAATATGCACATCTTTAGAGCGATGCGCTAAAAGCATATTGCAAGCGGTGCCTATCCCGGTACCAAAAAGAATTGTTGAGCTCACAACATGAATGAATTTTAACCACAAATAAAGCGTCATCGATCAGATTCCAAGGCTAAAAAAATTAAAATGGCAATGATTAATGGGATATTTTTGACAATTGCACCAAAAGGATCAAGCCACATTGCCGGCAGCTTCCAGCTAATGATTAGCGTGTAAACAATCATTATTACAAGCTGTAATAGGCAAATTTTTTTCACTTGATAATTAAGCAGTAATGCTAACCCTAATATTAAATCTAACAGGCTTGCGCCATATAGCAATACTGGCTGCCAAAAACTTGCCACACCTATCGCAGCAAGTAAATGATAACTTTGTTGGTGTGAAAAAAATAAACTACAAATCCCACCCATTATCCAAACGAAGGCAACTCCCACTTGTAATAAGGGTTTTAAAAAATAAAGCCTTGCATGCCAATGATCTTGCACACTGCTTGGTTCAGCATAAACACCTTGGAGAAAGTTTCGTGGCTTAAAACCAATCGTTTCTTGAAAACGCTTGGTTTCCTCTTCAGAAGTAATATTATTTTGCACCAGCATTTTATACGAGCTGCTATTTAAAGAAGAATAGGGAATAGCATCACCTAAAAATGACGCAAAACGGATTAAAGCTAATGGGATTTTAACTAACTTTGCTTTAGCAAACCCAAGCCAAGCGCGCAGTGTTGTTAGCACTTCTTTTAAAGAACATTGTTGTTGACTAACCGCATGTAAAATGATGGTTGCTTGTAGTGGAAGGGTTAATAAACGCAACACTGCTTGCGATAAATCCGCTAAATAAATCGGTTGAAAGCTTTGCTCACCATTGCCCGGCACTGGGGTAATCCAAGGCAAACCTGCTAATCCACGGAATAGCGAAGTTCCACCATAAGAACCGCGGCCATACACTAAAGAAGGACGCAAAATAACCGATTTAATGGGCAAAGTTCGCAAATAATCATCAGCTGTTTTTTTACTTAGCGCATAATCCACAGACGTTTTATCACAACCTAATGCAGAAATTTGAATAATACGCTTTACCCCGACTGCCACTGCCGCATCAAATAATGCTTTCGGTGTTTCATAATGAATCTGCCAAATAATTTTTTTCTTCGGATGATAAAGAATACCTACGCAATTAATGACAACATCAATTCCTTGTAATCTTGGCAACCAAATAGCGGAATCCGTATCATGGATAAAATCACAAGCAATAATTTTTGCTTGAGGAAACAGATTTTTTGCATAAGCAGTATTTCTTACTGCACAGGTAACTTGATGACCCGCCGCTAAAAGGTCAGTCACAACCTGTGAAGCAATGAAGCCTGTTGCACCTGTAATAAGGATATTCATAAATGTTTTATCACGATAAAGGTGAGGGCCGACGTTGCTGCTGCGGTAGGAAAAGTAAAAATCCAAGCGGCAAATATTTTTTGCAACAACTTCCAGCTTTGGAATTTTTCTTGATTGTATGGACTAACTCCAACAATTGCGCCTGTTAACACATGCGTGGTAGAAATTGGAATACCAAAATGGTTAGCCAAGAATAACGCAGCTGCCGCGCCAAATTCAGCACAAGCCCCTGATGGAGGTTTAAGCTTCGTTAGTTTATAGCCAACCGTTTCAATGATACGCCAACCACCTGATAGAGTCCCTAATGCTATAACGCTATAGCAAGTTAACACTACCCAAAAAGGCACATGAAAATTTCCATGCGCATAGCCATTAGCATAGAGCAAGACTGTAATAATCCCCATGGTTTTTTGCGCATCATTTCCACCATGACCAAGGCTCATCAGGGCAGAAGATGAAAGTTGAAGCAATTTATAAAAATTTAACCTCTGTATTCCTAAAACTTTTCCAGCATCTTCGTTATTTCGAATACGCGGCACAAACTGGATCAAACCATAAGCAATCACAGCGCCTATAATCGGCGAAACGAATACTGAAGCAAACACGATACTTAACGTATGCCAATTTAAGCCATGCCAACCGGCTTGCACTAAACCAATACCCATTAACGCACCAATTAAGGCATGCGAAGAGCTGGAAGGTAACTTAAAATACCAAGTCAAAAGATTAAAACTGATTGCGCCAATTAATGCGGCAGCAATACTGGCATTATTAATGCAAGCAGGTTCTACGATACCTTTCCCAATAGTTGCTGCAACTGCTAAAGGAAAAATAAAGAAAGCTAAGAAGTTAAACATGGCGGCCCAAATAAGCGCTTGCCATGGCTTTAGCACTTGAGTAGCAATAATAGTCGCAACAGAATTAGCCGCATCATGGAAACCGTTAATGAAATCAAATAATAATGCTAACCCAACCAAAATGACTAATGCCGTAAGCATATATAAACCTTTATAAACCTTATAACTTGTAGCTTACATTGTAGCGTTTTTTAATAAAAAAACCAGGACTATTTAAACAGTTGACAGATCAATCATTCAACCATAAACTTGAAAAATTTCAAGCCACTAATAATGAGCTAATTACTATCATGCCAAAAAAACACTTTATCACTGAAGAAATAACTTTAACAACCCTGAGAACCAACCTTGAGCTTCATAAAAGGTTAGAAGAAATTACCACTCATCCAGACTGTTTTCCTGTTATTGGTAAAAAGCTACAAGCAGCACAGTCCATGAAAGAAAGAAAGAAAATTTTTGATCTTGCTGAATATCAAGATGGAAAAATCTATTTATTACGCGATATAGCCTTAACCCCAGATGATCCTAAAAGCCATAAGAACGTTGT
The DNA here is from genome assembly GCA_021156105.1 of Gammaproteobacteria bacterium. Classification (GTDB taxonomy): domain Bacteria; phylum Pseudomonadota; class Gammaproteobacteria; order CAISUE01; family CAISUE01; genus JAJNBD01. The sequence goes on along the minus strand of JAJNBD010000004.1, from coordinate 79,594 downwards.
AGGTTATAACTGTATCTTTTGGGCATCGGTGGATAATGCTTTTGACCGAAAGACGCATCAAGTTTTAAAAATTGGGCCAAGTGCTGTTTTGCCAACTCATCGCAATAACCGCTTCGTATTATCAACCAGCTTAGCTGCGGCTGCGCGCGAATATGCAGCTTCTTATATTACAGGCAGGCCAGTTGATGCATTAATTGCGGCTGTAAATCCTGCCATTAGAGGCTTTTTATTAGAAGTCACCAAAAGAGCAACTTCTGGTCATGATCTTGAAGCTCAGCTATATCTTTCTGCCATCTTTATTCCGCTAGCCGCGAGCAAAATTTATCCCCCTCATGTTGATTCAAGCGAATTTAAACAGAAATATTTTGATAGCAGCTGGGTAACTCCTAAACCTGGCACAAAAGAGTTAGCACCTGCCTTAGCTTCTGTTCATTTAATTGCTGTAAACAAAAGTACCCTATGGGCGGCATTCTACCTATTAGTACAAACTAAATTATGGAAAAGAAAAACACCTATTGCACATCCACCAGCTAGCTTGATTGAAGAAATGCGCAAAAGGCATGAAGCAGAAGCAGCAAAAGTGCCTGATTCTCCACAGAGGTCAGTCATCAGCGCAAGCCCTGAAGGCGATATTGGAAGGCTTCTAATTCCAGAAGCTTCATTTACAGGTCATTTGCGCACAGAAAGACCTTTATCGGCGTAGGCAGCGCATATTTGCTCAAATCTTTAAGCAATATCCAAGCTTGAGGCAAAGTTTCTGAGATTTGCAAAGACGTTGAAACTCGTATTTTCACGGGTTTCAACGTTAATTTAAAATGTGTAAATGTATGTGTAAAACTTGGTAGCTTTTCTAAAGCTTGCTGGGGAAACTGTTGTAAATCATCAACACTAGGTAAGCTCCAAAGCCCGCCCCAGATACCAGGTGAAGGTTGACGCTCTAATAAAATTTCATTTTTTTCATTAATCATTAACAAAAAATATTTTTCTTTTTCTGGTAGTGCTTTGCGCTGTTTTTTAGCAGGATAGTTTTGTACCGTCTCTGTTTGATAAGCGCTACATTCTTGGTTTAATGGACAAAGCATACACTTAGGTTTGCTACGTGTACAAACCATAGCACCTAAATCCATAATGGCTTGTGAATAGTCAATAATAGACTTTTGAGGTGTCAGTTTAGTGGCTAATGGCCAAAGTTGCTCATCCGCTTCATGCGTTGCATAAAAGCGCCTGAGCACGCGCTTTACGTTGCCATCTAAAATGACACCAAATTCACCAAATGCTTGAGCAATAATGGCACCTGCGGTCGATCGCCCCACGCCTGGTAAACTTTGCCAGCCTGCTAAATCCCGCGGGAATTCCCCTTGAAATTCCAGCATAATTTTTTGAGCAGCCTTATGTAAGTTGCGTGCGCGGCTGTAATAACCAAGGCCTGCCCAATACCTTAGGACTTCGTCTTCGCTCGCTTGCGCCAAACTGTTTACATCAGGAAAACGCTCAATAAAGCGTTGAAAATAAGGAATAACCGTAACCACTTGGGTTTGCTGCAGCATAATTTCTGATAGCCAAACGAAATAAGCTGAGCGTGGATGTTGCCAAGGCAAATCTTTGCGGCCATGCTTATCAAACCATTTGAGAAGTTTTGCGGAAAAAGTCTTAGACATACAGAACGATTTTATGATAGTCAAAAGATTAGCAGAGTATGCATTGTATCAAGAAACCCTCGTAAACCGTAGAGCTTCTATTTTTTCCAGGTTATAATGCTAGAAAATTTCTTTGCCAAAATTTATGCTGCAACATTTAACGATTAAAAATTTTGCCTTAATCGAACACTATGAGATAAGCTTTGATCGTGGTATGACTGTCTTAACCGGTGAAACAGGTGCAGGCAAATCTATCTTGATCGATGCCTTGAGCCTAACTTTAGGTAGCCGTGCAGATAGCAAAATGATTCGCGCAGGCCAAGAGCGCTGCGATATCACAGCAGAATTTAATATTGATCAGCTTAACCATGTGCAAGGCTGGTTAAAAGAACATGATTTAGCAGAAGACCAGGCTTGCTTATTACGCCGCACCATTAATAGCGATGGCAAATCTCGCGCTTTCATTAACGGACAACCTGTAACATTGCAGCAACTTAATGAATTAGGTGAGTTATTAATTGATATCCATGGCCAGCACGAGCACCATTTTTTATTAAAACGCGACCATCAGCTTTTACTCTTAGATGAATTTGCACAAAACAATGCTTTGTTACAAAGTCTCCGCAGCCTTTATGATCAATGGCAAACCTTAGAAAAACAAAAAAGCCATTTCGATCAATTACAACAAAATAATTCACAAAAAGAATTTTTAAACTTTCAATATCAAGAATTGAAAGAATTGGCGCTTCAAACGCATGAAGTGGAAACACTCGATGCAGAATTTAAAACCTTAAGCCAAGCAGAAGATATCTTAAAACGTTGCCATGAATCTTTAACTTTATTGGCAGAAGAGGAAGTGAGCATGACTTCTGTGTTACGGCAAACGCAACAATTGCTTGGACCACTTGAATCTATTGATAGCCATCTTAACAATGCAAATAAGAACTTAGCACAGGCTGATGTCTTAATTCATGAGACCATTTTAGACTTGCGTCAGTATCTTTCGCATTTTAATCCTAGCCCTGACCGCCTAGAAGAAATTTCTTCACGGCTTGACCATATTCATCGCATTGCAAGAAAACACCGGGTAAAACCAGAAGCATTAATGGAAACCATGCAAGCGCTTGAAACTAAGCTTAAAGAATTAGAACATGCGGACGAGCATTTAGCACAATTAGAAAAAGCTCAGCAAGCATTATTAGATCAATATCAAGCTTTAGCAAAACAATTATCTAAACAACGCTTACAAGCGGCAAAGCGTCTAGCGAAAGCAGTCTCAGAAGAAATGCAACGCTTAGCAATGACTGGCGGAGAATTTGAAATTCGCTTTCAATCTCGCGATGAAAGCATCCATGCAAGTGGCGCAGAGCGCTGTGAATTTTGGGTGAGACCAAACCCTGGCCAAGCTGCGCAGCCTTTAGCAAAAACGGCTTCGGGTGGCGAATTATCACGCATTAGTTTAGCTATTCAAGTTATTCTAGCAGCACATACTGTTGTGCCAACCTTGATCTTTGATGAAGTAGACGTGGGTATTGGCGGGGCAACGGCAAGCATTGTTGGGCAATTATTAAAACAATTAGCTAACCATGTCCAAGTATTGTGTGTTACCCATTTGCCACAAGTTGCAGCTTTTGGCGATCATCACTATCAAGTACAAAAAATGGTCGTCGATCAACAAACCATTGCTAGCCTCAAAAAACTTAGCGCAAAATCCAGACAAGAAGAAATCGCGCGCATGCTTGGCGGCGTTTCGATCACGCCGCAAAGCCTTGCACATGCGAAAGAAATGTTAGCTCAGGCAAAATGAATAAAAATTGTTTAACAATTAAGCTCTATTTTATTCACCACATTCTTAACGCCCTTTACATTTTCAGCAATGATTTGCGCGTTATGAATATCTTCTGGATCTTCTGTGCATCCCACGAGCGTAACAATGCCACTCTCTGCTTTTGCATTAATATGAGGTGATTTTAAAATATTTTGCACTGTTGCCGTATAAAATTTACTTTTAACCACGGTAGCCAGTTTGGCATCTTCAAATGCGGTTTTTGTTTTTTCCACTAACGTTTTATCTTCTGCAAATGCAATACTTAATAAAAATAAAGCTGATAATCCAATCCACTTTTGACTTTTTATTTGTTGCATATCAACCTCCTATGTAAATTAAACCAACAACTTAACCACACGGCAATTTGTTACTAGCAATATTCATGCCAAAAGTTAATTCCAACCTGTTAAAAGTTGGCACGGCTTTTGCATACATATCTATGGATTCTCAACAGGAGCATTTATGGAAAGAAAAATACCTGCATCATCAACAGCAAGTTTCCCATTATTTGAAATGGTGTCTTTATGGAAAAGAATTTATTCTCGGACTTATTCAATATTTCTTTTAGAAGCTAACCAGCTCAAATCCAGGCTCTTTCTGATTCTTTTTTTAGCAATCGTTAGCGTTTTGCTTATTTCTGTCGCATGGATTTTCTTATGCCTTAATTTTTCTTTTTTGCTTTATCAAAAAGGTTTATCGATTGGTGTTATTTTTTTACTCCTTGCCGCGATACACCTTTTTTTAAGTGCAAGCTTATTTTTACTTCTTAAATTTAAGAGCCAAAACTTTTTCCCCGTTACTCAGCAAGCATTACGCGTTGTCATGGAAAACTCTGCGCAAGCTCAAGGAGGAAAAGCAGGATGAGCATTACCAAAGAAAAATTAAAACTCTTGGAAGAAATTAAGCAAGAAAAATGTTTGCTGGATGAGCAAAAACAAAAACTTATTCAGCAACTGACTTCACCATTAACTTTGCTAATTGCTTTTGCCCTTGGTGTTGGTGGACCATTTTTAACCAAAAAGCGAACCCAGCAATTGAGAAAAAGCAGCCATAACTCACAAAACTTTTTCCTTTGGGAAATGCTTTTTACCACAGCAATTTTTGGATTTAAGAAGATTTTGCAGTACCCCATTTTTCATTCTGATAACAAAGGAGGTAGGAAATGATGTATTTTGATCAAATCTTATGCAATATGTTTCATGAAAACCAAATTCCATTGGCGATACATACTAAAGCGAATCGAGTTAACAAACCTAATCATAAGAAACAGGCAAGCAAATCGACTACGCATAAAAATAATCGCGCAGTAGAAAAGTAACTTTTCAAAAACATATTTATGCTCGGCTAAGTTAAGCAGTAGAATATTGCTTAACTTGACCGAGCTTTTGTGAAAATGGCATTGTGAAATAATTATCGGCTTTTTGACTTAGCCGCCCTGGTTTTTTTTCCACCACCAGTCTCTTTATTGACCGTTGCCCAAGCAATTTTCTGAGCACGTTCTTTGGGTGCACCACGTTCTTCATAGCTTTCTTCAATATGCTTTGCTTGACGCTTCTGCTTATCAGTATAAGCTTCTTTGCTGCCTCTTGGCATGTTAATTACCTCTCATAAATGTTGTTGCCTAACGATATCAACTAACTCACAAAGCTCTTTAACCATCAGCATTAATAAATCATCCATGCTAACAATCCCTACCACTTTGTTTTCTTCATTCACAATTGGAACTCGCCTTACACCTTTTTTCTTCATTGAGCTAATAGCTTCTTGAACGCTACTGCCTTCTTTGACGGTCATCAAGTCATCAACCAAAATTTCTTTAATGTACACATCGTTGGGGTCGACGCCGGTTGCAACAAGTTCAACAACGATATCTCTATCCGTAATAATACCCACGGGCGTTAAGTCAGCTTCTGCATCTTTCACAACGACAACAGCGCCGACATTATACTTCTTCATTTTTTTCGACACTTCAAACAAAGAAGCATTTTCTGAAATACAAACTGTTTTTGATGTAGCAATTTTTTGAACTGGCATAAATTATCCCTAAAGTACTTGTGAGATAAAAAGCAATCTTAATGCCAAAGTATTTATGTCCTTATCAATAAGCTCTTTGGTATACCTCTAGCTGTTAGGAAGATATTCTTTTTCTTATCCTAATAACTGAAAAGCCATAGCAACAAAGGTTTTGCACATGTTTTACTACACCGTTTGAAAGCACTTGGCACAGAAATTGCTTTAGCTGTCTTTGGCTTGAGGGATTGGAAGATACGAGCAATGGTGTTAGAATCAAATTGGAGCTTGCTCTTTAATCATAACAACTCTTACTTAAACCATAATTTAACTCAAATTAAGGGAGGCTGATATGAATCATGTATTATTCGTCAACAAAAGCTCAAGTGATGTTCTTCCCTTTCTTCCCTTTGCTGAACATAAAGGAATAAAAGTTAGCACCGCTTATAGCATCCAAGAGGCACTTGCCTTAACACAACCCAATAATGATATTGATGTCGTCATTTCCGATCTGCATTTGCCTGATGGCAACGCTTTAGAATTACTTTCAAAGCGCGCAAAGGAAGAAGACATTATTTCTACTACTTCTACAAGTTATTATTTCATCGCTGAGAAATCAGATAAGGAGGATAAAGAGCTTGTTAAACATGCCAAGACACTTGGAGCACAAGGTTTCTTACATAAACCTTTAACAATCCGTTCGTTAGAGAAAATTTTAACCTCTGATAAACCTATTTTAAAATCGGTAAAAGAAATGCCTGACCATCACATTGAATATCATTTTGCTAATTTTGTGGGCAAGTCAGAAGCCATGCAAAAACTGTATCGCGTGATACAACGCGTTGCACCCACGTCTGCCAGCGTCTTTGTCATTGGGAAAAGCGGTACCGGCAAAGAGCTAATTGCGCAAGCCATTCATCAGCATAGCGCAAGGCATACCAAACCTTATTTGCCCATTAACTGCGCAGCAATTGCACCTGACTTAATTTGCAGCGCACTCTTTGGTCATGAGAAGGGGAGCTTTACTGGAGCAGTGCAATCGCATGTAGGGTATTTTGAGCAAGCTTCTGGAGGAACTTTATTTTTAGACGAAATCACTGAAACCTCGCTAGATTTTCAAGTTAAATTATTACGCTTACTTGAAACAGGCGTCGTGATTCCTGTCGGCGGAAGACGTCAGGTACATGTTGATGTACGCATCATCGCTTCAACTAACCGTTGTCCTAAACTTGCAGTTAAAAAAGGTCTATTAAGGGAGGATTTATACTATCGTTTAAATGTATTCCCTATTCACGTACCAGTACTAAATGATAGAGAAGGTGATATTGCTTTATTAGCTAAACATTTCCTTGCGCTCAACAATCAAACTGAGGGGAAATATGTGCAGTTCACTAAAGCAGCTTTAGACATGATCCAAAATCACCATTATGCAGGTAACGTACGAGAATTAAAAAATCTCATTCACCGTGCCTTTATTTTGGCAGATGGTTATATCGACGTTGATCATATCCAAGCCTATGCAATTCATGATCAAAATGATATGAAATCTGCCTTACAACTACCTAGCAACCTATCATTGAAAGAAGCTGCAGATCGATATGTTCAACATGTTTACCAACAATGTTGTTTTGATAAAAAACTCACCGCACAAACCCTAGAAGTTAGTGACCAAATACTTAATTCTTACTTAGGATTTGCGGCGGAATAAACAAAGAAAACTAAGGGAATATTCGCTGCCCCAATAAGTTTTATCTGGGGCGCGAACTCATCGGTCATGTTATATTGCTTTTAATAGTTTTTTTCGGCGGCTTGCTGGCTCAATCCCCAGTAATTCACGGTATTTAGCCACTGTTCTTCGTGCAACTTGAATTCCTTGATCTAACAATTTTTTAGCAATTGCTTCATCGCTAAGCGGCTTAGTGCTATCTTCTTGTCGAATCATATCTTTAATATAAGTTTGTATTGCCCGTGCTGAACATTGCTGACCATAGCTTGTATTCAATTGACTCGTGAAAAAATATTTTAATTCAAAAGTCCCTTGTGGTGTTTGCATGTATTTCCGCGTGGTAATACGTGATATCGTTGAAGGATGCATACCAATGTCTTCTGCAACATCTTTTAGCACTAAAGGCTTCATTGCCCCCGGCCCATGCTTAAAGAATGCTTGCTGATGCCGCACAATACAGCTTGCTACTTTTAACAAAGTTTCATTGCGGTTTTGCAAACATTTAATTAACCAGCGCGCTTCTTGCAAATGGTGGTTAATAAATTGACTTTCACTGGCATCTGACGATTGGTCCAAGATAGCAATATAATGGTGGTTAAGCTGTAGTTTTGGAAGCGTACGTTTATTTAACGCAACTTCCCAGCTGTCATTTTTACGCCTAACAATCACATCCGGAACAATTTGTTCGAGGTCTGAAGTAGCGATGGCGCGTCCTGGGCGAGGCGTCAAGCTTTGAATTAGCATTATTGCCGTTTTAAGTTCATCAATTTCTACTTTATAGATGCGTGCTAATTTTTGATAATTGTGTTCTGCCAATAGAGATAAGTGAGTTTTTATTAAAGCTTGCGCAAGTGATAATTCGGGGGTTGTTGCAGGTAATGCATTTAGCTGCAACAGTAAAGATTCTTTAAGGTCTCTTGCACCAACACCTACTGGCCCTAAAGCTTGCACATAAGACAATAACATTTCAATCTTATTTAATGTGACATCTCTATCCATTCCTTGTAATACTTGCTGTAATTCTTCAAGGCTTGTTTCTAAAAAGCCATTATCATTAATAGAATCAATGATCATTTCACAGATTTCACTATCCTCCTCTGGCAGAGAAGATAATTGCAGCTGGCTTAAAAGATAGCTCTGCAAACCTGAACCAAGCTGCACAGCACGATTTTGCATCAAGCCCGTTTGGTCAAGGTCGTTATTTGCTTTTGAATAATTTGTCTCAGCGCTACTCCAATCAACACTAACATCATCATCTGATCCATAACCATTTTCTAAAATACTTTCCTCTGGATCAACCTTCGTTAAGTAAGCATCTGGAACGTCCGTCGCTTCACAAGTATCTGCTGGCTCGAGCAAAATATTGGATTCAAGGATATTTTGGATTTCTTGAGTAAGCTCTTGAGAAGAAAGCTGCAACATATGAATAGCTTTCTGCAGACGAGGAGTGAGTTGCAACTGCTGGGTGGTACCGATATTCAAAGACTGACTTATCATAAGGCCTCCACTAATTTATTATATACAAACTTCCACCATAAGTTAGGATAAGCAATTTTCATGCCAACCAAGATAACAGTTTGTATATATTATGTTTATTTAATTATTTTTCTCCCATAAACCTCTCTTTTAAGATATTCTCCTTTTGATGCTTTCATCATAATTCCCTTTAGTTTCATTTATAACACGTTAAAGCTTAAAAAAGAAGAAGATAGTGACTTTTTAGTCAATACCAGTTACCATAAACCATATGAATAAAATACTAAAGATGAGAAGGTTATGCGCGTAATTTTATTAGGCTGCCCTGGTGCAGGGAAAGGTACTCAGGCAAAAGTCATTTGTGAACGTTATCATATCCCACAAATTTCGACAGGGGACATGCTGCGTGCAGCCGTTAATGAAGGTTCCGATCTTGGCAAGCAAGTTGCAAGCATTATGTCGAGCGGCGCTTTAGTTCCTGATGATATCATGATCCAATTAGTACAAAAGCGCATTACTGATCCAGATTGCGCCAATGGTTTCTTATTAGATGGTTTTCCTCGTACCGTACCACAAGCGATTGCTTTGCATGACGCTAAAATTTCCATTGATCATATTATTGAAATTTATGTTGATGATGAAACGGTGATTCGTCGCTTGAGTGGCCGCTGGGTTCACCCTGGTTCAGGCCGTGCGTACCATATAGACTTCAATCCACCGCTTGTTCCAGGCAAAGATGACATTACCGGCGACTCACTCATTCAGCGTGACGACGATAAGGAATCTACCGTACGCCATCGCTTAAAAGTCTATTACGACCAAACAATACCTTTGCTTGATTACTATACACATCTTGCCAATAGCAGCGAAGAGCATGCGCCAATGTTTAGTCAAATTAACGGCAATTTGCCTGTTGCGCAAGTCACTAAAGAAATCTTTTCTATCTTAGGCTAAGTATCATGACTAATGAAATCATTTCAATGACTGACCAAAACTTTGATCAATACTTTAATCAATTTGGTTTGTTATTGATTGATTTCTGGGCTCCTTGGTGCGAACCGTGCAAAGATTTCAGCCGATTATTTCATGATGTTGCGCAAGAAATAGATCCCAAACAAAATATTTGCTTTGGGTCTGTTAATGTCGACGAAGAAAAAAATCTAGCTCAAGACTTCTCCATTAAATCTGTTCCCACCCTTGTTATTATTAAAAATCGCGTGATGATACTCCATCAAGCAGGGGCAATACCCAAAAAAGCCTTGCACGATCTTGTTAACAAAGCCTTACAACTTCCTGATATTGCGTTTGCTTAATCGCCATTCTCTAAAATCCTAGAATCTTCCTCTTTAACATCGTAAAAAACTTCAAATACAAGCAGCTCTTAACAATAACCTTAAATAGCTTAAAAATTACACTTGATATTTTTGCCAAATAAAAATTAAGGGGAAGGTAAAATAGGGGGTGAGAGAGGAAAATATTTCCAGCGGGATTTCTATTAGGCAAACACAAATGATCGGCTAAAAAAGAAAAGGGCGAGATAAACTCGCCCTAGCAAAAAATCAACTACTAAAAATTACTTTTTAGCAGCAGCTTTTTTAGCAGCTGGTTTTTTAGCAGCAACTTTTTTAGCTGGTGCTTTTTTCACCGCTGCTTTTTTAGCAACAGGTTTTTTAGCAACAGGTTTTTTAACAGCAACTTTTTTAGCTGGTGCTTTTTTCACCGCTGCTTTTTTAGCAGCAGGCTTTTTAGCAGCAACTTTTTTAGCAGCTGGTTTTTTAGCAGCAACAGCTTTCTTCGCTGTTTTTGCTTTAGGTGCCTTCTTGGCAACTGCTTTTTTAGCAGGAGCTTTTTTAGCTTTCATCATCATAAGCAAGTTTCCTTAAAAATAATAAACATTAAAGAAATACAACACGCGATGATTGTAACATATTTTTCAGTATGTACAACCCCTAAAAAAATTTGTGCTATAAAAAAAATTTGATTAATGGTAACATCTCTTCAGACCTTTAATTTTCTCGGTGCATTTTATGAAAAAAATTTTCTTCAAAAATACTGCTTGGGCGATTTGCTGTGCAAGCCTGATCTCCTTATCCCACGCGGCTTTCGGCGATATGAAAAACTCTACAACATCTTCTGAAGCACAAACAACACCCGCGGGTTATTGGCAAACAATTGATGATGTTACCAACCTTCCTCGTAGCATTGTTAAAATTTGTCAGCTCAATGACAAAAAATTATATGGGCGCATTATTCAAGTTAATTACCGTCAAAATGAAGGACCTCAAGATATTTGTAATTTATGCGGTCATAATGACCCACGTTATAACCAACTTAATCTTGGCATGATAATTTTAGAAGGCTTAGAAGCAACACCTTATCCTACAATCTGGGATGACGGTAAAGTGTTAGATCCTGTAAATGGAAAAGTTTATGATGCAAAAATTACGCTTGCGCCAGATGGTAAATCCATGACATTGCGCGGCTACATTGGCATCTCATTACTTGGACGCAGCCAAACTTGGACGCGCATTGATTCTGCTGAGCTAGAAAAACAATTAGGGAAACCATTGAAGAAGAATTTAGATGGCTATTATCGGACTACGCAAGGAAAGTATGTGGCAGAAGATTATACTTCTTGTGATGCGATGCAAACAGAATTCAATCAAATGACCGCATCTACTGCAGCAAACTCCGCTAAAAAAGCTCTCTCATAAAAGTAATGAACTTCTAAAGCTAGCTGGTGCATTTAAATGCACCAGCCTTAATGCTTAAACACTAACCTCCAGAAAATCTCATTGCTGAAGCACCTTCATCATGCTGCGAAGTAGATTGAGCTACCTCTTCGTCTATTACTCTACCCACATTTAAAATCATAGAAAATGGATGCCCATCTTGTAAAGCCACTCGCATAGCAGGTGAAGCTGGACCGGCAGCGGCAGCAGCAGCAGCAGCAGGAACAGCTTTTATTTCTCCTGAGAAACATTCTCTAGGTGTACAGTAAACCGATGAGAGCTGAGACAGTGGGGTAGAAAATAAGCTTAATGGCGATTGCTTTTCTAAAAAAGGAGAACCAATACGCTTAGGTGTTTTTAAAGCAGCAGGCGAAGCTAATGTCGCTACCGTTGCACCTTCAGGGGAAGATATCTTAAACTTTGGCACCACAAGCGTTTTTGCTTCAACTTCCTTCAGCACTGGCAATAGCTCGCCATTAACCTGGTGAGTCTGTACCTTATGATTCATTCTTATCTTTATAATATAAAGACTGGTGGGATCATCATCTAATATTTGAATATTTTCTCTCGCTATACCTTGGGCTTTAAATTGCTCGCAATAAGCATCAACTTGATAAAACTTGGGCTTACTAGGAGTGTCTTTATAACTTTCTGGCTTATAAGCATCAAAAATATTAGCAAACTCTGGATAATCTGCGACAAAACTTCGTAGCGTTTTCTCATCGTCTGTAGAAAAAAAAGCAATAAGGTAATTATTTTGTTTTAGCTTTATTAAACAATCTGCTACTTCTTGTCGCTTATCAATTGGTAGAATTTTAATGGTATTAAATGTACCACTAAAATCCAGCAAAATTAAACCATTAACTTGATTCGGCATGAAAACCTCTTTTTTATTATTGTTTTTTTTAGCTGAAAGCTTCGTTAAAGTTATTTATTGCTTGATGCCGTGTAATAACATACACACTTCATCCGGCAACTTAAACCGTAAGCTTTTGCGTTCAGAAAAATCTTAATATATGCAAGAAATCAAATAGATTTTTAGCAATTTTTTTTATTATTCTCTAAAACTGGTAGGCACGATTGGAATCGAACCAACGACCCCCACCATGTCAAGGTGGTGCTCTAACCCCTGAGCTACGTGCCTAATCAGAAGGTGCATACCCACCTTCTTCAAACATTAAGCAAACATTCTAACAAAGTGCATGATATGATGCAATTAGCTTTTGCCAAATAACTTGCTTAAAAACCCACCTGACGATTGTGTTTGTGGTGCATTAGTCACTATCGTCTCATAATCCGCCACAAGATCTTGAGTCTCATGCGGCATCGTCAAAATAGCGGCAAACTGACCTTGGGGATTAATGACCGCAATATCGCCAGAATGATTAATTGTATAATTTGATTTACTATCTTTATCACCCGTTATACTTGCAGGCTGAGCAACTTTTTCAAATACCACATCCATTTCACGAGTCATTTGATTTAAAGCTTTCACATCAGCTGTCCGCACGCCAATAAAGGCTGGGTTAAAGGTGGTTGCAAAAGTATGAACTTTTTCTAAAGTATCCCGCTCAGGATCCACAGAAACAAAAACGACTTGAGGCAGGGGAGAAAAGTTTTTCGTTTGTAATTGTTGATAAGCATTAGACAATTGCGCCATGCTAGTAGGGCATAACATCGGGCAATTGGTAAAACCAAAGAACATTAACGTCCATTTCCCTTTAAGATTTTCATTGGTAAAAGCCTGGGCGTTACTTTTGCCAGCGCTAGGATTAGCCACATACTGTGTCAGAGTAAAAGGGCTAAGATTTTTCGCAACAGGAATCATAAGGCCACTTTTTAGCTTAAGCTCATCAGCAAAAGCCATATTACCAAGTAAACAGGTAAGTATTAAAAATAAACGCGCTAAAATTTTCATGCTTTTTACCTATTATCAATAGAGTATATTATTATAACATTTCTCTAATTTTTATTTGGCAAAACATATTTACTGTTAGCCAAAAGCCTATAAACAAACTATATGAAAGTTATTTCTCAATTTACAGATTTTATCCAGTGGATTGAAAATCTGCCTGCACAAACTTTAAGTGAGGCAGACAAATTACGCTGCCTTAAAAAAACTCGGTTATTACTCTCCCAGCATCAGCTATTACCCAAAATTCCTGTCATCACGGTAACCGGCACCAATGGTAAAGGCTCAACCGTACACGCCTTAGCATCGCTATTAATCGCTTCGGGTTATCGCGTTGGCTGTATGACATCGCCACATCTATTCAGCTATACCGAGCGCTTTAGCATTGATCTGCAACCTGTTTCTGAGCAAGCAATATTAAATGCTGTAAACAGGCTTGCCCATCTTATTGAATTAAACCAATTTAATTTTGCTTATATTTTATTCTTAATTGGTTTATATTTATTCCAGCAAGCAAATTTAGACATTCTCATTCTAGAAGTTGGCCTTGGTGGCCGCCTAGATCCAAGCAATGCCTTAGATGCCGATTTAATTATCCTTACCCAAGTTGCTTTAGATCATACGCATTTATTAGGTAATACGCGTGAATCTATTGGTAAGGAAAAAGCTGGCTTGCTGCGCAAAAACCAGATTTTCATTTGTGGCGATGCAAATCCACCTGCAACTGTTATTCAACAAGCCAACCAATTAAATTGCCAAAGCTTTTGGTTAAACCAGCAGTTTGGTTTTTTCATGCATCAAACTTACTGGAATCTTTGGTTACCTGACCGCATGCTGTGCAGCCTCCGCAAGCCTTTAATGCATTCTAGTAATATTGCTTGTGCCGTCTTAGCAGCAAGCAAGATTAAAAATATTGCGCTTAACCAAGAACAGCTTAGTTTATTAACTAGTCTTCAACTTCCTGGCCGCCGCCAGACTTTTTATTATCGTGGCTGTGAAATTATTCTTGATGTTGCCCACAACCCTGCCGCTGTACAATATCTTGCTGACTACTTAAAAACTTTACCGCCAAACCCCAATACTTTTGCTTTATTCGGCGCCATGGCTGACAAAGATATTCCTCAAATGCTAGAAATCATGTCACCCATTATTCACACCTGGTGGTTAACAGATGTACCAGGCAAACGCGCCGCACCAGCTCACGATATTGCTCAGCATTTATCAACCTCATCGCCAATAAAATCTTTCAATTCTGCAAAACAAGCCTGTGAGGATATTTTAACTTTCGCGTCAGCTGGATCGCGCATTATTGTTTTTGGTTCATTTTTATTAGTAGAAAACCTTTTAGCGCTTTTAAGTTCTAAAGCTTAATTATCCAGCTGTCGAAGGCTTTTGTATTTATTATTTTTGCTAAGAAGAATTATACGCTTGTAAATATTAAGGAATGATTAAGTTTCTACCATATAGGAAAACCTAAACTCTGTGAGGTATGAAAATGGTAAGCATGCGCGTAGAGTGGGCAAAGTCGCGCAAGCGGCGCACCCACCAAAGCAGTAAAAAAAGCGTCAAGCATAGCGCTTTGCCTACAACAAATTTCATATGCTACAGATCCTTCCACTTTCACGGGGATGATAGGTCTTTTTCATGTTAGCCCCTAGAGTTATCTCTTTCGCAGCGGACAATTCGCAGGCCCGTTAAGCACTTCACCATCAACGGTAAAACGTGAGCCGTGAGCAGGGCAGTCCCAAGTCAACTCTATTGGATTCCATTGAACGATGGCTTGTAGATGAGAACAAATTGCAGAGCAACGATGCAGCTTTCCAGCTTGATCACGGTAAACGGCTAATTTCTTTAACCCTCGCCGAACTATTGCCGCATTCCCTGGTTGAATATCCGATTCTTTAGCAACTTCACCGCGGGTTAAATAATCAATATAACCTGAGGCGGCTTTGATATTATGGCTCGCAAATTCTTTTAAACTATTTACAACAGATTTCCGTGAAGGAGAATACAATTCTGCCCAAGGGTTGGTTCGGCCTAAGATAAGATCGGTCAATAATATTCCTGCAATCGTCCCATGTGTCATACCATGACCAGAATCACTAGTAGCAATATAGATATTGCGCTGCTCAAGTGGGCTACGGCCAATAAATGCAAGATAATCGATCGGTTCAATAACTTGACCCGACCAGCTATAGGAGATTTTTTCAATTTGAGGGAAATAAGCCCTAGCCCAATGCTCTAAGCGTTCTAAAGGATTATAGTCTGGCATTTTTCCGGTACGGTGATCTTCGCCACCAATAATTAAAATATCAGGTGCATCTGTTTTATCATAATCACGATAAATTCTGACATAGTGGTAAGGATCCGCGACATCCCAATATAAACCCAACGTTACTGAATCTCGAGGGATTTCAGCAGCAATGACATAACTACGGTTTGCTTCCTGCTTAGTATGAATAATAGCTTTATCGGTGAAAGGCACATTAGTTGCAACAACAACATGTTCCGCGATAATGGTACTGCCGTGATTAGTTTTAACTTTTAAAGGCCCAGTACCGGTAATTTCTTCAGCATGTGTCATTTCATAAATTTCGCCGCCTTTAGCTTGGATAATACTTGCTAATTGTGAAACATATTTAACGGGATGAAACTGACCTTGGTTAGGAAACACCAAGCATTTCCCCATATTAAAAGTTTTTTCCGGGGGTGTTTCTGTAAAATAAACTTCTAACAAGCCCGCTTTTTTTGCCGCTTCCTCTTCTTGACGTAAGAAAACAACATCCGCTTCTTGGGGGGAAAACAAGTAGCCATCTAAACGCGTAAAGTCACATTGAATATTTTCTTGTTTAACCGTATTTTCAATAAAATTGATGGCTGCAATATGACTTTCTGCGGCTTGACGCGCACCTTCAATACCAAAGTTTTTAATCAACTCTTGATAATAATCATCTAATGCAAAAGATAAATGCGCAGTTGTGCGACCTGTTTCACCACTCGCGATCTTGCCATCTTCAATCAGCGCAACTTTCTTTCCTTCTAAGCTTAGACGATAGGCTGTGGTAATACCCGCAATTCCCCCACCAATAATACATACGTCTACTGAAATGTCTTTTTGCAACGGAGGAAAGTTAGGACGCGGCCAGTCTTTTAACCACACAGACATATTACTTCCCGAGGTTTGTTTAGCCATTTCACCTACGGCCACCCCCGAAGAAACTAAGGACTTTAAACGTTGAAAGATATTATCCAGCATTCTCCACCTTTATCATTGCTTGACTTAACCCCTCTCAGATGCAATTACAATGCCACCAAGCCAACAACCAAAGTCAACAAACGGGGTCAGGCCCCATTTGTTGACTTAGAAAAAAGTCTATAGATTTAAGGAAAAAATCTGTCCTTCCCCTTTAATTTTGTTTTAAGCTTTACTTTTTATTATTCAGAAAAGATGCCTAGAAAAAGAAGAATCCACTACCCTAAAGCAATTTATCATGTCATGTTGAGGGGTAATGCAAAACAAAATATTTTTTTTGATGATAGCGATCGGTTTAAGTTAGCTGACCTACTAAAAGAAGCCTGTGAGAACTATCAATGTGAAGTATATGCATTTTGCTTTATGACAAACCATATCCATTTAATGATTCGGATTAGCGATATCCCATTAGCCAAGATTATTCATAACATTGCCTTTCGTTATGCTACTTGGATTAATATCAAACTTAACCGCGTTGGCCACTTATTCCAGGGAAGATATAAAGCTATTCTGGTAGACACAGAGCTTTATTTAAAAAAGCTTATTCAATATATCCATTTAAACCCTGTAGCAGCAAAATTAATTAAAAACCCGAGCGATACATGGTGGAGCAGTCATTGTGATTATCTTGGGGCTTGCATCCACCCGTGGGTTAACACGAATTACGTCTTATCGATTTTTTCCCCCAATCGGCAAACAGCTATTAAACTATATCGAGAGATGATAAATGCGGAGGTGATAGATCCTCATGACGAAATTGAAGAATATCTTTTGACAACAGAACTCTCCATCAGTTTGAAGCAAGCTGATATCGTCGATTTTGTCTGCCAAAAATATAAAGTTACTAAAACGTTATTACTCAGCCCTTGCCGTAACAGACTCATCTCTGAGGCCAGGGTTATAATTGTATGGCTTTGCAAAGAACTAAACCTCTGCTCATTAAGGTAAGCCGCGGCGATTTTCAAAAAAGATATTGCTTATTTTTCCAGAAAAAAGGGGGCTTTTGTTAAACACCGAAAAGATCTTTTGCTTGAGCTAAGTCAACAAATGGGGCCTGACCCCGATTGTTGACTTAGGAGACAAGGTAGATTTTTTCTAGGCGCTTAATTTCATCTCGCACTTGGGCGGCTTTTTCGAACTCAAGGTTTTTAGCATGTTTTTGCATTTGCTTGTGTAATTTGGTTAAATGCTTTTCAATTTGTTCTGGGCTGAGCAAATGATTGCCCGCTAACCTTTCTGAGACTTTTAAATCACGCGTATTGGCATCATTAGCAGCTTCCTCATAAGCCACCTCTAAAATATCTTTTACAGCTTTTTTCACCCCTTTAGGTGTAATGCCATGTTCTTGGTTGTAAGCCATTTGCTTTGCCCGACGGCGTTCCGTTTCATCAATCGCTACTTTCATGGCTCGTGTCATTTTGTCTGCATATAAAATAGCTCTACCATTAATATGGCGCGCTGCTCGGCCAATCGTTTGAATCAAAGATCTCTCTGCCCGTAAAAAACCTTCTTTATCGGCATCTAAAATTGCGACTAAAGAAACTTCTGGCATATCTAAGCCTTCACGCAATAAATTAATGCCCACAAGCACATCAAATTCACCACGCCGTAAATCGCGGATAATTTCCACGCGCTCAACGGTATCAATGTCCGCATGAAGATAGCGAACTTTAACCCCATATTCACTCAAGTATTCAGTTAAATCTTCTGCCATTTTTTTCGTCAGCGTCGTAACCAAAACACGCTCATCTTTTGCAGCCCGTAAATTAATCTCACTTAAAAGATCATCAATTTGGCCTGTCACAGGCCTAATTTCAATTTGTGGATCAACCAAACCGGTTGGACGAACGACTTGCTCAACCACTTGACCTGTATGCTTTGCTTCATAATCTCCGGGGGTTGCAGAAACAAAAACCGTCTGTGGACATAAGCGCTCAAATTCTTCAAATTTTAAAGGACGATTATCTAATGCGGAAGGTAAACGAAAACCATATTGCACGAGCGTTTCTTTGCGCGACCGATCGCCTTTATACATTGCGCCTAATTGCGGCACAGTCACATGAGATTCATCGATAAATAGCAAGCCGTCTCGCGGTAAATAATCAAATAAAGTTGGGGGTGGTTCGCCCGGTTTACGGCCAGATAAATAGCGCGAATAATTTTCAATACCGGTACAATAGCCTAACTCAATCATCATTTCTATATCATATTGCACCCGTTGTTCTAAACGCTGCGCTTCCACTAATTTGTTTTCTTTATAAAGCACTTCTAGACGATCACGTAGCTCTGCTTTAATATCATCAATGGTATTTAATAATTGTGCATGTGGCGTAACATAATGTGATTTAGGGAAAATAGTCGTTCGCGGTAATTTCCTTACTGTTTTCCCCGTCAGCGGATCAAATTCTGAAATATTTTCAATTTGGTCATCAAATAATTCTATTCTAATTGCCGTTTCACTATTTTCAGCAGGAAACACATCAATAATTTCCCCTCGCACGCGATAAGTCGATCGTTTTAAATCAAAATCATTGCGGGTATATTGCATTTCTGTCAGCTTACGTAAGATTTCGCGCTGATCAATTTTTTCACCTTTTGAAATATGCAGTACCATGCTGAAATATGCTTGAGGATCCCCCAAACCATAAATAGCTGAAACCGTGCAAACAATTACCACATCACGCCGCTCCATCAATGCTTTGGTGGCAGATAAACGCATTTGTTCAATGTGATCATTAACCGAAGAGTCTTTTGCAATATAAGTATCTGAGGCAGGCACATAAGCTTCTGGCTGATAATAATCGTAATAAGAAACAAAATATTCGACAGCATTGTCAGGAAAAAATTCTCGCATTTCACTATAAAGTTGCGCTGCTAGCGTTTTATTGTGCGCCAAAATCATTGTTGGACGTTGCTGCTTGGCGATTACTTGCGCCATGGTAAACGTCTTACCCGAACCCGTCACGCCCAGCAAGGTTTGTGCCGCTAAACCATCTACTATTCCTTGATTTAATAGCTTAATCGCTTGAGGCTGATCGCCAGAAGGCTGATATGGTGAGTGGAGTTTGAACATTTTAAGCTGCCTAAGAAGTCTCTACTTTTATTATAATCCATTGCGGTGCCTGGCACCGCTTTTGGTTTTTAATCCATTGGCCCCGCACCTAGGCCACCATCAATCACAAGCTCTGAACCTGTCATATAGCGCGAAGCTTCTGAAGCTAAAAATAATGCGGCTTGCGCCACATCTTCTGGCATACCAAAACACTTTAAAGGAATGGCTTTAGAAAATTCTTTGAGTTGCTGTTCTTGATTTTCAGCTTCTCCTAATAAAGGATTCCAAATTGGCGTTAAAATCGCGCCAGGCAAAAT
This sequence comes from Gammaproteobacteria bacterium, assembly GCA_021156105.1. Classification (GTDB taxonomy): domain Bacteria; phylum Pseudomonadota; class Gammaproteobacteria; order CAISUE01; family CAISUE01; genus JAJNBD01. The sequence goes on along the minus strand of JAJNBD010000004.1, from coordinate 59,651 downwards.
ACTGTTACAACGGATAGGATAATTTTTACTCGCACAATATAGAGCAACTGTTTTAGTCAGATTAATCACCGCTGCTTTACTTGCCGCATAAGCTGCTGCTTCTGGCGTCCCAACAACGCCCGAGCGAGAAGAAATATTAATGATGGCACCGCCGTATTGTTTCATTGCCGCAATAGCATATTTACAGCCTAAAAATACGCCATCTAAATTAATATTTACTACGGCCCGCCAACTTTCTAAACTGGCTTCTTCAGGATTTTGTGGGCCACGATCACGGTCATAACCTGAAATGCCAGCGCAATTCACCAGCACATCTAACTGCGAAATCTGAGAAAATATTTTTTGCCACAAACTTTCATCAGCCACATTTAAATAATGAAATTCTGCCTGGCCAATTTCGTTGGCAATCTTTTGCCCTTGAGCTTCATTCACATCCGTCAGATAAACAAATGCTCCCTGGGCAGCAAACGCTTTAGCAATCGCTTCACCAATACCACTGGCTGCCCCTGTAACTAAAACTTTTTTATTTAAGAATTGACTCATAAGATCCCTTATTTAATTTATTGAGGTATGGCAGCAAACATAAAGTTATTAACGCTACGCCAAGCATCAGGCTACCGCATAATATAAATAAATGCTGATATGCAGGCATAGTTAGCTTTGGCAGTAAAGCCGTTTTATCATCAAAGTTAACTAATTTTGATAAAGCATTAGTTAACACCCCTGCCACACCCGTACTTAATTGCCAAATCCCCATCATTAAACCTTCAAACTCACGTGGCGCCAACGTTCCCACCATCGCCAAGCCAATAGGGGCGACAAATAATTCACCACTGGTTTGTAAGAAATAACTTAAAATTAACCATTGCCACGCCATTAATCCCAAGGCATTATGCCTTGCTACACCTAAAGCTAAAGCCAAATAACCTACCGCCATTAAAACAAAGCCTAAAGAAAATTTACTTGCTGCTGAAAAAGTTTTTCCTTGCTTGCTTAAGCGAAGCCATATCATACTAAACAAAGGACCAAGAAACATAATGAGCAAAGGGTTACTTGCAAAAAACGTTGCAGTTGGCACCATGTGTTGCAAAATTTCCCGATTAACATTTCGCTCTGTGAATAAAGGCATGACCGTTGGCATCAAAAGATATAATGCCCAAAACATCAGAGAAGCGACATTTAAAAAAATAAAAATCGTCATACGCTTTTTGGCCAAGGGATCCTTTTGCCTTAATACAATAGCCATCATAAGCAATAAACAGAAAGCACCAAGAAAACCTAATACAAAATTATTCCATTGTGGCATCTGAATTAAATAAGCTAAAGCAGGAATTGTAACTAACACAATTAATATACCTAAGCATTTATCTTTAAAATGAATTTTATCGGCGTGCGCGCGCGTTAAAGCCGTAATTTTTTTAGGTTTAAATTGGTATTGAAAAATTAAATAATTCACCAAAGCAAGTACGGCAAAAATTAGCCCTATCAAGAAAGCTAGCCAATAACCATAACGCTCAGAAATTGGCCCGGCAACCATGGTAGCAATGAAGCTACCAATATTCATGCCAATATAAGAAATGATAAAACCACTATCTCGATCAGGATGATCATCTTCATAAAGCATACCTAACAATACAAACATTGCCGGCACCATAATGCCTTGTGCCATCGTATAAATTGCTAGGCCATAATAAAACGCGCTAAGATTAGTGCTTAATAAGGCTAGACCAATAATGGCTAAAATGCCGCTAAAAATAAACGCTATGCGATAACCTAAAAAGCGATTGCCAATATAACCACCCAAAACTGCCATGGCAAAAGTTTGCGCATTAAAAGTAGCACTGATGTCGTAAGCTTTTTGATCAGAAAGATGTAACACATGAACCGCATAAAGCGTTAGCAAAGAAAACAGCATAGCAAAGCTAACAAGGCTGAACATTTGAATGAACAGCATTGAAAATATACCATCTGGGTAACGTTGAAGCATTTTCTTAAACATGAAACTCCTTATTCTGGCAAAAATCCATCTGCCTGCATTTTCCATAGATGCGCAAAGTGACCATTGGCTGCAAGCAATTTAGCTTGTGTACCACACTCAATAATTTTGCCTTGATCAAATACTAACAATTCATCCATATTGGATAAAGTTGATAAGCGATGCGCAATCACAAGGGTTGTACAATTTTTCATTAAATGCTGCAAGCTTTGTTGAATTAATTTTTCCGTGACGGAATCTAAAGCAGACGTTGCTTCATCTAAAATTAAAATAGGAGCTTTCTTTAAAATGGCTCTTGCAATTGCAATACGCTGGCGTTGCCCACCAGAGAGTTTAACTCCTCGCTCGCCAACGAGCGCCGCGTATTTCTCATCTAACTGTTCAATAAATTCATGACAGTGCGCAAGCTTGGAAGCTTCAATCACTTCCTCATCGCTTGCTTCTAGTCGGCCATAACGAATATTTTCCATTAAGCTACGATGAAATAACATTGGATCTTGTGGAATCATGGCAATTTGCGCGCGTAAAGAATCTTGTGCCACGTCAGCAATATTTTGTTCATCAATGAAAATACTGCCTTGTTGCGGCTCATAAAAACGCAAAATCAAATTCACAAAAGTTGATTTACCTGATCCAGAAAAGCCAACTAAACCAATTTTTTTGCCAGGTAAAATTTCAACTTGTAAATCATTAAAAATTGACTGATCTTTTTGATAAGCAAATGTCACATGATCAAACCTAATTTTACCATGGTTTATTTGCAATGGTTTTGCCTGCGGATGATCAATAATACTATGGGGTTGTATGATCAGCGTTAAAGCATTTTTCACCACTCCCATCTCACGAGCAAACATGCTTACTTGATAGCTTAAAAACCAAATCCAACCCAAAATCCAAAAAGATTGCATACTGACTTGAGTAAAGTCACCTAGGGTTACCCAATGATGCGCGTAACCATAGATTAATAAAAACATCATACTAAAAATTAAAAATAATCCGCTAATGCCTAAACCAATACGGACCAACTCAATCGCCCACTGGGCTTTTTGTGATTTTTTAATTTCATCCGCTTGATAGGTTTTTAAATATTCCATCTCATAATTGCCACGCGCGAATAAACGCACATTCAGCATATTGGTTAATACATCAACAATTTTGCCGCTTAATACTGAACCTGCTTCTGATTGTACTTCCCAAAGATGGTTACCATAGCGCATAAATATCGCCGTAAAACTCATATGTAAAACAAGCCAAATCAATACCACAACGGCAAAAATGGGTTTGGTCGCCCACATCATAATTAGTACCATTACGACACCTGTCGTTGCTGGCATAAACTGATAGCATAAATTTTCGACAATTGCTTAGCAGCTGGTAGGAAGATCCGATAATTTTTTAGCGATATTGCCAGCAAACTGATTGGCAAAATATTCATGAGAGTGCTGTTTTATATAATGTAAAATACTCTCACGAATTTGCGCGCGGAATTTTGGAAATAAATAAATACTGAGAATGCCTTGAGAACGACCAGCAATTTCCGTTACTGCCCATAAAGCAATCAACGCAATTAACGGCGTAGCAACGGCAGCAAAAATTTTAGTTGCTGGGCCTTGATAAAATTGCACGCCATTAACAATATGTTTAATAAAATATGGAAACAAAGCATCATTGATCGCCCACATAGCAGAAGTTAACAAAAGATAAAGAAATTTAACCTTTTGCTTTTTGATAAAATGAAAGATAAAGCTTAGCGGATTTTTAGGTAGCATAAATATCATTTTACCTCACTTGCTTGGCGCCCCTTCGGGATGCTCGTCCTTCAGGCTATGTGTTTTGTGCGGTAAAGTTTTGATCCTTCATCAAAACATTCTCTTGCTTCGCTTGCATAAACCTCTTTGGGTAAAATTTGCGCGTTACCTGTAAGCGCTACAACATCATTAATGAACTCCGTTCTGCAAAGAGCGTAAAACTCTTCTTTATCATGCTTATACTTATATGATGCTAGTTTGGTATACATTTTTTGTAGGATCTTTTTTTGCTTTTTTTGCTCAGGCAACAGATTTTCTTGACTACTTGCCTTATATTCTTGAAGCTTTTTCCACAAAATACCTTTAACGATCCCATAATACCCCTTAATTTATGTAATAGGGTTAGCAATTAAATTTTTATTTGCTTGTTATTAAAAAGGATATGTTTGTTTCCATTTTACATACCAATTGTTAAGAAAATCTTAACGTACTAAAAAATATAATAGTTATACCTCAAAGAGAGATTTATATCTTAAGCTTCCCTTAAGGTTAGGTTAGGTAAAATAGTCATAAGTAAGTAACAATAATAATAAAACTTACCATTTCAGCCTAAAAAAATGGCATAGCGGCTGATAAAATCAAAGCCCAGCATTCTAATAAAATCGCTGGGCTTTTTTATTTAATCCCTTAAAAAATTACACCATATCTCTTATACCTGAAAATCATCGCCTTATATTAGAGTCCTTTTTGCAAGGTAAAATTTCCCTGAATTTAGAATAGCCAACCCTATGCTAAGCGGAACAAATAAAGTCAACCTAGTTTAAATCTAGGCACAGGTAAGCTTTGCGGCTGACTTTCTCCCCACTTGCCGTCGCCAGGAATTTCTTTTAAATGCACTAAACAATGCACAGAACCTTTGTCACGCTGGTGCATGCTGCTATCATTGACATTCACATCGTTTGAATAAACATCGATCACAAAACGAGGATCATATATGTCTTTCGTTCCCCAAGGTCCTGGGCAAATTAATGTGAGCACTGCTTGTATCAACTGAGGCGAATAAAAGCTAACCAACTCCTCCCAAAAAAGTCCATTAGTAAATAAAAGTGAATAAGCTAAAGGACTGAGTTTCCAAGAATAGTCTTCAACATCTATTTCCTCTACTTTAAAAGCTCGAGAGTTTTTTTCTGCTACTGCATATAACTTATTTAGCCCTTGCAGCATTATTGAACATTTCTTACTTCCTTGCTCAAAACAGCTTTTCAATAAATTCTTATCCATCTCCCAATTTAAAAGTGTTGCTGCCATGAAAAAAGCATAGTCATCTCTTTTTAAAGCCTGTGATAAAGCCCAGCCTTTTAGCAAAACTTTCTTAGCGGCCTTTTCCGCTTGATTAACTCGAACATAAAACTCAAACCAACTATCAATGCCGATTACCGTTTTTATGGTGTCTAAAGGTAGCTTATTTTCGCATTTTATTTGCAAATAAGATTTAAATGTTTCTTCGTATTCAGCTAACTGTGTTAAAAAAATAACCCACATTTCCTTACAAGTTATCGCCAACCTTCCAACGCTTTGATAGTCCTGCGCATTGATTAAAGTGCCTATTATTTGTAGCCATATTTCATCAGGAAAGATAGATCGTTGAGGACGCGCTTGATCTTCTGAATACCTTAAAAGAAAAGCAAGTCTTTCTTGAACCATGGTTAACTTAGTTGCTGAAGCAGCGTTTAAACTTAAACGCAACGTTTTAATTTGCTCCCACCATTGCATCATTTCTTGGGAATGTTTTTGCCAGAAAAGAATACCCTTTGGCACACTGCCTTCACTCGTTTCAATTTTCTCTGCACAAATCTTTTTTAAATAATCATGCAAGGCGTGTAAAAAATTTTCTTTCTTATCACTTGGCTGTTTCAAAAAATTATTCATCAGCCAAGGCAATAAATATTCTGTTTCTGCTAATGCATGCTCTGAATGCTTCTGGTGCAGCAATTGCACTACTTTATTAATATCCTTCCTCAACGCTTGTTCTTCTGCCAATTCACGATAAATTTCAATTGCAGTGTCTATACTGCTTTTCCTAAAAATTATCCTGGTTTGACTGCGTTGCTCAAAAAACTGAGCTTGACTGCGTTTTTCTCTTTCAACTAGCTTAGCATCTAATATCTTGGTGAACCTTGTATCAAAGTATTGTTTGTGTTTCATCACAAGCTCTGAGAAAGCTTTTAACTTTTGAATTGGCAAACTTTCATCATCATAGATTGCCAATAAAACTTCTTTAAAATCTTTTGGTACTAAAATTTTGCGTATCGTATCATCCATTTCTTCTCCATCTGCCCAGCCATTGACTGCTTTATTGTCATTAACCTCTCGCGGATAAACTACCGTTGCTAAAGCCGGATTGTTCATTAACTTGTAAACGCTTAAAGGCATTGCAGGATCCATTGACCCAAAACAGGAATGAATATCTATTTGCGATAAATTTTTTTCAAGTTCCGCGACATTCTCTTCACTTAATACTTCCGAAAAAATGGTTTCGGCATAAATCATTTTAGTCTCTAGATCGAACATATTGTTACCCTCTTGTTGTTTAAGACAAGATTAGATTAGCCCCCCAGTATGAATAAGTAAAATATATTATTCTTATTATTTCAATTTAATAAACTTATCATAAATAATCATTTAAAATATGCATTGCGCTTAATCCGGCCTACAATTTTGCCCACCCTACAATAGTAAAATTAAGGCTTCTCGTAGGCAAAATATCCATATTCTTCCATCTTTACTAGCGAACCAAATCGCTGCGGGTGAAGTTTTTGAGCGCTATGATTTGTGACTACATGGTTAGCTTGGTTTACCTAGGCATTCATGCAGTTGATATGCATGCCGCGCATGAGCGCATCATCTATGAACAAATGAAACAAAATATTGAACGGCCTTAAATTAGCCAGCAAAAGCTGTTAGTACCGCTTGTCATAAAACTTTTTCCGCTAGAGGCAGAATTGCGAAACAGCACAAGAAATATTCTCAAATTATTCGGCGGGCTAGTTTTTATCAAACCTTTTGTTTATAATGCACTTTTTATCATAAGGACATGAGAAATGTCGAAATTAAAAACATTTATCTGCATTGCTTCTGTCATTTTTGGTTTTTTTATCAATTCTGCTTTTGCAAGCTTTCCGCAATATAAGACTGCTTCCTTAGTATTAGATTACAATACAGGTAAAGTCTTATATCAACAGAATCCTAATATTCTCGTCCATCCAGCTTCTTTAACCAAGATGATGACGCTTTATTTAGCCTTTCAAAAATTACAAGCTAATCAGCTCTCGTTACAACAACGGTTTCGTGTTTCAAGTTATGCTGCTAGTAAAGCACCTTCAAAACTTGGCTTGAAAGCAGGACAGTATGTGAGTGTAGAAGATTTAATTTTAGGCGTTGTCACTCGCTCAGCCAATGATGCTGCAACCGTACTTGCAGAAGGTATTGGCGGAAGTGAACCAAAGTTTGTGGCTATGATGAATCAACAAGCTAGCGCACTTGGTATGGCTCATACTATTTTCTATAATGCCTCTGGTTTACCTAATCCTAAGCAATATACCACTGCCGCTGATATGGCTTTGTTAGGCAAAGCTTTATTACAAAAACAACCACGCTATTATGGTTATTTTAGCACTCGATCTTTTATGTTTGGCGGACAAGTAATTAGAAGCCATAATCATTTATTAGATTGGTATCAAGGTGCGGATGGCATTAAAACTGGCTTTGTAAATGCCTCTGGTTTTAACTTAGTTGCTTCTGCTATGCGTAATAATCGGCGTTTGATTGGTGTAATATTTGGCGCGTCAAGCGCTAAAGCTCGTGATCGGCATATGGCAAGCTTACTTGATCGATGCTTTAATATGTCAGCGTCTTAAAGAAAGCAAAACCGGGCGATCATCGCCCGGTTTTTTTAAGATAAGAAAAATTACTTCTAAGCAAACAATCTTTTTTCCCCATCACCAGCAATATTGCTAACGCAACGTCCACAAATTTCTGGATGTTCTGCATGTTGACCAACAGAATCTTCCCGATGCCAACAGCGCACACATTTCATTGATTCATCAAGCGGAATAACTTTAACCGCTAATGGCTGAGTTTCAGCACCGGCAATTAATTCATGCACGGATAAATCTTCTGGAATAGCTTGCGCCTGAACTTCTGCCGCTGAAGTAATTAATAAGAAAGCTAATTCATCTGACATTTTTTCAACTAGCTCGCTTAATACACCTTTAGGATCAAAAATTTCAACTTTTGCCTCTAAACCTGCGCCAATTAAACCCGCATTACGTGCATTTTCTAACTCTTTATTCACAATAGTGCGCAAAGATAATAATATTTGCCAATCATCCGCGGTTAAACCTTTTTGTGCCCTTGTTAATGCGGATGATGCAGGAAATGCGTCGTACCATTTTTCTAAAAATACACTTTCGCTACGTTTGCCTGGCATATGCTGCCAAATTTCTTCGGCAGTGAAGCTTAAGATTGGCGCAAGCCAACGTGTTAACGCTTCTAAAATATGCATCATTGCACTTTGTGCTGAACGTCTTGGCACACCCTCTTTTTTACCGGTATATTGACGATCTTTAATGATGTCTAAATACAGAGCACCTAATTGGTTCACGCAAAAGTTATGCACTTCGTGATAAATTTGATGGAACTCAAACGCTTCATAGTGTTTAAGTATGTTTGTTTGTAAAGCCATGGCTTGCTCAACAATCCACGCATCCAAAGCTAACCATTGCTCTGCAGGCAACATATCTTTGCTTGGATCAAAATCATTTAAATTAGATAATAGATAGCGCGCCGTATTACGAATACGGCGATAGGCATCCGCCATACGTTTTAAAATTTCATCGGAAACAGCTTGTTCATTTTGATAATCGGTTGAGGCAACCCATAAGCGTAAAATATCTGCCCCTAAATTGCTAACAACTTTTTCTGGTTCAATCACATTACCAATGGATTTTGACATTTTGCGCCCTTGCGCATCTACTGTAAAACCATGGGTTAAAACAGTTTTATAAGGCGCAGCGCCCCGCATCGCAACAGAAGATAATAAGGAAGATTGGAACCAGCCACGATGTTGATCTGAGCCTTCTAAATATAAATCTGCGGGGAATTGTAAGTCTGGCCATTCGCCACTCTCTAACACGGCATAATGGGTGACACCAGAATCAAACCAAACATCAAGCGTATCATTAACTTTTTCATAATGACTTGCTTCTTCACCCAATAATTCTTCTGCTTGTAATTCAAACCAAGCATCGACACCTTTCATGGCAACTTTTTGAGCAACTTTTTCTAATAAAGCTGGCATATGGGGATGTAACTCACCAGTTTCTTTATGAATAAATAAGGTAATCGGCACGCCCCAAGTCCGTTGACGGGAAACACACCAATCAGGACGGCCTTCTACCATGCCATGAATACGTGCTTGGCCCCAATCTGGAATCCAGCTAACATTATTAATTTGTGTTAATGCTTGTTCACGTAAATTTGTTTTACTCTTGTCTGCCCCTCGAGAATCCATGCTAATAAACCATTGCGGTGTCGCTCGGAAAATTAAAGGTGTTTTATGTCGCCAACAGTGTGGGTAGCTATGTTGCATTTTGGCATGATGTAATAATTTTTTACGTGCTTCGAGCAATTGAATAATTTCATCATTTGCTTTATGCACATGCTTACCGCCAACAAAAGGTACGGATTCTTTAAAACAACCATTGCCTAGTACAGGGTTATCCACGGGCAATTGATATTTTTGCCCCACGGCAAAGTCTTCTTGACCATGAGCTGGAGCAGTATGCACAGCGCCAGTACCCGCATCGGTTGTTACATGTTCGCCTAAAATTACGCTTACTTGTTTATCTAAAAATGGGTGTTGCAGTTTGATATCGGCTAAAGCTGCACCTGGCACTTCAAATACATTGGTATAATTTTGCAATGCATAACGCGTTGAAACCGCATCCCAAAGATCTTCCGCTACAATCAATAAGGTTTTTTTATCTTCTAATAATTTGAGACCATAGCTTATTTCTGGATGCAAGGCGACTGCTTCATTGGCAGGTAAGGTCCAAGGCGTAGTTGTCCAAATAGGAATTAAAATAGAAGTCACGCCCGTCAATTGCTCAGGTTTTAATTTAACGCCTAATAATTTTTGATTAACTTGCTCAATAAAGCCAGGAACATGGACTACTTCAAACGCCACATCGATCGCAGAAGAAGTTTTATCTTGATATTCGACTTCAGCTTCCGCTAAAGCAGAACCGCAATCTAAGCACCAGTGCACTGGTTTAAAGCCTTTTTGCACATAACCATTTTGTAAGATTTTCCCTAATGAACGAACAATATTGGCTTCAAAACGGTAATCCATCGTCAGATAAGGGTGGTCCCAATCTGCAAACACGCCTAATCGTTTAAACGATGCCCGCTGAATATCTACTTGGCTTTGCGCATAGGAACGGCAAGCTTGACGAAATTCTTTTTCCGAAATTTTATGGCCCGGTTTACCAAACTTTTTCTCAACATTTAGTTCAATAGGCAAACCATGGCAATCCCAGCCCGGCACAAAAGGCGCGTCAAACCCGCTTAAGCTTTTGGATTTAACGATGATATCTTTTAAGGTTTTATTTAAGGCATGTCCAATGTGAATATTACCATTTGCATAAGGAGGGCCGTCATGCAGAATATATTTAGGCGCGCCTTTTCTTAGTTCACGGATTTTCTGATAAAGCTTTTTTTCTTCCCAATTTTTAAGCATTAAAGGCTCGCGTTGTGCAAGGTTTGCTTTCATTGCAAAAGAAGTTTCAGGAAGATGGATCGTAGGTTTATAATCATTCATAAGATTTTATCGTTAAAGTGAACTAGAATACGGTATTCTAACAGTTTTTCCAGGAAAATTTGTAGATCAACAAGCAACGCTAGTCAACAAACGGGGCCTGACCCCGTTTGTTGACTTTTGGGGGTCAAGGATTGGGGTCTGACGGCTAAATCGCTTATAATTCTGCTAATAGAAACGAGATAAATTTATGCATTGCCCTTATTGCCATGAACCTGACACGCGCGTCGTTGATTCACGTTTAATTAGTGAAGGCGCACAAATTCGCCGCCGCCGTGAGTGTGTTAAATGTGAAGAGCGTTTTACCACATTTGAATCTGCAGAATTATTCATGCCAACGGTCATTAAACGCGATGGCAGACGCACCCCTTTTGATGAAGAAAAATTGCGTCGTGGCTTGCTTAAAGCTCTTGAAAAACGTCCCGTTAGCACTGAGCAAGTGGAAGCGGCTGTCACCCATATTAAGCATAAATTACTAGCCACTGGGGAACGGGAAATCTCTAGCCAAGTGCTGGGTGAACTCTTAATGAATGAATTGCGCAATCTTGATGACATTGCCTTTATTCGCTTTGCGTCCGTATATTTACGCTTTGAAGATGTCAAAGAATTTCATGATGTCATTGAAAAACTTTACGCAGAATCAAAAACTTAATTTTTCATTAATATTTCTTTTGTTAGACTAGTCTCACCGCTATAATAAAAATAGAAGGGGACCGTATGCTGCTACAAGAAAATATGATACAAACAGATACGCCTACCTCTCCTATAAAAGACTTCGCAAGTAAGCCTAGTTTATTACCCTCAAGCGAAAGCTCCTTTGATTTTAAAGTAAAATCACGCTTAGAAAAGCTTGGTGAAATCCTTGCCAGCATTAATTTTTTATTTTATGTAGAAAACAAATTCCAAGAATCTTCCAGCCCTAGTGAAGTAAAAGGCTTTTTTGAAATACTACGCTCCCATGCAAAACAAGTTGCTGCCACTTTGCAAGGAAAAACGACTTTTGCTATGACGCTTGAACCTGAGGCTGAGATTTCTCAATGGGTAACAGCCGAAACCACATCCCCAAATAGAAAATTATTTGCTTCTGCAGAAACTCCACCAAACTCCTATCAAAAAAAAATTGAACGTGCTATTAGGCCTTTGGCTTATGAAATTACTGCCCCTCAATTTTGCTATGCCGCCAAAGAAGATATACAGGAAGTATTCCATAAATACTATTACCCAACATTATTTGGCGAAATTATTCGGCTTTTAGAAGAAAATGAAGACCTAAATTTTGATGAATATCTACAAGAGATTTTTTTCAAACCTTATCTTTCCACAGAGGATTCTAGCGCACTTGATCAATACGCTTTAGACACCGAAAAAAAATTAATCGCCTTACAATTAAATTTGTGCTTTTTAGAACAAATTACCTCTAAAAAAACGAATGCCGAAGACCCGGAGCAAGTAAAGAGGGCCATGCTCGATGCTATTATGCAAACCAGTTTGTGCATCTATGATCGTTTTTCAGCTAGGGAAGAAGGCGATGGCAAAATTCAGACTCAGTCCTTGCTGCCTTGTATGCTTCTTTTATACATAATGCTCAATTATATTAAGCCCGTTTTAAAATCCGACTTCTATTCATTCGTAAGAAATATTGTTGATAAGAGAAGTGAAATATTTTTTGATAGATTTTTCTATTCATTTATTGAGGAAAACAAGGAAATTCTTGAGCAAGAAAGTTTTGACCTTATAAAAAAGCGCACAGAAAAAATGATAGGCGCCCAAATAATAGCCTCAAAAGCTAAGTTAATTTAATAAAAACCGTGTAAAAAACATATACCACTGAAGGAGCAACCATTAAGCAGACCAAAATTACCCAAGGGAATAATTCTTTGGTGTTAATGCTTTGCACTGATAATATTGGCCGCTTTTTTTGCACATAAACTAGTAAGGCAAGCAAAGTTAGCGTTCCATAAAAATATGGTGAATACATAAGAAAAACCGCCTTCCAGTTATGGTTCGCAAAAGCCTTAATAGTTGTTGGGAACGACAATAGCCCTATCATAGCGGCAAAGGCTAGCATAAAATAAAAAGAGAAATAATTCGTCTCTTGCGAAATAGCTTCTAGAATCCAAAAAATCGGTAAAATAAAAAATACTGCGTAATATATCCATCCCAATGGGCAAATTAAAATAGAAGCTATTAATGCATAAGAAAAGTTAAAATCAAACTCTCTGGTTGATTTAATAGGCGCTCGGCAAAAGTAAATTTGTAAAGCAATAATGATGGCGCTACAAACATAATAACTCCATTTTCCCAATGGGTTCATTGTATAAACATTATGAACAATATTAGCATCCAGCTTACCAAAATAACTATAAAAGGAAGCGCTCCAAACATTGGAATACCACACAATATTTTTTAAAATCTGTAGATGTTGAATATAGGCTGTTTTACCAAATACTGCATAGGCAATTATGTTTGCACCAATAAACGAGAATAAACTAAAGAAGACTAACCGCCATCTTTTCTGAAAAAAGTAAAAAACGACAAGAAGCCCCAAGAAATATTTTGCGCTTAATAATATACCTAATAAAACGCCAGCCTTTATATCATCACCTTGACGCGACCAATACCAAACGCCGGTGACGCCTAGCAAGATAAGAGTGCCTAATTGTAATAAGATGAAGTTAGAACAAGCAGGAAAAGAACCCCAAAAAATCCCTGATAACAACAGAAAACCCCAAATATTTGCTTGGGATTGGAAATAAACTCGATAAATAATTGCTAAAGCCCAACTGCCGGCAAGAAATATTAATATACTCCAAATAAAAATGGCCTGCGGATAAGAGCAAAATGCAAAGGGTAAAAAGAATAATTCTACAATAGGTGGATTAAGGTTAAAACTATAGTCTGCGCCTAGTTGATAGATAGGCGGTGGAATATAACTTACTTGATTAGAAGCTGGCCCTGATAATATATGAAGGCTTTTCCAGGGCACTGGCGCATAAATAGAATGCCCTTTAAAAAAGCTTATGGCACCTGAATAAAGCATTAAAAAGTCAGAATTAACTTTGGTAACAATCAAATGACTAATAAATGCCGCTAGAGCAACAATAACAATCGCTAGATACGCAAGAATAAATATTCTTAATTGTTTCATATTGCCTAACTAATCCTTACGGTTCAAAGAATATTTAAAACTCTTCTGCTGCTGTAATAATATGCTCTACGGTAATACCTAAAGCTTGATAAGCTGTATCACCTGGCGCAGAAACGCCAAAACGGTTTAAGCCAATAATTTTGCCATCCAAGCCCACGTATTTATACCAATAATCGCTAGCAGCAGCTTCAATAGCAATCCGCTGCCTATTTTGTGGTGGCAATACTGAATCTCGATACGCTGGTGGTTGTAGGTCAAATACATCTGTTGAAGGCATTGATACCACGCGGACAAAAATATTTTTTTCGGCTAATTTTTCCGCCGCTGTCATCGCAAGCCCAACTTCTGAGCCTGTTGCAATCAAAATAATTTTTGCATGAGGATGATCATGCAAGACATAAGCACCGCGGGAAATAGCATCTAATTGCGCTTCTGTTCGCACATAAGCTTTAACATTCTGTCGCGAAAAAATTAAACACGTCGGCGCCGCATGCCGTTCAATCGCCAGCTTCCATGCAATAGCCGTCTCTGTTGTATCAGCTGGACGCCAAACAGAAAGGCCGGGTGTTAAACGCAGCATAGCCAAATGTTCAACTGGTTGATGCGTTGGACCATCTTCACCTAAGCCAATAGAATCATGCGTATAAACAAAAATGACTCTTTGGTGCATTAAAGCTGCCATACGCACCGCATTACGCGCATAATCGCAGAAAGTTAAAAATGTTCCGCCATAAGGGATAAACCCACCATGCAAAGCAACGCCGTTCATGATCGCAGACATGCCAAATTCACGTACACCATAGTAAATATAATTACCAGCCATCTGTTTTGCGCTAACACCCTTTGTTCCACTCCAATTCGTTAAATTAGAACTGGTTAAATCTGCAGAACCCCCGATTAATTCAGGCAATAAAGGGGCATAGGCTTCTATCGCTTGTTGTGAAGCTTTGCGCGTTGCCATCACAGCTTGTGCAGCTTGCGTTTTTTTAATAAAGCCATTCGCAACAGATGAAAAATTTTCTGGCAACAGCCCTACTTGGCGACGAATAAATTCTACCGCTAATTCTGGATACGCTTGTTCATAAGCTTTAAATAATTCACGCCAAGTATTTTCAAATTGAGCGCCTGTTTCTTTGGCATCCCACTGTGCAGAAATATCTTGCGGGATTTCAAATGCCGCATAAGGCCAATTGAGGTTTTTACGGGTTTCAGCAATTTCTTTATCACCTAAAGGCGCACCATGTGCATGGTGGGTACCAACAGCATTAGGCGCACCTTCAGCAATGCGGGTTTTACAACAAATTAACGTAGGACGCGTTTGATCTTGCCGCGCAGCAATAATCGCTTGGCGAATATCCGTAAAATCATGACCATTAACATCACTAATTACTTGCCAACCATAAGCCCGGAAGCGTTCAGGCGTATTATCGCTAAACCAACCTGCTACATCGCCATCAATTGAAATTTTATTATCATCCCAAAAACAAATTAACTTCCCCAACTTTAAAGTACCGGCTAAAGAGCAAACTTCATGAGAAATACCTTCCATCAAACAACCATCGCCTAAAAATACATAGGTGAAATGATCCACGATAGGGAAGTTGTCCCGGTTAAAAGTTGCCGCTAATATGCTTTCTGCAATTGCCATTCCCACTGCATTTGCTAGCCCTTGCCCAAGTGGACCCGTGCTTGTTTCAACGCCGGGTGTATCGCCATATTCTGGATGACCTGGTGTTTTTGAGTGTAATTGGCGAAATTTTTTTAGATCTTCAATGCTTAAATCATATCCGGTTAAATGCAGCAAAGCATACTGCAACATAGAGGCATGACCGTTGGATAATACAAATCGGTCCCGATTAAACCAAGCTGGATTTTGTGGATTAAATTTTAAGAACTCACGCCATAAAACTGTTGCGATATCCGCCATTCCCATCGGCGCACCTGGATGGCCAGAGTTTGCTTGTTGCACAGCATCAATCGCAAGAAAACGAATAGCATTAGAAAGTACTTGAAGATCGCTTGTCATAAGGTCTTTAAAGAAATGGTTTCAATGTTCTATTATGCCACAAATGTTTATAGCATAATGCAAGAACAAGCATGAGATTTCGAGGGAACATCATCAATAGGCTGATTTTCTGGGAGTAGTGGTGTCCGTACATTTGAATCTAGCCACTCTTCTAATCTTTTACCAATACTATGGTTAATTAAAGCGATAAAATCTTGATTAACGCAAACAGCAGGGGAAGAAACCCATATATCCGGTACACTACCTGCCCTCCATATACCTAGAACAAGTTGCTGTATTGTTTGGCTTGAAACAAATTGCGGCTCAAGGCAAATGACTATACAAACCGCCGGGTTCGTTTTATCTCTTGCCGCTTTAATATTGCGAATAGCTTCTACATTTGCTCTATCCGTCAATAAATAAATATCTAAATCAGATTCGGCCAAGTCAGCACTATCCATTACTTCAACTTCTGATACACCACAGAGTCTTTTTTTTCCGTCAGATTCACTCGTTAACTGCTCAATGGCAAATGCTTTTTCGGCAAAATCCTCCCCCAAAAAACAGACCTTTTGCTTTTTAGCAGTATAAGGTGGCGGAGAAAAAAGTAGGCTATAAGAATCACCAAGCATGTAGGCACGAAAAATTAATTATTATATCAAATGCATTATGGTCTTTTTGCCGCTTGAAAATCAAGCTGGCGCCATGCTTCATAGACAGCAACGGCGACTGAGTTAGACAAATTTAAACTACGACTATGAGGCCGCATCGGCAGCGTTAAGCGGTTTTCTTCTGGAATTTGTTGTAATAACTCTTGGCTTAAACCTCGTGTTTCTGGACCAAATACCAGCGCATCATTTTCAGCAAAAGTTGCTTCCGTATAAAGGCGGTTTACTTTTGAAGAAAATGCCCAAATACGATTAGGCTGAATACTTGCCACAAAAGCAGCAAAATTAGGGTGCACTTTAACTTCAGCAAACTCATGATAGTCCAAGCCTGCTCGCCGCATTCTGGCATCATCTAAAGGAAAACCCATCGGTTCAATTAAATGCAAATAGCAGCCTGTATTAGCAGATAAACGGATGATATTTCCCGTATTAGGCGGAATTTCAGGTTCAACTAAAACGATATGAAACATAGAATTAATTTTTACTTAAGGTCATTTGCGTATAATATCATGTGCACTTAACAAAATTATACTTCACTTAAATTAGCTATGGAAATGCCAAATCACTTTAAGTCATTACTACTTAAATTTTTTATTTCCTTTCTTTTAGTATTAGCGGCACTGCATTTTGCTTTTCATAATTTAGACAAACCTTTGGCGCTCATGCTGACTCATCACTTATCATCTGCGTCTGATTGGTCTCGTACCATACCACTGATCCCGCATAGTAACCTGACTACGATCGAGATTCCAGATTTTTTATTTTTATTTGTTTTTTTAACCAGCGTTGCTGCATGGTTGGGAACATTCTTTATCAAGACACCAAAAAAATTACAATTATTCCTTTATCATTATGCCTGCTTAGTTCCACTAGCTTATTTTATAAAAACAATCTTAAAAAATCTGTTTGCACGACCTGGCCCTCGCTGGTGGCTTACGCATAACTTTTCTTATAGCTTCCATTGGTGCACTGCTTCTGATATTTATAATGCATTTCCTTCCGGCCATATGCTAATTTTTACAGTCATTGGTGTATTAATTCAGCAATATTTTTCTAAGCTTGCTCTTTCTGCTTGGGTAGCTATTGCCATGCTTGCAATTGCCTTAATTTGCACAAATTATCATTTTTTAAGTGATGTCCTCTGTGGTGGTTTTTGTGGATACTGGCTTGCAGTTTTTGGTGTTTTACTATTGAATAAAGTCTCTTTTCCCTCTCGTCTTCCTACTCTGCGGGTTTTTTAATGGGTTTACGATTTCATGATCAATGGTAGAATAGTCTTCATCTGTCTGAGTCTTGATTTTTATGTCCAAATCTGAAGATTTACTCAATTTACGCATTGCCCTTGCTGAGCAACAGAAACTTGCGCACGCTAAAGACGAAGAGGGTGGTAGCAAAGAAGGTGGCTCATCTTCCACAGGCCAGGGTGGTGCTGTGGTTGAAATGCATCTGTTTATTGAGACATTTAGTTTAATTCGCAATGGTGAAAAACAATTTGGCGCGATTAATGATTTTGATCCTTTGGCTTATCTAGCAAAAACTCAACGCAGCAGCCTTAACGGGGAAATTGGTGCCAGTAATCAGTTGAAAAGCCATCCTATTTTATCTAAGTTATCAAAATTTGATGGCGACACCCCAAATATGTCGATGGATCCTAAGAAAAATGAAGCTGCTCAAAATCGTCTGGAAAATAGGCTGCAATTGCAAATGGCTATGAAAAACCGTCCACAAATTACGCCAAAACCAGGGGGAATGTAATGTCTTTGGCCGATGCGATTTTATTTAAACCCATCGAAATCGTGCAAAAGTTGCTAGGGCAAGACTCATCTCAAATTAATGAAATAGATGAATATGGTTTTACGCCTTTGATTGAAGCTATTATTGCTGGGCGGCAAGATGTCGGCGAACTATTAATTCAACATGGTGCAGATATCCATGAACCAGATTTAACAAATACAACCCCTCTGCATTGGGCTGTAGAAAATAATCATATGGGTTTTGTTAAGTTATTATTAGAAAACAAAGCCGACCCCAACGCTTATAATGGCGCAAATCAACCTGCCATTGTTAAAGCCTTATTGCGCGATCAACACATCATTAAAAAATTGCTTTATCAATATGGTGCAGATTTAAATTTTGGCCAAGATTATATTAATACTAAGCTATTAGGTCACCGCTTTGAATTAACGGATATTGTCGATATTGTTGATGCCAAAGGAAAATTCATTGAATTAGAATTTGCCGGCTTTTTCTTAGAATTTACTTTAGGCATTATTTATTATTCGCTTAAACAATTTTTGAATAATTTTGCTGCACGAGACTATCGTCCTTACTTTCAATATTTAAAACCTGTGTTAGATGCTTTAGCCAATGCTAATCAAATCGTGCACTACCAACAGTATTTATTAAATTACGATAAATATGACCATCAAATTAAACTTTCATTAAACCAAGACCCATTAATTATTCCGATTTGTTATGAAGGTCATGCTATTTGTTTTGTCAAATGTGGCGATTGGTTAGCAAAATGTGATCGAGGCGCTAATAGTAAAGAAGAAGGTGCCGTCATCATTTATCAAATTCATAAGCCTAATCTTTTTACGTCAGAATTAATTAAAAATTTAATTTTCAAAAAACAAAATGAAGCTATCATTCACCATCAGATTAATGATTACCTTGGCTTAGAAAAAATTGCCGAACTTCCTGTTCGTGCACAAACCATTGGTAATTGTGCCTGGGCTAATGTAGAAGCCACGATCCCCACTTTATTTTTTATGATCATGTTACGCGACAAACGCTTCAAAGATCACACCAAAGCTTTATCAATTGCGTTAAGTTTTTATGATCATTGGCAGACTTGGGACAAAGATATTGCATTAAACGAATGCATACAAAGTTTTTGGCTAGCAAACCCTGCAAGAAAAGCTTCCAAAGCCGCATTGCTTGCTGCAATTCTTTTTCAGACCTGCACCAAAGATGATACAGTTAATCAAAGTCGCGCACGACGAATTTTGCAAGTGCTAACGGTACCGGAATACCGCTATATTTTAAAAGCTTATTTAAAAGTTTATCAAAAGAAACAGAGCACTGCCGCTGGAAAACAACTAGTGCACTGGTTGAGACAAACTGATATACATCTTCAAGATTATTTAGAATAGGAATAGGTATGGCTGTAAGGCAAGAAATTCTACTCATTGAAGACCATTATTTAACGCAAGATTTAATTCGGTTATTTTTGGAAAAAAATGGCTTTCATGTTATTTGTGCCGCAAGCGGTGAAGACGCTTTAATCGCCTTGAGCACTCAAGAATTTCCAGTTATCTTGCTCGATTTAGGTTTGCCAGATTATGAAGGGCTCGAATTAATTGAGAAAATTATAAAAACTCAAGCTGCCAAGCCACCGGTTTTTATTGCTATCACAGGGCAAATTGATGATACAATGAAAGCGCAGGCTTTAGACGCAGGCTGTGTAGCTGTTTTAGAAAAGCCCATTATGGAACTTCATAAAGTGAATGGACGTTCAATAGTAACTTATCTTCACGAGCAATTGCAGTATAATAATTAAAAACATAGAGTAAACCATATGATCGATAGCATCTTTAAAAGACTTTCACCACACACTGTAGAAGCATTAAAACAGCCTGTTGCCACAGAGGCGCCTGAAATTAATGTTGAAGAATTAACTACGGCTTTGTCTTCTGTAAAAGGTGAGTTAGAAGTTGCGCATTCTAGTTTGCAAAAAATTTATGAAGAAGCTAATTATGTTTATGTCCGTTTAGATCACATGGAAAAAAGCATAGCAACCAAAACTATGCCTGTGGATGCCAAAAAATCCGAAGACACTTCAGACGATGGCAGTAGCGGTGGTGTGGTTGTTGAAAAGCATTTATTCATTGGCGAAGCCCGTACAGATGACAAGCTCACTAAAATTCAAGAAGCAAAAACATTAACCCAAGACTTGCTTGCATCAATCGAAGGGTTATCTGAAAAAGTAAAACGTACTGCTAATCCCAACAACACACCTTCTGCAAGAATCTAGCCTAGTTATGAAAGCTAGGGCAGCTTGCCACCCTAGCTTTCAAGCATCTTTATTTTCCTACGCTTAGCAAAGAAGCTGCTCGGTGAACAAGCGATGTGCTTGCATAGCTTGAATCGCTTGGCGGTACATCACCTGATAGCTCCCAAGCCATCATACCACCTAAGGCATTACTATTAACAAAAGCTGCTTTTTGGCCTACGGTATCCACATTGTCATAACTAATAAAATAGCCATTTTGAGGATTATAAGCCGCGGCAGCGCCTGCAACATTGTAATCCGCATACCCTTTACCGAGCATTTGACTAATGATGTAGCGATAATCAAAGGTCCCTGTAGCATCCCATTCTCCTTGTGGAATACTACTAAAACTTTGATATAAGCCATAAGCTTTTGGATAAGCATCAGGTGCTTTATTAGGCACACCATCCACCGCACGACCATAGAGCGGAAAACCTAATACCAGTTTATTCATTGGCACGCCCATATCTTTATAAGCCTGGATGGTTGCTGCAACGTTAAAAGTTTCACGCCCAACCACGCCCTGGGGCTGATTAGCATCAAATGTTAAAGGTGCTTGTAAATTAGTAATTTGTGGATTATCAAATCCACCGTGATAGTCATAGGCCATCACATTAATATAATCAACGCTTCCTGCAATTTTCTGCCAATTGGTTGCACCAATTTTGCGCACCACATCAGGATTTGCAGGCGCAGCAATGGTTAACCAAGCATATGAGGCGTATTGGCTTTGTAGGGCAGTATGTAAATTGCCTAAGAAAGAAACATAATCTTGTATTTGCGTTTGACTAAGGTTCCATTGATTGCCAGTAGGCTCATAGTCAATATCAATCCCGTCAAAACCATCTTTATTGGGATTATCTGCTTTAGCATTATTTAAGAAGCTAATGATACTTTGGATAAAAGTATATTGATGGCCACTATCCATTGCTGTTGTTAATGGTACGCTTAAACTATACCCGCCAACTGATAATAATACATTTTTATGCTGTGCATGAGCTGTGTTTATCGTTCTTGCCATCGCCCCTTTGCCCCAGTTGGCATAAAAATCTGCATAATAATCTGTGCTATGTAATTGGTAATCTTGTACGCCTGATTGACCAGGGCCTGTATTACATAAACCCGGGTTATCATCTGTAGCATAAGGAGATGCACAATTACCGACTTGTGCAAATGAATAAAGTATCGCATTAAGATCTTGTATCGGCGTATCCTCAGGCTGATAATTTCTGCCGTAAATATCCCAATTCGCGTAATAACCAAATACAACTTTGCCTGAATTAGTGGATGTTTGTGCAAACGCATTCGTGCTTAATACCGCGGCAAGTAGTAAAGAAAGTTTAAAAACAGTTTTTGCTGCTTTCATATCGATTTTCCTTTTTTTAATATAAATTATACAGATAAAGCGATTCTTATCTGACTATCTTAAAAGCACACGCCTTACAGCACAACTGTCATTTCTGACAGGTCATGCTAATAAACCTTTTATTTGTGCCAAATGTATGGATTGAGATTTATTACGTGTTCCTAATTTTTTATTGATATTTTGCCAATGAAAATTTACCGTACGTGTCGTTAAGCCAATTTGTTTAGCAATTTCATTTGCTGTTAAACCTTGTGAAGCAAGGCGTAAACACTGTAGTTCACGCTGACTTAAATTTTGCATTAATGCTTGAGGGCTTTCCTTGAGTAAAAACCTCCGAACAAATTCATAATACACATAACCTACCGCAAGCCAATATAACTCTTTAGTTAAATAATTTTCCAAGCCTGTCTCACCTTGGCATTGCTGTAATAATAGAATCGCAAAATCATCTTCAGGGCCATGAATAGGAATTGATAAACCTTTTTCTACATTTACACTTAAAGCATCCTGGCGCAATTGTTTTTCTCGAACCGTTTTCGCTTGCTTAAGCTGTTTTTTCAGCTCCCAATAAACGGGCAAGATTGTTTGACGCGCTTTCTGTAACTCGGAATCCACTTCTTCAAAATGCTGCGCAAGATAATACTCATGCCAAGCACGAATATTTTCACTAACAAAATCATATTTCACGCGATTGCGATTGCTGGGAATAGAAGAGTAATAAGTAAACGCAAAGGTAGAGATTGCATGCTGCTGCAAAAATAGTTTTAATGCGGCATTTAATTTATCTAAAGTTTTGCAGCTCATAAAAGTTTGTCTTAATCCTGATAAATCCATTTTATCCGCCTTGATGAGCCACAAAGTGACGATTAAAATTAATTTTCCGACAGATAATGCATGTCAAAAAATAAATCGCTAATTCTAAAAAAAAGATGAATATAAAAAAATTTACATAACCTAAATGGTGTTGTAAAAAACCGCTACAAGCACCAAATAAAAAATAACACAATAGCATGATTCCTGTACCTAATGCATAGCAAGTTGTGCGAAACTTTAATGGGGCTACAGTAAAAAGTAAAAAAGCCATATAAGCACTATTAGCTAAACCAAAGCAGAAACTTGGAATAACCATTAATAACACAATAAGCCATAAAGTTTTTATTGCTAGATAACTTAATAGAATATAATTGATAGAAGTTAAAACCATTAGCAAAGTAAACAGCTTTAAACAAGTTTTTAAACCAAAGCGGTTTAACCAAAAACCACCTAGCACCGCCCCTAAAGTCATCGCAATACCCGCGCATGTTCCATAGACAAAACCCACATCCGCCGTTGTTAATCCACCCGATGAGCCAAGCAAAAATAGCGGTACGATTTTAATTAATTGTGCATCTGCTGCGTTAAAAACCAATAAGAATAACAATACAATTCCTAGGGAAGGGATGGTCAAGAAACTTTTTAGCGCTGTTGAAAATGTGCTAATAATTTTTTGATGAGAAATTGCCTCTAAAGATTCACTAGCGCTTAAGCTATAGCAATGCCATAGGGCTAATAAAAAAAATAATAAAGCTAAAACAATAAAAAACATTTGCCATGCGATCGTTGCTTGAAAGTGATAAGTTAAGTAACCCACCGCAATCAATAGGCCGCCCTGGGTAAACACACGAGCTAATTGATAGTTTAAAGAACAAACCCCTAAATAGCGTTGTTGTGCCGCAGCATTAAGGTGAAACATATAATATCCATCACTAACAATGTCGTAGCTACTGGCGCAAAAAGAAAAAATAAAAAGTAAAATAAAACTGGAATAAAAAAAATGTTGCGGGCTGAAAAGTACAAAAGCGACTAAAAATAATAGCACGGCTTCTGCCATTTGAAAAATAACGATCCATTGTTTTTTACTATAATACATCTCTAAGAAAGGTGCCCAAACAGGCTTTAGCGACCAAGGTAAAAAAAGCAAGCTCGTAAAAAAAGCAATTTTTTCATTAGCAATATGAAAGCTTTTATAAAAAATAGCGCTTACGATAGCAACTAAAGCATAAGGCAAACCTTCGCCAAAATAGAGTGTACTTACCCAAACGAAAGGACGCACAAGGAACCTCTTTGTTCATTGATAAGGTTTTTGATTTTTAAAGATCATTTTCCCTTATTATTTTACCATGGTCTTATATGCTTTGACGGTTTATAATCGATCAGCTACTACTTCACTAAGCGTTTTAAATATCGCCACAAACCAAGGTGTTAGCTGACCTTTAGATTTTTCTATACCAAAGGTATATCTTCTTGTATAATGAAATTTCTTAACCCTGTGAAGCGTAAAATGGCAAGCCCAGAAGAGTTACAAGAACTGCTAACAAAATTTCATGAAACCCTTGAAAAATGGCCAAGAGATGGCGGTTTATTCCTGGATCTTATGAAAGAAAAGCTTAAAAAACTTGAACAAACTTTTGCCAATGAAGTAGCTGGCCAAATTCCTTCTTCTCTTGTTGATAAACAAAAAGCTTTTGCATCAACAGATATGTCTGGCCAAAAAGAAGTTTATGTCGCGTTATACCAAATGCATGGAGACAACTTAGATAAATGGGTAACGACGCTTCATTCAATTGCTATGCAAGGCATTTCTAGACCCATTTATGAAAATGAAGCTGATGTATGCAGCATGATTCGTACCAAGTTACAAAGAAGTAAAGAAGCTTATGCCGTCGTTAAAGTTCTTGCGAGCGATATTGTTAAAACGCCTAACGAACCTACCGATCGTGATGGCCGAAAACTTCTTCATATTAAACCTGGATCTTTAAAACCTGAGAATATTGTGCGTTTTGTTCATATTTCTGGACAATACTTATGGCAAAATGGCAAATTAACCAAACTTGATTTAGCCTCACCTATTATTAGTAAATAACGTCTCTGACATGTTAATTTCTGTCATTCTAGCCACTTACAATCGTAAACATTTATTGCCCCGCTGCATTGAGAGCGTACTGGCACAAGACTTTAATGATTTTGAACTTATCATTGTTGATGATGGTAGCATCGACCATACAGCGCATTTAATCAAAAATTATTCAGACCCGCGAATAAAATATATTTATGCTGAACATCGTCGCCAAGCTTATGCTAAAAACCTTGGAATTCAATTTGCAAGTGGCACATGGGTAACCTTTATTGATAGCGATGATTATTATTTACCCAACCACCTCCGTAGCCGCCTAGAGTTTATGCAAGCTAATCCACACTTAGATTTAATTATGGGCGGTTTTGAAACACCTGAAAAAATGCTAGTGGTAGATTACTATGACCCCAGCCAAATGATTTCAATTGAAAGTTGCGTCGTAGGGGCTACTTTTTTTGGTAGAAAAGAGGTTTTTCTTAAACTACAGGGCTTTCAATCATTGCTTTATGGAGAAGACACCGAATTTTGGCAACGTGCTGAAAAAAATTTTTCCACACAAAAAGCCGTTCTGCCAAAGACCTATATTTATTCTCAAGATGACCTTAGCAGTATTACACAAAGAGAAAAACAGCATTCTTGCAGCTAATTAAACTTGGCTAATCGCTACCGTTAAAGCAGTTCCTAAAAACACTTCTGGCGTCATTAAGTTAAAACGATTAGCAAGTGTTTGTGGTGCTTTAATGCTGCAGCTTTTTGGGGCATTCAAATCAATAATAATTTTATCAATTCCTTCAACGATACCTTTACCGCTTGCTTTTACTAGCGCTTCTTTAGCCGTCCAATAGCGCCAGAACATTTCTTTTGGTTCTGCTGCTGCTGCAAGAAATGCATATTCTTCTGGCGCAAAAAATCGTTTAGCAATCTCTAAAAAATTAACTGGACGGTTTTTATCTTCAATATCTATGCCAATCGGCCCTTGGTCAGCAATCGCAATAACCCAATAATCCTGGCTATGAGATACGTTAAAATAAGGACCATTAACTAAAATAGGTTTTTGATTTTCGGCAAACGAAAACACTAGCTCTTTTGCCGATTGGCTTAAGTGTTTAGCTAATATGGCTCGACGCAAACCAAGACTTAGAATAGCTTCATCTTGTAATTGAGGGAAAGCTTTTTTTTGCGCTTTTAACTGTTCTTCTTCAGAGAGTAATGAATAGTAATCAGACGCATTATGCACTGAAAATCGCGTTGCATAAAGATGCACTATGGGGTTAAGCTGACGATAGATAAGTTTTGGCAACATAAGCGGTAGTGCCATGCCAGCTTTTACTGGCATGGCAAATCCAGTTAAGCTTTAAAATTTTCAGCCACAAAATCCCAGTTAACTAATTTCCAAAATTCGGAAACGTAGGTAGGGCGTGCATTGCGATAATCAATATAATAAGCGTGTTCCCAGACATCACAGGTTAATAAGGCTTTTTTATTAGAAGTCATCGGTGTACCAGCATTGCTAGTACTTTCAATAGCTAATTTGCCATCGCTGTCTTTGGTGAGCCATGCCCAACCAGAACCAAAAGTCCCGATAGCTGTTTTAGTGAATTGCTCTTTAAACGCATCAAAACTACCAAAAGTTTCATTAATAGCTTCTGCTAATGCACCTACTGGAGCATTATTATCTTGTGGCGCACGCATGCAATGCCAGTAAAAAGTATGGTTCCAGACTTGAGCTGCGTTGTTAAAAATGCCTCCAGAAGATTTCATGATAATGTCTTCTAACGACATTTTTTCAAATTCCGTGCCAGGAATAAGATTATTAAGATTGGTAACATAAGCTTGATGGTGCTTACCATAATGATATTCTAAAGTTTCTTTGGAAATAAATGGTTGTAAAGCGTCCATTGCATAAGGCAATGGGGGAAGCGTAAATGACATAGCGGTCTCCAATTTTTATAGGTTTCTTTTTTTATTTTACCGTGAAGCAAACTGCTTATCAAATAAATTTAAATTCTGGTTATGCTATAAAAAGAAATCAAAACACTGATAAAAGGTAAAAATAAAATTAAACTAGCTGTTTTTATCCTTTGCTTTGCTTCAAGCTTACGTGAAAAAATCAAGGCAATAATCACTAAAATAAAATAGCTAGCAACTGCTGCTAAATTCAATTTGTAATAATATGCGTTACCACTTCCAATAGCCCCGATCGCACAACTCAACACTGTCCAAGGCAACATAAAGAAGGTAAGGGCCACAAGGAAAAAACGCGTTAAACTATTAGCAATCAATAAACGTGGATAAGAAACCTGTTGAAGAATTTTTTTTTGATCAACTTTCCACAAATAATAAAAGACAAACCCAAAGACTGCCAAAGTCGCCCAGCCAAAACCACTTGAGAGGAACATAATTCCTACGGTTAATGCCACGTCAATTATTGTTAATAATTCATAAAAATGAGCGCTCATCATAAAGAACTTCCTAAATGCAACAATTTTTCTTGACGTTCTTGAATTAATTGCCCTGGGGAAAGCTTTTGTAGCTCAATTAAGCTTTTTTGCAAATACTCACTTATGGTTAACGCTGTTTTTTCTGGGTCACGATGCGCACCACCTATCGGCTCTTGTAAAACGGCATCAATAATACCTAGCTTCTCGATTTGTGCAGCACTTACCCCCATCGCTTCTGCTGCAATAGAGGCATGACTTGCATCTTTCCATAAAATCGAAGCACAACCTTCAGGGGTAATCACAGAATAAATACTGTATTGCAGCATCGCAATTCTATCAGACACGCCGATTGCTAATGCACCACCAGATCCGCCTTCACCCGTCACAATCGAGATAATCGGCACCGGTAAACGAGCCATGACTTGAAGGCTTTTTGCAATGGCTTCACTTTGATTGCGTTCTTCTGCATCAATACCGGGATAAGCACCTGCCGTGTCGATAAAAGTAATAACAGGAAAACCAAATTTTCCTGCCAACTCCATTAACCGCTGCGCTTTACGATAACCTTCTGGCCGAGGCATACCAAAGTTGCGCGCAATTTTTTCTTGCGTCGTTCGACCTTTTTGGTGGCCGATAACCATGACAGTATTATTTTTAAATTTTGCTAAACCGCCAACAATAGCGCCATCATCAGCAAAATGGCGATCGCCATGCAACTCTTGGAAATCTGTAAACAGTAAAGGGATATAATCAAGAACGTAAGGGCGGCGTGGGTGACGTGCAACTTGCACGCTTTCCCACACACTCAATTTGGCGTAAATTTCTTTTGTAAGCGCTTGGCTTTTTTCTTCAAGTTTTTTGATTTGCTGGCTAAGACTTGTACTATTTTCTGTCGTGGTTTCCCGAAGCGCTTGAATTTCAGCTTCCAGGCGGGCAATTTCTTGCTCAAACAGCAAGTAGTCTAAGTTCATAGTTACAGATCGTCGTCAATCAAATAATCGATTTCTTTACGAAAGCGCTTTTTATTTAAATGGTCTTCAATAGCACGCCGCACTTTAAGCTGCTGTTTAGTTGTGCGCCGCTTCCCGCCCTTTTCTTCAATGTCCTCGACACTTTCATCTACAACAGGTTCAATTTCATCAAAGTCTTTATCGATTAAGTCTATTTCCGACATAATTCACTCTCAATTCGGATTTTATTTTAAAGGATTTTAGCCCAAATTTATAACCAATACACAAATACAAACAAGAGCAACCATACGACGTCAACGAAGTGCCAATACCAAGATACCGCTTCAAAAGCAAAATGATGTTCTTTATCAAAATGACCAAAGCAGCAACGCACTAAGATAACAATCAACATGATTGTTCCGATGGTTACGTGAAGACCATGGAAACCCGTCAAGGAGAAAAAGGTCGTTCCATAAATCCCTGAACTAAGCTTTAATCCTTTATCCATATAAGCTTCCATATACTCATGGGCTTGGCAATACAAGAATAAAATACCCAAAGCAACGGTTAAAGCCATGCCAATAATTAATTGCTTACGATTATTTTTTAACAATCCCCAATGAGCAATGGTAATGGTGACACCCGAAGTCAACAAAATTAAAGTGTTTAATGCTGGAATACCCCAGGTATACATCACAGATTGTGGGCCAACAAATAGACCAGGATTAGGGTTATGGAATACAGGCCATACGTCTTTAAAATTTTGCCAAATCAAATAAACGTTCGTGTCATAGCCTTTTTCACCAGCTAACCAAGGCACACCCCAAACACGTGCATAAAAAAGTGCGCCAAAGAACGCACTAAAGAACATAACTTCTGAAAAAATAAACCAGCTCATGCCCCAACGGAAAGAACGATCAACTTGGTTGTCGTAGTAACCTCGGCCGCTTTCTTTCACAACGGTTGAAAACCAACCAAACATCATGAAAAATAAAATTGCCAAACCTAAAGCAAATAAATAATGGCCAAATGGTACGCCATGCAGCCAATTAATTGCACCAAACATTATTGAAAATAATGCAATAGAACCAACGATGGGCCAATGGCTTGGACTTGGTAAATAATAAGAACTTGTGTGATGATCGCTCATAATAATATTTCCATTTCTGCTTACAATATCCGCTCGCTAACGCGCGCGGCTCGAAATAATTTTTATATAAATCTACAAATCAATTTATATAGGATGCGCCCCATTTCCGCGTACTGCATTTGCACGTAAATTTGGCGAATTACTTGTATCGTACATGGTATACGATAAACTTAATTCATTAATATCTTTTGGCAGTTCCGTGTCTATGTGGAAAAGCACGGGCATCTGCTCAACTTCACCAGGCTTAAATGTTTCAGTGGTAAAACAAAAACATTCTGTCTTACGTAAATACCTTGCCGCTTGTCCAGGTGTTACACTAGGAATAGCCTGTACGGTCATGGTTTTGTTTGAGTTATTTTTTGCGTAAAAAACAACTCGCACAATTTCACCAGGATGTAAACGAATGGAATCACGCTCGGGATAAAAATCCCAAGGCAACCCCGCATTCACATTGGCAACGAATTGTACCGTAATTGTACGGGTTTTATCTACCGTATTGTCAGTATAGCCACTTGGCCCTTCAATTTTACCGTTTAAACCTGTAATTTGACAAAAGACGTTATACATAGCCGGCATAATCCACCAGCCGAAAACAAACCAGAAAATGGCAACGCCGAATAAAATCATTAATGTTTTTTGGGCTTTATTTTTTGGTTTCATGGTTATTTTCCTCGGTGAGCTCTCTTTGGCTAAAGCAATTAACCTGATAGTGTTCTTTGTAAATTTAAATAATCTTCTGCAAATTGCTTATCTGACTCAATTAATTCTTTAACTTTGCGGCAAGCATGCAATACCGTCGTATGATCTCGGCCACCAAAAGCAGCACCAATCTCAGGCAAGCTATGACTAGTAAGCTCTTTAGCTAAAGCCATTGCCATTTGCCTTGGCCTTGCGACAGAACGCGTTCGTCGGGCAGCCGTGATATCTGCCATACGTATTTTGTAATATTCCGCCACAGTTTTTTGAATATTTTCAATAGTAATCAAACGGTCTTGCAGCGAAATTAAATCTTTTAATGCTTCTTTAACCACATCCAAGCTAATTTGCTGGCCAGTAAATTGGGTATGCGCAATAACCCGCTTTAAAGCCCCTTCAAGCTCGCGTACATTTGAACGCATCCTTTTCCCAATAAAAAAGGCTACTTCTTCAGGAAGGGCTATTTTGGCTTGTTCTGCCTTATGAATAAGAATCGCCACCCTCGTTTCAAGTTCTGGTGGTTCAACTGCAACAGTTAATCCCCAACCAAAACGTGATTTTAAGCGATCCTCTAAACCATCAACCTCGCGTGGATAACGATCACAGGTAAAAATCATCTGCTGCTTTCCTTCCAGCAACTCATTGAAAGTATGAAAAAATTCTTCTTGAGAACGATCTTTCCCTGCAAAGAATTGGATATCATCAATTAACAATAAATCACAAGAGCGATAAAATTCTTTGAAACTATCCATTGAGTTAGTTTGGATTGCTCTCACCATTTCAGACACATAACGCTCGGAAGAAAGATACACGACATGCGCATTAGGGTTTGTTTGCTTTAATGCATTCCCCACGGCTTGCATTAAATGAGTTTTGCCAAGCCCAACGCCCCCATAAATAAACAATGGGTTATAGCCAACACCTGGATTTTCTGCCACTTGTTTTGCTGCCGCTAGTGCAAGCTGATTAGATTTACCGGTTACAAAATTTTTAAAGGAGAAGTCTGTATTTAGTGGAATACTATAAGAATTGCGCCGTGTTTTAACGGGTTGACTTGGCGCTGTGGTCACGCTGGCAGAAGGTTTCTGCTTTTTAGCTTCATCTTCGATCTCTGTGAGCTCTTTTTCTTTAGGCTTCGTACCAACAATGACTGAAATCGGTAAAGAGCTCTTACCAGTGATATCTTTCAAGATATTTTGCACACGCTCTAAATATTCCATGTCCACCCAGTCTTTAACAAATTGGTTTGGTGCATAAATTATCCATGCGCCTTGTGATTCGCCAAATTGTAGTGGACGAAGCCACATATTGAAGTGCTGGGGTGGCAGCTCTTCTTCAAGGCGCGCCAAGCAATCTGTCCAAATAGAAGCCAATGTGTTTACAGCCATCTGAGTAATATCCTAGCCTGAAATTTCTATGCAACTTCAAAGAATGAAAAAGAAGAATAACCTTGGTAGTAGCCTGTGGATAACTTTGCGTATTGTACTGGGTTATACAGGCGGCAAAACCAAGAAAGTGCAATAGGATAATGTATTTTTTAATTATCCACAAGTTTCACACAAGATAATTGGTTAATTTTTTAATAAAAATATGAGATATCCCCAAAAATCGACGGCTATTATAACAACAAAATAAAAAATATATAAAATCTTTTACCTTTTTAAATTAAATTATTTTCAGGGTTTTTAAAAAGTTAGAATACGGTTAACACCAAAAAGTCTCTGTTTTTAGAAAAAAGAATACGAGAAAGGTAAAAAATGGTGTAGAATGAGGGAAGAACTATGATACCTTTTACACCTAAAAAATTATCTTTAAATCCAGAACCATTTTTTTTATCTTTGGATGCCGTATCTATCGAACTTGGACGACATTATTGGGATAGAGATTCAAGAGAACAAATTGGCATTTTTCTTACCCAGAACGGTTTGGAAAAATCAATTAAAACACTTTTTACGAATAACCAACTTAATGTTACTGAACAAAGAGCAGTAACACATGTTGCATGGCGCGATCATTCACACTTATTTTCTTTTCATCATCAAAAGGAAATACAACACACACTTGATCGCGCCTATGCATTTGTTAATCAAATTCATTCTTCGACAGAAATTACAGACGTTGTTAACGTTGGCATTGGTGGCTCACATCTAGGCTGTGCTTTAGTTTGTGATGCTCTGCAAAATTATGGCGATAAAAAATTACAAGCACATTTTTTGTCGGCAAGTGATCCAGATGCGCTTGAAAGCCTATTAAAAAAGTTAAATCCTAAAAAAACCTTATGGCTTTTCACTTCTAAAACTTTTACAACCGTTGAAATTTTAAGTTTACTCAAATATGTCAAAGATTGGTTTTTAACTTCTTGTACTAAAGAAGATTTAAACAAACATTTTTTTGCAATTACCAGCCAAGTTGCTCGTGCGGAACAAGAAGGTTTTCAGGCAGAGCAGTGTTTTTGGTTTGATGAAGGCGTTGGCGGAAGGTTTTCTTTATGGTCAACCGTTGGTCTGATCATTATGTTAGTGTTAGGTGTTTCTTCTTATCAAGAACTGTGCGCTGGCGCACATGCAATGGATAAACATTTCTATCAAGCGCCACTCATGGAAAATATTCCTGTTTGCTTGGCTTGGTTAGATTATTTTTATGCAAAATATTTGTCTGCAACCTCTCGTATGGTTGAACCTTATAGTGTGCTTTTAAGCCTATTGCCAAGTTATTTACAGCAATTGGAAATGGAAAGCCTTGGTAAATCAGTCACGCGTGAAGGCGAGCCTCATGAAGAAAAAGGTCTAGTGGTTTGGGGAGGAGTTGGTCCAAATGGCCAACATGCGTTCCATCAATTTTTATATCAATCAAATCAGTTTATTCCTGCAGAATTTATTGTACTTAAGCAAGGAAAACATTTTCCAGAATTAGTGCAAGAACAATTAGCACAATGTTTAGCTCAATCTAAAGCATTGTGGGAAGGTTTGCCTGATGAAGTAGATTCCCATAAGAAAATTGATTCTTTTAAACCGTCTAGCATCATTTTATTACAAGCTTTAACACCCTACACTTTAGGCATGTTGCTTGCGCTTTATGAACATAAAGTTTTTGTTAGTAGCGAACTTTATAGCATTAACGCCTTTGATCAATACGGGGTTGAGCTAGGTAAAAAATTAGCCAAACCTATTCTTGCAGCTTTTCATGATGAAAATGCAAAAGCATCGTTAGATAATATTTCCAAAAATATTTTTAATATCTTCACAAATGAGTCTTCCTCTCCAGCGTGTGAGAACAGCAAGGGATAAGGGTTTATGAAAATTGCTACATGGAATGTGAATTCGATTCGCGTTCGCCTTTCACATCTTTGTCAGTTTTTAACAGACATTTCTCCTGATATTGTTGCTTTGCAAGAAACAAAATGTGAAGATGAAAAGTTTCCTCTCGCTGAGATCAATGCGCTAGGTTATCAAGCGCTTTATCAGGGACAAAAATCTTACAATGGAGTGGCCGTATTAGCAAAAAAAGATTTAAGCCTTGAACCATTAACAGATTATTTTACTCAGCATGAACAAAAGCGCGTACTTGCTGTTAAGCATGATG
Source organism: Gammaproteobacteria bacterium (assembly GCA_021156105.1). Taxonomy (GTDB): domain Bacteria; phylum Pseudomonadota; class Gammaproteobacteria; order CAISUE01; family CAISUE01; genus JAJNBD01. The sequence goes on along the minus strand of JAJNBD010000004.1, from coordinate 26,077 downwards.
ATACTTTAATTGTGGATGTTTATATTCCCAATGGACAAGCCGTAGGTAGTGAAAAATATATTTTTAAATTGGCTTGGTTACAAGAACTGTTGAATTTGTTAAAAACCCTAAAATCAAAGTATTCAAAAATAGTTCTTCTCGGTGATTTTAATATTGCACCAGAAGAAATAGATCATACTTCGGCAAATTTTATTAAAGATAAAATTATGATTAGCGAGGCAGAAAGAGAGCTGTTTCAGCAAATGATAGCTTTAGGTTTCTATGATAGTTTTCGCCTTTTTAATAAAGAACCTAAACAATATACTTGGTGGGATTATCGAATTCGTGCTTTTGAAAAAAATCTCGGTTATCGAATTGATCATATTTTAGTGACAGAAGCCCTGATAAAAGATTGCATAGCTTGTGATGTGGAAAAGACTTTTAGAGCACTCGACAAGCCTTCTGATCATGCGCCTGTCGTTCTAACATTATCTTTATAACCTTTATCAAATAAATAAACTCATGATGCATCAAACTTATGCAAAAAAACGATTTGGTCAAAATTTTTTGGTAGATCAAAATATTATCCAAAAAATTATTCAAGCCATTAATCCTAAAGCAGGTGAGCATTTGATTGAAATTGGCCCTGGTATTGGTGCCATTACTAAGCCTTTGTTAGAAAAAAAAGTTCAATTAGAAGTCATCGAAATTGATCGAGATTTAATAGAAGGTTTGCATCAGTTACAAAAACAATACCCTAACTTGCATGTGCATGCGCAAGATGCTCTTACTTTTGATTTTTCTGATGCTTCACAAGCAAAAAGAATTTTAGGTAATTTGCCTTATAATATTTCTTCACCACTTTTATTACATTGTTTTAAGCATATTGATGCTATTATTGATATGCATTTTATGCTGCAAAAAGAAGTAGTTGATCGCTTAACGGCTGTGCCTAATACTAAAGATTATGGGCGCTTAAGTATTATTACCCAGTATTTTTGTGAAGTGGAAAAATTATTTGAAGTTTCACCTTCTTGTTTCCATCCTGCTCCCAAAGTAACTTCAGCAGTATTCCGCTTGAAACCAAAGCAAGATCGTGTCAAGATAAATGTTGAGAAGCTAGAGATGATTACTCAACATGCTTTTGGTCAACGTCGGAAAACTTTAAGAAATTCATTAGCGAGTCTCATATCGGCTGAAGAACTTTTAGCAATTGGCATTGATCCCATGCGCCGTGCAGAGACCTTAACGTTAAATGAATATATTCAATTAACAGCATTACCTTTTAAAAATGGAGAAAAAAAATGAAGAAAATATTTATGTTAGGAATTTTATTAGGTAGTTGCCATGTCGCTTTTGCAGCGCAAACACAAGATAAACCTAAATTTGATTGGACGCTTTATAATAATTTTCCATTAAGTAATATTTATTTAAAAGCTGAAGACGGTTTAAAGATTTCACCTGCTAACAATTTTGTTATTGATGAGAAGTCCAATAGAAAATTAAAGATCAGTACCTTAACTGATAATAATGATATGATCATTGCTGCTTACGCTGCGGAATCATCAGGTATGTGGGCAATGCATTATTATGGCGAAGGAGATAAGGTTACCCTAAGAGTGATGGGGAAAGGCCTCGCCATTACTTGGAATAATCTGGAAAGGGTTATTTTCTTTTGTGATTCTAGTTCTTATTCGCAAAAGAAAACTTGCCGTACTGATGGTCAGCATCAGAACGACGAAAGCGTGAGTGTATAAAATTTTAAAGTTTAATTATTTTTTATTTTGAGAATTTATGTTACAGAATCAACAAAATTCGTTTGAAAAAATACCGTTAGAAAAATTTGCTGAAAATGCTTATTTAAATTATTCAATGTACGTTATTTTAGATCGTGCATTACCGCATATTGGTGATGGTTTAAAACCTGTACAACGACGCATTGTTTATGCAATGTCGGAATTAGGTTTAAAAAATACGGCAAAATATAAAAAATCTGCGCGTACTGTCGGTGACGTACTTGGTAAGTATCACCCACATGGTGATACTGCCTGTTATGAAGCGATGGTTTTAATGGCACAAGATTTTTCTTATCGTTATCCTTTTGTGGATGGACAAGGTAACTGGGGTTCTACTGATGATCCCAAATCCTTTGCTGCGATGCGTTATACAGAATCGCGCTTATCACAATATGCAGAACTGCTATTAAAAGAACTTGATCAAGGTACGGTTGAATGGGTTCCTAATTTTGATGGTACTTTAGATGAACCTAAGCTTTTACCTGCACGGGTGCCGAATGTTTTATTAAATGGTGGCTCAGGGATTGCTGTGGGTATGGCAACAGATATCCCACCGCACAATTTAAAAGAAGTGGTAAATGCTTGCGTTGCGCTATTAGATGATGCTGACCTTTCTATTGCAAAAATTATGCATTATGTTAAAGGGCCAGATTTTCCAACTGCTGCAGAAATTATTACGCCGCATAGTGATATAAAAGCCATTTATGAAACAGGTACAGGCAGCGTGCGCCAGCGTGCTGCTTATAAAAAAGAAGAAGGTGAAATTATTATCACGGCTTTACCTTATCAAGTATCTGGCGCTAAAGTGATTGAGCAAATTGCAGCGCAGATGCAAGCAAAAAAACTACCTATGATCGAAGATTTACGGGATGAGTCAGATCATGAAGAGCCAACACGAATCGTTATTATTCCACGTTCTAATCGGGTGGATACTGATGCTTTAATGGCGCATTTATTTGCTACCACAGATTTAGAGAAAAGCTATCGCGTTAATTTAAACATGATTGGTTTAAATGGTAAGCCTCAAGTTAAAAATCTTAAACAAATTTTAACCGAATGGTTAAATTTTAGATTAGATATTGTTACAAAACGCTTGAACTATCGATTAGAAAAGCTTTCTGATCGTATTCATATTCTCGAAGGCTTGCTCATTGCTTTCTTAAATATTGATAAAGTCATTAAGATCATTCGTGAAGAAGAAGATCCTAAAGCGGTTTTAATGAAAAAATTTGCTTTAAGTGAAAGGCAGGCAGAAGCAATTTTAGAAATTAAATTGCGTCATTTAGCTAAACTAGAAGAAATTAAATTACGTGCTGAACAAGATGAATTAACCAAAGAACGTAATGAAATTCAAAAAATTCTTTCTAGCCAAACTTTGTTAAAGAAATTAGTGCGCGAAGAGTTGTTAGAAGATGCTAAAACTTATGGTGATAAGCGACGTTCACCTATCGTTGAAAGAGAAGCTGCCCAAGAAATGAAAGAAGAGAATAACATCGCTAATGATCCTGTTACTGTTATTCTTTCTCAGATGGGCTGGGTACGTGCTGCTAAAGGACATGAGATTGATACGGCCAATTTGAATTTTAAAGCAGGCGATGCTTTGCTGATGGTTGCATTAGGTCGTAATAATCAGCAAGTTGTATTCCTAGATTCCAAAGGAAGAAGTTATTCGACAGCAGCTTATCAATTACCTTCAGCGCGTGGCCAAGGCGAACCTTTAACCGGTAAGTTTACCCCTCAAGATGGGGCTAAATTTCAGTATGTTTTAGCAGCTGAACCTGGGCAAAAAGTGTTATTAGCAAGTGATGCTGGTTATGGTTTTATTACTAAGCTTGAAGACCTTTATGCCAAAAATAAAGCCGGTAAAGCCATTGTAAGCTTGCCTGATCAAGGTGCATTACTTGCACCTCAGTTGATTAAGGATGCGGAAAAAGATTTATTAATCGCTGTGACTAGCGCAGGCAAGTGCCTAGTATTTCCAGTTAAAGATTTGCCAGAAATTGCCAAAGGGAAAGGTAATAAAATTATTAATATCCCAACAGCGTCATATGCGAAACGGGAAGAAATCATGCAATTAGTGGCTATCGTCCCTGCGAATGTGCCGGTAAAATTCATTAGCGGTAAACGTGAGTTTGTGATGAAACCTGAAGAATTGCAGCATTATATGGGCGAACGTGCTCGCCGTGGCAATCTCTTACCTCGTGGATTACAAAGGGTAGATAATATTAGTTATTAATAATTAGTTAGGCATAATTTTTGCTAATAACATAATGATGCAAATTAAAAAGCGAGTAAATGCTAACCTAGTGTTTGCTCGCTTTTAAGTGAGATCATTATGTGCCTTAAGACGAGTTTAAGTTGCGGATTGCTTGGTTTAGCGTTGCTTTATCAGACTGGCTTTGCTTTTTCACATGCGGTTTGTACGCTGAGCCCCCCACCTGGCCATCCTCTTCAAAAAGCAGAATATCTTTGCTGTTGTACGGGATATTCTGCTAATTGTACTTTTGCGAACTCCCACTGGCTAAAAGTTTATCCGCTGCCAGCAAATACTTGTATGCCCGTTTGCCGTTTTAGTAATCAATGTAATATGCTGACGGTTAAAGGCGGTCGTTGCACTTCGCTTACGTGATCCTTTCTTTTAATACTTACCTCAAAACTTAGCAAAATTTCAGTTATAATAGCAAAACCAAAACTTCAGATATGTTTATGAAAAAAATATTTTGCTTAACAAGCCTTGTCTGTTTAATACTGGCAGGTTGCTCATCGATCCCTACGCCTAGCGAAAAGTATGCGAAATTTTCTGCAGAACAAATTTATCAAACAGCTGAAGTAAAGCTTGCTAAAGGTTCTTATAAAGATGCAACAGAAGCTTATGAAGCTTTAGATGCGCTTTATCCCTTTAATTCTCATGCGCAACAAGCTCAGCTAGATATGATTTATGCTTATTATCAAACAGGTGACATGCCTTCTACGGCGGCGGCAGCAGAACGTTATATTCGTTTGTATCCACGGGCTGAAAATGTTGATTATGCTTACTATATGAAGGGCCTTGCCAACTTCAATCAAGATAGAGGGTTCTTCCAACGTTATTTCCCGGTTGACCAATCCGTGCGTGATCCAGGCACCATGACTGAATCTTATCAAAATTTTATGACCTTATTGAAGTTATTCCCACAAAGCGCCTACGCACCAGATGCTAAGCAACATCTTATCTACTTACGCAATACTTTTGCACAACGTGATCAAGAAGTTGCTCAATTTTATTATCAAAAAGAAGCGTATGAAGCAGCTATCAACCGTGCAAATGATGTATTAGTAAAATATTCGGATACGCCCGCCGCTAGACAAGCATTAACAGTTTTATATAACAGTTATCAAAAACTTGGCTTAGTAAAAGAAGCAGCGAACGTTAAACAAGTGATTGATTCAAATAAATAAGCCTTGTCGAAGGCAGCTTTGCCAGCATTCCAGCACAAGTGGGAACTAAAAATTAGATTCCCACTTTCGTGGGAATAATCAAGATTCTCTTACTTTTTAGCGTTAATAAGCGTGCGGCATTAAGTACAAAACTTTAATGAGTTGTCACTTCTGCTGGGATTGCTGCTTGTGTACTAGCAGGAAGGTTTTGGAAAAGTTGGTTTTTATAATCAAATACATTATGTTGTAAGGAATGATTAAGCGGACCAACAATGGTTTCAGCGTCAAATGGATCAACTTTACCCGCTTTTACCAACTCAACACCATGTTCACGTAGACTCAACCAGCCATGTTCTTGTAAATATAATTCCCAGCCTAAGACGTTACCACGTTGAATAAAATGGCGGCCTGCTTCATCGACCCAAATAACCTCTGCTACAACGCTTCGGCCAACAATACCGGTGCCTTCACAAAAAGCACAATTTGAATTATGCACGCGTGCTTTAACATTATGCACCTCTAAGTCTAAGACTTCTTTCCAGCGTGCCATTTCATTCATATGCTGGGGTGACTTTTGGATAGGAATAGAACATTTTTGGCACAATAGGGGGGCAAGGCGTTGGCTAATTAAGCAAACTAAAATATTACTATCGCCTAAAAGGGAAGCAGAAATTCCCATATCCACTAAACGCGTTACGATAGTTACTGCATTATTGGTGTGAATGGTAGATAAGACCAAGTGTCCCGTAATTGACGCACTGGTCATGACTTTTGCTGTATCTAAATCACGCATCTCTCCTAATACGATAACATCTGGGTCCATACGTAAAGAGGCGCGTGACATTGCAGCAAAGTCGCGATCTTCTTTATCAGTATTAACGGCAACTTGTGTGGCATTAGGTACAATTTTTTCGACAGGATCTTCAATTGTAAAAATTTTGCGGCGTGGGTCAATCATTTGTAAACAACTTGCCAAGGTTGTGGTTTTACCTGAACCGGTTGGTCCTGACACAACAATTGCGCCATAAGGTAATTGAACAGCTTTAGAAATAATAGCAACTTGATCAGGTGTATAGCCAAGGTCTTCAAGCTTAGGAGCCCCTTGATTACCAATGGTCAAAATACGCATTACGACGTCAAAACCACCATGCGCAGGCATACTTGCCAAACGTAGACGGACATCAGCGCCAGATACGTGTAAAGGCATGGAAGCATCTTGTGGGACGAGAGGGTTAAAGTGTGATTGCGCGCTATCGGTTTCTTTGTTAAATGCTACCGAAGCAATTTCTCGGCCTAGGCGAGGTAACCATTCGGCATGCAGATGCATTTCGCCATTTTTACGAAATAAAATACGTGTAACGTCTTCGCGAACTTCAATGTGAATATCACTAGCACGTGCGGTTAATGCGTCTTTAATGAGCATACGTAAACGTTGTTGCTGCACACTGAATGTTGCATCGCCGCCAGCTTGGTTTTCTGGCACATCAACGTTAGCGAGTAAAAGATTAATGAGGGAAGGCATTGCTGCAATCACTTGACCAACTTTTAAGCCTTTGTTGATCATCACGACTTTGCAATTTTGTACGACACGGGATTCTGGTTGAGAAGTTAAAATATTCCCGCTATGTAAAACAACAATGAAACCTTGTTGCTGGCACCAATCATGCATTTCAACCATAGCACGATCTTTAGGGTCAAGGTCAGCTTGACTCGTTAAAATAGTCGTACCTGTTGCTTCCGCAAAGCGTCTTAGATTCTCTGGAGTTTGATCTACAGCCATATATTCTTATATTTGCTAACTAATTTATGCGAAGTTATTTAAGGATAAACTAGAGCTATCCTCTTTTATCATCCAAAAAATTTATTGATAAAGAAGTCCTTAGTTTGCAATAAGGAACAAAAATGTTAATCTCATTGCTCAAAATGATCGACTAAGTTAAGATGCGTACAAGTTAAGAAGTCATCAAGACGAGCCTATTTTACCTTATTATTTAAATTATGAGAACTTTTCGAGCTTATCTCCCCACTGATTGTATAGACTTTTCAGAAGTTTATCAACTTCCCTTACAAGAAGGGCATCATTTGGCTAAAGTTTTACGACTTCAAGAAGGCGATTTAGTCGAAATTTTTAATGGTAAAGGTCAGCGCTATGAAGCAAAATTGGTGAATGTTGGTAAGCATGTTTCTGTACGTCTTCTTCAGCAAAAGCCTAGTAATACTCAATCTCCCCTAGCGCTACAACTTATGGTTAGTATTGGAAAAGGCGATAAAATGGATTGGATCATCCAAAAAGCAACAGAACTGGGGGTCAGTAAAATTATTCCTCTTGTCACTTCACGCTGTGAAGTGCGCTTGCCTAAAGAACGTATGGCTAAAAAAATTGAGCATTGGCGTGAAATTAGCGTGCAAGCTTGCGTACAATGTGGCCAAGATAACTTACCAGAAATAACAGATGCTTATGATTTAATGCAAGTATTGCCTTTAATCGAGCAAGGAGAAAAATGGCTTTTGCATCCTGCAGAAAATACCCTGAGATTAAAAGATATCTTGCTACAATCAGCAAATATAGCAGCTGCAACTTTGTTAATTGGACCAGAAGGCGGCTTCGATGAGAAAGAGGTTACACTTGCCATCCGGTATGGTTTTCGATTAGCATCTCTGGGGCCGAGAATCCTACGCATGGAATCAGCGGCTATTGCAAGCCTTGCATTGGTGCAAGGACTTATTGGGGATTTGTAAAATGCATTCAAAATTAAATGGTTATGCTTGGTTTCACGCAATTTGTAGCGGTGCAGAACACCTTATTGAGCATTGTCAGGTTTTAAATAAAATTAATGTCTTCCCTGTTGCAGATGGCGATACAGGCAATAATCTTACTTCTTTAATGCGCAGTGTCATTCAATATGCTAAACCAACGCAAGGGTATTATCACACGGCATTGTCTATCGCTAAAGCAAGCCTTATGGGCGCACGTGGTAATTCAGGCACAATTTTTTCGCAGTTTTTCTACGGTTTTGTGACAGCAACACCGGTTGAAGAATTAACATTAGAAGAATTTTGTTTACTTGCAAGAAAAGCCGCGGATTCAGCCAAACAAGCGGTTGATCAGCCAATTAGCGGAACTATTTTATCTGTGATGGAAGAATGGGCTAGGGCTTGTGAAGAGCTTAAACATCAAACAAATACCATTGCTGAATTAATACAAAAAAGCTTAGCTTTTGCACATCAAGCTTTGATAAGTACAACCGATAAACTGGAAGCATTAAAGCATGCAAACGTTGTTGATGCAGGTGCACAAGGTTTTGTTTATTTTTTAGAAGGAATTGTTGAATATTTTAAAAATCCAGACGTTAGAAAAAAGCGCGTGATTCATCTACCAGAGGTAGAAGAATTTGACGTTGATCATGAAGAAATGGCTTATCCAGAATTACGCTATTGCACAGAAGCTTTGATTTGTGATTCAACCTTGCCATTGGATAAAATTAAACATGCGGTTGCAGACTTGGGCGATTCTATGGTTATTGCAGGTAATCAAGAAGCATGTCGTCTACATATTCATACCAATAAGCCACAAGAAGTCATGTGGCGTTTACAAGCCATTGGCAAACTTGAGCAGCAAAAAGCAGATGATATGCTACGTCAATACGAAATGACCCAGCATAAAACACGTAAAATTGCTATTGTGACTGACTCCACAGCGGATATTCCTTTAGCATTAATTGACCAATATCAAATTCATGTTATCCCATTGCAGCTTCAAGTTGATCAAAGTTTTTACTTAGATAAACTGACGATAACTAGTGAGCATATTTATGATTTAATGCGCGATGAAGAGCGTAAACATACCCTAACAACGTCGATGCCAAATCCAGCATTGGTGGAAAGAAGTTTGCGTCAAATTCAAGCTCATTATGACGAAATTATTGTTTTAACCATTGCCGATAAACTAAGCGGCACGCTGCAAATAATGAAGTCTTCTGCAGAAAAACTTGGCATTAAACATATTCATTTTCTGGATAGTATTCGCACCACAGCAGCTTTAGGTTTGTTAGTGCTAGAAGCCGCTAAAATGATTGATGCTGGTAAATCTGTGCCAGAAGTTATGGCGCGTATAGAGGCATTAAAATCAGGCACCAATATTTATGTGGCCGTTAATGATCTGCAATATATGATTCGTTCTGGTCGTTTAAGCAAAGTGAAAGGCCATGTTGTTCAAGCGCTTAAACTCAAACCTATTGTCTCGATGGATGCCCATGGTAAAGGTATTGTCGCAGGTAAAGCATTTGGTTTTCGTGCAGCTTTAGACCGTGTCGTACAAATTGCTGAAGAAAATAAAAGCAAGCTGATTGATTATGCGATTATTCATGCGGATACAAAAGGTATTGCAGAATTATTTGCCAAAAAGCTAGAAGCTGTTTTGGGTAAACCACCACTTTATACGATGCCTGTTTCTGCGGTAATTGGTATTCATGCTGGTCCAGGTTGCTGTGCGATTGCAATGATGCTGGATAAAGACATTTCCTAAAGAGAAATTTGATATAAGCCTATGTGTGGAATTATTGGTGTTTATAGTAAACAAGGTAAACTGATTGAAAAGACGCGGTTTGTTAGTGCCTTGCAAACTTTAAGCCACCGTGGACCAGATGCTCAACAGGTGGTAGAAATACCACCTGTTAGTTTTGGTCACGCCCGTTTAAATATCATTGACTTAACACCTTCTGCAAATCAGCCTTTTTTTTCAAACTCTAAAAACTCCATGATTATTTTTAATGGAGAGATTTATAACTACCAAGCAATAAAAAAAAATTTAATCTCAAGAGGATATACCTTTCATACCACCTCTGATACAGAAGTTTTAGTAACTTTATATGAAGCTGATGGAATTGAAGCAACATTAAAGCAATTAAATGGTATGTTTGCTTTTGCTATATTTGATTTTAAAAAACAGGTTTTGTATCTTGCTAGAGACCATTTAGGAATTAAGCCACTTTATTATTATAATAGCCAAGATTTTTTTAGTTTTTCTTCGGAACCTCGAGCTTTAATAGGCTTACATCCTGAGTCAAAAGAGTTAGACCTTGAAGCTTTATCGTCTTACTTTTCTTGCCGCCATCCGTTAAATGGCAGTTTTTTTAAAAAAATACGTCAACTTTCTCCCGGAAATTATCTTGAAATCCAAGGAAGAAAAATTCAAGAGTTTTCTTATTGGAATTTAGAAAAATACTTTATTGAAAAAGAAACCTCAGAAACAATATTAATAGAACAGCTAGATCAACTCCTTCAAGATTCTGTCAATTTACAAAAACATGCTGATGTTAAAGTAGGCGCTTTTCTTTCTGGCGGAGTAGATTCAAGTTTAATTACCGCTTATGCTGCTAAAAGTAGCGATAGTAGTTTACAAACCTATACAGCAGGGTTTGCGGAAGAAGGCTTTAATGAATTCAGTTATGCACGTCAAGTTGCCGAGCTTTTTCCTAATATTGAGCATCATGAATTAATGCTCTCTTGCCAAGACTACTTTGAGCATATGCAGCATTTAATTTTGATCAAAGGTGCGCCATTAGCTGTGCCTAATGAAGTGCCTTTATATTTAATGTCGAGAGCATTAAAAGAAAAAGTAGGTGTCGTGCTTTCAGGAGAAGGGGCTGATGAGCTTTTTGGTGGTTACGGGCGGATATTTAGATCAAGCCATGATCTTTATCGGCGCTTGAATCTTGAAAAATTTTCTTGGAGTTATCAAGAAAGAGAAAACTTTTTACATAAATTTTCAGAAAAGTATCCAACCTTAAACACGCTTACACCAATAGAACACTTCTGGTCACTTTACTCTTATACGACTTTTGCTGATAAGCAAAAAATGCTGCACCCAGATATTAATTTGGTTGATATTGAAGCTAATCTGAAGCAACAAGTCAATCAAGTGCTTATGGAATTGCCTACAGCTGATTATCCAACGCAAATGATGTATGCTTTTATTAAACTGCATTTACCAGGTTTATTAGGTAGATTAGATGCTGCTAGCATGGCTGCGTCGCTCGAAGCACGTGTGCCTTTTTTAGATCATCGCATTGTTGAGTTTGCCGCGCAAATTCCTCATGCTCTGAAGCTAAAATGGTTAAACCCTTCTCATGCTTCTAGTACACTTTTGTCGCATGAAATTTCAGAAGTGTATGATGTGCCAAAGTATATTCTTAAAAAGACTGCGGAACGTTATTTGCCTAATGATGTTTTGTATCGGAAAAAAATGGGTTTCCCCTTGCCAATAGGTCAGTGGCTTTCCAAAGATTACCAACAGAATGTGCGGGATATTTTATTGTCTCCTGAAGCAAGAGCAAGAGGTATTTATAATATGCCTTTTTTAGAAAAAGCTTTAGCCCATGGAAATACATGGAAAGGAAACCCAATCAGCCTTTGGATGCTTATGAATATTGAGCTATTTTGTCAACGTTATTTTAATGGAGTTTAGTATGAAGCTTGTGATTTTAGCAGCGGGTATTGGTTCAAGATTATTTCCACTAGCAAAAGATACACCTAAATCTTTATTGGATTTAGGCAATGGTGTGACATTATTAGAACGCCAGCTTGAAATTGCTATGTCTTCGCCTCAAATCAAACAAGTCGTTATTGTTACAGGATATAAGCATAATAAAATGGAAGAATTTTTGGCAAACTACCAGGGAAAAACAAAAAATATTCAGCTTGAATATAATCCTTTTTTTGATAAAGCCAATAATCTTATTACACTTTGGACTATCCGTCATTTATTGCAAGAAGAAGATTTCATTATTTCTAATGGGGATAATCTTTATAAGAATTATTTGTTGCAGCAAGTTATAAAACAAACCGGTGATGAAGAGGGAATTTTTGTGACGATAGATCATAAAGATCATTATGATGACGATGATATGAAAGTTACTTTAAATCCTCAGAAAAATATTACTCGCGTGCATAAATTGATTCCCACCTCTGAAGCGCAGGCTGAATCAGTAGGCTTAGTGCTTGTTAAAGGGAAGGACAATCGATTAGCTTTTATTAATGCAATACTTAAATTGGTTAAATCTGAAAAAGGCTTAGACTTCTTTTGGTTAGAAATTTTAAATCAATTGGTTTTAGATAACTATACGGTTAAACCTGTGACAGTTGAACATTCGGATTGGCGAGAAATGGACTTTCACCCTGATGTTAATACAATTCGTGAAAGTTTATTGAAAAATTTATTTTAATCAAGCGGCTGTTGATTACTAAACGATCTAGTCTACGAGAAATTAGTTTTCAACAGCGCATTTACTCTTTAGGTAGATAATTTTCCTCAGTCCAATTAATAACTCTTTCTGCAGCATTGCCATCGCAATGATCAAAAATTTCTTGGCGCAATTCTTCTCTTTTTTTTGCAAAAGGATCAATGGATGTTTTCTGCTGGTATTTAACAGCATTAGAAACACTTTGTTGCAACTCTTGCGGCGTAGAAACAATCTCTCCGGGCATGTTGTCAACGTATTGCGAAATGAGCGTACGGGAATTCGCTAAATAATTTTTATGGTCAGGCCGGTAAAAGATTAAAGGACGATCTAATAATAAAAAATCAAAAATGATTGAACTATAATCCACAATGAGGATATCAGTATATTTAATGAGCGGGTGGATATCTGTATGGGGTTCTACGAAAAGAATGGATGGATAAAGTTTTTTTAACTCAGATATTGCTGATTGCTCATAAGGGTGTAAATTAACAAGAAAGAGATAATTATTTTCTTTGCAAAAATTAGCAATTTCATCTATTTTGGCATCTTTAAACCAATGAGCTCCAACAAAATCACGGAATGTGGGCGTATAGAAAATAACAGGCCGATGCTGTTCATTTGCTAAAATGACTTTTTTAAACGCTATATCATCGACATTTAGTAAGTCTAAATTTGTCAGGTCTTTAAAAAAAATGTCATTCCGAGGGAAGCCGAAGGGCAGAAAATCTTTAAAAGATAATCTTTCTAACCACATTTCTTTAGATGATTTACTCAATGCTAAAAAAGCATCGGTAATACTTGAGGCGAGCATATCTGCAGCAAGCGAGTTATGAGCAAGATAGTATTTAGCTGTACGAAGATTAAGAAAGCCTACTCGTTTAATGGGAAAACCATGCCAGAGCTGAAATTTTTTAGCACCAGCTAATAAGGCATAGGGTAAGGGCGTTTTAAACTTTCGTGCATAAAAATGTTCACAAGTAAAAACAACCGCAGTTTCAAGTAAGATGCGCATTTCTTTATCTCCCCATTCTTCAAAGGGTAGAGGCATGCAAGGCAAGCCTACTTGAGTTAAAAGATTATATTGCACTAAGTCTTCAGTTAAGAAATAACAGTTAATGTTTTTTTCTTTGGCTTTGCTAACAAAAGCGAGGTAAGCATATTTGATGTTGTCACCAAAATAACCACGAGCATCAAAAATAATTGTACGCTTCTTAGTAAAAACATGAGAAACTTTTTCTAAAGCTTGAGAGATGTAAATAGGGCTAAGATCTACAGCATGTTTTTGGTTTGCTAACTGTTCAAGGGTGGTCCTATTTGTTGTCAATTGAATTAATGTTGACTGATTATCTTTTACAAACTTTAAAAGCTTATAAAGCGTATAAGGTAGCCGTAGAACCTTTTTTATCCATTTTAATAATTTCATAAGCGCTCGTTCATCGCTAAAAGTTTTATTGTAATTGATAAGGAACATCAACAAAAATACGTGTGCTTCCTTTATGGCGACGGTTTAGTAGCAAAGAAGCTTTGAGTAGAGTTGCACGCTGATTGTGCAAAACATAATGCCACCATCGAGAAGGGATAGCTTCAGGCATAACAATCATACACAGCCCACGTTCTGGCTCACGCTTATCTTGTTCACGAATAAAACGCTTTAAAGGCGAAATTGTTTCACGATAAGGGGAAGGTAAAACAACTAAAGGAACATTGATGTTTAGTTGAGACCACATATTTTTAAGTTTTTCTGTATTTTTATGACTGGTATCAACAGAAACAGCAATAACATCATCAGAGACATGTTGAGCTAAATTCAAAGCAGCTAGCGTACCACGGTGCATACGTGAAATAGGTACAATAACTTTTGGCTTTATTTGAGCCATTTCATAAAGATAGAGATTTGCTTCTGTCACCTTAACAGAGAGTTCTTGATCAACGCTGTTATAGTGTTTATGGATAATATAAAAAACAATAGGAGCGCCGCCAATTAAAAAAACAGTGATCCATGCGCCTTCTAAAAATTTGCTGGCAATAATAACGCCTAAAGCGGTAATGGTCGCAATACAACCCAATGCATTGATCAATGCTTTAAACTGCCAGTTAGCGCAGCGTTTGCGTAACCAATGCCTTACCATGCCAAGCTGTGATAAAGAGAACGCTAAATAAACACCAATCGAGTAAAGCGGGATGAGTGAATTTACATTACCTTTAAAAATAATCACAAGGATGCAAGAAAAAGCCGCTAATGAGGTAATACCATTTGAGAAAGATAAGCGATCGCCTGGGCTACTAAATTGCTTAGGGAGAAATTTATATTCACTTAAAACAGATGCTAAGCGTGGAAAGCCAGTAAAGGCAGTATTGGCAGCAAGTAGTAAAATAGCCGTTGTTGCTGTTTGTAATATGTAATATAAAATTGAATGGTGAAAGACAAAGTGACCAATTTGCGAAAGTACGCTTTCTCTTTCATTAGGGATCACATGCAAGGCATTAGCGACATAGGTAATACCAAAAAACATAATACCTAATAGCGTTACCATCATGAGTAAGGTTTTGCGTGCATTTGATACTTCAGGTTGTTTAAACACGGAAACAGCGTTTGCAATACATTCAATACCGGTTAATGCAGAACAGCCTTGTGAGAAAGCTTTTAAAATCATATAAATAGAGATTGCAATAAAAGCGTTACCATGAGGCAAAATATTTTCAGCGCCATGGTGATTTTGAAAAGCAATTACTGTTTTAGGATGAAAATGAATTTTCCAAAAACCAATCGTCATTAAGATAATGACAACAAAGATAAAAATATACGTAGGATAAGCAAATACTCCAGCAGATTCGCGTACGCCGCGTAAATTCATCCAAGCAATAAACAAAATAGAAGCAACGCAAAGTAAGACAGTATGTGGCATGAGGGCAGGGAAGGCGGAAGTAATGGCTAAGACGCCCGCCGAGACACTGACGGCTACCGTAAGAAGGTAATCAATTAATAAGGCTGCAGCGGCAAGCAGGCTAGGCACTTCTCCGAGATTATCTCGAGAAACTGCAAAAGCCCCTCCGCCACTCGGATAAGCTTCAATTGTTTGATAATAAGAAGCCCCTAACAACGCCAACAAGATACAGATGGCAATGGCAATATGCATAGATAAAGCTAAAGCCGCTGTACCGCCTAAAACTAAAACTGTTAAAATTTCTTCGGTACCGTACGCTACGGAAGATAGGGCATCTGATGATAAAATAGGAAGCGCCTTTAATTTTCTAAGGCGATGCTCATGGGCAACCGCATTAGAAAGTGGTTTCCCAAAAAAATAACGTAGCTTCATAGCATAATATGACCGTATTTATATCTCACTCAAACTATTGTATTGATTTTTCTGGAGACGTTGGGGAAGTATTTTACACCAAATTGCCTTCAGCTAATATGGGTTTTGTCCTTGCCAATACCCTTTCACAGACATCAAAGCCTTTTTTTGTCATTACTGACACCACCCAAGATGCTATAAAGTTGCAAGAGGCATACCAGTTTTTTAGCCCTGAGGCACCTTGTTTAATCTTTCCTTCCTTGGAAACACTTGCTTATGATCAATTTTCACCGCATCAATCGATTATTTCCGAAAGATTATTAACGTTAAAAAAATTATTAACCTTAAAACAAGGTTTAATCATTGCGCCTTTAAATACGATTTTGCAAAGGCTTCCGCCAGTTTCCTATTTGGCAGGGCAAATTTTCTTATTAAAAGTTGGTGAGCATTTTGATCGCGAAGCAATGCGTAAGCAATTAGAATATGCTGGTTATCATGCCGTTAGCCAAGTATCATTGCCAGGTGAGTATGCAGCCCGAGGCTCTTTGTTTGATATTTATCCTATGGGAGCAACACAACCATTTCGCATTGATTTATTTGATGACGAAATCGACAGTATTAAACAATTTGATCCCGAAACTCAACGTTCTGCTGATAGCTTGCCATTGATTGAAATTTTACCCGCGCATGAATTTCCTTTAAATGCTGAAGGTATTCGCTTATTTCGTGAACAATTTCGAGAAACCTTTGCCTGCAATCCCACCCAATGCCCTATGTATGAGGCTGTTACGCGTGGAGAAGCACCCGCAGGGATTGAATACTTTTTACCCTTATTTTTCACTGAAACAGCCAGTATTTTTGATTATCTACCCAAAGACTGCCTAATTACTCATAGTGCTAACCTCCAAGCGTTAGCTGAACATGAATGGCAAAGGATAGGTGAAAGATATGATCAACTTGGTCATGATATTACCCGCCCCCTATTACCGCCTGAGAAAGTGTTTATTACACGAGAGGCTTTACAAGAAACCTTAAAGCATTACCAACGCTGCTTATGGATTAATCCTGTTGAAGCAACAACAGTGCAACGTAAATATTTACGTGAATTTCCTTTTACATCATTACCTGATTTGAAATTAGAATCCCAAGCAGAAAACCCTCTCATCAAGTTAAAAACGTTCTCACAAAATAAAACAGTATTATTTTGTGCCGAAAGTACCGGTCGGCGTGAAAATTTAATTACTTTATTAAAAACTTCATTTCCTGATTTAAAGCTTGTTGATCATTGGCAAGACTTTATGGAGAGCTATGACAAGCATGCTTCACAAAATGAAGTATATATCACGATTGCGCTGCTGGAAGAAGGTTTTGTATTAAATGAATCACAAATTAGCATCATCCCAGAAGCCGCTTTGCTCGGGGCTCAAACTGTACAATCGCGTCGTAAAAAAACCAAGCATTTTGATACGGAATTAGTCATTCGCCATTTAGCTGAGCTGACAGTCAATGATCCTATTGTACATATCGATCATGGTATTGGCCGTTACCAGGGTTTAGAAATTCTACAAGTTGGTCAGATGCAAGGCGAGTTTTTAAAAATTGCTTATGAGGGTGGTAATGTCTACGTTCCTGTATCTAATTTACATTTAGTTAGCCGTTATAACGGTGTCGATAGTGATCATGCGCCAATGCATCGCTTAGGTTCAGATCAATGGGAAAAAGCAAAACGTAAAGCAGCGGAACAAGTGCGTGATGTGGCGGCAGAATTATTAAAAATTTATGCGGCAAGAGCAGCGCGTGAAGGTATTCGCTGTCGCGTGCCTGATGAGCATTACCAAGCATTTGCCGCAAGTTTCCCCTTTGAAGAAACCATTGATCAAGAAAAAGCTATTCAAGCTGTGATTGAAGATATGTGTGCACCACAACCGATGGATCGGTTGATTTGTGGCGATGTAGGATTTGGTAAAACAGAAGTAGCGATGCGTGCTGCATTTTTAGCCGTGCATTCTGGAAAACAAGTGGCTGTGCTAGTGCCGACCACTTTGCTTGCACAACAGCATTATGAAACCTTTTCCGATCGCTTTGCTGCTTGGCCAGTGAAAGTTGATGTATTATCCCGCTTTCGTAGTGCAAAAGAGCAAGCTGAGGTATTGGAGCGCGTAGCAAACGGCCAAGTCGATATTTTAATTGGCACCCATAAAATTTTACAAGCGAATATTAAATTTCATGATCTTGGCTTGTTAATTATTGATGAAGAGCATCGTTTTGGTGTGCGACAAAAAGAGGCTTTAAAGGCGTGGCGCACGAATATCGATGTGTTAACCATGACTGCCACGCCTATTCCAAGGACGCTTAATATGGCGATGTCTGCCATGCGTGATATGTCGATCATTGCCACGCCACCAGCAAAACGCTTATCGATTAAAACCTTTGTGCGTGAATATGAGCCTTCTTTAGTGCGTGAAGCGATTATGCGGGAAACTTTACGCGGTGGCCAAGTGTATTACTTGCATAATGATGTAGCAACAATTGAAAAAGCCGCTGAAGAATTACGCCAATTAGTGCCAGAAGCGCGTATTGTTGTGGCGCATGGACAAATGCATGAGCGCGAACTTGAGCGCGTGATGTCAGATTTTTATCATCAACGTTTTAATGTCTTAGTTTGTAGTACGATTATTGAAACTGGTATTGACGTACCTAATGCTAATACCATGATCATCCAGCGCGCCGATAAATTTGGTTTAGCGCAATTGCATCAATTACGTGGCCGTGTTGGTCGTTCGCATCATCAAGCTTATGCTTATTTATTAATCCCTTCCTTTAAAGCCTTATCCGGCGATGCGCAAAAACGTTTAGAAGCGATTGAAGCGCTAGAAGATTTAGGCGCAGGCTTTGTGTTAGCAACTCATGATTTAGAAATCCGCGGCGCAGGTGAATTGCTGGGGGAAAACCAAAGTGGCCAAATTCAAGCAATCGGTTATACTCTTTATACTGAAATGTTAGATCGTGCTGTTAAAGCTATGCAGCAAGGTGAATTGGTTGAAGATTTGGAACAATTGCGTGAAAAAGATTATTGTGACATTGAATTGCAAGTACCGGCATTCATTCCCGATCAATTTATTGCTGATGTGAATTTACGTTTAATTTTTTATAAGCGTATTGCTTCTTGCCAAGATGCCGAAAGCTTGAATGATTTACGCGCAGAAATGATCGATCGTTTTGGTATTTTACCAGCGCAAACAGAACACTTGTTTCAGCAAATGATGCTTAAACAAACGGCATTAGATAAAGGCATCCAAAAGATTGAAGCCAGTGCAAAAGGCGGTAGAATAGAGTTTTCAGCACATGCTAAAGTAGATGTGGGGAAAATTATTAAATTGATACAGTTGCAGCCACAAGCATTTAAACTTGATGGGCCAAATAAATTGAAATTTACTTGGCAAGAAGAGGTGGCCCCTGATCAACGCATTGATAAAATTAAAGAAATTTTAACAAAGATCTAAATTAGCAGCGCTATGAATGTTAGCGCGTCGTTACTAAAACAAGGAAACATTTTCAGGAGAAAAATGAATGAAAAAGCTAAGTAAAGTATTTTTTATCGTTTGTTGCAGTCTTTTCTTATTTTCTTCTGCACAAGCTTATGTTTTTGCCGCAGCAAATTATCAAGTGGCTCAAAAAGAAATTTTTGGCTTTAAATTACCTAAAGGCTTTACGCTTTTTAATAATATTGGTACCCCACCGCCAAAAACTTTACAAAATCTTACCTTGCTTATTCCTGGCGAAGAAGCTGATCCAGTTGCACGAATTATGAAAAAGCCCGCGCCTCAACCTAAATTTTTTGTTTTAACGGATCAGCAAAAAACGTTGTTTAAAATGGCTGCTTTACGGGAATTGGTTTTAGTTGTGCCACAAAATAAGGCTAAACCTGTCGTATTTACTGTTTATGCGGCTTATCCCGATGGAGCGCCCGCAG
The DNA here is from genome assembly GCA_021156105.1 of Gammaproteobacteria bacterium. Classification (GTDB taxonomy): domain Bacteria; phylum Pseudomonadota; class Gammaproteobacteria; order CAISUE01; family CAISUE01; genus JAJNBD01. The sequence goes on along the minus strand of JAJNBD010000004.1, from coordinate 6,375 downwards.
GTTTGTTTGCTGCGACGCCTGTTGCTTTAAAAGATGCTAATGCCCAGTTGATTACAGAGGTTTATCCTTTAAACTTTACGGCAACAACCATTCGCCCTGCTGGCGAAGCGCATTTTAAAGCAGGGTTATTGGTAGGGACGCCAGAAGGTTTAAGCCCGCAAGCGTTAGCTTGGCTAGTACAAGCAGGAAAAGTGAAACCCAATATTATTTCTTATATGCAGCATAATTATGTTGAAATTCAATAAGCATTATTTTTAAGACGGTTGTGGAAAAATGGCTTATGTTTTATGCTTAAGCTTAAGCAGTGAGAAAGATTTTTTTAACTTAAGGAGAAGGAAATGAAAAAGTTATTATTTGCAAGTTTGTTGGGTTTATGTGTGGCAAATGTGGGGTTAGCGGAAACACTAGTTACATCAGCACTTCCTAACGATCAATTTACATATTTAGCTACGCTTACTCCTGAAGCATGGGGGGGGATAACTTCAAATGATGTAGTGGCTGCTATTTTTCCTATTTCACAAGAGAAAGCTGAACTATACCTTATTGCTAAAAAAAGCGACACTGCAGCTAAATCTACTTCTGGTACCATAAGATTTTTAGATAGTCAAAGAGATATTTTGACTGATGCTATGCTTGTTGCAGCCGCTCCAATAGGGAAGATAAAAAACGGCCTCTACAAAGATTATTTCACTTTTGAGGTTCCTTTTGACCCTCGGTTTGCGGGTTATATGCAACAGCGTGAGGAGAGCGACAGAAGAAATGTAACAGCAATTGGCTTGGCGGGATTTAACACACTAAAAGGAAATGAAAAGTTAAAGGCGAAAGTTGTTCCTGGGCCAGAAATTGGTAGGGAAGCTGGTTTTTATGTTATTTTAGATGCTGGTCCCGTGTTAAAAAAATAAGCTTTATAAGAGGAAAAGCGCCGGAAGGCGCTTTTTACTAATCCTTGCTTTTGTTGGATGCCTAATAGTTTTTTGTTTATTGTTATACTTTATGAACTTGCGACTGCAGCACTATAAATAGCGGGGAAAGACATGATAAAGAAACGGTTAATGGGTTTATTAAGCTTGGCTTTACTCAATATTGCCGTGGCAGATACGGCAACATTGGTCCCTGACGATGGCGCTGGTGAGGGCTCTAAGCAATTTAAAGTTTCAAAAAATATTTCACAAAGAGAACCGCTGGCTGGCTTCTTGGACAAAAAGAATCAGATTTTTGTGTTAGATTTTAACTATGACTCATCGTTAACACCAGCTGATGATATTTTTACCGTGAAAGATGGTCGGGGCAATAAAGCTTCTGCTAAACTTGAATTAGTTCTTACTGCTGATCGGATTCAATCGGGCGGTGCAGGTTATTTCGCTATTGCTTATGATCCAACCAGTGCTGGTTATGGCTATAGGCTTGTAAATGACGCTAAGGCTGTAGCTGGCCGAAAATTCTATTACTTGGTTGGTAAGGATAAAGAAGCTTTTGCTAGAATAGTTACAGGGGCTGAAATAGGCCTTACTCCGGGCCAACAAAGTTTTATTTTGTTGAGAGAGGCGGCGGCTAACGGAGGACACTAGCGCGGATAATGCCGTTTAAACTTGTGCGGGGCTGCTGAGAAAAGATTAAACCTTCGCGCAAGTAAAGTGTTTTGTAAAAACTATTAAAAAAAGCAAATTATTGGCCGTGGGTTGAGTGTTTCTACGTTACATAACTTTGTAAGAATAATAAAGTTGTTAGATGGTCTCTAACAAGTTAATACCTATCTAGCTGGAAAGTGAACAAAACCGTGAAGCTTGATTTTTTCCTCTAATGTTCCACGTGAAACATTAAGTTTATTGTTCTCGAATCTTTCCGCCAACCCAAATAGTATCAGACGCTTCATAATTAACTTCTATACAGCTTGGATGCCCTAAGTATTGCCCTTGGAATATTTTGATACTTCGCCCTAGGCTACTTGCTAGTGCGCCTGCTGAAACACCCGTAGCAATATCTTCTGTTAAACCTGTTTTTGGATTAAAGTTTCGTGCCGCAAAAATATTTTCACTTAGCTGTGCATAAGCGTAAATCCCATTAATGTTTTGTTTTATACTCCAGTCTTTTATTGCTTCAAGGTTAGGGCTAAGCTGGGCTAATGCTTGTTCAGAGAATAAAGGAACTAATAACTTTGGGCTACCGATAGAGGCTAGCTGGCAAGGTAAGCTTTCTGCAAAATCTTCAGTATTTAATAGATGTGAAAGAAGGTTTTGAGCAAAAACTTCTTTTGTACAAGGTTCAATGCAGGTTTTTATTTGATAAATGGCGTCTTCTTTTTGAAAATATAGAATGTTTCCAGATTTTGTTTTTAAGTGAATAGTCTTTTGATTGCTTTTATCCAATAAGACTTTGGCAGCACAGAGAGCGGCGTGGATACAAAGCTCAGACTCCATTTCAGGGTAAAAGAAGCGAACAACCTGGTCTGGTAAAACAAAAGCACAAGCCGCTGTATGGGATTCTTTGGCATATTGCTGCATTTCAGCGGCATTACCAGTAAAGTTTAATATAACGGTTGCTGGATTGCCTGACTGCGGGTGGTCTGTGCTAAAACAGGATAAGTTTTTTACTATCATAACGCCTACACCTAATGAAACAAGGTTTTTTCCATTATAACTACTTTTTATAGCGGCGGGGCTTTTGTTACTTACGCAGACTTTATTAATAGCTACTTGACGGTTGTGGCCCCGTGTTCCGTGCTATAAGGGGCAGGGGCACGAGCGTTAGCGAGTGGTTAATTAAGAGTTACGATAGTTCCACGTGGAACAATCATATATTCTATTAATTTATAATTGTTCCACGTGGAACACAGGAATATCATATTGAGCAAGCTGTTGTTCAAATAAGATTTTATGTACTGCGGTAATAAATACTTGGCAGGGAAGTTCTACTAACATTTGCATTGCTTGATTAATATATTCTGAATCTAATTCAGCTGCAAGATCATCAACTAAAAATAAGCATTGCTGTTGGCTAAGCTGAGCTAACAGTAAGGCTTGAGCAATACGCATAGAAAAGCTTAACATTTTTTGTTGCCCGCGAGATAAAACATAATCAGCGTCTTGTTGATTGATACGGATTTTTAAATCTGCACGATGAGGCCCAAGCGAGGTATGACCCAATATCGCATCTCTTGCGCGGGATTGATGTAATAATTGCACATAATCTCGCTGGTTATCCCAGCCCGCATGGTAAGTGATTGATATCCCTGCTAAACCAATTGCTGCTAAGAGGCTTTCTAATACCGGTAAATAAAGGGTTAGATACATACGGCGAAATTGATCCAAAGCTTGAGCTTGACTGGCTAACTCTTGCTCCCAAAAATTTAGCTGGGTAAGATCCAAATTATTCTTTAGTAAAGCATTACGTTGTTTTAAAGCACGCTGGGCACGTTGCCAGGCAGGGAAATAAAGCGGTTCTGCATAAAAAACACCCCAATCTAAAAACTCTCGACGATATTGCGGGCCGGCATCTAATAAATGAAAAGTTTCATGATGAATTAATTGCACCGGCAAAATACTGGCAAGTTCAGCCATATTTTGCACTTCTCGACCCGAAATTTTAGCTTGTGATTGGCTGGCATCCAGATTTTTTTCTATGCCAATAATGATAGGGTTGTTTTGAGCATCTAAAAATTCGCCAACCATTTGGCAAGAGGTTTGCCCATGCTGTACTACCGCTTGATGCCCGCGAGCACGAAAAGACCGGCCCATCCCTAGGAAATAGATGGCTTCTAACACCGAAGTTTTTCCCTTACCATTAGCTCCAACAAGCAGATTAATATTGCTATCAGGATTTATTGTAATCTCTTGAAAATTCCTAAAATTTTTCAATGTGAGCTGGGTGAGTTTCATGCGGTTATCAGCAATAAAAATAGTTTCTATTATATACTGTCAATACATAAAGAAGCGACCTTATTGCTTAATGCAATTTTAACCTTAACCGAATAGGTTTCGTCAGCCAATGGCTTAGTGAAAACAACAAAGTTCTCCACCAACCTAATAAAATGGCTTGATGGTATTTATAAAGTAAAGCATAAACCCAGCGAGCGAATTTTCCTCTAATCCCTAAGGTAAAGCCTTTTTGTGGTGTGATTTGTCCGACGGCATTAGGCCGGCTTAATGAAATAATGGAACCATGATCTTGATAATAAAATTTTAATAATTTCTGTTTTTTTAAATAGGTTTCAAAGGATTTAGCAAGTAGTAATGCTTCTTGGTGAGCGGTTTGTGCGCGAGGTGGCGCAAGCTTTCCATCGGGTAAGCGAAATGCGGCACAATCACCAATAGCAAAAATACGTGGATCCAAAGATGTTTGTAAATATTTATTAACAATAATTTGATTCGAGGCTGTCGTTTCTAATCCGCCAATATTTTTTAAATAATCGGCACAGCGGACCCCTGCGCACCAAATATTAAAATGGGTTGGGATAAAGCGATCATTAACGTAAACACCGCTTTTAGTGACTTGAGTAACTTTTTTCTCTGTAATTATAGTTATGTTTTTATTGGAGAAATTTTGCAGAACTTGATTGGCAATGGGGTCGGGAACTGCAGAAAGCAAACGTTTCCCCGCTTCAATAATGGTAATATGCACGGGCAGCTCATCTTTAATACCAAGATTATAATGATGGAATTGTTCTGCTGCATAATAAAGCTCTGCAGCAAGTTCAACGCCGGTTGCGCCACCGCCAATGATGGCAATTTCAATTTTCATTTTTGGGTCGGCTTGTGGTTGCATAAAGCTATATAAAAAATCTTTTTGCAATGCTTCAGCTTGCTGAAGGTTATCTAAAAAGAAACAATGCTCTTTTGCGCCTGGAACATTAAAGTCTGAAGTGATACTGCCAACCGCTAAGACAAGTGCATCATAAAAAATTAGCTTGATTTGAGGCGTTTTTTGCAAGCAATCAAAATAACTGACTTCAATACAGCGTTCAGACCGGTTAATGCTGCGTAACTGCCCTAACTCAAAGTCAAAATGATGTAATTTTGCTAAAGCGACATAGCTCAACTCATCTTCATGAGAGTCTAAGGTGCCTGCCGCAACTTCATGGAGTAAGGGTTTCCAGATATGCGTTAAAGTATCATTAACTAAGATAACGGAGGCTTTGTTTTTTTTTCCAAGCCGATCGCCAAGTTGAGCAGAGAGTTCTAAACCACCCGCTCCACCACCAACAATAACAATTTGAGGGATAGCATTTACCATAGATTGGTTTGCGCTTTAGTATTGTGTGCAGAGAAAATATGCAAGTTATGTACCAGTTAAAAATTTAAAGTCGGCGGTAGATGGTGGTTATCTAGCAGGAATCTTCGCTTTTTTGTTTAAAACTAGACTTGCGTCACACGGCGGCGTGCGACTCATGCTAAAATAAGAAAATTTTTTAAAAAAGAGAATAGCTATGATCCGAATTGGTATTAATGGTTTTGGTCGAATTGGCCGCGATGTTTTTCGAGCTTTATATGAATCTAATCATCGCAAAGATATGCAAATTGTTGCAATTAATGATTCAGGCGCGTTACAAGCGAATGTACATTTATTAAAATATGATACAACGCATGGGCCATTTAAATATTCTGTTGAAGAGCATGGCGAAGATATGCTGGTCGATGGTCAAAAAGTGCATATGTTTGCGCAAAGAGATCCATCATTAATTAAATGGCAAGATTATGGTGTTGATATTGTCTTTGAATGCACAGGCAAATTTACGGATAAAGAAAAAGCCATTGTGCATCTTCAGCAAGGTGCCAAAAAGGTTTTAGTATCAGCGCCTGCCAAAAATGTTGATGCCACCATTGTTTATGGTGTTAATGAAAATATTTTAAAAGCTTCTGATGTCGTCGTTTCTTGCGCATCTTGTACCACAAACTGTTTAGCCCCAGTTGCAAAAGCGTTAAATGATAGCATTGGTATTCAGCGTGGTTTAATGACCACCATTCATGCTTATACCAGTGATCAACGTTTGCTGGATGGTAATCACAGCGATTTACGTCGTGCCCGTGCTGCTGCGCAATCGATGATCCCAACCAAAACCGGTGCTGCAAGCGCTTTAGGTTTAGTGATCCCTGAATTAAATGGCGTGCTGGATGGTTTTGCTATGCGCGTACCAACGATGAACGTATCTGTTGTTGATTTAACGTTTGAAGCAAAACGTGCGACTAGCGTACAAGAAATCAACGACATCATGTTAGCGGCTGCAAAAAATAGCAAAGATGGTATTTTGCAATACAATACAGAACCGCTCGTTTCTGTTGATTTTAATCATAATCCAGCTTCTGCTATTTTTGATGCCACACAAACTAAAGTGATTGGAAACTTAGTCAAAGTATTAGCTTGGTACGACAATGAATGGGG
>JAJNBD010000003.1 GCA_021156105.1 Gammaproteobacteria bacterium | reverse complement strand
CTTTAGTTATTCCCGCATTGCTTATCGCTTAAATGTCAGCCCTTCCGCGATCCAAAAACTCATGACTTTCCCTGGCCGGCGGCCACGCGCGCAAGCTTTATATGATTTAGAAAAGTTGTACTATAAAGTTTTTCAAGGCCAATATGCCTCGCCAAAAGCTAGAGCTTATTGGTTAGCTAAGCATATATCAGAGCCACAGGCGTAAGTGATTGGTTATAAACCTACTTCTTGCACGGTCGCGGCTCTGATGGGCCGCAGCGCTGGTAGCATTAATGCCCTTATATCCGGCGTAAGAAATCACCCTATAGTTGACAAAATCCTTAAAATCCTTCATCATTTACGGTTCTTATCATATTTGTTCCTTTTGGAGAAACTCACGTGGCAAATACTGCACAATCAAAAAAACGCGCACGTCAAGCTGAAACGCGCCGCGAAGCTAATATGGCGCAGCGCTCAAATTTGCGTACCTATGTTAAAAAAATTATTAAAGCAATTGAAGCGAAAGATAAAAATTTAGCTCAAGATGCTTTCAAAACTGCACAGCCGATCATTGATCGTATGGCGAATAAGCGCATTATTCACAGAAATAAAGCTGCTCGTATTAAAAGCCGTTTGAACGCACACATTAAAGCGCTCTAAGTTTTTTATAGGGGTAAATCGTATGATTTGCCCCTATAATTTCCCTAACTTCCCCTTTCTTGTATTTTCCGCTACTATTGAAGAAAACTAATAGGTTTTCTTATGCGTTGGAATTGGCCGAATCTCCTTACCTTTTTTCGAATTCTCATTATTCCTGTTCTGGTCTTAATTTTTTATCTACCATTTCCTTGGGCGCATCCATTAGCAGCGCTTTTATTTGGTTTGGCTTGTATCACCGATTGGTTAGATGGTTACTTAGCGAGAGTGTTGGCACAAACCTCTAAATTAGGAGCTTTCCTTGATCCAGTGGCAGATAAATTAATTGTTGCGGTTGCTTTAGTGTTATTGGTAGGTGAGAAAGGTTTAGCGCTTATTACCATCCCTGCAGCGATTATTATTGGCCGTGAAATTGTTGTATCAGCTTTGCGAGAATGGATGGCGGAATTAGGTAAGCGCTCTAGCGTGGCAGTATCTTTAATGGGTAAGTTAAAAACCACCGTGCAAATGGTTTCATTAGTGGTTTTACTTTGGTATACACCAGGCGTTTCTGCTGTTTGGATCGGTATGCTAGGGCATTTGCTGATTTATGTGGCGGCCGCATTAACACTGTGGTCAATGTTGATTTATTTACGCGCAGCTTTGCCAGAATTGCGCGATTAATTTCTTAGGCTGTGGTTTTGACTTGCTGATATGAAAGGCGCGGGCCTTACTCACCACCAATCATCATCGATTTAATCCAAACGGAGCCAGTGCGGATATTACCGCGAGTGTCCACATCATTGCCAATGGTTAAAATATTCTGATACATCTCTTTTAAATTGCTGGCAATGGTAATGCCATCAACAGGATGGGTAATTTCACCATTTTCAACCCAAAAACCTGAAGCACCACGGGAATAATCACCGGTAATTAAATTTGCGCCTTGGCCTAAGAGTTGGGTGACGAATAAGCCGGTGCCCATTTGCTTTAACATCGTTGGCAAATCGAATTCACTATGGCTAACGCATAGATTGTGTACGCCACCCGCATTTGCTGTTGTTTGCAAACCAAGGCGCCGTGCCGCATAACTGCCTAAAACATAGCGTTGTAGAACGCCATTAGTAATAAAATCTTGCTCGCGTGTACCAACGCCTTCAGCATCAAAGGCGGTACTGCCTAATGCACTTGGCAAAAACGGACGTTCAAAGATAGAAATATAATCTGGAAAAATTTTCTTATCTAAATGATCAACTAAGAATGAAGCGCGGCGGTAAATTGAGCTGCCAGAAATTGCACTGATAAAATGCCCAAATAAGCTTCGTGCAACATCTGCTGCAAAAATGACAGAAGCGCGTTGAGTTTTAATGGGTTTTGCGCCAATGCGCATTAGTGTGCGTTTTGCAGCTTCTTGGCCAACTTGAATAACGTTATTTAATGTATTGGGATTAACGCTGACAAGGTAACTATAATCACGCTGCATTTGGCCGTCTTTTTCTGCGACAACGACACAGTTTAAGCTATGGCTAGTGCTTAGCACTGCTTCACAGAAATCATTGCTATTTGCATAAACATGGCAATCAACATGCGTGCTTAAGCTTGCGCCTTCTGAATTGGTAATGCCGGTTTGACTAAGCGCAGCTTGTTCACATTCTTTTGCTAAAGCAATACCTTGTTCTGGGGTGATATCCCAAGGATAATAAATCGCTAAATCAGGAAAGTTTTTTGCCATTAAGGCTTTTTCAGCTAAGCCAGCATAAGGGTCAGCGTCAGTTTGTTGCGCAATGGCCCAAGCTGCTTCAACGGCAGAGTTTAAAGCAGCTTCTGTCAAATCAGAGCAGCTTGCAGAACCAGATTTTTGGCCATTATAAATACTAATCGCCATACCGTGGTTGCGATGATAGGTTAATTCATCAATTTCTTGTTGACGCACATTAAGTGAAAAGCCAGTATTAGCCGCGACGCTAACTTCTGCACCGCTAGCACCTAATTTTTTAGCATGCGCTAAAACAAATTGAGAAAGTTTTTTTAATTCTTCAGCATTAAATTCAGTAGTCATAATTAAATTTTATCACAAAAACCAGCCCACCCCAGCGAAACATCCAAAGTCAACAAACGGGGTCAGGCCCCGATTGTTGACTTAGCGTTTGCTGCTTTAGCTAGCAGCTTGAAGTTAGTGCCAAGTCAACAAAAAGGGCCTGACCCCGTTTGTTGACTTGGGTGGCTGGCACCGTTGTTGATTTTGGCATATGATGTTTTTATTTGGATGCTTTTAAATGAGAGCAATTAGCTTGGAGCAATTTGGTGGGGTAGAGAATTTTGCAGAAGTGTCGCTGCCAGTACCAGTACCAGCTGCTCATGAAGTGCGGATCAAAATTTTTTATTGCGCAATTAATCCTGTGGATTTTAAAGTCCGGCGTGGAGATTTCGGTGGTAATTTGCCCGTGATTTTAGGTTGTGATTTATCTGGTGTTATTGATGCGATGGGCGAAGGCGTTAAGCATTTTAAATTAGGCGATGAAGTATTTGCTTATCTAACAGGGCAGATGAGCAATGGGGCTTATGCAGAATACGTCTGCGTGCCAGCAGCCTTTGTGGCATTAAAGCCTCAGCGCTTAAATTTTGCCCAAGCAGCGGCTTTACCTTTGGTCAGTTTAACCGCTTATCAAGCCGTCGAAAAAATTAAAATTAAACCTGATACAAATATTTTTATTGCTGGGGCAAGTGGTGGAGTAGGAAGTATTGCTTTGCAATTATTGCGGGCTAAAGGTGCCAAGCATTTATGGGCAACGGCAACAAAAGAAACTAGCGTCCAATATTTGGCCAAAACTTTTGCACTACCACCAGAAAATATCATTACTAATCAATCGCACGAATTAAATATTTGGCAAGAAAAAATCCTGGCCCAAACACAAGGACAATTATTTTCAGCTTGCTTTGATTTTGTGGGTGGGCTTATGAAAGAACTTTGCCTGTCTTTAGTGGATTTTGATGGTGATGTGGTCACAATCGTTGAAGAGCCTAAAGGAATTAACATTAATATTTTTGATGGACGAACAAGCCCATTATTTGCACGTTCTGCTAGTTTACATTTTGAATTTTTAGGCGCCCGCGCATTTTTTGGTTCGCCAGATTGTTGGCAAATTTACCACCAGCAATTAAAAGCAATTGCGCAATTAGTTGATGACGGAAAAATTCAAACACCGGTTATTACTGAGTTAGGTGGCTTAAGTGTTAACACGATACAAGAAGCGCATCGCTTGCAAGAAGAAGGAAAAGTAGTTGGTAAGTTAGCGATAAAAGTTGTCTGAGATACTTGCTTTAGTTAAATTTTTCATCAAAATGGAAGAGGTTTAAATTTGACTTTAAAAAAACATTATATTAAGATCTCGAAAATTTTAATAAGAAGTTAATTATGCTAGGAATAAGCGTTTTAGAGAAATATCCTCAATATAAAATTAATGTCCCTGAAGAACTTGACTTCATCTGTCCTATCGGGCAATGCTTCATAATGGTTTGCCCAGTAAGACTTTCTTCGAATGGCGGCCTTGAAAAACATGCTTACGAGGCTTTACAGGTGGCGGAGTGGATGTATCAAAAAAGCAGGAGCGGGGCTCCCAAAAGCCCAATGACTAGCAGGCCGGTCGAATTACAATTAACTTTTGATAAAGACAAGCATGAGAAGATTCTAGCTTTTTTTCAGAAAGCCAAGGGAGCTTTTATACAAAAAAATAAAAAAAGCCTTGAGAACCCCACTGACAAGAATCATGGAAAAAACAAGCAAATGCTTATAATTTTAAGCGAATGCGCCAACCGATATGCTCGAGAAAAAGAAATAGAAAAAATTAAAGAACAATTACAAGCGAAATTTCCTAATATTAAGCTAATAGGATTTCCAGGGAAACATCTCTATACGTTTTATGGGGTTGCGCATTTCCTCACTAGTATGGGCTTAAGCTATGCCTCTCTATATGCAAACAAGCTGATTAATGATCCAGAGCGTGTTTTACGTCTAAATATAGGCGTTTTACTGGGTTTACAAGTTCCATCATTAGTTTTTGATACGGGAGCTGTTTACCTAATTAACCGCTACTCTCACTTTTTTGCTGTTGGTGATCGTAGTTCTAAATTAGAATTTCTGCTAGGTTTCATTAATCTTGCACCTGCTCTTGCTTACGCAGCTTTATCTTATTTTTCTTATTGGGAATATATTATAGCTGAAGCCAGCATGAGTGGTGCTGCTCCAGAATTTGCGCTTGCCACATTCTTGTTATCTCTTTCCAACGCAGCTGTGGATTTAGTTCGATCAGCTTATCATTTTGCAAGAGCAGTACAGACGTGTCCCGTACCGCAGGGGCAGACTCTAACCATAGAAGAGCTGCCAGAGGACGTTATCATTGATATTACGCCAGGGCACGCAGAAAACATCACGGCAGACAATGCAGCTGCTGCTGCCGAAGGTGCTTTAGAAACAACAAGGTTAATACCTAGAGTTTAAAAATTATTTAGCTTGTAGTAAGTGCATATGAGAGGTTTGCAAAAAAATTTGACAAACCGATAGCTTTTTTCGTAAAATAGCGGGCTACTCTGGGGCTATAGCTCAGTTGGTAGAGCGCTTGCATGGCATGCAAGAGGTCAGCGGTTCGACCCCGCTTAGCTCCACCAAAGAGAAACTAGAGTAATCAGCAAAGAAGTACCTTGCGTCCCCGTCGTCTAGAGGCCTAGGACACCGCCCTTTCACGGCGATAACACGGGTTCGACTCCCGTCGGGGACGCCACTTTATAAAATACCCTCTCAGAGGGTTTTTTTTTAAGTATCTTATTTACAGCATAATGCTGGGTCACCCTCTCAAAAAATATGATCCTTCTTTCTCTTGATACTTCTACTGAAACTTGTTCTGCCGCATTATGGCATAACGACCAAATTGACGTAATAAGCGAACTTGCGCCTAAGCGACATACGCATTTAATTTTACCTATGATTCAAACGCTTTTGGAGAAGCATCAGCTCAATATTGCCGATTGTGATGCGATTGCGTTTGGTGAAGGGCCTGGCAGTTTTACCGGATTGCGTATTGCTGCAGGCGTGGCACAAGGTTTAGCTTTTGCTCATACCTTGCCCTTAATTCCAGTTTCAACTTTAGCGGCTTTAGCCTTAGCAGCGAAAATACAACAGCCTCAGCTAGATTATTTTGTGCCTGCATTAGATGCACGTATGCAAGAAGTGTATTTTGCTATTTATACTTTTGAAAAAAATCGTCCACTAGCGATTGTGCCTGACAGTCTTGCTGCGCCAGCAAAAGCCCGCGTAAGTATCGCAGAAAATACCCCAGCTGCATGGCTAGGCATTGGTCAAGCTTATGCGGTTTATCCGGATTTAAGCCAAGGTCTTGAGCCCGCGGCATTAATGCTCGATGCTTACCCAAATGCGAAAGAAATAGCTTTATTAGCTAAAGAAGCCTTTATGGAAGGTCATGTTGTTAATTCCACCGAAGCTTTACCTAAATACCTGCGCAATGATGTCGCGAAAAAAATTGTCTAAATTTTTTCTTGAGTTTTTCTTTTAGTCTTAATGCCCTGCGGTAAAAATGATTTTTTTATTGAATCATTTTTATGTTGAAATATTTTTATCGACCAAAATATTACGCGGCGATTTATCCCACCCAAGAAAACTATTTATTAGCTGCGATCAAAAAATATCGTGGCCAAGTAAGCTTCGAAGGCTTTTGTCAGGGCTCATTAACCGACTTAGCCATCCTCTATAGCAAACATAAGCTTGCTATCTGCGTGCCCGAAGAGACCATCCTCCATCAAACTTGGTTTTTTCCTAAACATCTTTCCAGTACAGAAATTTACCAGCAAATTGCTGCGCAACAAAAACCGCATACTTATTTTGATATTGAATTATTAAGTGAAGAAAATCATTTAGACGAATATTTAGTCATTAGTAACTGTATAGAAGCAGCACAAGTGAAAGCGATAACCCAGACTTATGAACTATTGGGTTTCAGCGTAGCAGCTATTGAATCTTATGCGCACGTGGCAAAGCGTCAGCTGACTCAAGCTTGGCAAGTGCAAGCGTTTGCTACAGTTTCTGCCGCTAATCAAGCAGCGGCCCAAATCGTTTTGAAATTATTAGATCGAGAAAATTTTTATGACGCTGAATTTATTGGCTTGGCGTGAAGCAACTGCCAAACAAAAAATCCTGGTTGATTTACTATTAACTTGCTTTTATGCCGGCTTATGTGCGCTTGCCATGGAATTAGGATTAATGGTTTTATCTTTAAGCCAATCTTATTTTGTTTGGCAAAAAAGTTTTATTGCTCAAAAAATGCTTCAGATAAAAGATGATTATCAGAAGGCGAATGAAGATAATCAACACTTGACTGAATTAAAGCAAAAAACGGCAGAGCTAGAAAAGCAACAAGCGCAGTGGCAAAAAATTTCATTGGTTATTCAAGCTGCAGAAGTTGCAAAAGCCAAAGATATTTTATTAACGAGTATTACGCTCGATGAGGGTAAATGGCAAATAAAAGGTCAGGCTAAGAATTTTGCTTTAGTTGAAAATTATCAACAGTCTTTAGCTAAATCATTTAAATACGTAGATATTGCCGTCTGGCATCCAACAACGACACAAAATCTGTTGGGTAATTTTACTTTTGAGCTTAAGCGATGATATCAATCCTTTCCTATCATCAACTCAATCTTGCACAACGTAAAAGCCTTATTGCTTTTAGCGTTAGCCTGTTAATGTTATTTGCTTATTTTCCCCGCTATGAAACTATTCTGCAGCAATGTGGTCAAGCAAAATTGGCTTTTAAAACCAATAATCATTTATACCAGCAACAAGAAAAAGTGATTAAAAATATGAGCTCTATAAAGCAAGAAGTAACAAAACTAGAAAAAAGTTTGGCACAACAAGCGCCTAAGCCAATATTGCAACAGCAAGCTCAGGATCTGGGTTTAAATGATTTTTCTTTCCAAAATAATATATCAGGTTATGAATTCAGTTTTAAAACAAGCTTAAAAACGGCATTAAATTTTTTTGCAAAGCCAGTGGTGAAAAACTTGGCGGGAAAAATTACTTATCTCAACCTTGAGCAAGAATTAAATCAGCAAGATATTCGTTTGCTTGTGCAAATTGAAGCAAAAAAAAATGTTAATTTTAATGAAAAAGAGTCACCAGCAGAGCCAGAAAATAATTTAATCTTACCGGTTGAACAAACAGAATGGGTGGGAAAATTAACGCTTGATCATCAAGCGCCGGTGGCTTTTTTGAAATTACCTAATCAAAAAATTATTGGTTTAAGCGTAGGAGAAGGCTATGGAGATTCTTCATGGAAAATCCTTGAAATTAATGAACATGGCGTAAAGCTACAAGATTCAAATAACCAAGTCATGATTAGGAATTTCGGATGAGAAAATTAATTAGCTTAATAGGCTTATTTTTTTATTTAACAGTTTTTGCAGAGGCTACACCAGGAAAACTCTCTTTTGATTTTCAAAAAATTACCATACGTGATTTAATTAGCATCCTTGCTCAATATAGCGAAAAAAATATTATTTTAAGTGATAAAGTTTCCGCACAAGAAATTAGCTTGCATCTTAAAGATGTAAGCTGGGATGATGCCTTAACCGTCATATTAAGTAGCCAAGGTTTGGCGCAGCGGCAAGTGGGCAATACTTTAGTTATTGCGCCCATCAATGAAATCACGCAGCAAGTGCAACAACAAACTCAATATCAAGAAGCGCAAGGCGAAGATGAGAATCTAGAGACACGTCTTATAGCATTAAAATATGCCAAAGCCAATGATTTAATGGCGGCGCTAAAAGACAAAAATAATTTACTTTCTACCAAAGGTAGCCTTGGCGTTGATGCGAGGACCAATAGCATTTGGCTAGAAGATGTTCCTTCGCAATTAGATCATGTTCAAACTTTAATTGAAGAATTAGATAAGCCTGCGCAGCAAGTTTCAATTGAAGCACGCATCGTGACAGTCGATAGCAATTATGAGAAAGATCTAGGCATTAGATTTGGTGTGAGCGGTGGTCATCATCTAAGCGGTTCGCTGGCAGGCGCAAATGCATTAGCCGATGGGAAAGGTCCCGCTAGTATCCCCCTAAAAGATCGGTTAAATTTTGATTTTCCTTCCAGTCCAAGCGTAGGTGGCTCGGGCACCTTAGGCTTAGCTTTATTTAAATTAGCCGATGGTTATATGTTGGATTTAGAGCTTTCAGCATTACAGGCCGAAGGCGCAGGAGAAATTATGGCCAAACCTAGTTTAATTACGCAAAATCAACAAGCCGCTGTAATCCGTACAGGGCAAGATATTCCTTATCAAGAAAAAACTTCTAGTGGCGCAACGAATGTAAATTTTAAAAAAGCGGTATTGAGTTTAGAAGTTACACCGCAAATCACGCCAGACCAACATATACTTTTAACGTTACATATTAACCAAGATAAGCCAAGTAGTCGTTTGATTAATGGTGTGCCCGCTATTGATACGCGGGAAATTACCACGCAAGTATTAGTCAAAGACCAACAAACGATTGTGTTAGGCGGTATTTATGAAGAAGCGGATGACCATCAAATTGAACGGGTGCCTTTCATCAGCGATATTCCTGTCCTGGGTAAATTATTTGAGCATCAACATGAACAAAAAGAAAAGCGAGAGTTATTAATTTTTGTACGGCCAAAAATCCAAAAGGATACTCTGCCTGAGTAGCTGATTAATTCGAAGTTTTTTAGGAATAATTTTTATGCAAAGCTTTGCATAAGATTATTGTGGAAAGTAATCGTTTGGAAAGTTTGATAATCAAGAAGGCATAGCTTTAAAACTTTACCTAAAATTCTCGAGATAGAAGTTATAGCAGACTGAGTAGAAAAATACTAAAGCCTTGCCTGAGGAATTGATTGTAAATCAGGCGGAGCAATTTCCGAACCAGACCAATTTCTTGTTCTTCCTCCATCGACAGTCACAGTTGTGCCTGTCGTCCAGGCACTGTTTGCAAGCCAAACAACTGCTTGGGCAATTTCATTTGGCAATCCAGGACGAAAAAGTGGAATAGCTCCTACACGTTTTTTCCATATCGTACTACCTGTTTCCCATTGATCGCGATTGATGTCAGTTGGAATTAAACCTGGCGCAACCTCATTGACGCGAATACGATTTTCTCGAAAATCTTTATCCATTGCCGCGGATTTTGTCATTTGAGAAGTTGCTGCTTTGCTGGTTTCATAATGTGACAAACCTGCAGTAATAACTTTGCGGCTTAATGAGGTAATATTAATAATCGATCGATCTTCTAACGCTTTATCTTGCTCTTTTAATGCTGTTTGTTTTTCCGTCATATAATGCCCAACAGTTTGCATTAATCGAAATGGTGCAATAGTATTTACCTTTAGAACACGTAAGAGCTCTGGTTCAGGAATATCTAAAAATGAATGTCGAGATAACGTTCCTGCATTATTTACTAAAATGTGTATATCGCCAAGAAATTCACTGCTCTCTTTAACTAGACGCATTTCGGCACCTTCCGTATTTGCATCAAACTGAATGGATTTTACATGAATATGATATTTTTCGAGTTCTTTAACGGTTTGCTCGGCTTCTTTTTGCCCGGTATTATAAGTAATAACAATGTCGCAACCCTCTTCAGCGAAGGCTAAGGCAATTGCTTTCCCAATGCCGCGATTTCCACCTGTGACAATAACTTTTTTGCCTTTTAAATTTGTTTTCATGGAGACACCTCTTATTATTTATCAATGGCATATTCTTTGCTTTTAGCTTATCACAAGAAAAACTTAAGGAGCAACTATGTTTTCTATTCCCAAAACAGTAAGGCCAGAGCCTAGTCCGGGTTTTAATGTGGCAAGTACGGCAAGCACAGTTGTTGCTATGAAGCATGCAGGAAAAGAGGCAGAATTTTTTAAAAGACAAGTCAGAAAATTTGTAGGCAGAGAAAAGCCGCTTTTTAAAGATGAGATAATGCCCAAAATAATTGATCCTGCAACCTTAGAGCGAGTCACCAAGATGGGGCACCAACCTGTAACGACAGCGATAAGAGAACGATATTTCCGTAAAGCATTATCAAGATTAATTAAATCTTCAGAACCAATTACGCAAGTTATTATTTTAGGGAGTGGATATGATACGTTGCCTGCGCGTAAAGAAAAATACACACGTCAGAAGGGTATAAACTTTTATGAGGTTGATCAAGCTGAGGTATTAGGAAGAAAGGCTGACAAATATCAAGCCCAAGGAATATATCCTAACGCACAATATGTTGCGGTTGATTATGTGAAAGAAAATTTAATTGAGAGGCTTAAAGAAAATGGTGTTGACTTTGATAGCCCAACTCACATCATTTGGGAAGGGAATATTATGTATTTGGAAGCTGAAGATGCCGAAAGAGTTTTAAGCTTGCTAAAAGAAAACTTTAAGCATTTTACGATTTCTTTTGATTATGTTCATATGGCTTTCTTAGAAAATACTACTGGCAATACGGAAGTCGAAGCTGCCTTTGAGCGATTTCAGAAGGCGGGTTTAAGCTGGATCACAGGAGTAAAAAGCTTAGCAGAGCTTGCCCAAAAATTTGGATTAATTATTATCGATGATAAAACTTCTGCAGAGTTAGCCAAAGAATATGAAGTGGACGAAGATCCTGTCGCAACAATGCAATATTATTCAGTTTGTACTTTACGAAGTTAAGTTTCTGTATGGGCCTTTTCTTTCCCTCAGTAGAAAATAGGAAGTGAAGCCCCATTTTTTAAAAAACATCTTCACCTTGTTAAGAAATTTTATGAAAAGTTTTAAAGCAAGTGGCCGTGATTTTACCAGGTTCTAGCAAAAAACTTTTTATGATTTTCTACTTTCCACAATACGTGTCGTTACCCACCCTAGGCGTGTGCTCACCATTGCTATTCAATGCAGGGGAGCATTTTCATTGCAGGAAGAAAAAATTCTCACGCTAGCGGCGCAAAAGAACGCAGCTTCGAGGAGCTTATTGGTAAAAATAGCAGCTTTTGGCATATTAATTGCTAAAGAAAAAGAACAATAAAAAATTGAGCAATAATGATGAAAACTTTAAATTCACAGCACCTTATTGTGATTAAAAGCTTTTTTGAGCGGGCAGTAGCTATTTTAGAAGAAGAATATTTATTACGGGATCGACCAGAGCAAATTGAAAAGATTATTGATAGACTTTTGCCCTATACAGAAAATGATTATTTCCCCGCCGTTAGCCCTTATGCAAGTTTAGCTGAACTCGATAGGCTTCTAGTAGATCCAGGAAGTATCAAGATATCTGCAGAAGAAGAAGCGGTGGTTGTTTGCTTACTAAGGTTTCTTATTATCGATTATATTCTTAAACAACAAGACAATTTTTTTAAATTACCCGCAGAGCATCCAATCCTGACTCGGCAACGGCTTGATTTGGAAAAACGTTTACAGAAATATCAACAAGAGCATGTTAAGTATTTACGTCAAGCCTTGTCTATAGAATTGCAAGATCAAGTTCCCAGCTTTCGGCATTGGATGAGTGAATCTGAACGCCGCGCCCTGCTGCAAGCACGAGAACAGCAGCTTATTCCTACGGAAACGACGCACTTGCTTGCCAATGCGCCAGCATCAGCGCTAGACCGAGTAGCGTTAGATTCCGGAGGCTTAATGTCGGTAAGATTAAGGCGGCTTTATAGCGGTAGCAGTTTTTTTTCTTTTAGCGCTCTTTTAATCGGTTCTCTTATTTTGATCAGTAGCGGTTCAGAGGATAGCACTCAGGTCTTAGAATTTTCAGCGCTTGAAATGGCTACGTCAGTTACTGCAGGCATGGCGGCAAAGTTTAGCGCATCCTATACAGGGCAAAGAAATCGGGGGCGCTATTCAGTAGTATGCTTAGTGCATGTTTGCAAATTTTACTTATCGTAAGTTTATTGGCCGGCATATCAACGGGGATAATCGCTGCACCAACAACGGTAAGCTTTACGGTACTTCTTACCAATATTTTGCGTTTTTTATTAGTAATACCCCTAACGCTTGATAATGTTCTTGTCGCAGCTTCCTCAAGGCGAGCAGCAGAGAGAAGCGAAGGGCTTGCTGCAGATTTAGAAGCTGCCGTTGTAAGACAAGAGAATAACGCACCATTAGCAATTCCAGCAACGCCAGGTGGCCGTTTGTTAAGTGAACAACTCGACAGGCCAGCGGCAAATATTCTTCCATCAGCAGAAGCGGCAGTTCGGTATTCGCCACTTTTTTCACCGCCAACTAATAATGAGCGAGAAAATCTTGCCCAAGCTGAATCGACGCGCTTGGATTTAACGCCGGTGCCAGATAGCCATACTGCCCCACCAAGGCAAAATTAGCCGCCATTTGGATAATGATAGCAAAAGCTCTAGCAACATTGTTTTTACTTGCTGCTTAAATAAAATCGCTTTATTATGGAATAATAGATTATGAAAGGTTACTTATGAAAAAAGCAGTTGTATTATTCTCGGGTGGCTTAGATTCAAGCACCGTTTTAGCATTTGCAAAAGGCCAAGGTTTTGATTGTTATCCTATTAGTTTCCATTATGGGCAGCGACATTCAGCAGAATTAATGGCCGCTAAAAGAGTTGCTGAATCTTTTGGTATACAGCATCACAAAATTATTGCTTTACCGAAAGGGGCGATGAGCGCTTCTGCATTGACGGATGACACAATTGATGTACCTGATTATCAAGAAGAGACCACTAAAGAAATCCCTGTCACTTATGTTCCGGCTAGAAATACTATTTTTTTAGCATTTGCTTTAGGTTATGCCGAAAGTATTGGTGCGCATGACCTATTTTTAGGTGTCAGTCATGTGGATTATTCGGGGTATCCAGATTGCCGACCAGAATTTATTAAAGCGTTTGAAACACTGGCAAATCTTGCCACAAAAGATGGAGTAGAAGGAAAAAAATATACGATTCATGCACCGCTATTAGAATTATCCAAGGCAGAAACGATAAAGCTTGGCCTTAAAAATGGTGTGGATTATTCGCTCACGGTTTCTTGTTATCAAGCGGACCCTAACACAGGTGCCGCTTGTGGCAAATGTGATAGCTGTACTTATCGCAAAAAAGGTTTTGCAGAAGCCGGCATGGAAGATCCTACTTTGTATATGCCATAAAGATAAATCATCGTAAGAGATAAGGTGGGCAAAGAAAGGTTAGCAACGAGCCCACCGAATCATCTTTAATGTGAAACTCGTGCGCTATTAACTTTTAATTGCTTGGCTTAACTCAAATACTGCCATCGCATAATTAATGCTAATGTTATAGCAAGTAATCACAAAAAAGTTTTGGAAAGTCATCCAGGTTTCCGTGTCATTTGCTGTCTTGAGCGTTACGACGCTGGCTTTTAAATTATCAGGGATATTAGCAGGTACGCTAACACCATGCGCTCGCCAAACACTCACAGGATAAAGTGGTTGCCTTTTATTACATTCTAATTTACCGGTGCAAGTATTGGGCGAAATGGTAACAGGCACGGCAACTGGCCCGCCTGAAACCCAACCGCTTTTTTCAAAATAGTTTCCTACGCTCAAAATTGCATCATTAGGATTATACAGATCGGGTTTAGCGCCAGGATAAGCGCTGACAGCATAACGCACATAAGAACTTGGCATAAATTGTGGCCAGCCAAAGGCACCGGCATAAGAACCTGTCAGCTTAGTGACATTCCAGTTATTGTTTTTTGAGATAGCCAAATATTGAGCTAATTCTTTTTGGAAAAAATCCTCCCGCTTCGGATAACCAAAAGAGAGTGTTGCTAAGGAGTCGAGCAAACGAAACTTACCAGTGTTTTTGCCATAAGAAGTTTCTACACCAATGATGGCACCCACAATTTCTGACGGGATATCAAAAAGTTTTTTCTCTTTATTAAAAGCAAAAGTATACGATTTAATGAAATCTTTGCCAGCTTCAATGCGCTTAGGTGTTAATAATAATTTTCGATAATCGCCATAAGATTTTCCTTCTGCGGGCTTAGTAATCGCCTTAATAATGGAAGGTTGGAAATTTGCTTTGTCTAAAGCATTTTGAACTTCTGCAGCGCTTAAACCATAGCGCGGTGCAACATGGCGAATAAAATCTTGCTGTTCAGATGGTGAAGGCAAATTGTTTGCGGCCCATGCTGTATGCAAAGCCGCACAAGTAATAAAGGTCAAAGAAAATTTTTTAAACATGATTCATTCGCTAATTTGATTAAAATTATTTTATTCTGGCAATCTTTGTACATCAGGGTTTGCTTTATATTCGCGTAAAATTTCTTGCGTAAGCTTTTCAACTTCGGTGGAATTATCCATTTGCGTAATTAAGCCTCTTTCTTCGCGAACACGATTTAAACGTTTTTCAATAACTTTTGTAACCGTACCATTAGGGAAGAGCGTTGCTAATACACGTCGCGCTTCTTGTGGCCCAATGAGGCGATATAAAGAGTTGCGCACTAAAGCATCTTCCACTGTGGTACTAAATGCCCATAGCTCAATAGGTCCAAGCGTTAATGTTAATAGCTGCGTATGCAAACCATTTTTTGTTGAAAACTGAGCTAAGAAAGTTGCACCGCCTTCTCTTGGGCCATGCACGCGGGTGCGTAATGCGGTTTTTGCTGTTGGTGTTAAGCCAAATATTTTTGCGGTTTTTTCTAAAGTTTGTGCAGGTCCAGCATCCATAATATACACGGCTGTACTAAATTCTACCATAACTTCATCAAAGTCATCGACCGATTGCGAAATCAAACCAATTTGTACTTTCCACTTTCGGCCTTCCCGCATATCAATAATGACTTGATCACGCACGGCTTGTGCTTTGGAAGTGCGATGGAATTCATCAAATACAATACGTTTAGGGTCTTCACGTAATTCACCAATACGCGTTGCTTGGTATTGGCGATAAGCTTCTGGCATTTCAGTAATCGCTTCTTCAGTGAGGTAAAAATTCCTTGCTAAAATATATCGTGCCAACATGTACATCACAGCCGTTTGTCTATCTGCAGCTTCACCACCACTTTTTGCTACTTCATCAAGATCTAATGAAATAATACGTGCATCGCCCAAGTCAAATTTGGTGACGCGTGATAAGATTGGATATTCTCGTACTGCAGCAGAAATCATACGTGCAAAGGCAGCGACCAAGGTTTCACCTGTTGGCGCAATCACTTTACCATATAAGTCTTCGACATTCGGTGAGCGGCAAATAGCGCCTGCATCAGCTAATAACGGCATCGCATAGCGTTGTGCTAAAGTTGCTTCGTGGACAAAGCCGGCAAGGAATAAGGCATCGGTCACTTCCCACCAAGTAGTTTTAGAGTCGCGTACAAAGCCGATTTCTTCTAAAACGGCGTCGACTAAGGGTTCAATATTCGGCGTATAAGTGTAAGGTTTTGCGCCATCAGCTAAATTCTTATAAAGTTCATCAACCACCAAGCCTGCCATATCAGCAATACCGTCATAAGGTTTTTCTGCACCAAGCGGTGTAGCAAGCAGGGTAATAAAGTTGACTAAGAAGCTGCGCTCTTGCGGCGTAGGATAACGGCAACCTAATTGAGTATCAAAAGGATTAATGGAATAATCCGGTGTCATGCGTAAGCGATGATAAGTAACAAAATGTTGCTGATTAATGGGCAAGGCTTCTTTGAGCAAAGAAATTAAACCGCTGCTAGAAGGGCCAATATCAATAATGGCAATACGAGGTAGACGACGTAAGCCACCCGATAAGCATAAAGCTAAATTGATGGCATTGGATAAAACGGATTTACCTGAACCTGGCCTTGCATAAATTAAATCAATCCAAGTGGTTTGCTCAGCTGAGCCGGGTTGATAAGGCCAAAGCTTTCCGTCAGGGGTTCTAAATAGTAATGCGCCTTGATGCCATGGAGAAGCTGGACGCGTGATAGGCAGCATATAAACGACATCTGATAAAGGTGCAACAGAAGCCGTTGCCACGCTTTCACCGCTAACCCCCATCAAGCTTGAGATATAACCAGCATAGGGGTCACCCGAAATTTCTGAGACATCACATGAACCCCAACCTTGAACGGCTTTGGCTAATTCAGCTGTGCGGATACGTAAAAGTTGCAAATCGTTGGCAGGTGCCCAAGTCGTGACAGCCACTTGTAGGCGTACGATAGCATCATCCGTATTAAGATGAATATAGTTTAATAAATTATTGGCATCACTGATTAAGCGGTTTTGTGCTGAGCTAAAGCTTAAGATACTCGCTAACAAACCTTTAAATCGAATTGACTGCAAACCATCACTGTTAATTAAAAAAGAAATACGCCAAGGAATACGGGTTGCTACTGTACGTTGAAAGAGTTGATTAAAGTTTTTTAAATCTTTAGGAAAAAGGTCGATGTAAACGCAAGAATAAATTTTATCGCCCACACGAACAGTGCGCAAATCTAATACTTCAGCATCGCGAGGTAAAACTTGCCTTGCTAACGATGGCCAAAATAAATCAGAAACATCGGGCTTAACATTTTGATAAGACTTTAGCGGTACACGGTCGCCTGGAAGTGCTGCGCGCCATTTAGGGTCGGTAAAGTCAGGGTCTGCTATCATACGCATAGCAAAAATTGCGTCATGGACTTCTAATATTTCTGCTTGTAACTCGAGAGAATTTAAATCATGTAGTAAGGAGCGCACAAATGAATCATGAGGATCCCGTAATTCTGCTATTGGTGCAAGAAGATTTTGACTACGTTTATTTTGAGGAAAATTATTTTCTCGAATAAATTTATCGCTGCTTTTACGGCTAGCTTCAAGCTGTTCTTTTGTCAAAAAGCCAGGGCAAGTTCGCAAGACAAGATAAACAGCTTCGTCTGCACAAAAGCGCGTTAAGTAACGTAATCTTTCATTAAAAAGATCATCTAAATTGAGATTTAAACGTTTTGCGGTGTTATAGGCAGGTTCAAAAATTTTAGCAATTTTTTCTTGTACACCTTGTTTTTCATAATTAAATACAACTTGTACTTCTCTACCAGGGCGTGCTAAACCCGTATGCATACCAAGCGTTAAGCCTTCATGCAGTTTATTAAATTCACTTTCCCCAATAAGGGCTTTAGCGCCTTCAATGCGAATAACGGAAATTAACGCGCCATCATGTGCAACCAGAACCGTTGGGCTATCAGCTGTTTCTAAATCACAATAGGATTCTGTCGTCTGTTTTAAAGAAGAAGATAACCAGGCGACAAAGGTATCAATTGTATCAACAATGGTTTCGACAAAACGAATCATTCTTTATTCCTTAATGCACCACATTAAGCTTATGCTGCTTGTGTTTCTTCCATGGCTAAACCATTAACAACAGATTCAGTAAATTCTAAAAAGCGAGTACGAATAGGTAGTAGCCGTAGTGGAAGTAAAATTTTATTTAACTGCGCTTTGGGAAGATTTGCTGTTAACATTAACATGCCAAACTTTGCAGGATCTGACATGCCGTCGCCAAAGATTTTTTCAACATCTGCTGAACGAAATTTAAAATCACGTAAAATATTTTCCGCACTCATTGCTTGAGCGCTTTTGGTATGGATTGCAAGAAAAGCTTCATTGGCTAAAGCATTTAATTGATTTTGATTAATTTCAGGAAGATAAATCAAAACGCCTCCGCCAAAGCTTCCTGTTCCAATGGATTCGATAAAGAAACATTGGGCACAAAGCGGGCATGCGGTAACAAGATTGCTTGCTTTGTTATTTTGATAATTAGCGTCAAGATTAATCACTTCAAATTTTGCTAAAGGGGCAGAGATGCTGCAGAATTGACAGGTATATTGATCCCGTTCAAAAACTTTTTGGGCAATGGATTGGAAGCGTGGATGCGTTCTACGCAACCAAAACAGCTTCCAATTCTCAAAACTTGCGCTTAACGATAAGTTAAACATAATTTTTCCATGGTCTATGACTTATCCTGTAATAGACCCTTTTGTATAGTCTACAGAACCCGCTCCGGATGAAGTAAAGCCAATACTATTCATGACACTTGTTACGATAGCAGGTAAGAAGAGTAAGCCAATCCCAACAAAAAGTAGCATGATAGGCGTACCAACCGTGACTTGAGTTGGGTTATCTTTATGTGCTTTAAATTTAAAAATAGCTGCAACAACAAAACCTGCACCGGCAAGATAAGCAATAGAAATAATGACATTAAATATGGGTTTGACGACATCGAGTTGAATATTATTTACTAAGCTGCTTATATCAGTTGCTGAAGTTTCTTGCGCATAACTTATGCCAACAAAACTCACTAATATAAAGCCTAAAAAAAACTTTGCAATACGAGAATAGATATTAATCATACAGTACCTCTTTATTTTATGACCCTTGAGAAAATATTGTTCCACTAGAGAACGTTACCGATCCTGCGCCTGATGAGCTGAAGCCAATGCTGTGCATCACACTGGTTATGATAGCAGGCAAGAAGAGTAAACCAATGCCAACAAAAAGTAGCATGATAGGTGTACCAACCGTAACTTGAGTTGGGTTATCTTTATGTGCTTTAAATTTAAAAATAGCCGCAACAACAAAGCCTGCACCGGCAAGATAAGCAATAGAAATAATGACATTAAATATGGGTTCGAGCATCTCATTTTCCATGTTGCTCACGATCCCTGAAATAGTAGAGGTATCAGCAAAACAGGTTGTGCAAAAGAGTATCCCCGCAATAATGCCTAAGGTAAATTTTCCAACTCGTAATAAAAGACTTCTCATAGATAAAGTTCCTAAAGTAAAAAAGTTAAGTTGCATTTTTGATCATATCAACCATGTATTCAATATTCAATGCTGCTAGCCCTCCAAAGAAATGCATAGCTGCTTTCCCCAAACCGCCTTGCCCACCGCCGCCGCCTGGTGGCTGAGGTACGCTGGCCATAAAGAGTGCGCGTACCACCGCAATTAATCCCATAATCTTTACTAAGTTAAAAATAGAATATTCTACATCAGTTGCCATATCCTCGCCGCCACCGTATTTTAAAACGATATCGGGTTGCATGAAAACACTGTTACTCATAATCGATATAACATGAGGTAAGAATAGCAGACAAATGCCTACTGCAAAATATGCCACAGGCGTGCGGACAGACACCTGAGAAGACATCATCGTGCGTTGCTCGCCATAAATTTTAAAAGCAAATATCCCTTTGACAACAAACATTGCCCCTGAGAGGTACGCAATACTCATAACCAAGTCGACAACATGGACATAAGTAGATTGAAGGTTAATAAGTATCTCTGAGGCCGCATGCTTAAAATGAGGGCATCCGGTTAATAAAATAGCCATGCTGATTAAGCATAAAGGCCTAATCAAGCAGCGGGTTATTTTATTAAGCAGTAGAGCTGTCATAAATGTTTGTTGCACAGTGATTTATATGTTTATCTTAATTACCATTAATATCGTAGCTAAAGACGGAACCATCACTTGTGGTAACCTGTCCTTGCTGCAAATCAATATTAGTTACTTGGCCATGAGAAGGCAGGCTACTACCTGTTGAAACTGTTAAGAGGCTGCCATCACTGCCTTTTAACCATGCACGTCCAGGTACCATGGCTTTAACGGTATAAGTAACAGGCGGTGGCGCCATAGGTTCTTGTATAGTTTTCTTAGGGGCTGGTTTAGCTAATTTAGCATTAATACCTGCAAGTTGTTGTGTAAAAGTATCAATACTTGCATTTAAAGTATTCATACTATCTTGCATAGCGCTTATATTACCCTGAAGTTGTGTAATTGTCTGTTGTTGTTGATTGACCGTTTGTTCAAGCGTGCTAATTTTATCGTTTAATTCGTCGACAAGCTTTTTCACAGCCGGTTGTGCTTGTTGCGGTGTTGTGTTGGCTGGCGCAGTGGCAACTTTGGTGGTTTCAGGCACAGGTGCGATGCCACTTAAAGGGCTGTTCCCAGAAGTACCAAGGAAATGGTAAGCAATAAAGATAATAAGAATTGCCACAATAATGCCGATAGCGACAAGCTTACGTGGATTTCTTTTATTTAAAGAATTGGCTGTCCATTCTGGATTAGGCGTTGCTGCACCAATTCCAGCAGTGTTTGTTGTTTCTGCCGCGGCAGGTGTTTCATTAGAATGATCAAATTCATCAAAGTGAAACTCATTGTCATCATACTGCGTAGAAGTATCTTTATCAATCATAATTTTTCCTTCAATCCTTTGCGTTTTAACTTATTTGCATAACTTAAAAAGCGTTAGGTATGTAAAATTAAACCCCTGATGGTGTTTGCATATCTGATAAGAATAGAATGCCAACACCGGTACCTGCATAAATTTTCACTGTTGGTGGTGTATTAACAAGATTACCTAGTACATTAGAGTACTGTTGGCCAACATTGCCTAATGCCATCATGATTTTTTGCTGCGAATTAAATGGCGGAATTTGATGGACTATACCATTAAGGGTAATTGTTGTCGTTGAGCCAGATTGCGCTAATGCTTGAGCATAACCCGATAAGAAACTTGAAGCAAACAAGGTACCATAACGTAACATGTAATGGTTATCGGTATCACTTGAAATTGCTGTTCTTGCTGTTCCTGGATCAATAGCAACCACATTTACCGGTAAAGATGAGCCTGCGCCAGGTAAATTTAAAACATTAAAACTTAACATGGCGTTTTGACCTTGTAGACTCATCGTGCCAAGCAGCTTGCCGCCTTTTAATTTACCCTCGGTAATGGTTGCCATGACAGGGCCTGGTTCATCGCTGTTAACGGCAGTATCGAGGACAGCAAACATAATCGTACCAGCTTTAACAAAGGCTGCTGCGGCAGAACTTCCAGCTGTGCCACCAGCGCCACCCGCAATTCCTGCGGCCCCCGCAGCTCCTGCCACGCCGTTTGCTATATCGACACCGACAACAACTTGTTGTGAAGGCGGCGCCCATGAGGCTAACAATTGTGACATTTGACCAGACATTGCTGCTTGCATTTGTATGGTAAGTTGACGAGTTTTTTGATCTAAGGCTTGTTGCTGTTGTCTTGCTGCTGCTTGCGCTTGCGGGCTAGTAGTTGATCCAGCGCTAATGCCTAATGAACTACCGCTTGGTCCGAGCGTTGCAGGGATCAAATGGCCATCGGGGCCAATAGAGCCAAGTAATTTTCCATCGGTACCAAAGACAGCTGAGCCTGGTGCAATGTAAGTCGTTCGGCCAATAGGTTTTCCGTTTGCATCGCGAACTACGCCATCTTGTCCAACGTTACCAACAACATTGCCATTAGCATCCCGCACTTTACCATCAGCGCTAACGGTGCCTAATAAACGTCCTTGCGGATCATAAACTGCTGTGCCAGGTGTAGCTGTGGTTGCGCTGCCAACAATATTACCTGCGCCATCACGTACGATACCGTCAGCACCGACAGTACCAATCACATTGCCATTCGTATCGCGTGCTTTGCCATCAGGACTGACGGTGCCAATGACGCGACCATTACGGTCATAAACTAAGCTGCCAGTTTTAGGTGCAGCCAGAGAACCATTGGTTGGAGTAACTTTACCAAGAATTTTTCCCGTCATATCTCGAACTTGGCCATCAGCACTAACGGTACCAATCACTTTGCCAGAAGCATCGCGAACTTTGCCATCCGCGCTTACCGCGCCAAGTAAGTGCCCAGCATCGTCATAAACAGGTGCGCCAATATTTCCTGCTGCAGGAGAGACGCTTCCAATCACTTTGCCAGCGGCATCACGAACTTGGCCGTCGGCACCTGCTGTGCCAATTACCTTGCCAGAAGCATCACGGACTTTGCCATCCGCGCCAACAGTACCTAGAAGATGCCCTGTTTTATCAAAAATTAAACTGCCGGGTGTAGCGCCAGTTGCTACTTTGCCAACCACATTTCCATTGGCATCGCGAACTTGGCCATCAGCACTTGCAGTACCAATAACATGGCCGGTAGCATCACGTACTTGGTTATCTGCACCTACATACCCCAAGAGTTTTCCCGTATTGTCATAAACCGGTTTGCCAACAATTCCACCGCTTTGCGCAGAGCCGCTGGTGGTACCAATAACATTTCCATTGGCATCGCGTACTGTTCCATCAGCAGCCAGCGTGCCAATAACGTTGCCATTATTGTTGCGCACTTTTCCATCTGGACCTACGGAACCAATAATTTTGCCTTCTTTATCGTAGACAAGGCCGCCAGGAGCAACTAAACCTGTTTTACCAATAATATTGCCATTGGCATCACGAACGGTGCCATCAGAGCAAATGGCTCCCGCAGGTGGCGCGCCTGTTGTTTGTAGTGTTGCATTCGTTGCATTAGCTGTGCAATTTGCGCAATTACAAACGTTTTGGGCAGCATTTTGATTAGGTGCTGTAGGAAATTCTTGTGCACTGACAATCGTTGGCACGGCAGAGCCTTGCGTTTGGAATGCGACTTGAGCGCGTTGTTTGTTTTGCTGTTCTAATAACTTAGCGTATTCAGGGCTGACCGGTTGGTCAAAACCACCGACAACTGATTTGATACCTGGCGTACCAGCAAGCCTCGCTTGACCAACTTCTGTATTGCGAGAAAAAATCCCAATGCCAATGACCACTGCAAATAAAAGAATTACACCAGTAAAAATAATGACAACGCGAGAACGTGTGTTACTAAAAACAGCTTTTAGGTTATCCAATGGATTTGCCACGCTAGTACCCTTCTATGCGTAAATTAGAAATTTTCCCTGTATTATCTGCCACTAAAATGGATGGCACTTTTGGAATTTGATAAGCGTTTGTTCCATCTGCGCTATTCATAGAAGCAATCCATGCAGGGGATAACAAAGTAAGATTGGTACGCAAGTAAATTTGATCGCCTACCAGCCATGCCTGGCTATTACTGCCAGGAATTGAAAGCGGTTTTGAGTTTGGTAGCGCAACGCCATCTAAAATATTTAGTAAGTCATTGCTTGCCGCTTGTGGTAAAGCATTCTGTAAACCTGCTTTTGCATTAGGGCCAAAACCTTGTACCCGTAGATCCGCACGGTAATCAACAAAAGGTTGCCCTGGAATTAATGAAATTGAAAGAGGCGTATTTAAACCTTTCAGCATAACCACAAGATTACCCGTGGTATACAAGGCATTTGATTGCACCATTAAAATGTTGCTGGTGTGATCCCATTGAATATTAAATGCGCTAGGATTGCCAATGTCGTAAGACTGAATTGGCCATGGTTGTCCAGATGAATCTAAGAATACAACTGAAGAAACATAGCCTTGCGAAAGTCGAATAATCGGTGGAATGGCACTTGGGTCTAAAGTTACTAATTGAGTGCTGACCACCGGTTTGGGTGGAGAGCCTCCTGGTGATGCTGTTGCGGCGCGCTGGGATTCTGCAAAAAGATTGCGCAGTTTTTGAATCTGTTCAGGCGTCATAGGTAGCGCCGTTGTCGTTAACTGGTTGAATGCTTGATCTCTTGCGGCTTGAACGGCAGCAGGATCTAATTCATTAGCGTTGTTGCCAGTTGTTGCCACATCGGTCGGAGGCGGCAGGGGTGGTACTGGTGCGGTTAAACCAAGGTTAGCATCACTAACAGGCTGAACACGCTGAAAATTAGCAGCGGGTGGATTGCCTTGTATTGCGCTTGGCGGTAGAGCATTAGCCGGCGACGCAGGCGCTGCTGTCAAAGCATTTGCTGCGCTAGGTATTGTGGGCGGTGTTTGCTGGGCCAGTGCATAATTGCAAAAAAAGCTTGGCGCCGTAATACCGCAAAGAAGAATGATTTTTTTAAGCTGCGAGACTTTATTCACCTAAACTTTTCCGTGTTTTCGTTACATTCTCGCAATTTACCATAAGAATCTCCCCCTGACAATCCAGCATTTGTCATTTCTGTGCACGAAGCTCGTGTTAAGCCAAAAACAAGTTAACTTAAGTATTGTTACTAATACTAAGGTTGATAGTTCGTCAATGGTGACGGTTTCTTTAAAATAAAATAGGGGGAATAAAAGGCCAATAGGTAGTTGCTTTCAGTCAAAATTAGGGTAGAATGAGGAGTCCAAACCTATTAACTGATTTATTAGTAGAAAGCATTACAATGAAAATTTTACGCCCTTTTTCTTTATTATCAGTCACTTTTATTTTTTTACTTACCGCATGCGTACCACAGGATTATAAAAACTTTTCAGGCAATGTGGATAAAGAGCAAGCGGATTTAAGCACCGATTATAATCAGCCTAAAATAAAAATGGATAGCCATTCTAGAGACTTAGTGCTAGAAAATTCCTATTCTTCTACCCAACAAACTTGGCTCAATGGCATAGTGACGGTTCATGCAAAAAATATGAGCTTCCGAAACCTTGCTAATCGTTTAATTCAAGGTACGGCAGTGGTTAATGCTTTTGCTGGTGATGTTAATGCTGCGCAAACCGTTAGTATGGATTTCAAAGGCAGCCGAAAAAATGCCTTAGAAGCTTTATCCGCGCTATCAGGTTACGCTTACACTCTAGATGACAATGTTTTAAATTGGTCCGCGGTGATGACCCGAACCTTTGATGTTTCTTTCATGCCAGGGGCATCTAAATACCTTGTGGGTGAAACTAGCACGGGCTCAGGCACAAGCGGCTCAAGTAGTAGCGGCGGCGGTAGCGGTAGCGGCAGTAGTGGTGGCGTAACGACAAGCCTTGGCTCCTATGGAGAATATAGCAGTATTCAAGGCGACTTATCGATCTGGAAAGATTTAGAGAGTACTGTAAAAGGAATGCTGACAGAGACAGGTAAAGTGAATGTTTCTCAAGCGACGACCACGATTACTGTCACAGATAAACCTGCGAATGTGCGCAATATTCAAAATTATTTGATCAATATGAATCAAAGCTTGTCACGACAAGTCGTTTTAGATGTTCAAGTGATCGAAGTAACTTTAAATAAATCTTTCAACTATGGTATTGATTGGAATTTAGTCAGGAGCTTTGTGCATTCTCGTTATCATGCGACGTTAAATAATACCAATAGTTCACAACTAAATGCCGCCTTAGATAACTCGAATACTTTTTTACTTCAGGCTAGTAGTGGTATTTGGAATGGTACCGATACAATTATTCATGCTTTGGCAACAGAAGGAAAAGTGAGTGTGTCGACACAACCACGCGTGGTTACTTTAAATAACCAAGTTGCTGAAATTGGCATTAATACACAAACAACATATTTAGCGTCTGTTTCAACCACAGTAACGCCACAGGTTGGTTCAACCACAGCGTTAACGCCAAATACCGTGACAACAGGGTTTACCTTATATCTTCTGCCGAAAATTCAAGGTGATAATGTTTACTTACAAATTACCAGCACTTTGGCAAATCTGGTTAAGCTGCAAAAATATGATAGTAAAGAAGGTGCTGTTTCTGATACTACAACAAGTACCTCTAGCGGGGATGTGATTACCGCGCCTGTCATTACGCAAAAACGTTTTAACGAACGTGCTTATGTGCCTTCTAATGCAACGCTAGTATTAGCTGGCTTTAAACAGCTGCGTAATGAAGCGAATAAAAATAGCGTATTTGGCCAAGATGCGCTTGGTGGTTATGGTGGAAATCAAGATAATGTTGAAACCATTGTGCTGATTACACCAACGATTATTAACTCAAAAGGTTAATAGACGATGGCCATCATTCAGCGTAACGATGGAATACAGTTTATCGTGCGATGTTATCGAGAGACTTTGTCGCTCTCGAATACCACGCTTTTTAAGCAGCATGCATTTTTGATTTCTGAAATGCATGGCTATTTTGCCAAATTTTTGCCAGGATTAGGTGGTGGCAAAAAAATCGAGAGTGTTTTCTCAACTGACCCTGGGTTTTTATTTGCTGAAATGGCTTGGCACCATTTCAACAAACCTACCAATATGATCTTTTGTGAACAGCTTCACGAAGGTCATTTTCTGACGGTCATTGTTAGAGATGGATTAATTTTTACCGATGGTGATTTAAATGCGCAAGAATTATTAGAAGAATTAGCTGCAGCATCTGTCACCATGAATCATCCTGCAATCTATATTTATGGTGATATTCCTGGATTAACACCACCTAAAAATCCTGATATCGATGCACCTTACATTACTGCATTTAACCAGAAAAGTATTACTGTTCTCAAAGAACCTTTATTTGAAAAAATTGAACCATCGCCGGTATTTGAGTTGGTTCCTATCCAACAAGCCATCAGCGACCTCCAATTAAGTAAAGCTTCCCAAAGGAACCTTATTGGTTTAATTAGTTTGTTTGCCATTGTGATTGTGGCAGCGATTGCTTTCTATGTGTTCTCAAAGCCTGAACCAATTCAAACCGTTGATCCACTCGCAAATTTTCGTGCAGCACTAACCAGCCCTTCGCCGCAAGCTTTTTTAGGCGAGGTTGCACAAGAGGTTTTATTATTAAATAGCATTCCAGGTTGGGGTATTTCACAAGTTAGTATTACTGGTACAAGTGTTAGCGCTATAGCTAATTCCTATGGCGGCTCTGCTCAGTTTTTGCTTGCATGGGCAAAGGCAAACCGTGCTACACTTGCCTTTAGTAACACTGGCGTTAACATTACCTCTTCTTTGCCATCAATACCTAATCGCCCAGTACCTTCAGCACCTACACCTATACAGACGTTGGTTGCTAAGTTAATTGATACCTCGATTTTGTTATCAACAAAGAAAACACTTTCTTTAGATGCGGCGACGCCTAGAGGAAGCTATACGGCGCAAAGTTTTACGATTCAACTTTCGCAAGCTTCTCCTATGGATTTGCAGCTTTATGGAGTATATTTAAATAATCTGCCCATTACGATTAGTGGAGTTCAGCTCTCTTTTTCAAGTGGGACAATTTCTGGTACGATATCTGCAACATTATACGGTGCTTAAAAACTATGCAAAAAATTGTCATGGATAAAAAACAACGGGTAATCTCAATAATATTAGCCTTAGTTGTGATTGTTCTTATATGGCAGGTTGTTGATTTATTTTCTTCTCCTGGCTCTGGGGCTCCACCAACATCAGTCGTTAAAACACCAGCGTCTACTGCGACGACTGCCGCTTCATCAGCGCCTGCTACTACAGCGTCAATAGGAAATATACCTCAAGCCGCGGTAGCTAATACAACAGACGCGATTAGCCCTTATCAGAAAAAATATTTACAGTTGCTTGAAGAATATAAAGTAGTAGAGTTACAAAAACAAATTGCTGCTGATAAACAAGCCATTGCTGTTTCTCAAGCTGCAACAGTTGAGGCGTTAAATAAAATTAATCAATTGGGCGGCGTTTCTGATTTATCTGCAGTGGATGCGTCAGATTCTTCTAATGCAGCAAGCGCACAAAAAACAGATAATAATCAGGCTTATTCTTTAGTCTATACGGGCTTACAAGATAATGATTGGACTGCCACGGTTAAGCAAGGAAGTAACACTTACGATGTCATGGTGGGTACAGTGCTTAATGGTAAAGAAAAAGTTATTGATATCAACAGTAATGAAGTTGTGCTTCAAGATGAAAATAATACAACGCATCTGACTTTCGATGGCGTTACGGTAACACCTAATAAACCGAAAGAATCTGCACCTATTACAGCACCAGCGTCAACAGCAGCATCAGTAAAATTGCCTCCAGTCTCTGCTAGCTCACAAGGCATTGTTCAGACGCCTGTATTGCCAAACAATAAAGCAAGTAAGCCAACCGTATCTACTACGGTAGCGCAACAAGGGTCTGTTACAGCACCTGCGGCAAAAGAATCCTGGTTGGAAACCACGCTGCATGAAGTTACAGATCATCTTCACTTAAAAAAAACCGCACCTAAAATAGCGACGCCTGCTGTAGCTACTACGCCAGCACCAGCAACAACACCAGTGCTAGCGGTGCCGGCAAAACCAACAGGTTTAGCTGTAAATGCATCAAGTGCTAGTGCAGCGGCGGCGCCACCACAAGTTGCTACTGCAGCAGCGCCAGCAACGAGCTTTGCTAGCTTGAATCCTGAGCAATATACCTTGCAACTTGGCGTGTTAGGTTCAGAGGATGATTTAAAGGAATTTATTAAAGAATTAAAATTAGGTAAAGATTATTACACTTATCAAGATAAGCATGGGCGGTTTGGCGTGGTTTATGGCCAATATGCAACAAGAGCTGATGCTTTGGCAGCGTTAAAAGCTGCGCCAGATAGCTGGAAACAAGCGAATGCATATGTTCAAAAAATTGGAACTATTCAACCATTACAAGCTAAGTCTGAATGAAAAATGAGTTGATTGAGCGCATTGTTTCAGGAATGCGCGTAACAGGAAGACTGCATCTTGGTCACTTTCATGGCGTTATCAAGAATTGGCTTGAATTGCAAAATGCTTATGAGTGCTTCTTTTTTGCGGCAGATTTGCATGGCTTAACCACCAACTATGAAAACCCTGGCAATGTTAAGCAGCAAGCGTTTTCTATGGTGGCAGATTGGTTGGCGGCAGGTGTTAACCCCAATCAAGCGAAAATTTTTATCCAATCTTGGGTACCTGAACATACGGAATTGCATTTGCTGCTTTCGATGATCACACCCTTAAGTTGGCTTGAGCGTGTTCCAACTTATAAAGACCAAAAAGAAAAATTAGCAGAAAAAGACTTAGATACTTATGGTTTTCTTGGTTATCCTGTTTTAATGTCTGCTGATATTTTGTTATATAAAGCAGGCTTAGTACCGGTTGGCGAAGACCAAATTCCTCACCTTGAATTAACTCGTGAAATTGCGCGGCGCTTTAACCATCTTTATGGACAAGAGAAAGGTTTTGCCGAAAAAGCTTTAGCGGCACTTAATAAACTTGGCAAAAAAAGCGCCGCGCTTTACCAAGATTTTCGTAGACGTTTCCAAGAACAAGGCGATAAAGAAGCTTTGACTTTAGCTGAAGCCTTATTAAACCAGCAAAAAAACTTGACACTTGCAGACCATGAACGCTTAAGGGGCTATGTCTTTGGGACGAATAAAATTATTTTACCTGAGCCCGCGCCTTTACTGACTAAGGTGCCGAAAGTATCCGGGCTAGACGGGCAGAAAATGTCAAAGTCTTATGAAAACTCAATTTTTTTAGGGGAATCTGCCGCGGTCATTGAAGAAAAAGTTAAAACCATGCCAACGGACCCTG
The DNA here is from genome assembly GCA_021156105.1 of Gammaproteobacteria bacterium. Classification (GTDB taxonomy): domain Bacteria; phylum Pseudomonadota; class Gammaproteobacteria; order CAISUE01; family CAISUE01; genus JAJNBD01. The sequence continues at coordinate 188,393 of JAJNBD010000003.1, read as the reverse complement.
CGCGTGTCAGAAGAAATGACCCTGGTAATCCAGATGTCTGCCCCGTATGGAGTTTGCACAAAATCTATTCTGATAAAGATACCAAAGCCTGGGTGCAGGAAGGTTGTCGAAGTGCGGGCATTGGCTGCCTTGACTGCAAAGGTGCTTTAATTAAAGCTATTGAAAAGGAACAAGCGCCAATTCGAGAGCGTGCCCAAGAATATCAGCAAAATCCTCAATTGATTAGTGATATTTTACATGATGGTGCTGATGCCGCGCGGGAAATTGCTCGTGATACTTTGGCAGAGGTAAAAGAAGTCATGGGCTTAGAGTATTAGGAAGATACGCTTTATGCTTAATGCATAATACGTTACAATGCTGCCATGGAAAATAGTTACCCTAGCGAACAATCTCAAACCGACCTTTTGCAAAAAGCTGTCATTAACGGCCAGCCGTTATTCGTTTTGCCTGAAGACCTTTATATTCCGCCTGAAGCTTTAGAAATTTTTCTAGAGACTTTTGAAGGGCCTTTAGATTTATTGCTTTATCTCATTCGCAAAGAAAATATTGATATTTTAGATATTCCTATTGCCGCTATCACGCAGCAGTATATGGAATATATTACGTTGATGAAATCGATTAAGCTTGAGCTTGCAGCTGATTATTTAGTGATGGCTGCCATGTTGGCAGAAATTAAGTCTCGCTTGTTATTACCAAAACCACCACAAGTGGGTGACCATGTTGAGGAAGATCCTCGAGCAGAATTAATTCGCCGCTTACAAGTTTATGAGCAGATGAAAAAAGCGGCAGAAGATTTATCACAGTTACCTCAATTGGACAAAGATGTATTTTGGGCTTCGGCAGAATTTGAACGTCAAGTCTCATTGCAAAATTTGCCGCCTATTCCTCTGAATGAGTTGATTGCCGCGATGCGGCAAGTGATGCTGCGTTGTGGTTTACGTAAAAGCCATGCGATCCAGTTTGAACCTATTTCTGTGCGTGAGCGCATGAGTAGTATTTTGACAAAGTTACAAGTGCATCGAAATATTGAATTTACCGCTTGCTTTAGTTTCCAAGAAGGTCGTGTGGGAGTTGTTGCAACGTTTATTGCAATGCTTGAGTTATTAAAACAAGGCCAAATTAAACTTCAACAAGAAGAATTTTTAGGCACGATTTATATTTGCATGCCAACACCGGTAGAAGAGCAGAGTGTTTTTGTCAGTGAATCAGAAGAACCAGCGTCAGAATTGATAACCGAACAGGAAATATCAACCGATATTTCTAGTATTTAGAAATTACTAAGGCTAATGCTATGAATAAAACTGTTGCGATCATTATTGCTATTGTTGTGGTTTTAGGTATCTGGGTAATTTCTAGTTACAATAGCCTGGTAAGCCAGCAAGAGCAGGTTTCACAAGCGTGGGGCCAAGTTCAAACCACTTATCAACGTCGTTTAGATTTAATCCCGAATTTGGTTGCGACGGTGCAAGGCTATGCGGCGCATGAAAAATCAACACTCGTGGATGTAACAAATGCGCGTGCCCGTGCAACACAAAGTTTGCAAAATGCTTCACCCGAAAATCAAGCGCAATTAGACCAGTTTTCACAATCACAAGCAGCATTATCAGGGGCATTGGGACGTTTAATGGTGGTAGTAGAACGCTATCCAGATTTAAAAGCAAGTGAGAATTTCTTGGCTCTCCAATCACAATTAGAAGGTACAGAAAACCGTATTGCGGTTGCTCGTGAACGTTATAATGATGCGGTACAAACCTATAATGTGACATTGCGCCACTTCCCAAGCAATATGATTGCAGGCTTAATGGGCTTTGAGAAAAAAGCATACTTTGCTGCAGATGCTCAAGCCGCTCAAGCGCCAAAAGTGAGTTTTTCTTAAAACCATAAAGCACAGTGCTCACCATTTTATGTGAGCCTAATGCTGCATTCGTCATTCTGGGCGATCAATAAACGAAATGCCTATGAAAATACATTTATTAAAAATTTTTTTACCACTCTTGCTTTGGCTTGCTTTCGTTCAGCCAGTTTTTGCGGAGCCATTTCAAATACCGGCAAGACCACAAGCTTATGTCAATGATTATGCACATATGCTGAACCCTGAAGATATTGCACGCCTTAATGCTAAACTCAGGGTATTTGACCAGCAAACTTCCAATCAAATTGTCGTTGCTACTTTTGATTCGCTCAATGGTGAATCCTTAGAAGAATTTTCTATTCATTTGGTACAAGCTTGGAAAATTGGCACAAAGCAGCATGATAATGGTGTGTTATTGCTCATTATTAAAGATAGTCATGATATCCGCATTGAGGTTGGATATGGTTTAGAAGGTGTATTAACAGATGCAGTTTCTAGTATGATTATCCGGCAGGATATGGTGCCGAGTTTTAAACAGGGAAATTACGCACAAGGCATCGAAAACGGTGTGCAATCCATTATGCAGGTGACACAAGGTGAATATAAAGGCACGGGCGCATCATCCCAACAAAATAATAATGCCATCTTGTCGTTTATTTTAATCTTTTTATTATTACACTTTCTTTCGGCTGCATTTCGCTATAATAATTTGCGCGGAACGTCAGAAGACCATGGTTGGCGAACATTTTTATTATTTTTATTGCTAACTGGCGGTTCAGGCCGTGGCGGTGCTGGTAGAAGCGATGATGATAATGATGATGGTTTTAGCGGCGGCGGCGGTGGCTTTGGTGGCGGTGGCGCAAGCGGTAAATGGTAAGCGGGCAAAGCTTCTGCATGCTAAAATAATCCTACAAAGGTTAATTTATCATGTTCGATGCTAAAAATTTTCTTGCCAATACACCCCATGCACCGGGGGTTTACCAAATGCTTGATGCGGTTGGCACGATTATTTATATTGGTAAAGCTAAAGATTTACGCAAAAGAGTAAGTAGTTATTTTCGTGCCCAAGTTGATCAACCGAAAACAGCCGTATTAGTCAAACAAATCTGTGATATCAAATTAATTATCACGCAAAGTGAAAATGAAGCGCTGATTCTTGAAAATAATCTTATTAAGCAGCATCGACCACGCTATAATATTTTATTTAAAGATGACAAAAATTATCCTTATTTAATTTTTTCCAAACATACCTTCCCACGGTTAGATTTAATTCGCACTCATAAAACGCCGCAAGGTGAATATTTCGGCCCTTATTCTAATAGTACAGCTGTGCGCGAAATTTTACAGTTAAGTGAAAAATTGTTTTTGCTACGTAATTGCGCGGATGGTTTTTTCGCACACCGCTCAAGGCCTTGTTTGCAATACCATATTAAGCGCTGTAGCGCGCCTTGTGTGGGTTTAATTTCTGTAGAAGAGTATCAAGAAGATGTACAACATGCAAAATTATTTTTGCAAGGTAAAAATGCTTTAGTAATTGCGGCGTTAACTAAAAATATGGATGAGGCAGCAATGCGCCTGGATTTTGAAAAAGCCGCTTTTTATCGCGACCAAATTCAACACTTGCGAGAAATTGAAGCCGAGCAACATGTGCAAAAAGGTCATGGTGATTTTGATATTATTGCGGCGTTTGCACAAGAAGAGCATGTATGCGTACAACTTTTTATCGTGCGAGGTGGGAAAATTATTGGTGATAAATTTGTGCATGCAAATTCAGCGGCAAGTAGTGAAGAAGTTTTAGAGTACTTTATTGAACAACATTATTTAAATGTTGATGCCGCTATCCCTAAAACTATTTTTGTCAGTCATTTACTGAAAAATGATGTATGGTTAAGTCAAGCATTAACGGAGCAAGCGGCGACACATAAGGTGCATATAAGACCAGCATTGCGTGGCATTCCTTTAAATCTAATGAAGCTGGCAAGTCATAATGCAGAGCAAGCTTTACTAGCTAAATTAGCTCATCAAACTTCCTTAAAAAAACGTTTTGAATCGTTAGAAAATATTTTGGATCTTCCGTTAAATAGTATTCATCGTATGGAATGCTTTGATATCAGCCATACTTTTGGGGAAGCAACCGTCGCTTCTTGTGTTGTGTTTGATGAAAATGGTCCAAGCAAAAAAGATTATCGGATTTTTAATATCCAAAATATTACAGCTGGCGACGATTTTGCAGCGATGCATCAAGTGTTAACACGGCGCTTTCGTCATGCTAAAGAGGCTGGTGGAGTTATACCGGATTTGCTGATTATTGATGGTGGCAAAGGACAGCTACAGCAAGCGATTGACGTACTACAAAGTTTAGAGATTCAGCAAGTGATTATTTTAGGTATCGCTAAAGGACCAATGCGCAAACCTGGTTTAGAAGTTATTTGGCGTGCGGGCGCAGAGCAGCCTGTTGATATTGACCCTCATTCACCGGCGATGCATTTATTACAACATATCCGTGACGAGGCGCATCGTTTTGCAATTACAAGGCATCGAGCAAAACGCGGCAAGAGTAAACAAACTTCTTTATTAGAAAATATTGAAGGTATTGGTGCAAAAAGGCGTCAAGCATTGCTTAAGCATTTTGGCGGTTTGCAAGGTTTAAAAAATGCTTCTATAGCAGATATTGCTAAAGTGCCAGGTATTAGTATGGCTTTGGCAGAAAAGATTGTTGAAGTGTTACGTTAATTTAGGGGCGGTGTTTATGGCTTTCAAAGATTATTTTTCCGATGTGGCTCAAGAATATAAAAATTATCGACCAGATTATCCTCCAGAATTATTTGTTTATTTGGCCAGCCTATGTGCAGAGCATCAATTGGTCTGGGATTGTGCAACTGGCACAGGACAAGCGGCGAAAGCATTAGCAAACTATTTTGATCATGTTTTTGCCACAGATGCGAGCGAAGCGCAGATAAAGCAAGCGGTGCCTGATGCAAAAATTACTTATGTCTGTGAACCTGCTGAAACAACCAGCTTAAAAGACCACTCGGTTGATTTAATTACAGTTGCGCAAGCATTGCATTGGTTTGATTTACCAAAATTTTATGCAGAAGTTAAGCGAGTGCTAAAGCCGCAAGGTATTTTAGCCGCTTGGTGCTATCAAACGATTGCGACAAATCATAAAGCGATTCATGATTTAGTTGATCAGCTTTATTGGGATATCACACGGCAATATTGGTCAAAGGAGCGCGATTATATTGATCAGGCTTATCAAAATATTGCATTTCCTTTTGAGAAACTGAAAACACCCGCATTTCAAATTCAAAAATCATGGAATTGCGATCAATTATTAGGTTATATTGGGACCTGGTCTGGATTGAGAAATTATATGCATGCTGGTGAAGCACAGCATCAAAAAACAGAAGAAGTATTTATTGCAATTGAAAACGCTTGGCCAAAAGACCGCGTTGAAATAGATTTTCATTGGCCGATAAAGCTCTTAGCAGCAAGAATTTAAGCTTAATTGAGGTTTTTAAAATGATACCAAATCTCAAATTAATTGATTTGACCCATGCTTTGCATCCGCAAATTCCTTGCTGGGAAGGGGGGTGTGGTTTTCGCCAGAAAATAAAAGTTGATTATGAGGCCTGTCAAACATTAACAAAGTTTCGTGTGTATGAAATTAGCATGCAGGCGGGAATTGGAACCCATATGGATGCGCCAGCTCATTGTTTTCCTGGTGCAATATCTATGGCTGATATCCCGTTAGAACAATTATTTTCCCCAGCTGTTGTAATCGACGTTTCTTCTAAAGCTAATGAAAGCTACTTGATCAGGGTTGAAGATATTTTTGCATTTGAAGCAAGGCATGGAGAAATTCCGCCTAAAAGCTTTGTCATTTTTTATACAGGTTGGGATAAATTTTGGTCTCAGCCAGAATATTATCGCAATCAACAAAGATTTCCTTCTGTTTCTGCTGAAACAGCTGAACTTCTATTAGTGCGTGAAATTTCTGGTTTAGGTATTGATACACTTTCGCCGGATTGTGGCGCCAGCGATTTCCCTGTTCACCAAATAATATTAGGTGCAGGAAAATATATTGTTGAAAATATTGCTAATGCAAGCCAACTGCCCGCGGTGGGTGCGTATGTATTAGCTTTACCTATAAAGATAGCCGAAGGTACGGAAGCGCCAGTTAGATTAGTTGGCTTCTTGGATCAAGAAATGTTATAAATAAATCTTGTTGTCATTGTTTTAAACCAATTCAAAAAACTAGCACAGGGAATGGATAATCGATGAAAAAAATATCGCTTTGCTTTTGGTTTGCTTTAATTAGCTTTTTTAGTATTCACGTCGCTTCCGCATGTACTCGTGCATTATGGACTAATAGTGGTTATGGCGTGCTTTCAGGGCGAACGATGGACTGGCCTGCAAGAAGTCAACCAGAGCTTTGGGTTTTTCCGCGTGGTATGCATCGTCAAGGATCACCAAGTGGTAATTCCTTAAATTGGGATTCAAAATACGGTAGCATTGTCACCAGCGCTTATCATGATGCAGCGGTTGATGGCATGAATGAGAAAGGTTTGGCGGCACATGTGCTTTGGTTAGATGAAAGCGATTATGGTATACGTGATCCCGCCTTGCCAGGCCTAGCGCTTTCTTTATGGGCACAATATTATTTAGATAATTTTTCATCTGTTTCCGAAGCCCTTAATGCAACACAAGCGCATCCTTTTCAAGTGTTAGCCACGTTTTATCAACCCATGAATCGTTGGATGAAGCTACACTTAGTGTTGGAAGACGCTTCCGGTGATTCTGCCATTATAGAATACGTGCAAGGTAAGATGAATGTGTATCATAGCCATAGCAATATTATTGTGACTAATTCTCCAGAGTTTCCAGCACAGTTAAGCAATTTAAAAAATTATCAAAATTTTGGTGGATCGGCACCATTGCCTGGCAGTGGTAAGCCAAGCGACCGTTTTGTACGTGCAACCTACTATACCGAGCGTTTGCCTAAAGCACACTCTCAAGCTGAGGCCGTGATGATGTTAAGAGGTGTAATGCATAATGTTGCTCAGCCTTACCGCGCTATTATTGATGACACGACAAGCTCGCCAACAGACTGGACAGCGATTGATGATTTAACGCGGCAGATCTATTATTTTTCACCAACAGATACAGAAAATCATTTGTTAGTTGATTTAAATAAAATGAACTTTAATACTTCAGCACCTGTGTTACACCTAGATCCTTTAAATAACCAATGGCATGGTAATGTATCTCATCATTTCACGCCAGCTGAACCTTTTACACCACTGTTGCCAACAAATGTATAAAATTAAGTAAGCATAAGATGTTAAGAAAAAGATAAGGAGAGAAAATGAAACTAGTGACTTTAAATATTTGGGGTGGTCATGTCCGTGATCCTCTGTTGGCTTTTGCAAGAGCGCATCAAGAAATTGATATTTTCTGCTTACAAGAAGTGTACTATAAAGCGCCAGATAAACTATCGACCGATGAGCGTTTTGTTAGCTTGGATATTTTCTCCGAGCTGTTGGCCTTATTGCCAGATCATCATGGCTATTTTAGACCAACCGTTAAGAATGTTTATGGTATTGCTATGTTGGTCAGAAAAAGCATTAACGTCATTAGTGAAGGCGAAATGATTATTCATGATAATCCTGACTATCCTGGTTTTGGGCCAGAACATCCAAGAAATCTACAATGGTTAGAATGTCAAATTCATGGACGTATTTATTCTATTTTAAATGTGCATTGTTTGTGGAATGGTCGTGGAAAAACCGATACGCCGGAAAGAGTCGCACAATCTCAGCGCATTCGCGAGTTTATGGATACAGTAAATACACCAAAAATTTTATGCGGTGATTTTAATTTACGCCCTGATACCGAAAGTTTGAAAATATTGGATAAAGGAATGCGCAATTTAGTAGAAGAATATGGGGTGACATCTACACGTACCAGCTACTATCCTAAGCCAGAAAAATTTGCTGATTATATTTTTACTTCGCCAGAAATTACTGTGAAAAACTTTGCCGTAATGCCAGAGGAAGTTTCAGATCATGCAGCATTGATGTTAGAGTTTGATTAAGCGTTTTTATGCAGGTAATGTCTAATAATAAACAAAAAAAAATTATTCACGTGGATATGGACTGCTTTTATGCGGCCATAGAAATCCGCGATAACCCGAGCCTGGCAAATAAGCCTGTCGCTGTCGGTGGTTCTGCTGATCGGCGCGGGGTAATTTGTACTTGTAATTATATTGCACGGCAGTATGGTGTGCACTCTGCTATGCCAACGAGGACAGCATTAAAGCTTTGCCCCGAGTTAATTTTATTGCCAGTGAATATGGCAAAGTATAAGCAAGTAGCAAAAAAGATCCATGCGGTTTTTCATGAATTCACGCATTTAGTAGAACCCTTGGCATTAGATGAGGCTTACCTTGATGTTACAGAATGTAGCGCTTTTCAAGGCAGTGCAACATTAATCGCTAAGGCTATTCGTGAACGTATTTTGCATCAAGAAAACTTAACAGCTTCTGCAGGCGTGGCGCCGAATAAGTTTTTAGCTAAAGTGGCAAGCGGCTGGAAAAAACCGGATGGTTTATTTGTCATCACGCCAAGAGAGGTTAAGAACTTTGTTAAAAATTTAGCGGTAGAAGAAATTTTTGGTGTGGGGAAAGTCACTGCAAAAAAGCTAAAACAATTAGGTTTAAAAACTTGTGCTGATTTACAAAAATGTTCACTGCTTATGCTTATTCAGCATTTTGGAAAATTTGGCCAACAGCTTTATGACCAGTGTAGGGGGATTGATAATCGTTTAGTAAAGCCAGATCGAGTGCGAAAATCTTTGAGCGTTGAATGCACGTTTTCAAATGATCTAGCAGCTTATGATGCTTGTATTGAGGCGCTTAATGGTTTGTATCAAAGGCTGGTAGAGCGTTTGGAATTGTCAGCAGCACAGCTGGCAATAAAAAATCAATTTATTAAAATAAAATATGCTGATTTTCATTTAACAACAGCTGAAATGATAAGCGAAAAATTAACGCTACAAACGTTCATTGACTTATTTCAAAATACTTATCAGAAAAAAACTTCGCCCATTCGCTTATTGGGGATAGGGGTGCATTTTAAAACGGCTGAAATAATCAATGGCTTGCAGCAACAAGTTCTAATGTTCTAAATCTTTAGCCAAATACTTCTTTGCGTCTATACAGATAAAAGCTTCTAAAGCCATAAGCCATTTTATGATGTCTTCTAATAACTGTTTTAAAAAAAACGCTAATTCCGCTAAGTAATTTGTATAAGCTGGATCTTTTGCTAAGGAGATAATCTCTTGGTAATGTATTTGGCATTCGTCAATAATTCTTTTTGCTTGATCGAGATGCTTGTTATCTAGTGCGAACAAGGTTTGTAAGCTAGCAAAAATAGTTTGGTTTTTTTCAATAATTGTTGTAGGCAATTTGCTTTTGTTATCAATAATGAATTTATTTATGCATGCCAAAGCAAATAAATTATGGTAAATGGTTTTAATAGCTTCGCATAACTGTGTATCAATAGCTGAATTTTGTGAGTCTTTAATTTCAAGGTGTTCAAATTCTTTTACAGTTTTTCTTAATGGCATGAATAAGCTTAAAAATGAAAACGGTGTTGTTTCCCTGAACGCTTGTTGTATGACAAAATTTATATTGTCTTTAGCTTCTTCTAGTTTATAACGCAGAAATTGGTGAGCTTTAAATGGCCATAGATATTGAGTGATTATAACAGTGGTAAGTACACCTAAGAATATTCCAATAAGGCGATCAAATACTTGGTCAAATGCCACTGCTGGGGATAAATCTGTTAGCATGCCTAAGATAAAAACAACCCCAGCTTGTGTGCCAAGAGTGCTGACTTTTTTCCCATGATGAAGATAAGCAAAGCAAAAAACTACGCCAAAAATGACCAGTAAAAATAAGACAATGTTATTAATATTTAAGCCTAAGATTAAATAAACTGTTAAGCTGCCTAACAGACAACCTAATAATCGTGCATAGCCTTTGGCTTTTGTCGCTAAGGGGTTTAGCTGCAAAATAGCAATGACAGAGACAGAAATTTGGCTCAGCCCTGGCATTTTTAAATAAATCCATATTAATGGCACAACGGTTGCACAGACCGCAGCCCGAATGCCTTGCAGTAAAGCGATTTTATTAATATAGCGGAAACGGTTTCGAAATGAAGAAGCTTCTTCATAAGCGGGATTAAAAATTTCTTTAAAAATTGTTGGAAGGTTATTGAGTAAAGCACATGGCTGGCTTAACCCTATTGAAAGAGAATATTTCCAAGCATCAAGTGCCTGTAGAACTTCTTTTTCTGTGGTAGGATTTTCAATATAGTTGATAATGGCTTGAAAAAAGAGTGGTTGTGGAAAAGCTGTTTCCCATTGAGTCGATGTATTCTCAGCGTAAAGTTTATAATCTAAGAGCATTTCGCCAGATTCTTGGGCTGCTAATAATAAGCGTTTAAACAATTTATATTTTTGTCGGCCAAAAAGGCTTTCCAGCATGGTTAATTTTAATAATTGACGGGTTTGTTCAAGTTGTTGGACAAATTTTTTATAAGTATAAAAAAATTCTGTATAAGCAAGCGGTGCTTGCGTAAGCGCTAGTTGGTAGATTTCTTGAAAGCAATTGATCGTATGGATCATATGCTCTTCAAGCTCATGTTTGGCATATTTTGGTGAAAACAACCAGTTACTTATCCAGGCAGTGGTTGAGCCAATAATAACTTCCAATGAGCGATAATAGGCCGTGTCGATAACTTGGTAAGGCGAGATAAAAGCCATAATATCTATCATTAACAAAGTTGCCGCTGCAATAATCCAGCCATAAGGATACGGACTTATCACCGATTGGTAAATTAATAAAATTACGCTGATAAATAATACTATCCAGAGGACAAAAGAATTTGCAAATAAACTAACAAAAAAGACACCAAGTATGGCAACAGCAATAGTTGCAATTGAGCGGTATAAAGCACGTTGAAAGCTGGCGCCGACATGTGCTTGGGTAACCACTAGGGCGCTGATACCAGCCCAAAATGGGTTGGGAATATTTAACATCAAAGAAATTAGTAAAGCTAGGCAAACAGCAAGGGCAGATTTAAAAGCAATATGGCTTTGGTTTGAGGAAAAACAAAAATCTTTATATTCGGCTTGTAAGCTTTGAATTTGTTCGGCAAGAAAGTCTGAAATATCTTTTATCATAATACAAAAGTTCTAGCGTCAGTGCCCATGTAAAGCGAAAAATCTTTGGGCAATTGGTCAAGTTTAATGCGCACTGGAAAACGATAAGGATAACGAATCCAACTTGTAACTGGCTCGATATAAGGTAAAGCGGCATTAGGCGCAACTTGATCTCTGGAAACTGCGCGTCCAATACTTTCAACATGGCCAAGAAAAATATGAAAAGGATGGCCAGCAATATAGATAAACACACGATCGCCCGTGTGGATATGACTAATATGATTGCTTTCATAGTTTGCAATAACTTGCCAAGCGTTTTGGCTAACTAAGCCAAACAAAGTCTTTCCTGGGGTGACATAGTCGCCTTTGAAAACTTCTAAATGGTTAATATGGCCTGAATTAGCTGCATATATTTTAGTTTGGCTAAGATTATATTCAGATAAAGCTAACTGGTTCTGCATGGCTTTGATCGTGCTTTGCTGCAATAAAACGGCTTTAGTGGCTTGATCAATTTCAGCTTGGTCAACTTTAATTTGTGCTGAGCTAATTTGTTGTTGGGTGTTGATTTGCTCAAAGTATTGTTTAGAAATGGCGCCAGTTTTCACTAAGCTTTGATAACGCTTTAAATTGGCATTAGCTAAATTATGTTGTGCTTGCGCTGCTTCAAGTTCGGCACTGCTTTGAATTTTTTTAGCGATGAGCACCGAAAGTTGGTGCTGAGCTTCTTCTAAGGCAGCGTTATCTTGATGAACTTTTAAAATAAAAGGTGCTTCATCAATCTGCATTAATAACTCACCTTGCTTGACAGACTGATTGTCTTTCACAAAGACTTGCTTAATAAAGCCTGATACTTGAGAAGAAACTTCTACAACATCAGAATATAAATAAGCGTCATTAGAGTATAAAAACCACCAATCGGCGCTTAGGTAAATTAGGCATAATAACACTAAACCTAAAGCGATTTTGAGTTTGCGATTAAGCCGGTTTAGCATCCTGCCTTTCCTTCCAGAAAACTTATGATATAAGCTATTATGCAAAGAAATTCAATTTTCAGCAAGTTGAGAAAAGCTTATTTTTTATTGCGAGGGCTAATCAAAATCTGTGGGCCATTCTGGATGTTGCGCATGCTCGAAAAAATGCAGAATTTGTTGCAGTTTAACGCGAGAGCTTGATAATTCAGGCAGTGCGTCTTTGGTAAAGAAATCGATTGCTAGCGTTTCAATGCTTGTTTTAGGCGATCCGCCAGTGATTTCACAAAGAAAAAATATTTTATAAACATGATGCAAATACAAAGGATGTTTTTGTTTGCGCATATCATATAGCGCTAATAATTTAATGGCTTTGGTTTGATAGCCGGATTCTTCAAAAATTTCTTTAACAACCGCTTCAGCAGGCGAGTAACCAACATCTGCCCATCCGCCAGGTAAGGACCACTTGCTATCAGCTTTTTCTTGCACTAATAAAATTTTATTGTCTTGAAAAGCAACGCCGCGGACATCGACCTTGGGCGTCGTGTAACCTGCTTCATGAGTTAAAATATTTAAAGCTTGAGTTTTATCTATTCCACTAGCTTTAGCAACCATTTCTGCCACAATATGGGTTAACTCTTCATATCTTTCTCGATCAAAGGGATCTTTGCAGTAAGCTAAACCATTTTGGCTGATAGCTTGTAAGCGTGTTAACCAGGTCAAATATTCTAAATGATGAGATGACATAGTAAAATTTCCGAGCCTTATATGAAAAGCATAACATACTTATGGCGAAAGGCGATGTTTTTAAATTCAAAGAGTTAAGCTTTTCTATAAGGTTTGCAGAAAAAGTTTGTTACAATGAAATTTGATGGTCATACAAACAACAATAAGTCTAAGGAGAATATCATGGGTCGTACGTTTAAATTTATTTGCACGGAACCAAAATTATTTTCTGCGCTTCAAAAAGCTTTTGGCAAAGAGGCAAGTAGTGAGAAAGTGGAGTATCAAAGAGAAAGCGGTACGAAGTTAGAATTTAATTTCGTCTCAGCGCTTACAGCCGCGGCTATATTAGCATTACCCGAAAAATTAGCTGAAAAGCATTATGTGGCTAGGCTTTATTTAAATGATATGGTGGGCGATAAGGTAAGTGCTGAGGTGCATTATTTGGATGGTTCCTACAGCTTCCAGCGTGATCTTCTTAGTTTTATTTTAACAGGACGCTGTGAGAAAGAGGCTGTTATTCATAGCCAAGCATTTTCTCAAGAACGGCAGCGAACCGTTTTGCCGCCGCTAAAGCCAAAAATAAAGCATGATACAAAAGTCCAAAGGCTTAAAGAAGATATTCAGCATTTTGCCAAACAGGTTGAAATCCATATTAAAAATTTAGAAGCCGGCTATAGTATGGATGATTTAGATTACGTCATCATGCGTTCAGGTGCGGAGGGTATTAAAGAAAGAGTTGAAAAACACTTAGAAAAAGATGAAAGCCTTATTGCTTCATTAAATGTGTTAATGAGCAAAATTATTGTTTGTGAGAACTTACTTGCCGAACGCGTCGAAAAGGCACATAAAAAGCAAAGTAAAGATTTAGCTTATGCAATATTGCCACGCTTAAAAAAACAGCAAGAATCAAGATGGGAAGATATTGCAATAGGAGGTAAGGCGCAAACAGGTTCTCCCTTATTGCCAACCGTGCAAAGGCAAATGCTGACTCAGGCAGATAGCCCGGGTATTGCTGAGCGAAGCCCTCGTATGCCTCTTAAAAAACCCATAGATTCGCCTGTTTTTTCTGCTCGCTCTGAGCAATCGCCGGCCTCCAGAAGAAGGCAAGTGCCAAGTAAGCCACTTGCTGTTGCTTCACTTGTGGTGACAAGTAGTTCTGTATTTCCAAGATCGCCTCGAGGCTTAGCCAGAATGCCATTATCACCTCTCAATAGCCCTGTGCTTGGGGTGAGTGATGGATCTACGCGTAGGCCACCATCGCCATCTTTGTAAAAACTAATTTTGGTTAATGAATCAAGCTTAGCTTTCGAGTATAGAGAAAACTGTAAAAGAGTTAACGCTGCCAAGAAAGCTAAGCTGAGATTTTAATTAACTTCATAAATTTGGCCTGTTTGTGCACCTTCTACACTTTTGACATAAGCAAGGGCTACGCGTGCAGCAGGAACAGATTCAAAACCTGAAAAATAATCGCCAAAATGTGCTATTGATTCTGTTAAGACCGTTGGGCTAACGACATTAATGCGGATTGCTCTTGGCATTTCAATGGCAGCTGATGTAACAAAACCATCTAAAGCGCCATTAACCATTGCTGCAGAAGAGCCTTCTTTAATAGGGTCACGATTTAAAATACCACTTGTTAAGGTAAAAGAGCCACCATCGTTCATATAATCGAGCCCAGATAAAACGAGGTTAATTTGGCCCATGAGTTTATTATTTAAGCCGATAGCATAAAGATCGTCGGTCATTTCTGTTAAAGGTGCAAAATGCACGCTGCCAGTCGTTGCAATAACAGCATCAACTTTTCCAGCTTGTTGAAACATTTTTTGAATAGAAGCTTTATTGGTTATATCAACTTGAATATCGCCATGCGTTTGCCCAGCAGTAATAATCTGATGACGATCTTTAAATGCGGCTACAACAGCTTTACCAATCGTACCGGTACTGCCAATAATAAGAATTTTTTTCATGATGTTTTTCCTTTTTGTATAAAATCTTTTGCGGTAAAAGAGCATTTGTCGCAGCAGGATGTCTAGCATATAAACCTGTTTGGACTATTTTACCGATTAACTTATTTTTTAAACTTGCTGAATGTCTCTTGAATAAGCTGCAAGCGTTTTGTTACTTTTTGTGCTGCAGTCTCTAAAGTATAGCCCTCATCTAGAAGTTCTTTAATTAAGATAATTTTTTTAATCTCTGGGTAATTAAAACGTCGGACGCTACAATTTTTATCATACGTTTTAATAATGCCCTTGTCTTGCCAATAACGTAATTGTCTTTGTGGAATGCCAGTAATTTCTGAAACTTCGCCGATGCCGACAATTAACTTATTTAAAAAGGCGTTATCGTCTACGATATTTTCGTTTTCAGTTTGATTTTGAATAATTTGTTGAGACTTTTTCATAAATTCTCTTGACAGAAAGAATCTGTTGTAATAATATTTCCCTAAATTGTAGTTTATTTACAATTTAAGCTTTATAATTATATAACTGGCTAATTCTATGCAAAATAATCATAACATATTTCAACATTCGACGTTGATACTTATTGAATTCCAAAATGAATGGCTCAGCCCTCAAGGCAAGCTCCACCACTTAATGCAAGATACTCGCAGCTTTACTGCTTCTTTAGAAAACGCTGCAAAAATTTTATCTGCGGCGAGAGAAAGGCAGGTAAATATTATTCACTCAGGCTTAAATTTTTCTGCCGATTATCGAGAGCTTGGGAAAGCAAAGGCTGGCCTAAGAGCAGCAATTTCTAAACATCAAACATTTCAAAATACAACAGATAGCATAATTTTCCCAGAACCTTTCAAACCTAAAACGCAAGAATTTATTGTCACAGGAAGGACAGGGGCTAGTGCATTTTCAGGCTCAAACCTAGATTGTTATTTGCGGTTTCATAAAATAGATAAGCTTTATTTAATGGGCTATGCGCTACATGTTTGCATTGAATCAACTTTACGTGCAGCTCATGATTTAGGGTATGAAGTGATTTTAATTGAAGATGCATGTGCTGCTTTCACGCAAGCACAGAAAACTCATATGTTAAGCGAGGTATTGCCTCATTTTGGTACTAGTATTTCTAGTAATGATTTTTTAAACCTATTAGGAAAATAATATGCAAATAGTAAAAGAAAAAATAACTCAAACAATTCAAGATTATTTTTTAGGGGCGTATCAAGGTGAGACTGAAAAACTCTTGCGTGCTTTTCATCCAGCGGCTCACATTACAGGCTTATTTAAAGGACAGTATGTCGATTGGACATTGAATGATTTTATTCAACGTGTGACTGAAAGGCCAACTGCTGCAGATAAAAATGATCCTTACCAAAAAGAAATCGTTTCTCTTGATATTACGGAAAATGCAGCTATAGCAAAAGCAAAAGTGGTTGTTGGTGGAATCGTATTTATTGATTACATCACTTTATTAAACATTAATGGTCAATGGTGCATTAGAAATAAATGCTTTATAACGCTTGCAGACGAAAATTTTTAACAATATATTCAGTAAATTATATCGGTATCAAATCTTGGAAATTTTAACAAACGGGCCGAGCCTTTAGCTTTTAGCATAACAAAGCATGACTGAGGTTATCTTTGATACAGAAAAAGCCCATAAGAAAATTTAGAACTTACCATAAAAATTATCCTTGTCAAAACAGCACAGCAGCAATTCATAATTACCCAATAAAGACCTTAACAAGTATAGTTCTTGTAAAAATGTTACAAGTGATCCATATTCGTTAAAATTACCCACCACAATATTTTTTAAAAACATTACTCGTCAACGTACATGGTAAAATTTTACATTTAGCCAGAAAAAAATGTCATCTGTTGCGTTGCTCATTAATCCCGAAAAATTCACTAGCCTAATTACGCTAAATTCATGAGTAGCCCTTGAATTTTTAGTAGATAGTGAGGTATCGACGGATAGATTAGAAGGAAGATATTGAGTAACAACTTGAAAAATTGCAATTTGCCGAGCGATGGAAACCTTGCCAAACCTTGTGGAACAAAGCAAGCAAGGTAATCGCCAGTATAGGAGAAGTTTTATTAAGCCGAAGTAGCACCCAAAAAACTTTTTTATATGTGGTGAAGGAAAAATCAAAAGGTAGCAAAGCCTTGGCGAAAGAAGGAAAAAGGCGAGTATTATCTTTGTTTTTTCTGCTTGCCAAGTGGTAAAATGAAAGATATCTATCCCAAGAGATGAGCTGGAAGAGCCGATAATTAAGGCATTGAGGTGATGCGTATGCAAAATCTATCCGTCGATACCTCAGAGTCTGGCCCGATGCTTAAAAAGCTTGAGCGCAACGAACTCGAAAAGAATTGCTCTTTGTAGGGGATGATAAAGTTCCAGTAAAGAAGCTCATAGCTCCTGCATTGGTGGAGGAGCTTTCAGTGGAGCTCCAATAATTAGCGCGTGAGGTGAAGGCTGAACCGCCCGCAGCACTAGCGCCGGCATTAATGGCAGTTCTATTATTATAAATGCAGTTTAGTTGTGAGTTGGTTACTCCGCCAGATGGTAAAAACCATCCACTCGTAAAACCACCTGCTGCTGAATAAGTACTACAATTACCTGCCGCATAAGTACTCGCTGAAATATTTTGCGGGCATCCGGCCTCTCCCCCTGGCCCTGTAAGGCAAGATAAAATCATTGCAGTATTAGAAGAGCCATCAGTGGTACTGGTAGCATTTGTTGTCGTTCCTGAACCACCCCATGCTTGGCCAGTACTATTGTCGCTGACGCTAACAACAATATTAAATAAATTAAATGAGGTACCTGTATTTTGGCAGCCAATCACACCGCCATCGGCAGGATCTCCTATAGCAGCTGTTGTTTTTAAGGTAAAGCTTTGTGTCCCACTGCCAGATGTACACTCTCCCGCAGGTCCTGCGGTACAAGTGACAGGGACACAGGCATAACTAATCACGTGTGAACTAGCATCTGTAAAAGCCGCTTGTGGTGTATTGCTGTTGGTGCTTTTAAAAGTTACTGCAATAGATTGGACAGTCGTCATATCAGCAATGGATAATTTCGTATTCCCCACTTGCCAAGCAGATGATGCAACTAACCCAAAAGGCGTTCCAACACTAATGGGAAAGGAGGTACCATCAGGAGTGGTATAAAAACCTGAGCCTGCTTTACTACCAGTGCAATTGCTCGAGGTAAAATAAGCAAGAGTTATTTTTGAGATGCTGGATGCGTCAGTGCCGCTACTAACAGCGGCTTGTTGAAACTCAACCATTTTTGTCGCTGTAAAATCCGAGGATTCATCTGATAGCGGTAAGGTTTGCAATAAATCTGTCGTGAGGATATTGTTTGCTGAACAAATCAAAGGTAATAAACTAATTGCGAGGATGATCCTTGAGGCTTTCATATACTATCCTTGAATGAGGTAAATATTGATCTATTTATTTGGACTTTTCAAGCAACCTATACTTTAAGACCACAGATGTACTGATTAAATATTTTTTTACGCATTATATTAAGATAACAAACCATTATTGCTTTCAGGAACATTGTCCGAGCCACCCTTTGTTAACGTGACATCCAAAATAATCAACTTTGGAGATTGATACACTAGCCGTGACTTTTCAACATCAAACTCTTGAATGTTTTTTTTATCATCGGGTGGTGAGCCAATCATGCAAATCTCCGTTGTGCAAAGAGCCAGGTGTCGCAGATATTTTGATGAAAAGTTTAACATAATCATCCATGCGGCACAAAAACGGGCTTTCCCCCATATCAGGGGGCATTTTAATCGAAAATAAGTTACCTTACTTATTGTCTAGATAAGTAAAAGGAGATTAAAAATGCTCCGGATAAATAGTATTTTAAATTTACCTGGTTTTACAATTAAAAAAGCCAGTGGTACAAACCCTTTATTTTTAGAGGTGGAATATCGTTTAATTCCTCGATGTGTTTATTGCCAAGGAAAAAATCTTCGCAAGAAAACTACATTTATTCGTCAAGTCCGTCATGAGTCGATTGGTCACCGTCAAACTATTTTGCGTTTTAAAGCTCATAAGTTTTATTGCCGCGATTGCTACCGATATTTTAATCAACGATTTCCAGGAATTGGTAAACGTCAACGCGCCACAGAACATTTGCGCCGCCAAATCTTTCATCAACATACCCAGGGCATTTCTCAAGCGGATCTTGCTAAACAATTTAAATTAGGTAAAGCCACGATTGAGCGCTGGTATCACCAGCATGACGTTTTAGCTTACAAAGAAATTGACACAAGGCCATGTCCTAGCGTCTTAGGCATTGATGAACACTTCTTTAGCAAGAAGCAAGGTCATGCCACGACCCTGTGTGACTTGCGAAAGCATAAAATCTTTGATGAGGTGAAAGGTCGCTCACCTAAAGAACTCGCCGCTTATTTGGAGGCGCTACCTGGCAGAGAAAAAGTAAAAGTTATTTGCATTGATTTAAGCAGCAATTACCGCGCCCTCATTAAACGCGCTATTTCCCCAACGCGAAAATCGTTGCTGATCGCTTCCATGTCATTCGCTTAATGCTACAAATGTGCATGCAAACGTATCAAGAAATCGATCCCAAAATTAAAAATCATCGCAGCCTCTTGGCTGCCTTGCATACTCACCCTTGGGAAAACGCTTTATCAATGGCGTGAGGAAATTGTCAGAATGTGGCGGTTTACGAAAAACAATGGCATTAATAAAGACTTTCATCGCACGACGAAACTTATTCAACGGTGTACTTATGGCTTTAGAAATTTTAAAAACTACAGGTTGCGTGTTAAAGTTTTGTGTTCTTAGGTGAGTGCCCCCTATTGTAGGAGAGACTCTAAAAATGGTGGCCAGAGACAGAATCGAACTGTCGACACAAGGATTTTCAGTTCTAATAGTAAAGCTTTTACTGATTTTTATCCTTTTTGATTGCCTTTTAAACCCCTTTATTTATCAAGCATTGTAGCCTATAATCCTTTTTACCGACTTTGAATGATTTTTATTTAATTATTCGACACAGGTTCGACACAGGAAAAATTAGGATGAATATAACTAAGTCGTTTGTAGACAAGCTTTCCATACCAAAACAGCTACAACCTGGCCGCACTGAACAAAAGCGCTATTACGATGACAAGCTCAAAGGCTTTGGTGTGCGCGTTACTTCTGGTGGCACTAAAGCTTTTTTCATTGAAAAACTTATTAATGGTCAATTAAAAAGAATCACTCTTGGCCAATATCCTGCGATTACAACAGAACAGGCAAGAAAAGAAGCTCAAAAAACTTTAGGAAAAATAGCTACTGGCATTGACCCAGTTGCCGAAAAGAAAGCACAAAAAGTTAAATCCATTACTTTAGAGCAGGCATTTAATGATTATTTAGCCGCTCGTAAATCTTTAAAACCCACCACCGTCATTGATTATCAGAGAGTATTAAAGCAAGTTGTTCCTGATTGGCTAAACAAACCTTTACTGCATATCTCTCGCGATTTGATTGTTAAACGCCATTCTCAACATGGTGAAAATCATAGCCAGGCACGCGCTAACTTGGCCATGCGTTTAATACGCGCTATTTTCAACTTTGCAATGAATGAATATCATAGCGATAGTGGTAAAGCTATTATTCTTGAAAACCCTGTTGCGCGCCTGTCTCATACCAGAGCCTGGTATCGTATTGAACGAAGACAAACAGTGATTAAGCACCATGAACTTGCCGCCTGGTATCAAGGCTTAATTCGGCTATCGGAAAAAAGAGCCATTGAAAATGCTGAGCTATGGCAGGATTATTTTCTATTAATTTTATTCACTGGCTTACGCCGAAGCGAAGCCGCTTCTCTAAAATGGGAAAATGTCGATTTAAAATCAAAATCTTTTACTTTGCTCGACACAAAGAATCGAGATTCTCACACATTGCCAATGTCAGATTTTTTATTTGATCTTTTTATTCGACGAAGACAAGCCAATCCTAAAAGCGAATTTGTTTTTCCTGCTGAAAATAGTAGCAGGGGCCATATCGTTGAGCCCCGCAAAGCCATGCTAAAAGTTGCTGAATTATCTAATGTTGAATTTACAGTCCATGATTTACGACGTACCTTTATTACTACGGCAGAGAGCTTAGATATTTCAGCTTATGCTCTAAAACGATTGTTAAACCACAAGATGGCGAACGATGTGACATCCGGCTATATCATTACCGATGTTGAACGCTTGCGTAAGCCGATGCAAGAAATTACAGATTATTTACTAAAGTGCATTGGCATAAAAAACACCCCCATTATCCCATTATTAACAAAGGCAAAATAAAACAAGCGCTTTTAATTTGTAACTTTATAAGTTACAATACAATTACCGAGATCAAAGCATGATTAAGAACTTCAAACATAAAGGCTTAGCCCGCTTCTTCATAAACAACGATAAAAGCGGCTTAAATTCTCAGCAATGTGACCGGATTAGCCGCATGTTAGACCGATTAGATAGCGCCACTGTTGAAGAAGATATGAATTTACCTGGTTATGGGTTCCACAAACTAACTGGCGACAGAAAAGGCACTTGGAGCGTGAAAGTTTCCGGAAATTGGCGGCTAACGTTTAAGTTTGAAGGCGGTCATGCTTACGATGTTAACTTAGAGGATTATCACTAATGACTATGCAAAGCTTGCGTTCAAATAAAAGAAAACCTACTCACCCTGGTGCAATATTACGCGAAGACATCTTGCCTGAACTAGGTATCACCCAAACAGATCTGGCGGACAGACTAAAAGTTTCACGTCGCACTATTTCTGAAATTATTCATGAGCGCCGCCCTTTAACTGCTGATATGGCAATTCGATTAGCTCACTTCTTAGATACTACCCCAGAAAGCTGGCTTAATATGCAGCAGGCAGTTGATATTTGGGAACTGCAAAATGGCAATGACAAGCTATATAAAAACATTAAGAAATTTGTTTATGAAGCAGCGGCGTGAAATTTAAAGCGAGATAAAAGTTTTATAGCGTCGATACAGGAATAATGACGCTTAAGGATTTGGTGCTTTACCTTATTGTAAGCACTAAAGCCGCTCTGATACGGTTAATTATCAGAAAAGTGGGTATAAGGTGTTAGCGCACTTTATACCCGCCCACAATATAAACTAGAAGGAGTCTAATCATGGAATCATCATTATACAATAGAGCGTCTCATAATGGGGGCGAATCGATTAAAACAAAATCACACTCTAAGTGCGCTATCTGTAAAGCTTTCATAGATAACTGCCGATGTTTTTGGTTTGAAAACATAGACGATGGCGCATGCTTTGAAATAAAAGGAGTGAAAATACAAAAAGGCTGTATTTTTATTTGTAATTTTTCAGAACGTTTTACTAATGGGGGCTTAGTCCTGATAAAAGATGGTACCAAGGGCAAAATGTATATTAGAAAATATATAAAGCATGACGGAAATATTGACTTAATTGCTAGTGATTCTACTTATCCTGTCGTTAAGCCAGATAAAAACATCTCCATAGTTGCTTGTGTTATGGGGATAGAGCAATATTTTCGGTAAGCAAAAATTTTTAATTTATCGCAATGTAAAAACCGATTGCCAGCACTACCGCGGCGGTGGGAAAGCTGAGATTCCTTTACTCAGTTGTGCTGGTATTTTTATTTGCAGGCTATGCTTGAAGGAGCAAAAAATGGATGGGGTATTTAATAAACAAAAACTCATTACACTACTAAAAGAAATTACTTTAACTAAAAAAGGTACACAAAGTACTGCTCAAGAGAGTTTGGCTGCAAAAGTTAATATTTTTGAAATTGCTTTGATACAAGCATTGCAAGCTTCATTTGACAAAACCATATGGTCACTTGATGAGTTTTTATCTTTTTGCCTGGCTTTTCACTGTCTTCACGATTTACTTTATGGATTACGAGAAGGAAAAATTAAAGAGTTAGCAGTTTTAACAGATTTATCTGCGCACTGCGAGTTTGCAGTAACCTTGGAGATGCCAGAAGAAAATAAATTAAGTTCATTGTGGGCTAAAGCGCCTTATCTGTACATTCGTTACAGTAATCAACTCTATTTAGCTATCAATAAAACAAAAGAAAAATCTTTGACGCTTATAGACACCTGCGCAGAAAATCTACCAGTTTTTGATCAACACATGAAAGTTCATGGAATGACCCCAAATGAACCCAGATCATTATCCAGCAATGAATTACAGCAAGTAATAAATATTGTATATAGCACTGCTAGTAAGCGGCAGCTGAAGTTATCAGATGTAGAATGTATCATTGAAAAGATAAACGAGTACTATAAAGTTCTCTTGAATTATTATCAAGCTAAAGCTAAAGAAAATAATGTTGATAATTATTTAGGCCCAACGCAATGGCTGCATTTGTTCGAGACATTTAGACAAGGTATCGATAAATATCTTGCGCCCGGTCTTCGCGGCGGAAACGCCCCTTTACTAACAGAGAGATTAGCTTTACTAATTAGGTGTCTTTCTTCTGGCTTAAATCTTACAGACGATGAGTTTTTAAATATAAAGCAGTCAAAAGATGTGATTTTATTAACCCAAAATTATATTAATGAAGTCCCAGAAACTCTTGAGTTTGAGGAGGTGATGGCTGATGCTCAAAAAAATGGCTTATCTAAAGATGGATTTTTAAAAAAATGCTTTGAGCAAAAATTAGGTTGCTATATTAAAGTTGCATATAGCGACACTTCTACAAAATATGATCCGCCAACATATAGATTTGAAAACTCAGAAGCTTGTGGTAACACAAGCTATTTGAAACGATACAGAGAGTTGGAGCGCTTAACCCAAAAAGATATTGAAAAGATAAGAGGGGCTCGTGGAAAAAGTCAATTGGGCAAATATAAATTATGCTTCGATTTGGAAGTAACAGATTTGGAATCTAAACTTTACATTAAGCGAAGTCTTAGCAGAAAAGCTAAAACAGAAATTACAAAGGAAGATTTAGTATTTATCAAAAACGAAGTTGACGAGCTTTTAAAAAAAAATCCACCTGTGCAATCGGATATTTGTAAAGAGGGAACTGAAGTTGATCAGGAGGTGATAATGATTGCTATCGAAGAAAAAGCTAAACGAGATAAAAACAAAAAAACTGGAGAAAAAGTTACCGAGGGAGCGCAAAAGGGAGGTGAAAAGACAGGTGCACGTATTGCGCAGAGTGCGAAAGAAAAATGGGAAATACCTCTAAAGTTAGCTCTAGGTATTTGCAAAAAAAATCCGAATAAGTTTACCCGCGCACAATTGGCTAAGAAAACATTTGAAATGATGAAAGAAAAAAAAGAAGAGGCTTTTAACGCTTGGCTTAAAAAGTATGGCGAATGTACTGCTCGGTCTTTATCTGAGAGAATCAAAAAAGATCCTACCTTTCTCGAATATCTTATTAATAATGGTGAGCGCTAAGCGCCGCTGTTCGTCATCTTAAAATAACCATATAAAAACAATGTTTAAAGGTTATTTTTCACCGCGAGGGCGCCTTACCGTTAATAAATTAATGCTTCAATGCTCCTGTTTTACTAAATTGGAGAATATCTTATGTCACTTGAAGCACCTAAAAGCAGTTTTACTGTATTTTCTATTATCGAAAGATTTTATTCTGATGCTACGCCTGGCGATGCGTTATTTCCCACCAAAGAAGCAAAAGTTATTTTGCCGATGAGCGATGCTTGGTATGAACGATCCAGGGTTTTTGGTGGTGGCCCGGCATTTACCAAAATTGGCTCACGTGTTTTCTACCGCAAAAAAGATCTCTTAGATTTCCTTAATGAACATCCAGCTCTTGGCTCAACAAGCGAACATCAGGCAATAAGGAGGAGAAAATAATGTGTGCAATTAAAAGAAACTTGATGTCAGTTAAAAAGTTAAACAAAAGCAAGATTAGAAAAAAGCGACCTTATGACAATAGCCGCTTTACTCAATGTCTAAGACTATTAAGCTACTTCAATGAAGTTAAGCCGAGAATAAACACATTCGAAGCCAGGGCGCTAGGAATTATGCACCCCAGCGGTAGGATTAAAGACTTACGTAATAAGGGCTGGAAGATATTAACACATTGGACTCGAGAGCCAGATGCCAATGGTGTGTTGCACAGGATTGGATTATTTGTCTTTTGTGGTAAACAGGGGATTTAACATGGAAAATATTCATAAAAAAAGCCAATCACTCTCAATGATTGGCTCACTGAAAAACCTCAAACCTAATTTTAAACAAAAGTTTTTTAAAAACCAACTAGATCGAAACCTGCTTCCATCGCCTGGCGAATATTACAAGAAGCAAGGCTTAAAATTAACTGGAGGGTTGGAATGGAAAAGTGCACTCTGTCCATTTCACAAAGACACTAATCCTAGTCTTAGGTTGCGCCTTGATTCTGGTGGGTTTCGTTGTATGGCTTGTGGAGTACATGGTGGGGACGTTATATCTTTTCATATGCAACGCTATAAATTAACTTTTAAAGATGCGGTTACTGCATTAGGAGCGTGGAAGCATGAGTAACTTATCTTTGAATGAAGAAGCAAAAGCTTTCGCTCGAAAAATTTCACAAGAAAAAATTGAGGAAGGATTTAAGCCAGAAGCGTTACATATTTATGTTGATTTCGATGGCAATCCAATCTATTGGAGAAGCCGCTTAAAACACATTGAAACTGGTAAGAAACACATTAGACCTTTTTACCAAGAGAACGGTAAATTCAAAATTGGAGAGCCTAGGTTTGGTAATGGCAAACCTTTATATCAATTATCTTTGTTAAATAAAAATCTAGACCAAACCGTTTGGATTACAGAAGGTGAGTTCTGCGCAGACGCATTAATCAAACTTGGGCTAATAGCAACAACCTCAGGTGGTAGTACTAGCGCGGCTGCTACTGATTGGGAACCATTAAAAAACCAAAGAGTAATTTTATGGCCTGACAATGATGATGCCGGTCTTTTTTATGCAAAAGAAGCCACCAAACATCTACAGTCCTTAAATTGTGACGTTCGCTGGATTGATATTGAGAAAGTTAATTTACCATCTGGGGGAGATTGTGTAGATTGGTTAAAAATATATCCTGAGGCAACGAATCAAGATGTTCTTGCTTTACCTTGCGTTAATCCCTTAGCGCTAAATGATCTAGCTCCAGAAGAAGCGGCTGCTGTTTCTGAAGAAGAGCAAGGCAAAAAACAAAGCCAGGCTTCAGCATTAGTAGATTTTGTTATCTCTCGCGTGGAACTATTTCACGATCAAAACTCAGAAGTTTATGCGCAAGATTTGTCTACGCATGAAACACGTCGTTTAGATGGGCGACAATTTAAAGATTGGCTAGTAGCAAACTACTATGAGTCAACAGGAAATTCTCCGCGAGATCAATCTTTACGGGAAGCATTAAGTACCCTGAGTGGATTAGCTAGACATAAAGGCAAATGCCATGATGTATATATTCGTGTTGCACAATACGAAGATTTTTACTTTCTAGACCTAGCTGAACCAGGGCAAAGCAGCGTCATCAAAATCGCTTCTGGTAGTTGGGAAGTTGTTAATAATCCATCAGTACGTTTTTTACGGCCAGAAACTCTACGCCCACTACCTGAACCAATTCGTGACGGTAGCTTATCGAAGTTTTGGGAAATTATTAATATTCCAGAATCTGACAGGCTTTTAGTTATCGCTTGGCTAATTGAATGCTTAAGGTTAGATACTCCTTACCCAGTTTTAGAACTCATAGGAGAACAAGGTAGCGCCAAAAGCACTACCCAAAAAATGCTGCGGCGGTTAATTGATCCAAATGCTTGTGATTTGCGAGCAGCGCCAAAAACGACTGAAGATATATTTGTAAGTGCGGGTATTAATTGGCTCGTAAGCTATGAGAATATTAGTCACTTGTCTGCGCCTATGCAAGATGCCTTGTGTGTGCTCGCAACAGGTGGTGGGTACGCGAAAAGAAAACTATATAGCGATGCCGATGAATCAGTGATTAATGTGAAGCGTCCAGTAGTCCTTAATGGTATTGCTGCAGCAATAACAGCCCAGGATTTAATTGATCGCACTATTTCTATCGAGACGCCAGTTATTAATCAAAGAATGGAAGTAACTGAACTATGGGCAATTTATGAAACTGAACTACCTAAATTCCTAGGAGCGTTACTAGATATTTTTGCTAAAGCGCTTCTTATGCTTCCTTCTATTCAGTTGCCCCCAAGCGATCGTCCAAGACTAGCTGAGTTTGTTAGGCTTGGTATGGCTATTGCCGAAGCTTTAGGTAAGCCAGGAGGTGATTTTTTAAATCTGTTTTCTGCAAGTCGGCAGGAATCTATTGCGCGAACAATTGATGCTAGTCCAGTTGCCTCTGCAGTAATTGAGTGGTTTGATTCTTGTGAAAGACGCTCCACTATTTTGCCTATTAAGTCTTTGTATGAACAAGTATCAAATAAAAAACCTATCAATACTGACGCATGGCCTCGATCACCAAAAGGTTTTGCAGATGCTTTGCGTCGAGCAGCTCCAGCATTAAGACAAATGGATATCGAGTGTCGTTGTCTGGGCAAAAGGGGTAGTTATATATTCTGGGAGATTAAACAACGAGAATAATTTTACAAGTGATGTCTTGCAAGTCTTGATGTCTTAATTTTTTAACTTGATACAAGACTTCAAGACATTGAAGACTTGGGTTAAAGAATTATTTCTTATCAACTAACAAATAAGAGAAAATAGATTATGGTAAAAAGAAAGAAAGAGGAAAAAGCTGAAGAGCTTGCGGTAACTAAAGCACAAGCGCAAACCATTCCAACCTGTAGAAGCTATCTCACACTTAATCAGTTACTGAAGCAAGAAGGGGTGGATCAACAAACCTTATATGACCAGCTTTATAAGCAGGCAGGTGAAGTCATAGAAGAAAATAATATGCAAGTATTGGAGAGCATGCTGCTTAGTCAAGCACAAGCTCTACAGGGCATTTTCCATTATGCGGCTGAACGTATTGGGCAATCAGCGAATATTTCACTGTTGCAAGCTTATAATGAAGTAGCAATTAAAGCCAATAATGCTTGCAGAAAAACAATTCTTGCTTTGCATCAGCTTAAAAATCCTAGTCCAACAACTTTTATTAAGCAGCAAAATAATGCCATTAATCAGCAGGTAAATAATCCGCCTGAAGCAAAAAAATCTGAAAAATGTGCAAACGAATTATTATCTTTGGAGAAAAAATCACATGAGACAATGGACTTTGGAAGAGCGACAACACCAAGCAGAATTAATTCAAAATTGGAAACCATGGAAAACAGCAGGGGTTAAAACTCCTGCTGGTAAAGCAATTAGCAAAATGAATGCTTATAAACATGGTGGTCGATCAGCAGAAATTAGAAATGTATTAAAGTTAATTTCAAAACTAAAAAGAGGGGCAAGCAGTTATTTTTTATAAACTTTAGATTTTTATGTACATACGTTTCTTTCAAGCCATTCTATAATTTGTGGTGATTTTATTGCGGTTGGCAGAATATTATTTAGTGTTAACGACCCATAAAAATTACCCCTATTATCAACAATAATAGGGGGGTGTTGAGCTAATTCACTGCATGCACTTAAATCAGAAACTTCTGATCCATATGGACCTATAGTATTATAAATACTTTGTTGGCTAATCGAGCTCCCATAAGGACTTACCTGATTGAATATGGAGTCTGGTGCAATGTTAGAACAATTAAAGCACCCTAGATAAACGTTATGGTTATTGCCACCAAAAATCATGATTTTAGATGGTAGCATATACTGATTCATTTCTTGTGCTCGTATCATTCCGGCTAATACTGGATTTGTTTGTTCAAAAGATGACATTGGAAAACTTGTCACCCCTATATTTGCAAAAGAGTTTTGAAGAAATATTATTCCTGAGCAAAGAGCAATGGTTTTAAATAAGGCTTGCATAAGTGACTCTCAAAAGAACCTGGATTAAGTTTACCAAATTACTTGATTCAACGGAGTGCTTATGGATTTTGGAATTTTGAAAATTATAGATTGCGAGTCAGAATAATATGTTCTTAAAACGGTGCCCCTATATTTGGGAAAGACCCCTTAAAAGATGGAAATACAATTCAACCTTCGACACATATTCGACACGCGCTTATCCGTAATTTCAATTTACAAAGCTAACTATATGATTTTAATGGTGGCCAGAGCTGGAATCGAACCAGCGACACAAGGATTTTCAGTTTTCAGACAAGGACGTCTATAAACTTCTATATTCCCCCAAACTTATTGATTATATTGTATTTTAGTGTTCCCCAATGTTCTGCTCTTTTCTTAAAAATACCTGCATTTTCTATGCTTTTTCTGGCACAATTACACAGGAATTACACAGGATTTTTGTTGATTGGCAATTTCAATTAAATTGCTATCAGGATCACGGATGTAAATAGAAAGAAGGCTTCCTTGCGCGCCTGTGCGTTGCACGGGACCTTCTTCAATTTGAATGTTATTTATTTGTAAATGTGCACTTACTTCTGTGAGTGGAACGCTTGTTAAAAAGCATAAATCAGCAGAACCAGGGGTAGGTAAGTACGCTTTTGGCTCAAACTCGTGGCCATACACATGAAGATTGATTTTTTGATTTCCAAAAGAAAGCGCATAGCGCTGTTGATCTTTACCAAATTTAACTAACTGCATGCCTAAGATATGCGTCTAAAAATTAATCGTTTTTTCTAAATCTCTAACCGTTAATACGAGGTGATCCAAGGAATCAATATGCATCTTCATTGCCTGAATAAATTTTTTTAATTTCTTTTGCCAATAAATTAGCTAGTGTTTTATGTCCTTCTGCATCTAGATGAATCCCGTCAATTTTGCTTAATTTCACATGTGGCGCAATATTTAGATAATGGCAACCATACTGTGCTGCAACTTTTGAAAAATAACAATCAAATTGTTCGGATTTTTTTATACCATCTTTAAACAGGCCTTCAATACCAAAATGATCAAAACCATCTTCTCGAGTAATAGTAGGATATCCTAAAAGCAACACCTCGGGAGGCGAACGCATGTCTTTGCCTAGCTTTATAGATTGAATCGTTCGAATCAATTTTCCTAATGCAGCAGCAATGTCTTGAGCTGATCGATGATAAAAACTTTTTAAATCATTGCATCCTAACATGAGAATAACTAAATCTAAGGGCACATGAGAATTTAAGCAGGGCAGTAAATAAGTTTCACCGCTAGTGCCTGGAATATTTGGGTTATCATCTATATCCGTAGTGCGTCCATTTAAACCTTCATCAATAATACGGTAATTATTACCCAGTAATTTTTGTAATCTTCCTGTCCAACGCAACTCATAGGAATAACGCTCATGATACATACCTTCTAATTCGAATGTACCAGGAATATATCCCCAAGTGTTGGAATCGCCGTAGCAAAGGATATTTTTCATAAAAAATTTCTACAAAAGTATTTTACTTTCAGTAAGTATGCTGGTTATTAGGTAAGCTACACAAGGGGGTTTTAACAGAAAGTAGGCATTATTTTTAAAATAACTGATACTTTTCCAAAAAATAAGGAATTTTTTCTGTATAATTTAACTAGCTCAAACCTATTTTCAAGGTAAAACAAATGAAAAACTTAATTTTAGTTCCTGGTACTTGGCTGTGACGAAGAATTTTGGCAATATCAGATTGAACATCTTAGCGATATTGCAAGTATTAGAGTTATTATGCTTGACAAGGAAACATCCTTAGAACAAATGGTTGATACGATTTTAGAAAAAGCACCTGAGAAATTTTCATTTGCTGGGCATTCTCAAGGTGGTTGGGTTGGGCAAGCATTAGCCGCAAAGGCACCTGAGCGTCTCGAAACATTATTTTTAATGCAAACTTTTACCAATCAAACGCCTGAATTCTGGGAAGGCATGGCATCCTGGGTGGTTCGTATGAAGAATGGGGAACTACCTCAAATTCTTGATGAAGAAATTCTGCCTATTGTGTTGCATAAAGATAAGCTTGCAGACCAAGAGTTAGTTGAGAGGCATCAGCGAATGAAAAAACGCTTATCCGCAGATATTTATATTCGACAAATGGAAGCCATGCTTAATCATAAATCTGTTTTTGAATACCTACCTAAGATTAAGGCTCCCACATTAATTATTGCTGGCCGGGAAGATCTTGCTTGCGGACTTACTGATCATGAATTAATGCATAAACATATTAAAAATTCTGCATTAACCATTATCGAAAATTGTGGCCACATGGCTTGCATGGAGCAACCTGAAGCTGTCACTGCATTAATGCGCTTGTGGTTAACTATGAATCACCCTATTTAAAAATAGGAAGTTTTATGCGTATTAAAATTAATGGCTGTAAATTATTTTTTGATGTTTATGGTTCAAAACTAAAAGTTTTAGCTGATCGAGTAATAGAAAAACCCACTTTGATCGTATTACATGGGGCTCATGGTGCAGTTGATCATACATTATACGTGGAATTTTGGTCTAAATTTTCAGATATTGCGCAAGTTATTTTTTTAGATCAGCGTGGCTGCGGTAGAAGTGGGGGTAAAAATAAGGAAGAATGGAGTTTGCAATATTGGGCCGAGGATCTTTATCAATTTTGTGAAACCTTAGAAATTGAAAAGCCTATTATTGCTGGTGTCTCGATGGGTGGCCATGTCATGTGTGAATATATTGCTCACCATGCAGATCAACCGGGTGGACTAATTTTTTGTCACACAGAAGCCCGAATGGTTTTAGATGATTTATGCGCCAAATTTGAAAGTTTAGCGGGCAGAGAAATCGCAGAAGTTGCACGTAACTACTTCACGCATCCAACGGCAGAATCATCTAAAGAATATCTTGAAAAATGTGTTCGTTACTATGCAAAAAATGCTTATACACCTGTAGAAATGCGACGCTGCGTTTCGCACCCCGAAGTTTTTCTGCATTACTGTCAACAGCAAATGCTAAAATTTAATTATCTTGGCGACCTGCATAAAATACGATGTCCAACGTTATTAATGGTAAGCACAGAAACTCCATTACATCTTGTTAAGCGCGCAGAAGAAATGTTTGAGCGAATAAAACAACCGTTAGCGGAAATGGCTATATTTGAAAATATTGGTGCCCCGGCTTATAAAGATGCTCCGGAAAAGGCTTATAGTGTAGTCGAGCATTTCTTACAGCAGTTTTAAAGCAAGCAGTGATTTTTATTTTGTTGATAATTTATAGTTATTTTTGTTCTCGCAGAAAATAGGAAATATTTTGGCATAAAAAATAGTATAATTCTTTTTCGTGTAATATTGATATAAGAGTTATGATTAAATTAGAAAAATCCCTGCTATTAACCCTAATGTTAGTTGTTTTTCTTGATATTGGCAATTTTTTTATGCCAATGCCTATCTATACCCCATTATTCATACAGTCAAATTTTTTACATTCTTATTCTTATGAAATGCGCTCCATTCTGCTTGGTTTTGTAATCGCATGCTATGGACTAGCGCAATTATTTGGCGGACCAATATTTGGCGAATTATCAGATCAATATGGCAGAAAAAAAATATTAATTTTTTCTCTTTGTTTGTCAATAATAGGTTGTGTTCTATCAGGTATCAGCTTAACAATTGGTTCAATTTTGATGGTATTTATTAGCCGGTTCTTAATTGGCTTATCTTCTGGAACTATTGCTGTTATTTTTGCTTTAACCGCTGATTATAGCAACGTGAATGAACGCCCTAAAAACATGGGTTATATAACGCTTGGGCAGTCTATAGGTGCCACACTTACCCCAATAATTGGTGGATATCTTACAGGTATACATTTTGACACGTCTTCTTACCAACCTTATGCGATACCTTTTTACTTTATGGGTGTTCTATATCTATTAAGTGTGGTTTTAATAATAAAGTTATTGCCCCAAGATAAACCATTTCGCCAAAAAAACAAAATACACTTATTTACCGGTTTTCAAAATGCATATAAAGCGTTTTTCCGATCCTCATTATTACGCCAGCTTATTTTAATGGCTATCTTCTTTCAAATTGGCTCTGAAAGTTTTTATTTAGCCGCCCCAATTTTTGCCGTCAAAAAACTTCATATGTCCGGAGCAAATATCGCAAACTGTTTAATGTTTTTTGGTATTACTGCTGCTATAACATCTTCATGGCTAAACAAAAATATTTCTCAATATTTCAGTTCAGCCACTATTTTTTTAGTTAGCATTCTATTAATGACAATTGCTTTTTTTATATTGCCATTTAGCGCTTCTATTACGATGATTACAATATGCTTTATCCTCTTTGGTATAGCGGGACCACTTTGTTGGATACATAGCAATAATTTATTCTCTCAAGCTGTTGATAATACTGAGCAGGGACTAATTTTTGGTGTTGCTCAATTACTTTGGTCCTTTGGGGGAATTATTGGGTCAATATTAATAGGCACAGTAGCAGCGGCACATTATAAAGCAAGTACTATTTGTCCAGCTATTTTCACGATATTAGCGCTAATTATTGCTATTAAAATAGTTGGCAAAAAAGACCTATTACACAAATCTTTTTGATTAAGTGGAAAATCCATGCAACAGATAACGGACAAAAAGCAGCACGGAGTCAAAAACTTTAGAGCGGTGGCGCTGGGTAACTATAACATTTTAGAACAGGTAAAAATTTTAAATAATTTATTCCAAACAACTGCTATAGATATTTCTATAACTTCGTCACTTAATTCAGATGTTATTCAAGAGCTTTTAAACCCAGAAAGTTTTTTATATACTTTGCCAGTTAATGGAATATTAATATTTTTATCTCCTTTTTTTATAGAAGAAAACTCTTCCAAAGAATTTATTAGCGGTTTAGCAAAAGCTATAACAGCTGCTGCAAGTTATATTAACGCACATTTTTTTATTGCCTGGATGCCTTCAGCAACTGAAATTTCTAGCTCTATCCAATGTATTGCGCAAGAGAAACTAGGAAAGCTTCCTTCTTCTACTTTTATTAAAATGAACACTTTTAATTTACCCACGGCAGATATCTTTGATAGTCATTTGTTGAGCCTAGCAAGCATTCCTTTTACTTCTTTTTATGAAGAACAGGCAGCCTATCAAATATTGCGGGAAATTCGTCGCACAATAGATCCTCCATTTAAAATTATCGTTGTTGATGCAGACAATACATTATGGCGTGGAGCATGTGCTGAGCAAACATTAAACGAAATAGAAATATTGCCACAGCATTTACAGTTACAAACTTTCTTGCTTGAACAAGAAAAAAAGGGATTTTTAATTTGCATTGCTAGTAAAAATATTGAAGCCGATGTTTTCAATGTTATTGATCACCATCCTGATATGCTTATCCGCAGGCAAAATATTGCTGATTGGGAAATAAACTGGAATGAAAAATCAGAAAACCTCTGCCGGTTAGCAAAAAGATTAAATTTATCATTAGATACTTTTATCTTTATTGATGATCGCCACGAAGAATGTAGTCATATTTCAGCGCTATTACCAGAGGTCTTAACAATACTTTTTGCTGATACAGAAGAATCAATAGAGCAAATAAATAAACTATGGGCATTTGATTATCCGGAATCAACAGAGTCTACGTTCAGAACAAAATTTTATAAAGAAAATGCCAAGCGCTTGCGTGAACAAGAACAATATAAAGCTTATAGCGATTTTTTGCTAACACTTGATCTACAAGTTGAACTAATTCCACTTGAGTCATCATTCATTTCTAGGATATCTGAATTAAGCTACCGCACCAGCCAATTC
The DNA here is from genome assembly GCA_021156105.1 of Gammaproteobacteria bacterium. Lineage (GTDB taxonomy): Bacteria > Pseudomonadota > Gammaproteobacteria > CAISUE01 > CAISUE01 > JAJNBD01. The sequence continues at coordinate 153,925 of JAJNBD010000003.1, read as the reverse complement.
AATTGCACAAACAAAAAACTGTCAGAAAATGACCTACATGCTTGCCTACTGCATCATCAGCAAGCTTTTGTTATAAGCGCTAAAGATAAATTTGGTGATTATGGTGTAATAGGATTTATCTCTGTTATAAAAAAGCCCAAGAAATACGTTGTTGACAACTTCTTCCTTAGTTGCCGGTCTCTTAATAAAGGCATTGAACACAAAGTTGTTAAAAAACTTGCAATGCAAATTGCTTCAAAAGAAGAAGGCTATTCAGAAATCTATTTTTTATTTAAAGAAAGCGAAAGAAATATTCCAGCAAAAAAATTTCTTGATACTATTTCTGGAAAAAGCATGCTGGAAGAGGACGAAAACCTTTATCATGTATCAATAAATTTAGCAAAAAATTTGCAATTTAAATTAATAGAAAGTGGCCCCTCCGAAGAAGAGAGCATCAAACCCCTGCCTGAATCTTCAAGAAGACTAATTAGCAATCAAGCCTTATTGAAAATCTCTCAACTGCAAATCCAGCAAAGCACAAAAATAAATAAAGCGGGTTTGGCAAGTGACAACTTAAAAAATTATAAGAATGTTCAAGAAAAATTAAAAAGAATATGGCGCGATGTATTTGGCTATGAACCTTTAACACCCGAAACAAGCATTTTTTCTATTGGAGCAAGCTCTTTAAATGTTGTTCGCTTTGCTGCTGCAGTTAATAAAGAATTTAGTGTGCAAATTGGTATTAAAGATATTTACAAGGATGACACATTAGAAAAAATTACTATTACTCTACAAAAAGCAAAACAGGAAGATTCTTTATCCAAGCCATCATCACTAGATGTTGGAAATAAAATATTAGCTTCAGTGAATCAACAAGCGCTTTTCACTTTTAATAAAGTTACCCCTTTATACGGTTATAACATGCCATCAGCTTTTTTGGTCAAAGGTCATCTTGACCAAAATTGCCTGGCTCAAACCTTAACCATTCTTTTAAAGGCCCATCCTTTATTGAATGCAAACCTTCTAGAAGAAGACGATCAGTTATATATTAAATTACAGGATGCTTCACGTTTTAGTATAAATTTTATAGACATGTTCGGCGCAACTGATGATGCCATCTTAGCATTCTGTAAAAAACAAGAAAAAACATATTTCGATCTATCTAAAGATGCCCTAATTAAAGTTATAGTGATTAGTAATCGCCCAGACAGACATGTTTTATTTTTTAACGTCCATCATATTATCTTTGATGGTTGGTCTGAAATAATATTTCTTGAACAGCTATCTACCATTTACAATAAAGTATTATCTAACCAAGATATAGCAATTGCAGATTACCAAGACGAAAATGATTATCTGCATTTTTGCCAGTTACAGCGTGAGTGGCTAGACTCGTCTCGAGCAAGCAATCAACTTCTCTATTGGAAAGAGAAGCTGTTAGGGTCAAGTTATGCAGAAATTAAACCAGACATAGAGGCTCAATCTGACGATCTCTTCAAAGGTTCTTTTGAACGTTTTTCTATCGAGTCAGATAAGTTTTATACTTTAAAGACCCTTGCCGCGAAAGAAAAAACAACTTTATTTAATATCACGTTAGCGCTATTTAATTTAGTAATCTCAAAATACCTCAATTCTGAGGATATTTTAATTGGTTGTCCTTTTTGGAATAGGCCATTTGGGCTATTTGATAATAGTATCGGTTATTTTACAAACTTAATTCCAATTAGAGTTGTTTTTGAAAAAGATACCTCTTTCAAACAATTTATTCAAGAAGTATCCAAAACGGTTTTAGATGCCCAACTGAATCAGGATATTCCTTTTTCGGTGATCATGAAAAACACTCAAAAACTTCTTTCATTACAAGACATGAAGGGTCCAAGGATTTTATTTGCGTTTCAAAATGAGGCAGAATTAAGTCTTACTGGTGCAGAGGTTACAAGATTTTATAAGGGTTATGATTTTGCAAGATTTAACCTTGTTTTTGAACTTACAGAGAGTTCGCAGCATATGGATGGTGGCATTTATTTTGCTAGTCATTATTCTGCAGATTTAATTAATGGGATTGTTGATGCATTTAAATATTTATTAGAGAATATTGAAGATATATTAGATTCTCCGTTAAGCCGAATTAGTTTATGCAGTGATGAAAATGTCAAAAAAATACCTTTCTTAATGGATCCTAAATTTACACCTTCGGATTTAGCATCATTATTTCAGCAACAACTTGTTAAGACACCTAATAAAATTGCAATAATAGATGAACATCATTCTTTAACTTACGAAGAATTAAATAGACTATCAAATAATATTGCCTTTAACTTGATGGCAGCAGGATATAAAACTGGCGATATTATAGGAATAAGCTTAAAAAGAGAGAATCCGTTAATTATTGTAACGTTAGCTTTGGCGAAGGTGGGGATAACTTATGTTGCTTTGGATATTTCTCATCCAGATGATTATTTAGATTCAATTGTAAAGAATTCTCAGCTTAATGCAATTATCTCTCACGAATATTTATTGCAACGGTTCTCTCAATTTGCAACAACCTTTAGTTATAATCAATTAGCTCAAACACCATCTAGCCCGCAGATTACTCTTCCTGCTTTTATTGACCCATATACTACACTTTATATTTTATATACTTCGGGAACAACTGGGGCTCCGAAAGGGGTGATGGTAAGTCACGCAGGATTTTATAATGTATTAACCGCTTTGCAGCAAGCTTATAAGTTTTCAGAAAAAGATAAAATGGTTTTGTTTCACTCTTTTGGCTTTGATATTGGTCAATGGGAAATTTGGTCTGCATTATTAAGTGGTTGTGAATTATTTGTGCCAACTGAACAAGCTATCAAGTCACCCGAAGCGTTTAGCTATTTTTTATTAGAAAATAAGATTACCACTTTAAATCAAACACCTTCAGCGTTTGAGCATCTGTGTGATGCTATGATGTATTTTGGCAAAAAATATATTCCAGAACTCCGATTAATTACTTTTGTGGGAGAGCCGCTGAACCTAAATATTATTAAGAAATTTATTTCTTTTGTTGAGGGAGATATTGAATTTTTTGATATGTATGGAATTACCGAAGTTACGGTATATTCCACCTTAAAGAAAATAGATTTAACAAAACTTGATAGCACAATTAATAATGTAGGTTATCCTATACAAAATACCGCGGTCTTAATTATGGATGAAAATATGCACCCCAAGCCTTTAGGTGCTATTGGTGAAATTTACCTTGCGGGTTATGGTGTTGCTCAAGGTTATCATAAAAATGAAGCATTAACTCAAGAGAGATTTAAATCTATTCCTAATAGTAATTTAATGCTTTATAAATCTGGTGATTTTGGACGTCTGTTAGAAAATGGAGAAATAGAATTTTATGGCCGCGTAGATGATCAAATTAAGCTTAGAGGCCATAGGTTTGAATTAAAAGATATTGCAAACACTATCAATTGCTTTGAGGGGGCACAAAGCTCAGCGGTAATAATTAAAGGAATAAAGGCTGCTGAGAAAAAAATCTGCGCGTTTATTGTTCCAGACTTGGAAAATGCTTACCCCTTACTTAAAATTGCTCAGATAAAAAACGAAAACCCTCATATAAGATTTCACTGCTTGCCAAATAAATTAACTGTTGCGCATTCAAATCTTTTCGAGACAGAGACGTTATACCAAGAACTTTTTTTAAATGAAGAATATATTAAGAACGGCATAAGCATTAATGAAGGAGATGTCGTCTTTGATATTGGTGCCAATATAGGTATGTTTTCTCTTAAAGTAGCCATGTCAAAAAAGGATGTCGAACTATTTGCTTTTGAACCTATCCCAGAGATTTTTGAGTTATTAAAAATAAATTGCGAGATTTATGATCTAAAAAATATAGTTACTTTTAACCTTGGTGTTTATAACAAACATCAAGAAACTGAAATTACTTATTATCCAAAAGCATCCGTGTTATCGTCGATACATAGTGATGCGCAAGAAGAAAAAACAGTAATGGCTGCCTACCTTGGTAATAAATATCGCGATTCTGTTCATAAATCAACCGTTAATGCTCTTATTGAAAATCAATTAGAAAAGAAAATTCATCGATGCCAATTAACAACCATTTCCGATATTATTGAGCAATATGCAATTCAAAGAATTGATCTTTTAAAGATTGATGCAGAAAAAAGTGAACTTCAGGTTTTGGAGGGTATTCAGCAAAAGCACTGGCCTTTAGTCAAGCAAATAGCGATGGAAGTACATGATATTGCTAGCAATTTACAGAGTGTTTTGACAATATTAAAGAGAGAGGGATTTTCAATTGAAATTGTACAAAATCCAGAATTGCACAAAACTGGTCTTTTAATGGTTTTTGCTATTAAAGGAAAAAATAATTTTGCCTCTGAAGAATTAAAATTAAATTATCGATTTAGATGGAATAATGAAAAAGATTTTTATTCTGCCTTACAAGGTTTCTTAAAATCTCAATTACCAAGTTACATGCTCCCCGCAGAATATTCCATTATTCCTGAAATACCACGCACAGTTAATGGTAAGCTTGATAAAAAAAATTTGCTAACACATAAGGGTTTCATAAGCCAAAATTATAATACGCAGGAAAATTTCGCTGTTTTAGAAGAAAAAATATATCAGGTTTGGTGTGCTGTTTTAAATAAAAACAATTTAGGTCTAGATGATAACTTCTTTGAAGTAGGCGGTTCTTCCTTATTGTTGATGACCGTTTTTGAAAAAATAGAATCTATGTTACCTGGGTTGCAAATAACAGATCTTTTTAAATATCCAACGATTCGTTTATTGGCAGCTGCGTTTGATAAAGCTGCTTCGCAAGTTTCAAAACCATCAGGGGCGTTTATGCAGAAATCAGAGCCTAATGACATAGCAATCATTGGTTATGCGTTTAAATTACCATCAACAGATAAGAATAATTTTTGGGATGATTTGTTGCAGGGAAAAAACTTTATTAAAACATTTACGAAAGATGAGTTAAAATCAAATGGTGTCTTACTTTCAAAAACTAATAACATTAATTATGTGCCATCTTGTTCCTTCGTAGAAGATATAGCTTTATTTGACTCTGACTTTTTTGATATTTTTCCTGTCGATGCAAGATTAACAGACCCTCAGCAAAGAATTTTGATGGAGTTATCCTGGGAAGCGCTAGAAACTTCTGGTTATGTACCTAATAAATTTAATGGAGATATTGGGATAGCTTGCGGCATTGGCACTAATCATTACTCACAAAATGCAGAATTAGAAACGTTATCATTAACCAGCAAAGAAATTTTTAGCCAAAAAGATTATCTGGCAACAAAAATTGCTTATAAACTTAATTTGACAGGTCCCGCGATCAATGTAAATACAGCATGCTCTTCTGGCTTAGTTAATGTGATACAAGCTTGCCAAAGTTTAGTTTTAAATGAGGCAGATATTATGTTGGCAGGAGGGGCAACTTTAATTCTTCCAGAAAATCTCGGTTATATATACGAAGAAGGAGGAATTTTTTCTAAGCACGGCATATGTTCCCCCTTTGATAAAAAAGCTTCTGGTACAGTTCTTGGTTCAGGCGCTGTTATTTTTGTATTAAAAAAACTTTCTAAAGCATTGCAAGATAAAGATACCATCCACGCAGTCATTAAAGGATATGGTATTAATAATGATGGGCAAGATAAGGTTAGTTTTTCTGCGCCAAGTATAATAGGGCAAAAAAAATGCATTACTAAAGCAATAAAAAAGGCGAAAGTTAACCCGGAGCATATTGTTTATATTGAAGCTCATGGTACTGGAACTAAAATGGGTGATGCCATTGAATTGCGAGCCCTAGAAGAAGCATATGAAGAGTTTACAAACAAAAAAGCTTTTTGCAATATTGGCTCTATTAAAGCTAACTTTGGACACACCGATGCAGCAGCTGGTGCTTTGGGCTTACTAAAAGCAATAATGGTTTTAAAACATAAAACGATTCCACCACAAATTAATTGTCATGATCCAATCTTAACAAATGATTCAAAGAGTCCTTTTTACATTAGCACAAGTAAAAGAAAAATAGATCAATTAAACGCAGATATTTGCGCAGCTGTCAGTTCTTTTGGTGTTGGCGGAACTAATGCACACCTTATTATTCAAGAAGCCCCAACATTAAAGTCTAAAAATAAAACTGTTTTATTGCCTAATATTGTAATCCTGTCTGCCAATAGTAAAGAAGCGCTTGAACAGCAACGCATTAATCTTTCTCATCTGATTGCAGGAATGTCAGAAGAAAATATTAATGATGAATTTCTAACTTCGTTATGCTATACCTTGCAATGTGCCCGTGGAGATTTTAATTATAAAATTGCCTATATTGTGGAAGACTCCAAAAATATAAAGGAACTACTTTTACAGCCTATTGATTTGGTAAGGCAAATTATTATTGGTGATAATAGTTTGTTATCAGAGAAGATGAGAATATCTTTAGATCTGTGGATCAATTCAAAACCTGTGGACTGGTCGCTGTTTTATCTAGGCCAACAGCCCCAAAAGCTTCATTTACCAACTTATCCTTTTCAAAGAAAACGTTATTGGCATTCCAATGTAAGCTTGCCCAATAATTCACCTAATGTTTTCGCAGAAAAGAAAATTGAACAAAGAAATACTTTGTTCAAAAATACAGAACTTCAAGAAGCTATTTTAAGTATTTTCTGTAGCGCTCTAGGATATGAAGATATAAAACTAAATGATAATTTTGATAAGCTTGGTGGGGATTCATTGGTGGCAATTAATATTCTTTCCCGCATTGAAAAAGAGTTTAATTGCAAAATAACAATTGATGATATTTATGCTGCTCCAACTATACAATCTACTATTGATAAAATATTAAATTCCTCATTGCCTTATCGCACTTTTAATCACCTTATTCGCTTACAAAATGGTAAAGATGAATACCCCCCTATTTTCTTAATTCACCCTGGTAATGGCGGAGTGTTCCATTACCAACACTTTATTGCAGAACTTAATACTAAGAGAACCATTTATAGTGTTGAAAATCAAATTTTTAATGATACTTATCGCTTCTTTAATACAATTGAAGAAATGGCGGCATGTTATATAGAGCAAATAAAAGCGGCACAACCTAAGGGGCCATATACTATTATAGGTTGGTCTTTTGGTGGTGCCGTAGCTTTTGAAATGGCACATCAGTTAATTAATGCTGGAGAACAAGTATCCCATGTTATGTTATTAGATACTTGGGCAAAATATAATGAATTATGGAGTAATGATTATTTCAAATGGGTGTGCGATCATAGTTTTGGTGCATATGATGAAAGCAAAAAAGCTTTATTGCTTGAGCGGTTTTATAATAGAAAAGATATTTTAGTAAGATATTCTCCACGCCCAACTTCTGTAAAGGTTATTTTGGTTAAAGCCTTAAAGGTTGATCAGGAGTTTAAAGATGTTAATGACCCCTATAATTACTGGCAAGATAAGGTTTTAGATGAATTATATATTATTCAGACTCCAAGCGATCATTTATCATTAATAAACAATCCATATATTGGCGATATTGTTAATTCATATGAAGTAATTTTGAGCTCTCTTGAAAAAGAATGACTTTTTTAAAATTTTGGACACTACAAACTAATATGTCTTCAAAAATATTTTTTATTCGCTATTTAGATTTTGAAAAAAAGCTTAATAACTTATCTATCCTATACATCCTACGCTATTTTAAAAACGCTAATATTCGATTAGGAAATTCTTATCATAAAGACCAGTTAAGTGCATCATTAAATATTAATAAAAAGTATATAAAATTTTTAGATTATATGCTTAGCATTTTGCAGCAGGAACAAGAAGTAATTATTGAAGATAATTATGTAAAGTTTTTTAATGAACATCATTACCTTGAGGAGGAAATATTACAAAAAAAAGAAGCATTACAAAAGGGATTTCCTGAGTTTATTGATCTTTTAAATCTTGTTACACATTGTGCGGTTAGCTATTCATCGGTATTAAGTGGTGAAGCATCAGGTGTATCTGTGGTTTATCCATCAGCAGACATTAATTTTCTTCAGCCTGTTGTCAAGCAGGTTGAGAAGATTTATCGTATTCATTATCAATGCCGAGTACTAGAGGCTTTGCTAAAAACGTTATCTAAAGGAAAAAAAATTTCCATACTTGAAATTGGTGGAGGGGTAGGGCAAATAACTTGGAAAATTTTACCCAGGCTTGCTGCGGAAAAAATAGAGTATCTTTTTACAGATATTAGTCGTTTCTTTATTGTAAAAGCAAAAGAACGTGCTAAAGAAGCACAGATAAGCTTCATGGATTTTAAACAATATGACATTTCAAAAGATCCATTAGATCAGGGTTTCCAGCTGGAAAGCTTTGATGTAATTTTAGCACTTAATGTTATACATGCAGTACCAGATTTAATAAGTACATTGACCAATTTAAAAAAACTACTGCAGCCAAACGGGATGCTTTTCATCGTTGAACATGTTACTTTACCTATATGGGCTAATATGGCCTGGGGCGTGCTAGAAGGCTGGTGGAGTTTTAATGATCCTATAAGGCAAATGCTACCCACATTAGAGCCAGACCATTGGCTAGAGGCCCTGAAAATGGTAGGTTTTTCCAACATAAGGGTTTTCCCAAAAGAAAACTCTCCCGTAAAAATTCCTTTGTCATATATAGGGATATTGGCTAGCGCACTATGAAATTATTAGAAAATAAAACAGCAGTTATTACCGGCGGAAGTAAGGGAATAGGTTTTGCTACTGCTCAGCTCTTTATTGACCAAGGAGCTAAAGTCATTATTATGAGCCGCTCAATTAAATCTCTTCAGATTGCTAAAAATTCAATTATTGGTGATTTAATTTGCATCCAGGGTGATGTTACTAATCTGGCGGATTTAGAAATGCTATTTCAAGAATCTCAAAAATATTGCAATGGTATTGATATTATATTTGCAAATGCGGGTATGGCTAAAACAACCACAATTGAACAGCTTTCTGAGCAAGATTTTGACCAAATGATCAATGTTAACTATAAAGGTGTTTTTTTTACCATCACAAAAGGACTATCTTACCTTAACGATGGGGCTTCAATTATTTTAAACGCCTCCGTTGCCGGAGGCATTGGTTTTACCAATAATAGCCTTTACTCTTCAACCAAAGCTGCTGTTATACAGCTTGCCAGATCTTTCGCTGCAGATTTAGCTTACCGAAAAATTAGAGTGAATGCTATTTCTCCAGGTTATATTAAAACGTCTATTTGGGATCCATTGGTGAACTCTTCGGTCCTTCAAATTTTTGAGGAAAAAATCCCTCTTGAACATAGATTTGGAAGTACTGACGAAGTAGCGCAAACAGTTTTATTTTTGGCATCTCAAGCTTCAAGCTACATTACAGGTCAAAATATTATCGTTGATGGAGGATTATCTGCTATTTTTTAAGGTATAATAGCTTGAAGAGAGCCTCCTCTTTATCAGGTAGTTTTTATCTTAAAATTTATTATTGGGAATTTGTATGCCATTTGTAAAAATTAACGATATTAATATTTTTTACAAAATATTTGTTGACCAAGAAGAAGTTGAAACTTTTAATCCTGATGAACCTGTGATGATTGTATGTCATGGGGGTATGGGAATTATTGATCATCAACTAGAAGTTCCTGCCTGGCTGCCATTTTCTTCACATCTTCCAGTAATCTTTATTGATCAGCGTGGATGCGGCCGAAGTGATGATGGCGACCAATCTCTTTGGACAATGGACCAATTTGGCGACGATATTTTTAACTTTTCTAACGCTCTTGGCATTGATCATCCAGTAGTTGCTGGCGTTTCTTCTGGAGGATACGCTTCTATTGCTTATGCAACTCGTCACCCTAGCCATCCGCGCGCACTTATCTTAGCTAATACAGAACCAACAGTCAGTCCTGAAGCAAAAAGAGATGCTTACGCCGCTATCGGTCGGCGTGCAGATAGAAGAGATTTCGCCCCATTCAAAGATCTTAATGATAACGAGATCGAAGAGTATGCAGATAAAGCAGCTGCCGCTACTATTGCTTATGATTTAGAACCTACACCAGAGAACTTTGAAGCATTTGCAAAATATGGATTTAGTTTAATCTCTAAAACAAGTTATGAGTTTATTCCTCCTTTTCGACAAAATATGGAAATGAAAAAGCTGTTTGCAAACGGTTATAAAAAGTTTGATTATAGTGATAGCATGCCAAGAATTACCTGCCCAGTATTATGGTTTGCTGGAGAATGGGATCCCTTGCACCCTGCTTGTTGTGCGCAAGAGGGTGCAAAAAAATTAACTCAAGTTGATTTGCATATTCTTCCTACAGGAGCCCCGGTCTATCAAGATAATCCAGATGCATTCTATCAAGAGGTTTCAATTTTTCTTCAAAAACTTGGCGTAGAATGCCGATCGATTCCTTGTGGCAGGTTAAATCAGTGATTTAGGAGAAACAATGAAAGACAGAAAGGTATCCGAGTCAATTCAAACAAATGCTCAGAAAGTTAAACCTCAGTATTTAACTTTTTTAATGATGCTATACGTTACACTAACACTTGTTGGATGCCCTGTATTATTCAAGATTGTAAAAATAGGCTTTATTAATGCCCCCGGTGGAATATTACCACTTCCTTTTGTTTTACTCTTAGAAGACATCATTGCTGAGGTTTATGGTTATAGAATCTCCAGAACTTTATTATGGTATTTACTCTTTAGTATGCTACTTTTTATTTTTTCAGTTGTTTTTATTATAAATCTTCCATCACCAGCTTATTGGACAGGAGAAGCTGCTTACCAGCAAGTTTTTGGCTCACTTGAAACAGGAGTGCCCATCATGGTATTTGGTATTTTTTGTGGAAGATTCTTAAACTTATATGCGATTACCAAACTAAAAATTTTAGTGAAAGGTCGTTATTTCTGGTTACGAAGTATTTTTGCTTGCTTAGTAGGCGATATTGTTGCACTGAGTATTATCTATGGGGTTGATTTTTGGGACAAGCCATTTGCAATTAAAGCGCATTTATTTCTTTCGGATTTATTTGTTAGGGTATCTTATTCTATTGTAGGGGGTGGAGTAGGCCTGCTTGTAGTAAGCTATCTTAAGAAAAAAGAGGGTATTGATGTTTATGATTATCATACCAATTTTAATCCATTTAGCTTAAGTCTTAAAGATTAAAAGAGGGCTCATTCTTGAATCTTTTGAGTTGCGTCCCTTAATAGCTTGGCTTTTTCTTTTTTTTCGTTTTCTAGGTTTTCAATAGCGTTAATATATCCAATTGTTTTTGCATCATTTGGATGCATGCTAGAAATAACATCTTGCTCATTTAAAATTTCTTTTGCAGTTTTAATTACCACATCCTTTTCTCCTCGTTTTTTAATAGCAAAAGCAACTTGGTTATTATCTACAAGACGTCTTGCAAGGATTTTATATTTGGGCGCATTAATGCCCAAATAGCCTAAATAGGTTAAAGTACGAATATCTCTTGGAGAAAATTGGTCTACGAGAGAATCGTCAGCTAAAATTTCCTCTGGCTTAGCATAAAACGTTAAACTTTTTCCTATTATCTGAACATGAACGGTAAAGCAGCCTTCTTCGTCCTCTAAAATCTCGAGCACGCGATAAGAAGAAATAAACGTGTGTTTTTTCTTTTCTTTTTTTAATTCTGATAGCAGATTTTTCACCGCGCTTACAATATTACCCATAACACTACTCCACTTAGGAATTCATGAAATTTCTTTGAAAATTACTTCTCGTCTCTACTAAACATGCAATGATTTCATCTTCTGGACTTAATAATCGCATGCTAGAAGCGCTGATATCAGGATTTAATGACTTAATGAATTTATTATCCACATCAATTAATAACTGGCGAAAAACAGAGATCCCTGAACTTGCGATTTTCACTAAAACATAGCTTCGATCAATCGGCTTAACAGCAGGGTCAAAGATGAGTGTGCAACCCTTCTCAAATAAGGGTTCCATCGAGTGGTCTGGCATTGTCAGGGCAAAACTGCGTTCGCTGACATTGCCTACGGCAAGCTGATTTTCAATGAGAGGCGAATTGTTTCCTAGAGATTCCCAGCTTATTAAGGGGACAGTTTGAAAGCCTTGCGGGGCGCTAGGTGCTTTAGCTTTGTCTGTTTGATCTTCAGGAAATAAAGGTTCTGTTCCCAATAATTGATCAGTTGTGACGCCGAAATAATGAGCAATAGGCTCCAGTGAAGACTGGTAAGGTCTTGTGGATTTGCCCGTGACCAGACGGTGGATCGTGGGAGGGGGAATATCTAAAGCTCTGGCTAAATCAACAGGCTTCATATCTTTCTGAAATAGAAGCTTTTTTAAAATAGCGCTGAGCTTAGGGTAATTTTTGCTCATGTAATTCTATTTATGTCTTTTAAAAATAGTCCGGTTAACTTTGTTTATCTTGAAATTATATTACAAATCGTAAAATAAATCTATAAAATTGGGCTCCTTAGTCTTTGCTTCTTGGTAACCAATTAAGAATTTTAACAAAAATTCGCAACTAGTAAAGATGTTTTTTCTATTTTTTGGAATACTTTAACCAAGGGCTTGACAGCTACCGCGCAAAACTTGTAAAATTTTTACAAGTTTTGTTTTTGCTGCCATCTTTCTTGGAAGGGAGTAAAAACTTAGGGCTTAGGAATTACCCGCCATAAATTAGCGCCAACTAATTAACGGGAAGTAGAGGAAGAAGGTTTTGCGAACGCGTCTTTCAGCAGGAAATATTTATTCCTTCTGAATAGCTTTTACTCCCTTCTAATTTTCTAAGTGGCTAATGACGTACGCTATAAATAAGCGCACGTTCAAACCTAAACTAATCTGTGTTTCATGTAAGAAAGGGTTGCCACTTATTGGTAACCGCATTCATACAGTAATGAAATACTTTGGGTAATGAAAGTTAATGATAAAAACGCATAAAGTGCTAGAGGAGTATGAGATGAAAGATGTTAATTTAATAGATGTTACATTAAGGGATGGGGGATATAAGAATAATTTTAATTATTCTTACAATGATGTAGAAAGAATTATTAATGGCCTTGATGGTTCAGGTGTTACCCATATCGAAGTAGGCTACCGCAATGGATCATTTAAACCCATTCCCAATATTGGGATAACAGGTACTTGTCCAGATCATTACCTCACTTTTTGCAGGAAATTAATTCAACAAGCAAAATTAACCGTCATTCTACACCCTAAAAATTTGCAACTTCATGAACTAGAAGTTCTAAAAGACCTGGGTGTTGATACTTTGCGGATTTGCATAGGTCCATCTTATACCGATCGTGATCTTTCTTTTATTAGCTATGCGAAGCAGCTTCAATTTGAAGTATCCGCCAATATTACGCGCTCTTCCCAGTATGCCGCACAACAAATTGGAGATTTAGCTGGAAAATTACTTGAGTATGGTGCAGATATTATTTATCTGGCAGATTCAAATGGGGGGATGACGCCACAGCAAGTTCGAGAATTATTTTTAGAAGTTTCGGGTCGTCATACTGCAAAACTTGGGTTCCATGCCCATGATAATCTATTCCTTGCACAAGCGAATTCTATTGCGGCTTTAGAGTGTGGAGCTAATTTTTTAGATGCTTCTTTGTTGGGTTTTGGCAAAGGGTCTGGGAATTTAAGAACAGAAGGCTTTGCAAGTTACCTACATTCTCAAGGCATAAAGGACTTTGATGTTTGCAAGTTGCTAGAGACGGCAGAGTTTCTGAAAAATAGCTTTTCTAATGAGAGTAATCCTTTACTTTTGAAAGATGTTATCTTGGGGTTATTTAATTTATCACAAGATGATTCAGTGGCTTTAGGAAATTTTCAAACGATTAAACAATACTATTCTGCTGCAAGAAATTATTATTTAAATAGGAATAGTAATTCTCTGAAAAAATGCGTAGGGTTGGGCTAAATGGTAAAAGAAAAAATAGCCGTTCTTTCTCCTATGCTACCCAGCTGGAAAGAAATCCGGTGGATTAAAGAAGCGCTAAGCTTTCTAGAAAATGAGTATGAATTAATATTTCTGGATTCCTTGGATGGTATTCATGCACAGATGACTTTAAATGAGTTTCTGGATAAATGGCAAGAAATTATTACTCAAAAGCTTTGGGATGTCCGTATCCTTTTTGGTTTTTCATTGGGCGGAGCTATTTTGCAACAGTTTTTTGAGAGTCTTGCATTAGCTGAAAAGCGCGTTGTTCTGTTTTCAACGCCATCCTTTATAGATGGTAGTTTAAGAAAAAAACTTGAAGAAGTTATTGCATTAGCTAAACCGAGCTCAATAGCATCAGCATTAAAATTACTTAATCAGTATGTGATGTATCCAGAGGCTTGTCACAATAGTGAAAATTGTGAATTAGAAAATAATGAGCAAGCATCTTTGAGGACTGCAAAAGGCTTGAGTTTACTGATGGAAATGAATGCGATAAAAATTTTAAAGCAAAGTAAGGTGAATTTTAAACATTTTATTGGTCAAGAATCAGCTTTGGTCAATGAGGAAAATGTCGTTTCATCTGAAAATTTAGTTGTTATCCCCAAAACAGGCATGCGTGTTTTACAGCAAGCTCCAATTTTATGCCAGGAGCAAATTCTACAATTTTTGAGAGCTTAATATGAAAAAAATTAAATTAGCTGTACTCCCTGGTGATGGCATTGGGCAAGAAGTTACGCAAGCTGCGCTTCCTGTGATGGATGCGTTAGCAATTCCTTATGAGGCGTCATTTGGTGATATTGGTTGGGAGTTTTGGAAGAACGAAGGAAATCCTGTGCCTGAACGAACATGGCAATTAATAGAAAACTCCGATGCAACTTTATTAGGCGCGATTACCAGCAAGCCTGAGCGAGAAGCTGAAGAAGAATTAGCGGTGCCGCTAAAAAATTTTGGTTTGCGCTATGTGTCTCCTGTTGTTCAATTGCGCCAGCGTCTAGATTTATTTGCCAATGTTCGCCCATGCTTCAATATTCAGCATGATAAATCATTTCGCTGCAGCATTATTAGAGAAAACACAGAAGGCTTATATGCGGGTTTTGATTTTTACCCTATGCCTGAAGCAATAAAACAGCTGGTTAATAAATCGCCTTGGGATAATTATCCTGAAAAAGACATGAGTTGTGCGTTGCGTATCCAATCTAGACATGGATTAAAAAGATTGTTTCATTTTTCATTTGAATATGCGCGCCAAAATCATTATACAAAAGTGACTTTTGCGGACAAGCCTAATGTATTAAGAAAAAGCAGCATTTTTGCCCGTGAGATTTTTGAAGAAATTGCAGCTTGCTATCCAGAGATAAAAGCAGAAATACATAATGTTGACGCTGTAGCATTGTGGCTGGTTAGGCGCCCCGAAGAGTTTGGAGTTATTGTCGCAGAGAATATGTTTGGCGATATTTTATCGGATTTGGCAGGGGGCGTGATGGGCGGATTAGGCTTTGCGCCTAGCGCCAATATTGGTATGAAAAATTCTTATTTTGAGCCGGTACATGGCAGCGCCCCTCGTGTTAAATTAAATACGGCTAATCCAAGCGCAATGTTTTTAACAATTGGCTTGATGCTTGATCATTTAGGCTACTCAGTAGAAGCAAAAAAAATTCATATGGCGCTTGTTAAAACTATTCAGCAAGGAAAATATTTAACTTATGACTTAGATGGCTTAGCGTCAACTCAAGATATGGCACAGGCCATTATAGGAAATTTATAAATATGATAATGAAGAATTGGCGAGAAAAGTTGCAAAATTTAGATACAGCAGAGATATCAGATGCCCTTGATGCTTGTGGTATAGAAGGAGCATTGCTGAAGATAAAACCCGCAGCATCTTCTGTTAAGCTCGTGGGGGAGGCTTTTACAGTCCAGTATGCGCCTTATGAAGCGCAGCCCACAGAGTATAAAAATGCTGGCGATTATATCGATGAAGTACCAGCAGGTGCAGTTGTTGTGCTTGATAACCAAGGGCGAGAGGATTGCACAACCTGGGGGGATATCCTTACTCAAGTGTCTCTAGCTAAAGGAATTGCGGGTACTGTCATTTATGGTGCGATTCGAGATGTGGCACTTATTAGAGAATTGCGTTATCCAGTTTTTTCTAAAAATATTTATATGCGCTCTGGAAAAAACCGTGTTCATAAAATAGCTCAACAGTGTCCTTTAAATATTGAGGGGATCGTAATTAATCCTGGAGATATTATTGTTGGTGATGATAATGGCGTGCTTGTCATTCCAAGAGCACATTTGGATGAAGTTATACAAAAAGCAGAGAATATCAAAAGAACGGAACAAGCAATTATTAATAGCGTAAAGAATGGTGAAAAACTTTCTATTGCACGCAAACTTTTTCGTTATGACCAGCCTTGGCTTTCTAAGGACACGACTGTATGATGTTAAACGATTTTGAGTTTATTGATATTCATTATCATGCCGCGCCAGATCTTTATTATCGTCGGCATAATGCTATAAGCGCAGGAAAATTATATCAAGATATTAATGGCGCTGTTGTTTTAAAGAGCCATCTTGGATCAACCAGTGTACAAGCAACACTAGCGCAGCAAGAAGGGCTGCCAGTATTTCCTTCAGTGGCTTTAAATCAATTTTCAGGTGGGATCGACTACAAGGTGGTGCTGCGTGCACTTGCGGAATATCAGCCGCAATATGTTTCCCGATTAATTGTTGATTTGCCAACCATAACTTGTCAGCCACACCAGTCAAAACTACCAAGAAAGCTCGCTGTTGGCAATTTGGGAAAACATGCATTAGTGCCAACAGCTCTATTCGATGAAAAACAGCGATTAAAATCAGAAGTTATAGATCTTATTAAATTTGCTAGAGATTATCCTGTTGTATTATCGACTGGGCATGCCTCTAAAGAAGAAGTTTATGCATTAATAGACACTTGCCACCAGCATAATCTCCCTAGGCTTTTACTAAATCAACCAGCAAATCCGCTGACTAATCTAGACGCGCAAGCTTTAGCTGAGCTTGCTAAAGACGATCTGATTTGGATTGAACAAACTGCCTTAACCTATTTATTAGGTTATCAGCAAGTTAGCGATTTTAAAGAAGTATTGGCAAGTGTACCAAAAGTTATTTATAGTTCTGATCTTGGCCAAACAAGCCAAATGGATATTATGAATTGGAAAAAACAAACCCAGCAATGGTTTGAAGAAGTTAAGTTATCTCAAGATAGGAGAAAAGAAATATGTCTTACGAATCCTCATCAGCTACTCAGTATATAAGCGCTAAGCATAAAGTATTTTTTATGCTTACTCTCACATTAATGAGTACCGCTGGGTTAATTGGCTCAGATGTCTATTTGCCAACGTTGCCAACGATTGGACAATTTTTTGGCAAAACACCTTCAGCGATGCAATTTACTTTGGCAATCTATTTACTGGGTTTAGCACTAGGGCAATTATTGCTAGGACCACTAACTGATCGCTATGGCAGAAAAATATTACTTTTGATTGGCATGCTGCTTTATTTTTCTGCTTCAATTGGATGTGCTTTTTCAGGTTCCTATGAACAAATGCTCACTTGGAGGTTTGTACAAGCGCTAGGTGCTGCTTCTGGGCTTGTCATTGGTCGAGCAATTGTTGGTGACTTATTTGATATTAAAGAAGCTGGCAAAGTATTTTCAAGTATTTTCCCCTTTGTTGGCATGTCACCAGCTATTTCGCCAGTCATAGGTGGATATTTAGGCTTTTATCTAGGATGGCAATCAACCTTTATTTTTGTTGCGTTGTTTGCAATTGTTACTATGTTGCTAGCTTTCTTTTTTGTGCCAGAAACATTGACTGAAGGAAAAAAGCAGCGCTTACATTTATTAAAAATATTTTCTTCGTACCCTAAGCTATTTTGTCAGAAAAAATTTATCGCCTATGCTTCAACGCCTTGTATCGCATATATTGCCTATTTTGGTTATATTGCTGAATCACCATTTATTTTTCATAACTATGGTTATAGTGAAAAAGCGATAGGTACTTTTTATATTAGTCTTTCTATTACTTATGTCGCAGGTAACCTTTTAGGTAAAAAACTGCTTAATTTTTTATCTCTAGATAAATCACTACTTTTAGGTTATGGCATATTCAACCTTGGCGGAGTGTTTTTGATTTTATCAAGCCTATTCCACGCAAAGTTAGTTTTTATGATTATTGGTGTGTCTATTATTACTTTTGGTAATGGCTTTCTTATTCCACAGGGTACAGCAGGGGTTATCAGCACATTCTCCAAAACAGCAGGATATGCATCTGGATTGCTCGGTTTTTTACAGTTAGGTGCTGCGTCATTATCCTCCTCTTTTGTTAATAGATTATCAGAAGGTTCTATTTCAAAATTGGCTGTTTATCTTTTTTGTACAACACTGATAGGTGCAGCGATTTTTTTATTTTTTAACCGCGAGAAAAAACCTTATGCCCAGATGGTTTAATAGCTTTCTCTTTAAAGGTATTCCTGGCACAAAGCTTTTCATCATAACCATGAACTACCAAGACACTTATTGTGCTGCCACAATATCTGATAGCTTATTAAGTGCACATACAAAACATCTTCAAAAATATTTTGATGCTGAGAGATTTCTTGCTATTGGTAACAAAGTGGATCAAAGCGGAGAATTAATCATTGCTGCAAATTTAGAAATTGAAGAGTTGCAAGGTATTCTTCGAGAAGATCCTCTTTATAGAGCGGGTGTTATAGAAACTCAAATTGTAACCTTTCTTCCCAGCATGAAATTTTCAGATTACCACCAAAAAAACCTCATTGAAGAAGCGCATGAGTTATTATTGATCTCGTTAAACTATCGAGAACCAATAAATGAGACTTTGGTAAAAATTGATCGGCAAATCCCCGAGCATCGAGAGTTTCTGGAGAAGAATTATCAGTCGGAACTCTTTTTAGCATCGGGAAGAAAAGATCCTCGAACAGGCGGGATTATTTTAAGCTTGGTTCCTACGAGTAAAAAAATTGAAGAGGTTTTAGATGAAGATCCATTCGCAATAAACGCACTTGCAGACCGTGAAATTACTCGCGTTAGGATCGGTAGATAATTCATTGGTTATGATTTATGCTTAACAAGTGAGTGAGGTTATGGAAATCATCAATGATTTAAGCGTGGCTTTGACTGACAGTACCCTGATAATTAATTTGAATAGATAAAGCTTTATGAAAAAATATTATATCCTCTTATCTCAGAACAATATTTTACTCATTCAAAGAAATGGTAACTGGCAATTACCTGCAGAAAAAGATATCAGTTCAGTCAATTATAATGAACACTTCCAATTTGAAGGTATAAATAATGAGCAGTACATTGCGGGAAAACTAGAAAATTTTGTTGATAATAAAAAGCAGAAATTATTTGAATTACGGCAGGCACATGCTTATCTTGGTGAAATGCTGTTTCAATTGGTAGGTCGAAGCAGGCAATTATTAGATTGGCGCATTAATCATAAATTTTGTGGTCGCTGCGGAGTTCATACAGAGTTTTATGACCAAAATCGAGCAAAAAAATGTCCTGCTTGTGGTTTGGTGGATTATCCCAAAATTTCTCCTTGCATCCTTGTTGCGATTACCCGTGGCGATGAAATCCTGCTTGCTCAGCATGTAATCCAGTCGCGAAAAGGTATTTATACAATATTGGCTGGCTTTGTTGAGCCTGGTGAAGATTTAGAGTCTTGTATCCGCCGCGAGGTTAGAGAAGAAGTTGGCATTGAAATTAAAAATGTACGCTACATTGCTTCTCAAGCATGGCCATTCCCTAACCTATTAATGCTTGGATTTATGGCGGAGTATGACAGCGGTGAAATTAGTATTGATACCAATGAGCTTATTGAAGCAAAGTGGTTCAATAAAAAGCAACTTCCATCCATTTTGCCTTTGCCGATGACGCTTTCTTATCAATTAATTAATAAGTTTTCTAATAGTGCTGGTTAGCATTAGGAAATTATAACTATTGTTGTTATAAGAAGTTCATTTTCTATCTATTACCATTCTTGCTGTCTTCAATCTTTGAAGTTCCTTTTAAAATGAGCGAAGTGCATTTCCTGCTTTGAAATTTCATTGCAATGCTGAAAAAATATTACATGAATTGCTGGGTTTATTCTGCGCCCATCAAAAAATAGGTGGTATTTAACTATAAATACCGTTTTTTTGTAATTAAATTTTAACTTCTGAGGGAGAGGTTAGGAAAAAGAGTTGACAACCTGTAATTTAAGTTGTAAAATTATTACAAGTTTTGAGTTTTTTGTTTTTGCTCCTTTAAAAATCCAAAAGCAAATACATTGAAAAGACTTGAAAACCTTTATTAAAGAGTCCATTGAATCAGCGCCAACTGACTCAATGGAAAGTAGGAGAAGATGGTTTTGCGAACGCGACTTCTCAACGAAAAATAATATCAAATTATTTCTTCCTTGAAAAGCCACCCCTCTTCTTCTTTTAGAGAAAAAACTCAGCTTTTTCTTAAAAGGAAGCTTTTATGAATATCTATCAGCATATTAACCAGCAGAATCACTTGTATTGCCCAGGAAATTTTGGTGTTTACCAAATGCTTCAAGCGCAAAGGGATTCCCGTAGGCAGGGAAAGCAAATGCGGTTATTTTCAAAAGTGCGCTTAGAAAATAAAAAGCCTAAACACCAACTCGAGCTAAGATGTAAAAAGAGAAAAGCACTGGTGTTTACCCAAGATGAAAGCTTGCAAAACTATTTTTCAAAACGTTTAACTCAAGCTTTTAATTTTGATATTGTCAGCTTCGTGAGAAATAGAGCGGAATTTTTAACGCAGCAGTTTAACGATTTTTCATGGATTATTGTTACTGAAGACATTAAGGATATTTCTTTAAAAGAAATTTCTGACAGCTTAAGCGACCATTCTAAATACGTGATGATATTTATTGGGAGTGCTTCAAGAGCCGAAGTAGCTAAATATGGTTTTGATAAGACCTTTAAAAAGCAGGAATTAGTGTGAAATGAAATTTAACTGATGTGAGCTGCATTGGGTAAGGTGCTGCTCACATTTTTAATCAAGGGGACAGTTTATGGCAAATTATGATTTTAGTTATGAAGCAAGTCTTAGAGACGAGAAGTTTTTTCAAGGTGGGGTGCAACGCACCTTACCTAAAATGGAAGATATTCACTCACCCTGGGTGGAAATGATTGTTGATCTAGTGTTAGGTGCAGGTTACAGCTATTCGCGCATTGCCTATCGTATTCATGCTTCACCTTCGGCAATTCAAAAACTAATGACACATCCTAATCGCAAGCCTAGGTTTAAAATTTTCGATTCACTCTCAAAACTGCATCATAAAGTTTTCCAAGGGCAATATGCAACGCTAAAAGCAAGAGCATACTGGATAGAAAAAATGACGAATAAGAATATCTTATAAGAACAGATTGGTAAGGAAATCATAAAGCAAAGTGTAAAGCTTTGCTCCATTTGATAAATTTAACTGTTAAACGAGAATTAAATATGAAAATAGAAACAGAATCAGACACTACACCTGCTCAGCAGCTCACTAAAAAAGAACTAGTAACACGTTTTGCCAAGCTTGCGGGTCCCTTTACAATGGTCCGCTTTATCGGTACTGCTAGTGACATGGCTAATGCTATTTTTCTAGCTGCTATCGATAAGAATCACTTGGCAGCCAATGGTTTAATCAGTACGACGCGTGACTTGTCAGTAACAAGTAGTTTGTTTTCTCAATATACAACCGGCGCATTAGTTGGCGAGGCAATTTCTAAAAAGGAAACATCAGAAGTAGGAGGTATATTAACTGCAAGCTATATATATGCAATTGCAATTGGTTTGGCAAACTCTGCCATGCTTTATTTTGCAGGCCCATTAGTGCGCGCTATTGGTCAAGATGCACAAGTGGCTGATATTACTGATCAATATTTCAAGGCACTAGTTTATTCAGGAGGACCTTTTGCAACATTTTTTTCTGTCAGTGGGCAGCAAACTGCTTATGGCATCGGAAAATCACATGTTTCTTTGGGTATTAATATTATTCGTCGCGCAATACATGTTGGACTTGCTTACTGGATGATTTATGGCGGTGCTGGCGTGCCCGCATTAGGTGCAGCTGGCTCTGCTTATGCAAATTCAATCTCTTCTTGGGTAGATGCAATTTTCTTTGCCTTATACTACAAGTTTAATAAAAATCTTGCTGAATATGGATTTTTTCAGCAATCACCAAAAGCTTCATTAACCTATCTAACACGAATGGTTAAAAAAGGTGTGATATTAGGGGTACAAACAATTAACGAATTCCTATCAAGTTTTGCAGCAGTTAATTTGTCTGGCCGAATCAATGTTGATTCATTAGCAGCAGCGAGCATCACTAATCAATACTTAGGATTGGCTAACATTCCAATTTCGGCAGCGGCGCAATCAGCAACTATTGCGGTTAGTCGATTAAGAAAGTCCAATTTAGAAGATGCAAGGCACATGGGTAGAGTAAGTATTTTGTGTGGATTTATTGTGCCTGCGGTAGTTATACCACTTTATTCAATTGCAGGAAGAACGCTAACAAATCTCTTTGTTAATGCTAATACTCCAGATGCTAGCGCTGTTCAAGATATTGCCCAAACATTAATGATTGTATCAAGTGTAACTCAGCTGCCTAACATGATCCGACAATTATGTGGTGGTGTTTTACGTGGGCATGATGAATACCTGGCTTCAATGATTACAGGAATCATTGGCTTGAGCTTTGTAGGCATACCTGCGGGTCTTGCGCTTGGGTATTTAACAAATCTTTCTGCTACCGGTATCTACTTAGGTGGTTTAATCGGTACCTCCCTAGGCGCTAGCGCAGCAAGTTTCTTTTATGCAAGGAAAGAGCGGGCGTTGATACAAGAAGTTAGTAAAGAAAAACCAATTCCTGCAATAGAAACCCAAGACTGTGAAACAAGAGTACTTATAGAGCAAGTGGACGAAGCTATGCAGCAGTCCTCTGTCTATGGGAGCGTTCAATATTCGCCACCTGAAATACCAATGCAGCATCAAGAAAAATCTGCATGGTCTTTACCTTGCACCCTTTTATAAAGAGGAGAAAGCTTTCTATGCAAAACGATACTATTGAATTAAAAAGCCTTGCTTTTATTGAAGCAACTGAGCAAGCCGCCACAGTTTTAAAGCAATTGGGGTTCCATCAAGTAGAGCCTACGAATAATTCTTCGCTTGCATTATTAACACAGAATGATATTCATGTATTGATTAATGATCATAAAGATAGCTTTTCCAAATATTATCACAAGTATCATGGTGATTCAGTTTGTGCTATAGCTTGTGTCGTAGATAACCCTCAGCGGGCTTTGGATCATGCTTTAAGCTTGGGCGCAACAATACCCAAAGGTGTTGGGGGGCATTTACCATTTCCAGCTATTCATTTTATTGGAGAAAGTTTGTTGTATTTTGTTGATGAAAATTGGCAGCACCAGCTTGGCATTGAAAAGCGTCAATCAACAGCATTACTAAATACTATTGATCATATTGCTATTAACGTAAATTATGGTGAAATAGATTCCACCGTTAAATTTTTTCAAAAACTTTTTGGACTAACACCTTTTAGTGCATTTGATATTCGAGGTGACTATACGCGTTTTCATACCAAAGCTTTAGTTAATCTGCAGAATGGTTTGCGTATTGTGCTAAATGAATCAGATGATGAGAAGTCACAAATCGCTGAATACCTTAGGAAGCATAAAGGCCCTGGTATTCAACATATTGCATTTGAATCAGTAGATATTTATCAATCTGTCAGTAGATTGCGTGAGAATGGCATAGATTTTATGTCCATTCCAGATTCTTATTATGAGACTATTCATGAAAGGATTCCCAGTCATAAAGAAAACTTAGAAAAACTAAAAGCACAACATATCTTAATTGATAAAGATAAAAATGATGAAACTAAAATTCTCCTACAAATTTTTACCAAGACGTTATTGGGCCCTGCCTTTTTTGAAGTGATTCAAAGAAAAGGAAATCCAGGATTTGGTGAGGGTAATATTACGGCTTTGTTTAAATCTGTTGAGCAAGACCAAATCCGACAAGGAACATTACAAGGATAACTTTATGATTGAACTGTATACTTATTTTCGCTCTTCCGCTTCTTATCGGGTAAGAATTGCTTTAAATTTAAAGAAATTTAACTATCAAAATCACTATGTTAACCTCAAGGAAGGAGAACAGCTTCAAGCGGATTTTGCGAAGTTGAACCCACAGAAGCTTGTACCAGTATGTGTAATGGATAAAAAGACAATAACACAATCATTGGCGATTATTGAATATCTAGATGAAATTTATCCTGATAATAAAATTTTACCTGATGATGCGTTTTTAAAGGCGCAAGCACGGTCAATTGCTTACAGCATTGCCTGTGAAATACAACCTTTTGGAAATGTCAAAACTCTTCAATATTTGAAAAATAATTTTGCCGCGAGTGATGATCAAATTAAAGCGTGGGCAGCAGATTGGATTAAAAACGGTTTTAATTCGCTAGAAAAGCAAATTACTGAGCTTTTTCCACAAACAACTTTTTGTTGCAGTAATTTGCCTACGCTTGCTGATATTTGTCTGGTGCCACAGGTTTATAACGCGTTACGCTTTGGCATTGAAATGCACCAATTTCCAAGAATCATGGCGATATATCAAGCATGCAATCAATTAAGCGCATTTCAAAAGGCAGCGCCAGAGGTACAAGATGATTATCAAGTCTAAAGAAATTTTACCTGTTGTTGTGGTGGGCGCAGGTCCTGTTGGACTTGCAATGGCGCTAGAGCTAGCACTTCAACAAATACCTGTGGTCCTGATTGATAAAAAAAATGAAATTGGCAAAGGCTCTCGGGCAGTTTGTTTTGCTAAAAAAACTTTGGAGGTTTTTGCTAAACATGGTGTGTTAGAAAAAATATTAGCAAAAGCAGAAGCATGGAAGACTTTATATATTTATCAAAAAGACAAGCTAATTTTTACACACCATTATCAAGATGAGACAGCAAGCGTTCCTGCTTATGCCAATTTGCAACAATATTATTTAGAAGAATATCTTAAAGAAGCCGTAAAAAATAGCCCAGCAATTAATTTTCTTGAGGGGTATGAGTTAATTGATATTACAGCCAATGAAGAAAAAAACATTTTGCTCGTAAAACATGAAGGGCAACTAAAAGAAATATTTGCAAAGTATGTTATCGCAGCAGATGGTGTAAATAGTTTTGTGCGGCAAAAATTAAATATTGGTTTTAAGGGAAAAATTTTTCCAGAAAGATTTTTAATTATTGACGCCAAAATTAATTTAGATAAAGCATCAGCACGGTATTTTTGGTTTGATCCAAGCTTTCATCCTGGAAAAACTGTTTTGATGTTAAAACAACCCGATAATATATGGCGTATTGACTTTCAGCTTGATCCAGAGGCGGATGAAAAATTTGAATTGCAACCCGATCAGTTAAATGCAAGGTTACAGCGAATGCTGGGGGATAAGATTGAATTTAATATTCAGTGGTCCAGCATTTACAACTTTCGCTGCCGAAAAGCAGATCGTTTCCGTGAAAAAAACGTATTTTTGATAGGTGATGCCGCCCATCAAGTGTCACCTTTTGGTGCAAGAGGCGCAAATAGTGGCATTCAAGATGCTGAAAACCTTGCTTGGAAGCTTGCATGGGTTTTGAGAAATCAAGCAGATGAGGCTTTGCTAGAAAGTTATGCGCAAGAAAGAATGCCTGCAGCTGATGAAAATATTCTTCATTCTACGCGAAGCACAGAATTCATCACTCCTAAAACACTCGCTGCCAAGCAATACCAGCTGGCTATTCTTGATTTGGCGGGGCAACATCCATTTTTAGCAAGTTTTAT
Organism: Gammaproteobacteria bacterium; assembly: GCA_021156105.1. Classification (GTDB taxonomy): domain Bacteria; phylum Pseudomonadota; class Gammaproteobacteria; order CAISUE01; family CAISUE01; genus JAJNBD01. The sequence continues at coordinate 128,084 of JAJNBD010000003.1, read as the reverse complement.
TAATAGTGGTCGACTTTCCACGCCAACGTTGTATAAAGAAAGTAATTTATGGTTATCCAAAGCATCTATTCAATTTTCTGATCTACGTGGCAGTTTGTTTGAAAATTTATTCGTAACGAAATCTAAAAAAAACTATTGGCTATTTGATCTTATCAACCACCAGAAGCTAACTTTATTAACCATTAATGTGGATATCAAAAAAATCCAAAATATCATTACACATTATGGGTTAAATCATGACATGGATGTTATTGAGGTGAGCATAAATGAAAACACATTAAAGGATTTACCAAAAATAACAAATATCTGTTACCTCATTAGACCAGATCATTATTTGTTAGGTATTTTTGAAGATAAAAATATTTATATTGCCATCGAAGAATTATTTCGCTTGTTTGAAAGGAGCTACGATGCAGCCATTTAATCATGATGAAGTATATGCAGAATTTATTAACGCCCACCAAGGATTAGATAACGAGCAATCAGCATTGTTAAATGCAAAACTTATCTTTTTACTTTGTGAGCATATTAAAGACGAATCTATTATCAAAAAAATTATTAACATCGCAAAACAGGAGAAAATTACTGATGCAAACTAATACTTATTTTGCTTCTTTAGAGCATTATCAAAAAGGTGGCGTACAAATTATAGATGATGATGTGAAAAACTATGCCTTCTCTAATCTGTTTGAGGTGGCAAATAAAGCCCCTGCCTTTCAAAGAACCGCTATCGCTAAAAACTTCCGCTATATCATTGAGTGTATGCGCGTTGAGGGGAACTCCCCTTGGTTTATTGCAGCCCATGATGAATTTGCTTTGGCAATGGATGGAGATATCAAGGTTGAATATATTAACCCCAATGTATTACCAATCTTGCCTGATGAAGGAGCTTTACAGCTTAGTCAAAAACCAGAAGGAAAATCTATGGGGTATATTCAGCTAAAGCGTGGTCATATGGCGCTATTGCCTCCTTATTGTGCTTATCGGTTTTGTTCTGAGGTACCAGCTGTGTTACTTATCCAAACTATTCGAGGCCCTAGCACAGTTGAGTGTTGGGAAGAGATTTGTCAACAATCATAAATAATGAGGAAAAAAAATATGATAAATAATAGCTCAATAGAGAATTACCAAACATTTACCTTGGGGCGTTTTACTTTTCGCCGAGATGAATATTTTGCATATATTCATTGGCCTCAAGCCGAACATATTATGCCAATTGATCAGTTTTTACGCGCTTTGATGAGAGATGTTGCTTGGGGATTCTTTTATGGCACCGTCAACTTTGACTCTGTTTTTGGCACTGTCAATTATTATGGTTCGGTTGAAGTATTTGCTGGAAAATTTAATGCAGCCTTTGTTGCTAAAAATTTAGCTTTTAGTGAGCGATTTGATACGGATACTATTCAAAATATTTTTAATCACATGCTAAAAGATTGGACTCCCGCTGAATTTGATCCTTTTGCTGCGCCAAGAGAAACCAGCACTGCATTTGGCAAGAAAAAACCTGGCGAAAATATGGCTATTAAAAGAAATCGTGAAACCGCAAAGCGTATGGTGGGAATGAAAGATGATTCAGCGCTCCGTACAGATGCCAATGGCTACCCAGTTAATGAACATTTCGCAGATGTCCCACAAGATGAGCCACAAGTTGTTGTAGAACCAGGCTTTGAAGGCTGTTTAAATGCTTTCAATTTATTTGCATACTTATCTCGCTCAAATGTAACATGGAATCCTTCTATTACATCAGTATTAAAAGATAGCTTGTTTTGTCCTACAACAGAAGAATATATTTTGCCTGTTATTCATGGGAATGATAGAGTGGAGTGGTTTATTCAGCTTAGTGACGAAATTATTTGGAATGTTGAAGACAAAGAAACAGGAAAGCCTCGTGCTAAGGTAACCATGAAGGCAGGAGATATTGCTGCTATGCCAGCAGATATCCGGCACCAGGGATATTCGCCGAAACGATCAATGTTATTAGTATGGGAAAATGCTTCTTCTGATATTCCAGAATTAATTCGTCAAGGCAAAGTACCCACAAATCCCGTTAATTTTTAATTTTATTTAAAGGAAAGAAATATGGAAACGCTAAAGGACAATCCAACAATGCAAGCAACCAAATTATTTTGGATGGTGTTTTTGCCATTTACATTGGGTTATTTTTTAACAGCATTTTTTAATCAAATTAATGCGCTACTCATGCATTTTATCCATAAAGATATTGCATTAAGTGCAAGCGCTATGGGATTAATTACATCTGTTTATCTTTTAGCTTTTTCTTTATTTCAATTGCCATTAGGCGCGCTGCTGGATTTTTTTGGCGCCAGAAGAGTACAGGCCTATTTATTTTGCTTTGCAGCGATTGGCATTATTATTTTCGGTAGCGCACATGGCCCAACAGGATTGTTAATTGGCCGAGCAATCATTGGTGTGGGCATGTCAGCTGGTTTAATGGCTGGCTTTAAGTCTCTGCGTGCTTGGATTCCTGCCAATAAAATTGCATTAGCAAATGGATGCTTTATGGCATCAGGTACATTAGGTGCGCTTTGCTCAACCGCGCCTGCTGAATTTGTCTTGCATTATTTAAGTTGGCGTGAATTATTATTTGTCATGGCGGCCTTAACTATAGTAATTGCAGCAATTATTTTTATTTTTGTGCCTGATGAAAAAAATCACTCGGCGGAAATTAAATTCTTTGATCAATTAAAAGGTGTTAAATTAATTTATCGCAGCCCTTATTTTTGGCGAATCGCCCCAATTGCTGCCGCTGCTTTTGCTTGCAACATGGCTGTTGTTGGTTTGTGGGCAGGCCCATGGTTTACAGAGGTTGCTCATTTAAGCATTAGTCAAAGCGCCAACCACCTCTTTGTGCTTTCGCTATCACTAATTGCGGGAATTTTATTAAACGGTATGATCGCAGATTGGCTCATGCACCGCTTTAACTTGTCCATTACAACAATGGTTGGTATTGGCCTTGGATTCTTCTTAATTGCTCAACTATTACTGTTATGCCAATTCGCTCCTGGGAGCTATTTTCTTTGGGTGCTTTTTGGTTTTTTTGGTCGCACAGCCACCCTATCTTATGCTGCTGTTTCGGCACACTTCCCACCTTCACATGCAGGAAGATCAACAACAGCCCTTAACTTACTTTTCTTTTTATTGGCTTTCTTCATGCAATCAGGTATGGGGCTTATTGTTAATTTGTGGCCACGCCTATCAACTGGAAAATATCCCGTGGTGGCCTATGAAACTGCTTTTGGAATTATTTTAGGTGTACAAGTCTTAGCTTACATTTGGTTTTTTATTAAAAAGGTTGACTAATATGACGCTTTCTTTAGAGCCTTGTTTACTATTAGGTCCTGGCCCATCGCCTATTTCGCAAAAAGTGCTAGATGCTATCTCGCAACCAACGCTAGGGCATCTTGATTATCAATTCAGCACCATGATGGCAGAAATTATTAAACTACAGCAATATATTTTTCAAACTAAAACAGCTGTTAGCTTTCCTATTTCTGGTCCTGGATCAGCGGGTATGGAGTGCTGTTTGTTTAATATGATTGAACCAGGCGAAAAAATGATTGTTTGTGTCAATGGTGTTTTTGGTGCACGAATGCGGGAAATTTCTGAACGTGTTGGTGCAAGAGTAGTTTTGCTTGAGCAGCCGTTTGGCGAAGCTGTTGACTTAGAGGAATTACAGAAGCTTTTAGAAACGCATCCAGATACGCGTTGTATTGCTGCTGTGCATGCTGAAACTTCAACAGGTGTGCTTTCTGATATAGAGGCAATAGCGCGGCTAGCTAAAAAATATGGGTGCTATACGATAATTGATGCAGTCACTTCCATTGGTGGTGTACCTTTTTATATGGACGATTGGGGTGTGGATGCAGTTTATACAGGATCACAGAAATGTTTATCAGTGCCGCCAGGTTTATCACCTGTTGCTTTTAGCCGGCGTGCAATTGAGAAAATAAAATCTCGACGCCAAAAAGTTCTAAGTTGGTTTTATGATGTCAATGAAGTTTTACGTTACTGGAGCAATTCACATGCCACCTCGAAACGTACATATCATCACACCGCACCTGTTAATGCGCTTTATGGTTTATACCAAGGGTTGCTTAATCTTTCAGAAGAGGGCTTAGAATGTGCTTGGCAACGCCATTTGGGGTGCCATCTTTTTTTAGAAGAGAAACTAACTGAACTTAACCTTGAACTAATTGTGCCAAAAGCTATTCGGTTACCGCAGATTAACGTGGTAAAAGTGCCGGAACATATAAACGCGCAAGCAGTAAGGGAGCGTTTACGCCAAGATTTTTCCATTGAAGTTGGTGATGGCTTAGGTGAGTATGCAGGAAAAGTTTGGCGAATTGGCTTAATGGGCGAGGGTGCAAGAATTGAACATGCCAGGCAACTTATAGAAGCATTAACCATAATATTTAAAGAAGGAGAATTCTATGTCAGCTAAACTTGCTTTACTTAAAAACAATAAGTCTAAATCGCTTGCCTATCAGACAAGCCTCTCTGTCAATAGAGCAAAAATAATTAGTGGCCGGACAGAAATTATTCGCTTATCGAGCAATGAAAATGCTTATGGACCGAGCCCTCGCGCATTATCTTGTTTAAATAATACAAAAGAATTGCTCCAACGCTATCCAGACGACACCTATGAAGCACTTAAAGAAAAACTCAGCAAAAATTTAAGTGTTTCCCCTTCAAAGCTAGTGTTAGGTAATGGCTCTTCAGAAATTATTCAATTTATTGTAAATGCTTTCTTAACACCCGATGATCAAGTTCTAATGAGTAAACATGCCTTTTCGCTTTATCGCGTGTTATCTGAAAAAGCGCAAGCGGAAGTCAAGCTTTTATTAGACAAAGGCTGGAAAAACAATCTTGAAGATTTTGTTCAAGCTATTGGTGAAAAAACAAAATTAATCTTTATAGCAAATCCCAATAATCCAACAGGTACGATGCTTTCCTCAAAAGAGTTAAAAAGTTTTTTAATGAAAGTGCCTGAACATATTACGGTTGTTATTGATGAAGCTTATGCAGAATTTATCACTCACCCTGATTATCAGAGCATGGTACCCCAGCTTGCACAATATAAAAATTTAATTGTGTTGCGGACATTTTCAAAAGCCTATGGCTTAGCAGGTTTGAGGCTGGGATATGCTATTGCAAATGAAGCAATCATTGAAAAATTAAATCTTCATCGTAATCCTTTCAATGTAAATACAGTCGCGGCTGAAGTAGCGGCTGTTGCCTTAGAAGACCAATTACATATTCAAGCGACGGTAGAAAAAAATTGTATTGAGCTGATGAAATTTAAACAGTTTTTAAGTTTGCATAATTTATCTTATATTGATTCATTAACAAATTTTATTTGTATTAGGCTTTTTGAAAAAACTGAGCTCGTTTATCAACAGCTTTTAAAGAAGGGTATATTAACAAGAACACTTCGAGAATATGATATGGCAGATTTCCTAAGAATTAGTATAGGAACAAAAGAAGAAATGGATGAATGTAAAAAAGCATTATTAACAATACTAAAAGGTTTTGCATTATGAATTTATCTAAAAAAATTGGTTGTATTATGCTGGTGGTTGGTACACAGATTGGAGCAGGCATGTTAGCTCTACCATTGGCTGCACAAAAATTAGGTTTTTACCCTGCGCTAATTTTACTGGCCGCTGCTTGGGCATTAATGAGCTATACAGCAATCTTAGTGTTAAAAGTTACTTTAAAAATGCCTCTTTATCGTAATAACTTTTCCAGCATGGCAAAAGCCACACTTGGAAAAGGCGCGCAAATGATTACTTGGATAGCTAGCTTATGCCTTTTGTATGCTTTAACATCAGCTTATATTCAAGGTATGGGTTCTCTATTAAGTGCGCTTATAAAAAATGTGTTGCATGTTCAAGTAAGCGATAAAGTTTCTAGTGTTATCTTTGCGCTTGTTTTTGGCTCTATCGTTTTTTTAGGTGCTTCTAAAGTTGATTATGTGAATCGCTTTTTATTAACACTTAAAGGTATCTTTATTTTAATGGCCCTGGCTTGCCTTGTTCCCCACATAAGTCAGCCGCTTATTGGCTATAGTTCTGCAATTCATAATGACCTATTTGCTGGAGCAGCGCCCGTTTTTATTACCGCGTTTGCATTTCACAGTATTATTCCTAGCATTGTTAACTATTCTGAGCAGAAAGATTATGGTGAAATTAAGTTTATTATTTTGGCTAGCACATCAATAACAGCCTTGGTTTATGCCTTATGGTTAATGTGTACTTTAGGTATTATTCCCTCAGAGGGCTCTGCCAGTTTTGCTACCATTATGAAGCAGCATAATGATGTTGGGGCTTTTATTGGAGTCTTAAATTCTATTATCAATAAGACTTTTTTAAAACTTGTTATTTCCGCTTTCTCCAATATTGCAATGACTACTTCATTCCTAGGAGTAAGCTTGAGTTTGTTTGACTTTTTAGCGGATGGATTTAATCAAGGAAATCATTTTTCAGGAAGAGTAAAAACATTTTTATTAACTTTTTTGCCACCACTTGCCTGCGCAATTTTTTATGCAAAAGGGTTTTTACTGGCTCTAAACTATGCAACTATTTTTGTTGTTGTCTTGCAAATACTATTGCCTACACTTATGGCATGGAAAACTCGCCAAGAAGAAAGTGTAGTCACCAGCGTTGCTGTGCGATAAACTTCATATATTTTACTGCTTTGTTATACATGTGGTACGGATAGATTGAAGATCCATCCGCACTTACCTTAATCCAAGTGTGCCAATGTGAAGCGACCGCGCCTTTATGCCTGGCAGTCATTTCCATAATCGGAATAATTTTTCAGGTCCCCGATAGATAACCCACGATTAAAATTTTCATCTTAATCGCGCGGCCAGGTAATGTGAATAACCCACCGACTTCGCCCACGTTCGACTCGCGTCTGGCTCGGACCGTTCGCGCCATATCAACCTTGTCTTGTTGCTTTCGCTCAAACAAGCATTGAAGTTTTACTACTTTTACTGCACCTGCGGTACTACTAAGATTTACGCTTACCCCCTATCAAAGTTAAACAACATTAAAAAATGAAGTTAAAAAATCTTGCGCTATTTTGCAAAACTTTTTAATTCGCCAACTTAAATATGCGTTTTAAATTTATTGCCTCAGCCATAAAAATAAAACCTTCATAATAAGTTACATCCATTTTTCTTACGACGGCGGATGAATCCGATCTTTACAGATCACATCGACTTGATAATCGTGCCGATGAACCACGAAGCGCGTTGAGGGGCGCCACTTCCATAAATCCTATTCAGTACCTTTTTTTGCTTTTTCCGAAAGTCTTATGCCTTTCTGTCTTGCTTGGTGCAACTGTTTTTCTAAATCCTTTACTTGAGTTCTTAATTTTTCTATTTCTTCTTGCGCTTTTTCCCTTATGTCTTCTGCCGTTTTGATAGCATCGATTGCCGCTTGATACTGTTGAATGGCTTTATCTTTTTCTCGCCAAACCAGATCGTTTTGTGCATCACGACGCTCTGCAAAATCCCTTTCCTTATTTTCTAAAGCTTCTCCACGTTGTTGAATCCGATCCATCTTGGCCATCCAAGTATGAAAAATTTTTGAAAACCACAAATGAGCTCGATATAAAATATAAAAAACAATCGGCGCACCAGTAACATACATTATAATTAACCAAATATTCATCTTAAGTACACCTCTGTAATTTCAGGACGAAAATGGCCAAGGCATTGGCTTACAAGCCCAAGCGCTTCTTCATATGAAAACCCTTGCTGCTGTAATTCACTCATGCGCGCTTGCGCATAGGAATGACGCAAGCCATGTGCACCGTTTGACCAACCTACTGCCCGATTGCTGGCAGCGGTAAAACTGCTTGACCAATCTCTGCCACCGCCAATGTCATAATGACTTTGGTACTGAATAGTTCGATCTTCAATGATCTTCGGCTTTACTAATCGCTTTGCTTCTAATTGTTTCGCAAGATCCGTTGGGATCATAACTTCTCGAATCAAGCCACCTTTACCTTTGACGGTATAAATTTCTCCTATCCTTCCTGTAAAACGGGAATTTGCCCAGGAACGATGGGTACTAGCCATTCTTTCTTCCTGTCTTTGCAGCGTTAATAACTCATGCGCGCGTAATCCTGCAGCATAAGCAATTTGCGTCGCTAGTGCATTTTTTTCAGTTTGCGCTTCAGCAATCATCTCCATTTGGTCTTTCGTGTAAGCACGGCTTTTTAATACTTGTTCATATTCCGAGCTCACTTTGGGCAACTTTGTTCCCAAATGTAGTTGCATGGCCAGCCTTTCTTGGTCAAGCGTTTTTTGGCCAACTTCTTGGCTTCTTAACTCCAGGAAACGCAAAGCTGTTTCCTGGGTTAAGCCGCGTAAATCTCCCATGCGGTTATCTTGAATCCATGTGGCAACACGCGTCAGCGCTTCAATACAATTGCGCATCGTGCCAAGACTATGCACTTTTTTATCGGCGTCCGTTGCTTGTTTATTGGTGTGCCTCGATTCGCCAATCCCAAACTTATAGCGCAATGCTTGTTCAGCTTGTTTTTTAGGGCTACGAAATTTATGCATGGTTTTCATTCTCCTCTACAAGCTTTGATACAATATTGTTTTCAGTGGATTGCATTTCGGGCAGCTTTTTCAAAAAGCGCAACACGTCGGTATGCTCAACCTTAATGCGTCTTTCTGCTGCTAGCCACGCTTGGATTTCCCGATAGCTTGCCCCAGCCTTGCGAAGTTCAACAATTTCGGCTCGCCAATGGCTGAGCCGAGATTGTTGATAACGTTGTCGACGTTTTTTGTTGTTGCGCTCGCGCAACCTTATTAGTGAAGTTGGTGCGTCAAACTGGTGCTTGCCAGTTGGTGCAGCAACTTTCTTCAAATCCAGCCCCGCTGTGTTAATACGAGCGATTTCGCGAGTTTGACACAGCGGGGCTGGGTGCTCCTCATTGTTTGTTGCAAGCACAACAGTTTGTTGCTTTTGATTTTGCAAAGTTTGTTCAGTCATTTGGTTTTTCTCCAAAGTTAAAAACGGGGTTGTTTGAAAAAATTGCTCAACGCAACAGCGCATCGAAAGCGCTATTACGGCAAGCAACAAAAATACGACTTGAGATTTAATGCTGAATAAAATATAAGATATTAAATATTAGAAGTTCGACTTAACACATCAATGCAATAGTTTTTAAGTTTTTAAAATGCGATCGTTCAATCATTAATAGTTGGATAGGATAATAATTTTTCTTCGTTTTACTTTTCTACACTCATTATGCTTCATACGTTTCTGCAATATAAAATTTTTAAAACATCATCGTACAAATTTTAGTGAACACCTCCTTTGATAAAAGATTGTGCGGTACTGACAAATTTGCCATCCGCATTTAACCAGGCATCCAAATCTTCTTTAAAATAGAACACACGTCCTTTTTTAATGAATTGTGGACCTGAGCCATTGCTGCGCATCATTGCTAGAGTCTTTTCTTTTAACCCCAGATATTGCGCTGCGTTTTTAACATCCATGCGGCCATCAGGAAATATCCGAATGGTAAACGATTCCAAGGGACTTGCTATTGCTGTCATGCGTTATCCTCATCGTTATGGAATGTTGAAAAAACAAGACTTCTTGCATTTTCGTCTATATTTTATCATAAATTACTTGTAATGTCAAGCATTACATGATAAAATACGAGTAAACTATAGCGCAAATAAGTAAACGTCGTCAATCATGCGCTTACATAATTTTTTGTAACATGTTAATTATTAAAATTTTGATCTTTTATCAAGGAAATAAATGTTATGGTTATCAAACGCACTCAAGGCGGTTCAACACTCAGCCGCACTGAAATTTTACAAGCTCGGATCAACAGTAGGCAGCGACTGGCGTTGGATATTATGACGCGTATCGAGCGACGAACCACCTCCAGCTTTATCGAGGCCCTTATTGATAAGGCTGCGAAAGAAATGGAAGTGGATATGATTTCCTTGTCAGATGCACATGCAGATTTTTATCCCATGCGTGAGCAACCTGAATATCAACGCACCACCGTGGAAAAAGCCGTTCGCCAAATTTGGAACACAAATGAAGCTGAAAGATTTGTTGCTTTTGCCATGACTTTTCCTGAGCTCCTTAGTGCAGAAGAGGAAAAATTATGGGAAATGATCGCCGGTACCCCGTACTTTTGGGTACATTACCAAATCGCTGTCAAAGATCCCGACGGTAAAAAAGTTAAACGCTGGTGGCCTATCCGAGAATATAAAGGGTTAATTGTGGAGCATCTTCGAGAAGGTTGGCCCTTAGTCAACGATATTGCAGATGGGCATATTCCGACAAATCTAGAATTGTTTAAAAAACTGAATACGGTGGGTAAAAAAGTAGAGCAACCACCTGAGTATTTAAAAGAGATTTCAATTTTATTGGGGGCTTCTTATGGCCATCAAATTTGAAAAGTTAACCAGAAATAATTTACGCAAGCTTTCGACGGGTGAAAAACTTGAAGAGCACGGCATTACCTTCGAGCGACTAAAAAATGGTGATGGAAAATTTACTATTAATATCATGGTGGATGGCCAACGCATCCATCGTGTAGTGGGTAAAGAATCGGAAGGCGTTACACGTCAACAAGCCGAAGATTTAATTTCTAGTTTTCGTACCGATGCGCGGCATGGCCGTTTGAATTTACCCAAAGGCCGGAAGACAGTTTTTTCTTTCAAAGAAGCAGCAGAAAAATATCTTGAACGACAGAGCACAGAGGGTGCAAAAAATCTCAAACCTAAACGGACACATTTAATTTTTCATCTGATACCATTTTTTAAAGACATGCCGCTTAACGCAGTTAGCACATCGGATGTTGAGCGATATAAAAAATTTCGATCTGAACAATTTGTCATACCCAAAGAAAAGAAAAACTCTGATAAAACAGAAAACAAAAAAGAGCCAAGACTTGTAAAACCATCAACAATTAACCGAGAGCTTTCAACGCTGTCTCATTTGCTCACTCAAGCGGTTGAATGGGGCTGGATTGATAAGAGTCAGGCGAAAATTAAAAAATTTAAAGAAGAACAAACGCGTATTACCTATCTTACTATTGAGCAAATTAATCGATTATACGAAGCCGCGAAAAAAGATGAAAATCCTCAAGTATATCCCTTTACCGTGATTGGTATAGGAACAAGTATGCGAAAAATGGAGATTTTATCTATTCGTGTTGCTGATCTTGATTTAGATAAGCTTTTTATTTATCTCCCTAAAGCTAAAGCTGGGGCGCGTCAACAACCTATCACTAAACAAGCTGCAGAATGTTTACAAGAATATCTTAAGACTCTTGAGCCAACAGAAGAGTGGTTATTTCCTTCTGCAAAATCTGAAACAGGCCACACAGTAAATATTGATAAAGCATTTCGACGTATTGTGCAAGCTGCGGGCATGAATGCCAATGAGGTTGTCCGGCATACTCTTCGACACACAGCGATCACGCATTTAGTTCAGGCTGGGGTAGATTTACCAACCGTAAAGCGTATTTCGGGACATAAAACTCTGCAAATGGTTGAACGCTACAGCCACCAAAATGGTGCACATATTCAAGCAGCCATGGATAAGCTAGAAGAGCGGTATAATACAATAACGCAGAAATAAATTTTTAAGGCGCAAGATGACAGATGTCAATTATTTAACACGCTTAGTAGAAGAGTTATGCAAGACACCCAAAGAAACTGAGTGGGTGGAATTCAAACTCAATAATGCTGATCCCGAAGAGATCGGCGAAAAGATTTCAGCGCTTGCCAATTCTGCGGCACTCTGTGGAAAAGCCCACGCTTATCTCATTTGGGGAATAGACGACAATAACCATCATATTCATGGCACTTCTTTTTCTGTGGCTAAATTTAAGATGGGTAATGAGGAGGGTGAGAATTGGCTACTCAGATTGCTTTCGCCTCGAATTCACTTTGAATTTATAGAGCTAAAAATTAATGAGAAATCAATTGTCTTATTAAAAATACAGAGCGCTTCTTATCATCCAGTTCAGTTCAAAGGGGTGGAATTTATTAGAGTAGGTTCTTACACAAAAAAATTAAAAGATTATCCTGAAAAAGAGCGTAAACTTTGGCAGTTTTTCGATCAGACTTCTTTTGAATCGCAAGTTGCTGCTGAAAATTTGTCCGGCCAAGAAGTATTGCAGTTATTAGATTATCCCAGTTATTTTTCTTTGCTTAAATTACCGCTGCCAGAAACTTCAGCAAACATACTTGATGCGCTTGAAGCCGACACAATGATTTCGCGTGGTGCTGATGGCCATTGGAGTATTCTTAATCAAGGCGCAATTCTTTTTGCTAAAACATTAGAAAACTTTAAAACTCTAAAACGCAAAGCGGTCAGAGTAGTTTTCTATAAAGATAATAGCCGAATTGAAACTATCAGAGAAAAAGAAGGGACCAAAGGTTATGCCTGCGGCTTTGAAGGATTAATTGGCTATATTAACGACCACTTACCATCAAATGAAATTATTGAACAAGCACTTCGTAAAAATGTGCCCATGTATCCTGAGCTTGCTATTCGTGAATTAATCGCCAATGCGCTTATTCATCAAGATTTTTTCATCTCTGGCACGGGCCCCATGATTGAAATTTTTATTGATCGAATTGAAATTACAAATCCAGGAAAACCGCTAATAGAAACATCCCGGCTGTTAGACAGTCCTCCTCGCTCAAGAAATGAAGCATTGGCTGCTTTTATGCGCCGCATAGGAGTTTGTGAAGAACGAGGTAGTGGCGTAGATAAAGTGGTTTCTCAGACAGAATTTTATCAACTGCCTGCTCCATTGTTTGAAACGATAGGAGACAATACCCGTGTTATTTTATTTGCACATAAATCAATTAATAAAATGGATAAAGATGATAGAATTCGCGCCTGTTATTTGCACGCTTGCTTAAAGCATGTGACTCGCGAAAATATGACAAACACTAGCCTTAGAGAGCGCTTTGGAATTGAGGCAAAAAATAGCGCAATTGCCTCACGTATTATAAAAGAAACAATAGCAGCAGGTTTGATTAGACTGTATGATCCAGAGACTTCTCGAAAATTTGCGAAATATGTACCTTTTTGGGCTTAATGCTTTCACAAATTACCGGCTATTGTATTAGCCCTTAGATGAATGCCCCAAAAGCGGGGAAGAGCTACCATTCTTATTTGATGGCTATTTGACAAAATACCAACAAAAGCTATTTGTTTTTCCTAAACCCCTTGAAAATAGCCTATTCTGGAGATGTTTCTTATTTGATGGTTATTTGATAATAATCGTTAACGTTATCTTTTCAGCTATAATTAGCATGCTTGTATTAACATGAAGTGCTCCCTTAAGCTGGAAAGAGTCAAAAGCCCGAAAGAAAGTTTGAGTTTGGGAAAGAACTTATTTTGTTCTATGTAATTCTCTAAAAGTCTTTAAGAAGGTTAAACATGATTACACAGGAATTACACAGAAGGCAAAATTTTAAACTTCAGAAAAACAGGTAACTACTTGATTTTAATGGTGGCCAGAGCTGGAATCGAACCAGCGACACAAGGATTTTCAGCTCGCCACCCAACAATTAACTGTTTGTTTTTAAAAAACTTTTAAAGACTGGCGGCCATTGCAAAATGCAGTACTCTGCACAATAAAGCATAGCTCAATCACGAAAAAGTCACGAATAAAAAACCTATGACTTTATTCTAAAAAATAAATTTTTGCATGATATATTATTTCCTATCAAGTTGTGCAAGAACTGCCCTAAAGCTACTTAACCCAGCTTCTAAATTTTCAATAATTTCTTCAGCAAGTTCATCTGGCTCGGGTAGGTTATCTAAATCAGTCAAACTCTTATCCTTTAACCAGAAAATATCAAGACTAGTTTTATCACGGGCAATAAGCTCTTTATAGCTGTATTTGCGCCAGCGGCCCTCTGGATTTTTTTCAGCATCCCATGTTTGCTTACGTTTACTTGGATTTTTCGGATTATAGCACTCAATGAAGTCTATCAAATCCTCAAAGCGCATTGGCTTTTTCTTAAGTGTATGGTGGACGTTGGTACGGTAATCATAAAACCAAACCTCTTTCGTCCAGGCTTGCGGGCTTGCCGGTTGATTATCAAAAAACAAAACATTTGCTTTGACACCATTTGCGTAAAAAATACCTGTTGGTAAGCGCAGGATGGTATGTAACGTGGTATTTTCCAGCAATTTTTTACGGATAATTTCACCAGCGCCACCTTCAAATAACACATTATCGGGCACCACTACCGCTGCTTTGCCTGTGGTTTTTAACATGCTACGTATATGTTGCACAAAGTTAAGCTGCTTGTTCGAGGTGGTTGCCCAAAAATCCTGCCGGTTATATGTCAAATCATCCGTTTCTTGTTCACCCTCTTCATTGGTAAAACTCATCGAGCTTTTCTTACCAAAAGGTGGATTTGCCAATACGTAATCAACGTTAACCGCGCTTGCCGCTATCAAGGCATCGTTCGGAGAAATCAAACTATCGCCATCAATTTCACCAATGTTATGCAAAAACATATTCATCAAACACAAACGCCGCGTGTTAGCAACAATTTCATTACCATAAAATGTTTTATGTTTTAGAAAGTGCTTTTGTTCTTTGTCGAGTTTATAATTTTCGGGATTCGTCAGAAAATCATAGGCAGCCAAGAAAAAACCACCAGTACCGCAAGCAGGGTCAGCAATGGTTTTTCCCGGCTCAGGGCGCAGACATTCTACCATTGCGCGAATCAATGCTCTCGGGGTGAAGTATTGCCCCGCTCCCGATTTAGTATCCTCCGCGTTCTTCTCTAATAAACCTTCATAAATATCGCCTTTAATATCTGCATCCATCATGAGCCACTGAGTACTGTCAATCATGTCTATGAGGCGATATAACTTGGCTGGATCCTGAATTTTATTCTGTGCTTTCGTAAAAATCTGACCTAGCATTCCTTTATGCTTGCCAAGTTCGCGTAACAACTCAACGTAAAGTATCTCAAGCTCCGCACCTTTTTTGCTGGTGAGTATTTGCCAGCTATACTTCTTTGGAATACCCGCATCACGGTTATAAGGCGGTTTGGTATACTCATCCGCCATTTTCAGAAAGATCAAATAAGTGAGCTGTTCAAGATAATCACCATAGCTGACACCATCATCACGTAGTGTTGTACAAAAACTCCAAACTTTTGAGATGATAGAAGAAGTATTCATAAACGTTGTTCCCTATTCTAATAACTTTATCGTATTTAAACGATAGGTTCATGTAATTGATCATTGGTATTAACAAGTGGTTTCCATAGCCACTGACTCACCAACACTTTTTAATAAAGCATTAAATTGCTCCATATCTTCCTGAAGACGAGTTATAATTTGTTTTGCCGCGACTTGCATTTCTGGCACTTCAACAGGTCTTGCTCCCCGTTCAAAGACTCCACATAAATGAGAGTATTCGTTATTGATTCTGCCCGTAAGAACAGCTGGAATCCTTTCTTCACCGAAAAATAGTTTTAATGTTTCTTCCGTCATGCCTTGATCTGGATATTTATAGTAAAGATATATTTCGAAAAACTTACGTGCGTTATTTGCGAAGTTATAAAAAGTTATATAGTTAGTATCATCAATATCTTCGATTCTTGAACACTTGAGTACTTGATGAAAAAGATAGTTAAACTCCGTGACGTATTTTTTCAGATATTCTGGCATTGGTTTGATAGTAGCAGCCTTGTCTTGTCTGATAATAATAAAATAGGCTTTCTGGTAATTCTTCAGTTTGGCGTCTTGGCCTAGGAAAGATCCCTCTAATCTCTGCAAATATTTCAAGAAATCGAGGTTGTGTGTTGATACAAACAATTGCTCAAATTTTCCAGATGAGATGATTTCTTCATGTAGTAGGCTATAAACAAAAAAGATGTGATTCCCATCAAGCGACGATATAGGATCATCAATCCAAATAATTGGCTTCATATTTCGAGTATCGACATCATCGAGTTTTGCAAGAAAATAGCAAAATGCCAATAGGCTGCATTCACCTTCGCTCAGGTGGTAAGCTTTTTTTCCATCACGAATGACTTCAAAGCGAATCTGCTTTGATTCTTCTCCGGGGATATCTTCTTTCTTTGCCTCAAGCGTTAGAAATTGATGCCCGAAGAAGTTATTCAAATACTCATTCACTTTTTTTGCACCTTTTTCTTCGTCCTTCAATTCACGCTTTTTAGAAGCGATCAATTCCTCCTTTTGTTTGATTTCATCTTCTATACGCTTTTTTTCTTGCGCTGCATTGTCCAATTTGCTCTTGAGTTCATTAATCGAAGAAAGCTGATCTTTATATCCAATAGTGATGAGATAGTCTGACACTTCCTTTAATCGCAAAGCATTTTTTGCTTTTTTTTGTTCATCATTTAAAGAGCTTGTAAAGTTGTTCGACTCTGTACAAAGCAATTCGTACGAACGCCAAACATCTAGCAAATTTTCAGAAGCATCAATAGGATCTTCAAATGATGTCTGATTCAGAATGTTTTCTTTTCTAAAATTTAGCTGACGAATTAAAGTATTCAAAGATTCTTCGTATTTACTAACGGCATCTTTTAACGTACTACCCAATTTATCAAGTTTCTCATCGAATTTAGAATAAAAAATAGGTTTTTCAATGGATAAAGCAGAACTTGCCAAATTCTGCTCTGTATTAATTTTCTTGATCAGGCCATCAATATCTTTTTTAAGCTGTTCCGACTCTTTGTCAAAATGTTTTTCAAGCTCCCGCCAGCGACTATCTGAGATAGAGTTGTCGCAGAACGCGCATTTATCCCTCTTGTCCTTATGTAGGGGTCGTCCTTCATTCACCCAGCGATTCAAAACAGCACTCTTAACCAGTTCTTCAATTTTATCCGATTCACTGACTTTCTTGGTTACAAGGTTCTCTGCTTGTGTTACTAAATCTTGGAAATTGAGTATGGGTATTTGAAATTCTGCAATTGCTTGGAGCGCCTTTTCTGAAATCAGCTCATCGTACTGCGCCTTTTGTTCATCAGTTATTGAATGGTAGTTTGAGCTTTCGACTATTTCGATATCTTGTTTAAGTTTTTGAATATTATAGTTTTGATCACCAAAACGCTCCGACTTGTATTTGATACCGATCTTTGTGTCGGTCGCCTTATCTCCTAACTTTTTATCAAGGCCATTAGCAGCTGTTTTATGTGATTCAAATGCTTCTGTATATTTTTTATTAGCTGTTGATTTTTGAAAATACAAGCCAGTCTCATTACCTACTTGCTTTGAACCAAGCTCTGTTTCAAGTTCCTCAATTTTCTTCTCAATTTTGTTGTTGTCATCACCAAGAATTGCAAATGGCTCAATATTATCATCAGGGTTAGTAATAAAACGTAAATTTTCCCGCACAAAATCTTCATTAAAAACTCGCATCTTCTTGTTGTGAGCTGTAATTGTATCTTGTGTTATACAAGTCCCATCAGCTAATTCTATGCTAAAAGAAGGGCGTTCAAATTTATCAGAAATTTCGCCCGTTTCCAGAGATCGTACAATACGTGATAACGTAGTTTTACCTGAATAGTTTCGACCATAAATAATATTAATATGCTGGAAATTTCTAGCGTGGCCACTTTGATCACAAAGCTCACTTTCCCAATCGAATGCTTTAAAAATTCCGAAGTTATCTATTTTTTTGAATTTACGAATCATACCTAAAGCTTACCTTTTAATATGTCTTTTTTCGCCCTAATTTGAGACAGTAATTCGCTGGCTGGCTCATCATTTGGGTCTTGAGGTACAAGCTGGCCAGAAAATGCTTTTTTCAGGATGGATTGGCGGAGGATTTCAGCTCTAACAATTCCACTACCAATTTCTGCGTTCATTGACGCAATATGAGAAAGCTGTTCAGCAATATGTTCTTCAATGATTTTCTGTTCTTCTGCGGAACAAACTGGTATGGGCATTGATTTGATGTCCTCCCCAGAAATCCCTGCCTGACCAGCAGTTGTACGAATGCGTAACTCAATATATCTACGTGACCCTCCACAATTTATTGCCTTTTCTAAATAGGATGGACTGATAAACTTAACTGCTACCCTGGTCTGAATTAATTTGTCTGGATATAGGTGTGTTCCATCTCCATGATATTCAGCACATACGCCAACATAATCTCTAGTGCCATTGTATCTAGTAAAAACAAGATCGCCTTTGCCTAGGAAATATTTATCAAACTGCCCATCCTCGTTTTTTAGATAACGAATATCTTCAAGATTAAATTCCATAGGCCTAACTGCGCTGATTCTGAAAATCTTGGCACCGGCTTCACCACAAGGCTTAGCAGAGATTCCATTCCTGATTTGCTCACAAATACCATCGTATTCTACCCAACACCATCCTTTAGGAAGTGGGGGTAGAATGTCGTTTTGAAGCTCGCGAATTTCGGTTGGCTTGTTGGGTTTGCACGGCTTTTTCCCGGCCCTCCCTTTCGCCTCCCACTCTTGCATTGCTGCCTTCCATTCTTCCAATTGTTGCTGGTAACGAGCATTGCGTTCTTTTTGGATGCGGGCGAGTAGTTGTTCTGGGGTTTCGAGTTTGTCGGCATTTTCTTCACGCCATTTGGCGGTGAGCTTGCCTTCAAAGGCGTGTTTGAGTACCGCTTGGCGGTAAACCTTCAATTGCTCTCGGGCGGTTTTGAGTGCGGCAATGCCGTTATCTAGTTCGGAAAAGAGTTCTTCGATTTTAGCGACTATGCGTTTTTGTTCGTTGAGGGGAGGAAATACAACAGGAATAGTTTTTAATGCGGCTTGATTCAACTTTAGCCGTGTAGTTCCTGTTACAAAATCAGCGTAATTAAACAAATTTAGATAATGGCATAAGTACTTATTAGATGTGTGGGATTTTAAAATATGAGCATGATTATTTACCCAGAATTTTCCAGTCGCAATATATGCTTTTGACTTGGCAGGCTCTAAAAATGGAGCCCCGTCTTCACCAACGAGCACATACTCACCTTCAAAGATAAAATCATCAATTTCTCCCACCTTTCCAGTTGCCCCATAGTATGGGTAGAGTTGCGACGACTTTTTACCAGTAATACGCGCACTTCTTTCAGCATTATTAACAGGAATCCGCTGCGAATCTAAAATTTCACAAATACTTTCTATCGATGTAATTAACCAATTTGAGGGTAGCTTTATTGTTTTAGTGTCCATCACGCCACCAACTCCCGATTCAATTCATTCATCACCCAATCCATACGATCACCAAACAATTGATACATTTTTCCCAAACCACCTTGCGCATCAAACGGTGTCATGTGTAAGTCATCGCGCTCTAGGTGAAATGAGTTCGCAATATGATCACGAATTAAATGCAGCCAGGCCATTTGCTGTTCATTAAACTTATCACTACCACCCGCGTGGTATTTCATGATCCAGTTTTGAAAATTTTTTCTAACGGTTTTATCAAATGGAGTGATGGTCTGGTCGAGGCCGCAGACTCTGCGGATCAGCGAAACCAATGCGGTTAATTCTGAAATTGGATTTCCGCCTTCGCGGGAATGGCGTGTATTGTCTAAATATTCATACGCTTGCCAAATTCGCAGTGGCGCGAGTTTAGGCCGATCGTGTTTTAACTTTTCCAGCAGGGCTTTGATTTGCGGATAGGTGACTTCAGCCCGTCGTAGCGGCGTATGGAAATAAATACTCAGTGCATCGATTTCATCAGCATGTTCCTGGAGATACTCGGCAAACTCATGAATTAATGCTTTGGCGTTTTCGCTAGTTTCACCAGCCCATTCAGCTTTAAGAACAGTATCCAAATCATCATGGACAATCGTTTGCTCTTTGTCACGGCGGATGGTATCAATCAGTTCAATCCATTCTCCGTTAAATATATTGGCAACTTGGCTCACTAATTCTTTTTGTGCCTGCTCACGAGCAGTGTCACCAGGATCAGTGCCAACGGGTTGACCTACAATTTCGAGTGCTTTTTGTTCTACGCGATCGCCATCAATCGCGTTAAACAGTTCACCGACTATCATCAACAGTGGTGTGCCGCCAGCTTTTTCGGCAATACGGGCGCGCTCTTTATCGTCCAATTGTTTATCGAGACGCGCTAAACGACCAGCAAGTGATGATACCGTATCGCTGTCACTAGCTCCCATCATCACACCCATTGCCAAATCTTTCAGTGACATACTGAGCTTGGTGATCAGTGGCTGGCTGGCAGTTTTGAGTGATTTAGTGACACCAATGGCATCAACAATCACGTAGTGTGTTTTAGCACTTTGTGCTGAGGGCGTAACTTTTTGCAGACTATCTTTATCCAATGTTCGTGTTCCGCGGCCTTTCATTTGCTCAAAGTAGTTTTTGCTTTTTACATCACGCATAAATAACAAGCATTCCAAGGGCTTCACGTCGGTACCTGTAGCAATCATATCAACAGTAACAGCGATACGTGGATAGTAGTCATTTCGAAATTGAGCCAATATGGATTTTGGGTCTTCGCCTTTTTCTAGGATGTTGCCATCGAGATCCGTTTTGTCATTAGCTGCACGGTAAGTCACTTTTTTGCAGAATTGATTACCTTCACCAAATTCTTCGCGCACAATTTGAATGATGTCATCGGCATGGCTATCCGTTTTGGCGAATATTAAGGTTTTGGGAACTTCCCTGCGGCTCGGAAAAATAATAGGTAAAGAATCTTTAAAGGCACGAATAACTGTACGGATTTGGTCGGGGTTGACAATGTTCCGATCCAATTGTTTACTGGTGTACACCTCATCTTCATCTTGCGTTTCCCAGCGTTTACGCCGAGTCGTCCGCTCGCGCTTTTCGACTTGCTGTTTGGCAGTAATTTTTCCGCCCTGCGTCGTTTTTTCAGTTTCAATCACAAAAATTTCATTGCCAACGTTGACGCCACCAGCCACAGCTTTTTCGTGGTCATATTCACTCACTACATTTTTACGAAAAAAACCATAGGTCCGATTATCGGGTGTTGCCGTTAAGCCCACAAGATAGGCATCAAAGTATTCGAGCACCTGTCGCCATAAATTGTAGATAGATCGATGGCATTCATCGATAATAATAACGTCAAAAAATTCGGGTGGAATTTTTTTGTTATACACTACTGGTAAAGGCTCTTTCGGGCGGGTATATTGTTCTGCTGGGTTTTGCTCTTCCAAACTTTCATCAAGTGGCTCATCTTTTAGAATCGAATACATACGCTGAATAGTACTAATATACACTTGAGCATCTTTAGCGATATGTTGGTTTTTCAGCCGTTGTACGGTGTAAAGCTCGCTGAATTTACGGTTATCGTCATTGGGCAAAAAACTCATAAATTCTTGCTCTGCCTGCTCGCCCAAATTCTTTGTGTCCACCAAAAACAAGATGCGATTAACGCTCACCGGTTCTTTTAACAGACGATAGCTAGCAGTGATGGCAGTAAAGGTTTTACCAGCGCCTGTGGCCATTTGTATTAGTGCACGTGGTTTATCTTGTTTGAAAGAGGTTTCTAAATTTTTAATAGCTGCTATTTGACAATCGCGCAGACCATCGGTTTTCAAAGGGAGCAGATCTTGTAGGCGGCCACGCAAGCTTTTACTTTCGTGCATCCATTTGGCTAGAGTTTCAGGCTGGTGAAAATTGAACACTTCGCGTGAACGTGGATTGGGGTCTAAGCTATCAGTGAAGCGGGTGATGATGCCCGTACTTTCATATATGAATCGCAATGGCTTGCTATTGTTCACCCATTTTAGTTTTGCGTGTGCGTAACCTGTGGATTGCTCTTCAACAATTGTAATCTTTTCGCCCCAAGATTCTGGCTTGGCTTCAACAACACCTACCGCCTGCTTATCGATAAAGAGAACATAATCAGCGGGGCCAACATCGGTTTGATACTCACGTACAGCCACACCCAGTGAAGCAGAAAAATTGATTTTTCTCTTATCCTGTATAACCCAGCCCGCTTTTTCAAGCAGACTATCTATTTCATCGCGGGCTTTCTGTTCTGGGTTTTGATTGGTCATATCGCCTTACTTTCTAATTGACCCATATATAAAAGTTAATGCGATTTAGCAATTCAGCAATCTCGCAATTAAATGGCGCAGATAACTTGTCAATGGCTTCTAAGATCACTTACTGTGTTATCTCTTTAATTTATAAACTGTTAAATGCATTGTAACAAAAATATAGTGCCCCCACATTAAATAGTCTT
Organism: Gammaproteobacteria bacterium; assembly: GCA_021156105.1. Classification (GTDB taxonomy): domain Bacteria; phylum Pseudomonadota; class Gammaproteobacteria; order CAISUE01; family CAISUE01; genus JAJNBD01. The sequence goes on along the minus strand of JAJNBD010000003.1, from coordinate 105,849 downwards.
TTTTATGCTTCCATCAAGATTTTGCTGGGCAATAAGCTTTCTTATAGATTCTCTTATATCTTTTAAACCACTGCTTAGTCGTCTCTTTTGAGATTTGGGAAAAGTCATCAGAATAGCCCTTTTGCTGCTAATCCATAAAAATGAGCTTTTTAGCCCATATGAACCATCGCATAATACCCGCCATCGATTTCTTCTATTTTATGAGCCGGATACAAATATGCACTCCAACTATTTACAGATTGGTTAAAGTCTTCTTCAGCAAAAAGACAAAGGAGTTTTTCTTTACTAGCAATCGCCTCAATAATATCTTTTGCTGCCTTATGATCTTCCGCTGTTTGTCGATAGTTTTCTATTTCTTGATCTGATTGGACAACAAGGCGTATAAGTTCACCTTTGTTATTAACCAACAAAAAACTTCCGATAGGATCAATTAAATAAAATTCGACAATATTATTTTCTTTGATAAACTTCTCAAAAAACTGTTGAAAATTTTCATCACCAATAAATGAAAAAGTTGTAGTAGTAATATTCTTGGCTATCTGCCCAGAGAGAGATAGGAAGTGCTCTTGTTGCAATTCATGTATTGCTTGGTCAATAACTTCAAATACCTTTGGGTCATCTTTTACAATAAATCGATGAATAATACCGTCGTTAAAGGCTTGAACAGCCAATCTGTGATCGACCTCTCCTGTCAGCATGATTTTTCTGATAGGAAAATCTTTTAAATTACGACAAAACTCTAAACCTGACATGCCTGGCATGTCGTGGTCAACAATAACCACAGCTGGAGTTTTAAAGCGATCATTTTTTTGTAACAGCGCATGAATCTTTGGGATGTTAACATTCAAAGAAACCCCAGTCACAGGGTCATCAGTCATGCCTAAAAAATCATCAGGAGTTGGAAGGTTTGGTCTTTGAGCTTCAAGAAAAGCTAATGCCTCTACAGGAGAATCAAATAACTTGTAACTTGTCGCATTACTTAAATTATCAGGAAGATTCTCTAAAAAAGTTTTATTGTCATCAACAATAACAACGGTAGTTGGATGATAAAAACAAAGTGTTTTAATAGCAGGCATAATTTCATCTCGCTGGTTTATGATGCTTATTTTATACTAGATTAGCTCTCGTTTGCTTTAACTGAAACGCGGGCGGCATCTAGCCTTGCAATAGCTTGATCCAAAAGTTGGTTAATCATAACTACTTTTTTCTCTATAACTTCTTGTTCCCCAATATTTTTTTTGATACTTCCTGCCGCAGCTCGAATGGAAATAAAATCATTTTTTAAATCATGCGAAAGATGTGACAAAAGAAGGTCAAAATTCACTTCTGTACCCATAAAATATTCCTTGTATTTATATTTAAATCAGCTTCTAGCCATGCACCAATACAAAATCATCTCCATGGTGGCTCCTTGCCAATAACATCTTTTATCCAAGTAACATCTTTAAAATGATCTTTAGAAAATCCTGTTGCCAAAAAAATATTTTGATACCCCATTTCATAGAGCTGCTTCGCAAAATCTTCGCCTTTTAAGCCATTTCCTAAAGATGAATCTATATAAATAAGGGCATCTTTAGGGTACAAATGAACGATGCGCATAAAATCGCGCGGGTCCTGAAATACGCTAATAGTTTTCCCCGCTGATTCCGCACTGTCTTTCCAAAATTCTCCAATAATTTCTTCATCGTCAATAAAAATAATTTCTGTAGGCTCAAAAACACGAATCGGGGTAAGCTCAGCAAAAGATTTGGGGATAATTTTCATGCCTAGCTTCTTACAATTTTCCCTGACGTCTTCGTCTTCATAACGGCTGGTTACTAACGTTGCATACTGACCAATATTAAGCATCTTTGCTAAAGTAAGCCCTGTTTCCTGATACTTACCCAACTCATAATCAAGCAAAAAAATTGTTTTATTAAATGTTTTCCCTTGGCAAAATTTAACAAAGCTGTGTGGGTTATTAAAATGAAATATTTCTAACTGGTGTTTTTGTAAAAAATCTATGGGAAAACGTTCATCCCAAATTTGATGAATATAATCATCGTCATCTAAAATAACAATAGTACCGTTTTTTTCAATAACAATTTCACTTCTAAACCATTCACCGGATTTACATTCAGGTAAAATAATTTCAAATTGGGTTCCTTCTCCCGGCTCTGAAGTTAAAGAATAATCACCATGCCATTCAGAAATTTTACTTACTGCATATGGCAAGCCTAAGCCAGAGCCTTCTTTTTTGCCAAAACTTACGCCCTCTTCTAAAACAGAAAGTAATTTATCTTTAGGAATGCCACAGCCGTTATCTTTTATGTCGATAACAATACTACTATCGCTTTTCCTGAGTGCGAGTGTAACCCGTCCCTCTTTATCTTTTACTGCCTCAATAGCATTATTCATAAGATTAGAGAGCGCCCGCTTAAATCCAGCGATATCTACCTGTACAAAGGCATCATAGGCATTAGGTAAAACTTCTAACGTAATCTCAACGCCAAGATCGGCAACCTGAATTCTCTTTTCTGAGACAATGCTTTCAAGCATTATTGCAACGGGCTCTGAAGAAAGATTTAACTCCAGATCATTGTAGTTTTTATCTTGTTTATATTGTGAAAGCAGGTTATTGGCGATATCTGTAACACGCTGCATAGCATTGCGTGTATCAATACGTTTTTTTTCAGGGAGTGAAGGTAGGTCATTTAGTATGCGTTTTAACACTAATAAGGGTGAGCGAATATCATGTGCTACTTGCGTGGCTATTTGTCCAAGCGCGGCTTCTCGTTTCAGTATTTCCGCTTCTTGATGCCTTTTTTTCCATGAAAGTAATTGCTCTGAAAGATATTGCAACTCAATAAGAGGATATACCGGTTGATTAAAATCATCTTGCTTAATAGCTGAAGTAATTTGTTTTAAAGGGACCTCAATAAAATTTAAAAAAATTCGCCGTATGTGTTGCTTCAGTAAAAAATAGCAGATGATTAATATGACAGAAACAAGCAAAAAATATTTTAATATGTCATTTGTAGTTCTGTTTTCTACCATGAGCTTTACCAGCAGAGGCGTTGATTCCGCCACCTCAAAGGGGCCGAAGCTTTTACCTTTAAGCAAATCTATTGGCTGGCATTTTTGACATGGTATTATTTCAGGAGTGAATTGAGAAAATTCATTTAAATATTTTTGAGAATCAATATATAAAAGCCATTGGTATTGGCACTCTCCAAACTTGTTATCTAGGCGCGCATTTAGGTAACAAATATTTAAATTAAGAAAAGTATCTGTTTTTTTTCCATCAGTAAAAATAACTCGGCCATTTCTATCTTGAATAACCATCCCGGCAATAACTGGCGACTTTAAAGCTGAAACTTGAAGTAAAAAATCAGGAAAAATATGAGTTCTTGTTTGGTTACCCGCATGAAGGTATTCTAAAAATATGTCTGAGCTTGCGACAACGCCAAATTTTTCTGCAAATATAGCTTTAAACGCATCAGCTGAGACAGTTATTTGTTTTTCAGAGTCTCTTTCCTGCGTACTAAGAATTTGTCTATTGATCAAAATGAGCGTAATGCCGAATAAAATAATAATAAGCAAAAAATATAGAATAAAATTCCGCTGGATTCTCTTGTTAAGATCATGAACGTGCTCTGCCATTATTGCGATGCTCTTAGCTTAATAAGTTTCCATGCTTCATCGATTTTTTGACTTTCGTTAATTGAAATAGAATCAATCCATTTTAGACTATTTAAGTTTTTTACATATTGTTGATATAAATTTCTGTATGGTTCTAGAGTTATACTATCCATATTAGCATAGGGAGAAAAATAATAAGTATCATTTTGTAGCCTTGTTAAAAAAGCTTTACTGCCAAGCGTTCTTGCAACGCAGCTACTCTCCGGCGTTTTTGATACTTGGGCTATAAGATCTGAAGAAATATAAGAGAAAGTTGGGCTAATCATTATTTTATAATTTTTTTGCGCTTTTATTGAGTCAAGAATTGCTTCGCCCGACCAAATGTAAGAAATGGCAAAGTTTTCATTTTCATATAGTTTATTATAATCATTAATAATATAAACTTTAGTTCCCTTGGTGATTTTGTCAAAATCCTCCAGATTAAATGATTGATTATTTTTTAATGCTGACTGGAAAAGTACTAGTACCACTGTTGGATCATCTAAAATAATTATTGAGTGTCCTCTAGCATCATTAAAAATTTTTTCTATATTTTCTCCGGGTAATAAATTAATTGTTTTTGGATTCCATATAAATCCAGTAGTAGCCTGAAAAAAATATAAAATATTTTTGCCATATTTTTTTGAAAAGTACCTTTTTTTAATAGACGGATAGTAATTATTTGCTATCTTTGACAAGTCCGTTCCCTTTCCTTGGAGGTCATGTGCCATGGAGTTATAAAATGTGTCTTCAAAAATAACAATGTCATAATTGTTTTTATTTGTTGACCATCGACGTTCAAATTCTTCATTAGTATAATATTCATCAAAAGAAACATTCACACCACATTGTTGTTTTATATAAGGAGGTACCCAAGGCTTATCTAAGTATCCCCACCAAGTTAAAATATTCACAGTCTCATCATCACCAGCTTTATGAGCAATTGTTTGCGAATAAGAAATATTAACAAGGCTACTAATTGATAGAAAGAGAAAAAGTAATAATTTTTTCATAGAATAATTTTGTTCGTTAAGCATGTTTTCTGTGGGAAAATTGTAATTGAGGATAGGGCTTTTCCCAAAACTCCATGGGATTTAACATGTCTTTGTGAGTGCCTTGTCTGTCAATAATAGTTTCCCAATGAAATTCAATTTCAAAACGAGGATCTTTATGAAAACCAAGTCGCTCCCATAATTGATCAGTCGGACGATACCCAGCTGGCTTTAACGGATGCTCATCGGGGCGTTTTACAGTTAATATACAAGCTTTTTCATATCCCCAATTTTGCGCTCGTGCTTCTTTTGTCGCATAAAGTTTAGTGGTTAATCCTTGCCCTCTATATTCTGGCAATATGATTACTTCTCCATAGTAATAATATAAACTAGGGTCTCTGCCTATTGCATGGAATTTTTGCTTCAAATCGGCAACAATTATAGAATCACTGTTAAGCGGTATTCCTGTTGATACTCCAACTATTTTTTTATCATCAAATGCTACAGCGAGCAGTGCATGTGGATCTTTCGCATATGCAGCCATATAATTTCTCTCATACTCTAAATCACCTTCATATAAATAAGGATATTCTTTAAAAATTTCTATTCTTAGACGTGAAACTTCCTCAATAAATTGTGTAACCTCTTTTCCCTCAAAAAGTTCAATTCTTAACATAGGCCCTCTCTTATACCATAGTTAAAAGCATAATTAATATGATTATTTACCCCTAAGTTTATAATACACACAGATGCTTTACCTCTTCATAATAACTCGTACTGGCAGACCATCCATGTCAGGAATATTTAATGGAGCAATTGTAACTTCTCCTTCTCCAGGAAATACATCTTTTAAGTTCAAGCCTTCTACAATAAGCACATCATTTGATAATAAAGTGTGATGCGCTGGGAGATCTTCAGCATCTATTGAATCGATGCTCAAACTGTCTACCCCAACTATTTTTACTCCCTGACGGACAAGTTCCTCTGCTGCCATTTTATCTATGAATGTTTGACTAACACTATGAGAAGGTGCTTTAAAAAAAACAAATCGATTATGCGCAATTATTGTTTTCTGTTGTTGAACAAACTCTTGATTAACTTTACCTGCTGCACCAGCTTCCCATTCAATAATAACTCCAGGACCAATTAACATATCTAGTGGATAATGAGTACTAGTTTTCCCACCTCTAATGACATGTGCCGGAAAATCAATATGGGTACCCATATGGTTGCTCATATGAAGGCGGCATAAACTATATCTCTCTTCGTGTTCAACAGAATGAAGTTCCTCCAATTGAAAGCTTGGATCGCCTGGAAAAACTGGAGCATCGGGAGTAATCGGGGCAGTTAAATCATAAATTGGCATTTTTGGGCCCTTAATATATAGACTAAAAAGGCAAGAGGCTATAAACTATATATCATAGTATCATTTGTTGCCGTACTATTCAAATGGGCGCAATTAAAAAGCTAAACAAATTACTTAGTAAATTTTAGAGAAAATCATGACTAAAGCTATTGTTATCGTTGATGCGTATAGTTCTGGAAGAATATTTCCAGATGTTTTTAAAGAAAAAATTGCCGATAGAGCAGACGTTGTTCTAATTCATGTGCAAAGCACCCCTTACATCATGAGCAAGATGGCCATACCTGAAAAAGAAAAGTATGCTGAAAATTTCGTTTATACAGGAGATATGGATACTTTAATAGCAGAATTATCAAAATATGAAGTTACTGCCGTACTCGTAGGCCAAGAACCTGGTGTTGAACTTTCAGATGCACTCAGTGAAAGATTAAATCTACCCACAAGCAATGGCACAAAAATGAGCACCGCACGTCGTAACAAATATGACATGATACAGGCGGTTGCAGATGCTGGTAACCTTGACGATATATTGGCTTGGAAACAAAGAGAAAATATTGAATACCCTGTTGTATTAAAAGTATTACGCAGCGCATCAACAGATGGCGTTTATATTTGCAGCAATCAGTTAGAGCTTGAACGAGCCTTTGCTAAAGCAATAGGCCATAGAACCATCATGGAAGAAGTAAATACTGAAGTTTTAGTGGAATCTTTTTTAAAGGGTCGAGAATACGTGGTTGATGCAGTAAGCTATGACGGGAAACATTATGTTACCGATGTGTGGCTTTATCAAAAAAGATTTGTTCCTGGGCACGGTAATATTTATGATAAAGAAATGCTTTTACCATCAGATGCGACAGAAGTACAAGCATTAATAGAATATAATTCACGAATGCTAGATGCGCTTGAAATTAAATATGGTCCTAGCCATGCAGAAATCATGTTGACACCAGATCAGGGCCCGGTATTAGTTGAGGTTGGCGCAAGAATTAATGGGGTTGTTCATCCAAAATTACACAATCTTTGCTTAGGGCATGACCAAGTACATCTAACTGCTGATTGCTATTTTGACCCAGATGCATTCCATCATGTCGTTGCAAAATTACCGTATAAAATGCAGCGTCATGCAATGATTGTAAATCTTATTAATGAATCCGCTACAGGCACCATAGAATTAATTGATGAAGAAATCCTTGGACAAATGCGTGCTTTGCCAAGCATGGTTGATATGGTAGTTAAAGTAAAACCTGGTCAATCACTAGGTCCAACACGCAATCTTTTGGAGTCACCAGTTCGTTTCTTTATGTGTCATGAGTCTGAAGAGCAACTTCAACGTGATTATGAAACGATACAAGCAATTAAAGGAAGGCTATTCCGCTTACGACCTTCAGCAAGCTTACTCTCTGTACCTGGAGTCGCAGACAGTCCTCAACAACAAGCAGGTGTAACGGAAAAAAAGCATGAAGCTGGGGTCAGTTATCGCTCTAGCTGTACTTTATAAACTAAAAGCTACGGGAAACTTTTAGTTCATTGCTAAAAGTTTTCTCAATCTTTAAAAGGCTCATCATGTTCAATAGATCGCTATCTACCTTAGGGTATTTGTGCATATTCTTTTATTGCCTAGCAAACGGCATTTCTTTTGTTTTTATTTCACATATAAATAAAACTCATAACGATATGTTGAACATAGTGATGGTTTTTTCTTATGCCACGCTTATATTTAATTTGTTAAGCGTAAAAAATATAGGAACTCTCTATAGCAATGCGAATAAAAACTTCAAACTTTTATTTTTAATGAATATTGCTACGCTCTTTAATTGGTTAGGAAGCTTTCTATCCTTAAATTATATTGATCCAGCAACTGCGCTATGCATTAATTTATCTATGGGGCCAATTACTACTTTTTTTGTGCTCACGCCCTTAAGAAAAATAGAAGAGAACAAACATATTCTATTTGCAATTTTTTTCGTCTTAATTGGCATGCTGTTGATTATTAAGCAGCAATGGAATACTTCCGCTTACGAAAGCACGAAACATATTTATCTAGGCGTTCTTTTTAGTGTTCTAGGAGGCATTGCCGGAGGGTTTGTTGGTATTTGCTCTGAGAGAATTAGCAAGGCAGGTTTTTCTGTGAAGCACATCCTTGCCACACGCTTTTACCTCTTAATTTTGGTTTGTGGTATTGCTTTATTTTTCACCACAAAAGGGAATGTTTTTTCAGATATTGACTGGAAATTTTATCTCTTTTCTTCGTTAATTATTGTAATGTTTCCTTTAGTCATGTATCAAACAGCAATTAAAGCGTTAGGTTCTTTAATCGTTTCCTTGTTTATACCATTTGCTCCTATTTTTGCTTATTTTTTACAGATTATGGTGGGAAGTTATCGGTTTAATTTTTTCACAGCCATTCTTTTACTATTAGTTTGCTGTGGTGTTATTTGGTTTGCTCGTCTTCGTCAACGATTAGCCATTGCTAAAAATTCCTCAAAGGAAAAGTTATGATTGATTCCTCAAGGTTAGCTGATTTTACAAAAGCACTAAAGAACGTTGCGCGTAATAGAACAGCCCGTCGGCTTTTTAATCAAATACCAGAAATGTATCAAGCATTGCTGGGCGCAGCAAAACGTTATATCCCTGGTGAAACTTTAGAAGAAGCGTTACTAACCGCAGATAAGTTGTTTGCTGCGGGATATCAAATTTCACTGGAATATATTGGAGAAGATACAGAAACAGAAAAAGAATGCGAGCAAGTTAAAAATAATTAATTACAATTAATTGAAAAAGCTTCTCAAAAAATTCAGTTGCCACATATCTGCATGGATTTATCTAATATTGGTCTTTATATCAATAAGGAAATCGCAAGAAAAAATCTTGATGAAATGATACGGCATGCAAAAAATCATCAATGCTACATTATGGTTAATATGGAAGAGCCAGATACCACACAGGATGTGTTAGATCTCTATTATGAAATGGCAGAAAAATATGACAATGTAGGTATAACTCTGCAAGCCCATTTATTTCGTTCAATAGAAGATGTTTATAAATTATTGCAATTTCCAGGTAGATCGCTTGGTAAAAGGTGTTTTTAAAGTGAATGAATCGCAAGGGTTCCAGCAGCATACAGAAGCTTTAAATAATCGTTACCTTGAGCTGGTGGAAATTATTTGTAAAGCAAATCACCCTTTATCAATTGCGACGCAAGATCCACAAATGATTAATGCGGTCATTAAAAGCAATCTCCTTGCCAACCCCAATACAGAAATTGAAATGCTGCATGGTGTTACTCCACTTGTTCTAAAAAATATTAAAGAAAAAGGCTATCAAACAAGAGTTTACTTGGTTTATGGAACTCAATGGTTTTTACATCTATGCCACAGGATTGCCGAATATCCACCAAATATTTTTCAATCCGTTAGTGACTGTCTACATCCGGTGAACAGGAAAGATGATTATTATTTTTAAGAAACATCTTTTGTGCGATGCCAAATTACAGGAGCAGCATAAACTAATTTGGTATCAGGCATAACAAACGCTTTCTTTTTCACCGCTGGATTATGACAGACTAGCGTATAAGTTTGCGGTGTTTGCCCTTCACGTACATTGCGTAATAACACTTCGCCATTTTCTGTTTCTACAATACAATCGCGGCCTACTGCTAACTTAATCTCATCACCAGTTTTCTTTTTTCCTGCAACAACATCCCCTTCCATATATTTAGGATGCATAGAATCATCTTCAACAGTCAAATCTATGGCATTTAAATTCTTTGCTTTAAAAAAAGCGAGCTCATATGAAATAACAACGTCTTCGCTTAAATTTAATAGTTCGTTTTCATCTGTAAATGAAATAGGATTGACTGAAGGCTCCGGACCTACGCCTTCCATTAACCATTCGAGAGAACAATGTACCCCTTCTTTTCTTACTTTGGCGATAACCTTCTCAGCGCCGTTTGTTGTTAACCCAGCAAAGCGGCCATTCTCCCAACCAATTAAGGTATAACGGTTAATTTCGCTACCTTCACATAATTGCTCGCGGCTTAAATTTGCAAGATTTCGGACGCGTTTTAACCTTTTTGCTCGCATTTCTGGAGAATTGCTTGCGGAGGCGTCAAAGCTATCTTTAATTGTTTTTTCTATGTTCATACGCTAATCATACTATATTTTTGAGTATTGACAAACCATTGTATAACAAGTATTATGCATTTAAGTTGCATTGTACTAAGAAACGTAGTATGATGTGTTTAGCAAGGTAGAAACATCATTATTAGGTAAATTATAGCTGCTTCTACCAAGCTAGGGTCTGATGAAATTCAAGGGTAAAGGAATTTCATCAGATCCTTGTTAAAAGAAGGCCCGAGTTAAGGTGGTGCTTAATTCGGGCCCGAATGAGGTAACAGGTTCATTGTCCGATCCGTTATCTCAAGCGATAGAATATCATAAAAAGCGTTCTTGAGAACACAAATCTAAATCTGTTATCTCTAAATGATGAGGAAGCGAGTAAGTAAAAAGAATTATTAGTAAATAATTCTGAAACTTAATCTCTTTCCCTTGAGTTAATAACGGAGACAGGTTATGAGAACGTTAATCCATTCTAAAAGTACCATCGATTTTGCCAATTATTATGCGGTAGAGCTATTAGATGTTTATTTTGGCAAGAAAAATCCGAAAGAATCTGAAATTTCTAAGCTAGAAAAAAATTTACAAAAACCTTCCATCGATGCATGTGCCCATTATGAATGCATCGGAAATAAGAAATATTTACCAAAAGCTCTAATTTTGTCTCCTGATACATTGGAACAAAATACCCTCATGCTAATGTTTTGTACCAGAGGAATAAATGTCGATAGAGTCTATACAAAAGAAGATTTTTTTAAGCTGTTCACAGAAAAACAATCTTATGGCGTTGTAATTATCTCTGAACATTTCAAAAGCATTGGTTTAAATTTTCTATCGCTATATTTTCAAAGCTCCAAACATAAACCATTCTTAATTTATTTGGGTAATGGGCTTAAAACACAATATGTCTCAATGGGATTTGACGCACGTTTATCGCATCCATTTTTTACTAAAGACTTAATAGATATTCTCCCACATTTTAATAATTATTCACTGTTCTAATTTGTGGGAGGCCAAATGTTAATTTTAACATGTCGAATCGGAGACGGTATAGCAATTAAAGGAAATATTGGTGTATCTATACTTGGTAGCAAAAATAACCAGGTAAGAATCGGAGTTAACGCCCCCAAGGAGGTAGTACTTCAACGGCAGGAAAAGTATTTACATGCAGAACAAATAAAAAAAGTTAAGAATCAAGTAAAAAACGAAAGCTAAAATTTATTTTTATATTAATGGGAGACATGAAATGAAATACTGGATAGCGGTAGTATCAAGAGAACATGCACTACGTGGCATAAAAGAAGGATTTGTGCAGGTCTGTCATGGCAAAGCAGGACCCTTAAGGCGCATGAGCGCTGGAGATTGGCTAATCTTTTATTCACCGAAAGAAAAGTTTGGTGAGAAAACCGTATGTCAAAAATTTGTAGGTATTGGGAAAATCAAAGATGGTAAGGCATACCAAGCTGACATGGGAAATGATTTTAAACCTTATCGAATGGACGTTGATTTTCAACAATGCCAAGAAGTTTCTATTTTTCCCTTAATTAAAGACTTATCTTTCTTAACAGACAAAAGAAATTGGGGGTATAAGTTTCGTTTTGGGCATTTAGAAATTCCGAAAGAAGATTTGTTGCATATTGCGGAGCAGATGGGCGTCAAAATTGACGGGGAGTGCAAGCAAGAAGCAAAGCGCGTGAAAGTACAGCCAGGACTTTAATCATTATTTATTTTTTGAGGAAAAATATGCTAACCATTACAAACCAACCATATCCAAACAAATGCTATCTACCATTTCTTTTATACCCCCCATCAATGTGGGATAACCAAGAGGGACAAACGTATGCTTTACAAAAGCTTAATCTTAATGAACCTGCTGGTGATTATGTTTTATATATTTCTATTCCTTTCTGCAGAGTACAGTGCAAATCATGTCCATACTTTATTAATGGTCTTACAAAAGAAGACAAACAAAATTATGAAGGACGCTATTTAGAGGCGCTATTAAAAGATATTGAAAAGTGGAGTAGTTACCCACGTTGGAAAAATGGCAAGCTAAGAGCCATTTATATTGGAGGTGGGACAGGAACAATTCTAAAAACAAAAAATCTAGAAAAGTTAATTAATAAAATTATGCAGTGTTTTCCTGTTGCAGAAGATTACTCTCTTACTCTTGAAGGAAATGCAAGAGACTATGATGAAGAAAAATTAGACTATGTCGCTAACTCTCCCATCAATAGGGTCAGCCTTGGTGTTCAATCATTTAATCCTGATGTACTTAAAATTGTTGGCTCACCACATGCTGCAGAATCCAGCATTTACGTCATTAACGAGCTGGGGAAAAGGAATTTTCATAATGTGCAATTAGATCTTATGTACAACCTACCGGGACATACTTTAGAAATCTGGGAACAAGATCTGCAAAAATTAAAATCATTGAACATCAAACATTTTACTATTTATCTCTATAGAATTCATGAAGGCACTGTTCAAGAAATGCACCTAAGAAAAGGTAAAGTACCTAACATGCATGATCGTGAATCTACTACGGTCAAAGAAATGCATGCAGATGCGGTAAAAATTGCCGAAGACATGGGGTTCAATATGTATATGTTTGACCACTTTGCTGAGCCCGGCTTTGAGGCTCCATACAACCATTGGACCTTTAAAGAGGCTAAAGATGCGCTAGGTATTGGTGCCGGAGCTTATAGCTTTATTAATGGCTATAGAACTGGAACCAAAAAAGATGTAGATGGTTATATAGAAACTGTTAATCGTGGTGAACATATGATTAATTCAATCTCTAAAAAAATGTGCGACAGAATTAGAAAGGAACGATACGTTATATTCGCATTCCAATACTTCAACATTGATTTTTCTATTTATTACAAACAATTTGGTAGCAACTTTATGGATGATTTTGGTGACATTGCCTATCGCCTAGAAAAGAAAGGCTTAATCACCATTCATGCAGACCAAATTAAAATGACAAATCTTGGGCGAGAGTGGCATATGAATATCTTTTTAGAATTCTTTAACGAAGAAATATGGAATGAATTTGACGCCCTAAAACAAGAGAATTGGGCTATGAATATCCCAATGGTTCAACTTGCCACAAAAGGCAAGGAATACTGGCTGGGAAACTAATTTTAATTAATTTGATAGGAGATTTTTATGACAGTAACCAATCAAGTTTTTGATGGATTTAAACAAATTAAAGTTGATCCTAGCACACTACAACACTATCGTTCGCTAGATGATCATGGCGTAGACTCTCAAGAAGCCATTGAACTGCATTGTGTATTAGAAAAGATATTCAACACGAGATTTCCCTGTAATTTTATTACAAAGGATCTCACTATAAATGATTTGATTAAAAACATTGAAAAAATTTTGAGGAGCTAAAAATTATGAGTGATATTAAAGGTTTTAAATATGGGTTTGAAGAAGAAATTGCCATTAAGCGGCCATGGCTAGATGTCTATTCTGCGTTACATAATTTAAAAGCATGGCCAGAATATTTGCCGCATGTTAAAAAAATTGACCTTATCTATGATGATGGACATTATCAAGAATTCAGAATGCATGTTACATCTACAAATGGCGATATTTTATCTGTTCGCTCTATCAGAAAGTGCGACCAAAATTCAAAAGAAATCCAGTTTTTTCAACCAGAACCACCAGAATATTTAAAACATCATTGTGGAGGCTGGAGATTTGTGGAAAAAGATGGTGCGTGCCATGTCACAACTTATCACAAATGGAATTTAAAAAATGAAATTGCCGAAGATGAGTTTCCTTCAAATGAAAAAGAAAGTACTGCGGAACAAGTAGAGAAGATTTTAAAAAATCATGCGAAGCTTGCTTTATCAACATGGAAAGTCATTTTAGAAGAGGGAATATTATGATCATTTCTGAAACCATATCAATTCAAGGGGACCTCAAAGATATCTATGGCGCTTTTTGTGACCTTACTTTGTGGACAAAAATATTACCGGATATTAAGAACGCAGAGATCTTATATGATGACCATATTCATCAAGAATTTTTAATGACTGTAGAAAGACCGGCTGGGTTAGAGACTATACGTGGTGTTCGATATTGCCACCCGTTTCATACTTTAGAGGTATTTCACCCAGTCCCTCCACCAGGTGTCAAATACATGAGGGGAAAGTGGCATTTTATACCTGACAATCAAGATATAGTTGACGTAATAGCTACGAGAGATTTTGAACTTATAACGAACAACCCTGCAGCTGAAAATGAGTTTGCAGAAAAATTAAAGAATTACTTGAAAACTAATCTTAATTTATTTAAAGCAGCTATAGAAAACAAATGATACATATTAAAACAAAGCGGTTAATTTATACCGATGCTCAATCTGTCTCTGAATTGTTTTGGGATATCCGTAGCTGGACAAATATTTGGAATCCAATTGAAAAGGTAAATATGCTTTATGAGGATACTTACTGTCAAGAATTCATGATGAATGTTGTTAGGGATAATAAACTTGAAATTGTCCGCACTATTAGACTTAGGCAGAAAGAGAATTGCATTAATTTTTTTACCCCTATCCCTCCTCCAATGATGACGCATCATCATGGTTCATGGAGATTTGTAGAGATAGAACGAGGACAATGCTTGGTTGAAGCTGAGCGCCACTATTCAATGTTTAAAGGAAAAGGAGAAACAAATGAAACTTTTGAAATTCGCACCAATCATTTTAAGGAAAAATTTCATAATCGTTTAAATAACATTCTAAATAAATTTGCAGAACATTTTGATAAACAGCTTGGTAACATATTATGAATTACGATATTGCTATTATTGGTGCTGGCTTAACCGGATCAGCAACCGCTGCTTTGTTAGCAAAACAGGGTTTCAAAGTGATTTTATTGGACAAAGGTACAGGACTAAATTTTCACCTTTCAGAAACCTTGCTAGTTCAAGATTTGACATTGCTAGATTCACTTGGGATTACTAATCAAATAGCTAACACATACCATTACGAAATGGTTTGTTATTATCTTGATAAAGATGCCAGGCAAAAAGTAAGAATAAGCCATACCTTCGATAAATCATATACAGATGGTACTTATCTTGTTCGAGTTGATAGAGAAAAATTTGATAAAACCCTATTAGATTGTGCTATTAAAAATGGAGTGGTTTATCGCCCTTGTTGTGAAATAAAAAATATTGATTTTACTGAAAATGCTACAGAAATTTTCTATAACCATGCATCAAATAATTGTAAAATCTCTGCGAAATTTATTGTCGATGCAAGCGGAAAGTCATCGCTTCTTGCTAATAAGTTAAATTTAAAATCTCAGATAAAAAAACTGGATGATAGAGTTACTATATTTTCTCACTTTGAGAGCGAAGCCATAAGAAGTGGCCTTGAAAGCCATGCCATTTATATTACAGAAATAAAGAATGGTTATATATTTATAGCACCGTTGCCAGGAAATAGATTTTCAGTTGGTCTTGTTTTATCAGAGCAAGCACAAGGAAATTTTACTTCTAGCGAAGAAATTTTTTTTAGTCTAATAAAAGAAACCCCGTGGATAAATAGATCCGTGCTTGATTCACACCAGGTGCTGCCAGTTATAACAGCCAACAACCATTCGTATTTATGTAAAAATCTTTTAACAAACAAATATGCTTTAGTAGGCGAAGCTGCCGCATTCCGTGATCCATTTTTATGCAACGGAATAAGCGCCAATCTTAAAATCGTTGAAAAAACAGTGGAAGCTATTGTTGCGATATTTTCTAACATTAGCGCGCATCCTGCATATACTGAAACTTATGAAAATGATGTAAATATTATTTTAGAAAATCAAACAAAAAAACTACTGTCATGGATAGATAGCTACTCTTTAAAATTGAGTGTTCAAGGATTAGCTGATCCACATATTCCTTACGGAATCCCATATTTTTTATTAAGCGCATTTAAATCTTCTAATGAAAGTTGCGTTTCTTCGATTAATTTAATGAACGCAGCAAGAAAAACATTTTCGGAGCAAATATCATGAGACTTATCGATCTTAGTTTGGAAATCGCCCCTAATAATAGCGAGCCTGTACCAGTTGAAATTGAGTATATTTCTCATGAAGAAGGAGCAGACATATTGGGCAAACCAATAAATATTAATCATGAGCAATTTCCTGATGGAATGGGGCTTAGCCTTGAGCATATTAAATTAACCACGCACACTGGTACACATATTGATGCTCCTTTACATTATGGGCCATTATGCGAGGGTAAAGAAGCAAAGAACATTAGTGAGCTACCTTTAAATTGGTTTTTCCAAAATGGGGTTGTCCTTAACTGCCATGATGATACTAACAGGGGAGCTATTACTCAAACAGAATTACAAAAAAAGTTAGAAGAAATAGGGTACCAAATTCAACCTCTTGATATTGTGCTCTTAAACACCGGGGCAGATAAATGGTGGGGAAAGGCTGAATATTTTACACATTTCAGAGGAGTAACCAAGGAAGCAACTGCTTGGTTAGTTGAGCAAGGAGTAAAAATTATCGGCATTGATAGCTTTGGTTTCGATCCTCCATTCCATGAAATGTTAAAAAATTATAAAGATACTCAAAATATTTCATCACTTTGGCCCGCGCATTTTTATGGAAGAGAAAAAGAATATTGCCAAATTGAAAGGCTAGCAAACTTATCGCTTATCCCAAAATCATTTGGATTTAAGGTTTGCTGTTTTCCAATAAAAATTCAAAAGTGCGGCGCTAGCTGGAGCCGTGTGGTTGCAATTATCGAGGACTAATTATGACATATAACTCTTATATAAAATCAATCGATGTTAACCAGGCATTAGCTACAACCAAGAAGTTTTTATCTCAAGTTGAAACTTTGCCTGAATGGACAAAATTTTTTTTAAAGTGCCATTCAAAGGGTAGTGATGGTTACTTAATGGAAACACTTATGGGTCCATCAAAAACATGGATTGAAGAACAAGATAATAATGAAAGTAAAAAATTTATTATTCATTCGTTCTTTGAAAGCAAAAATCGCGAAGAAACAGCAGAAATCGATGTTATTCAAGAAAATGGTAAGGTGAAAATATCATTTCATCTTTTTCTTCCAGCTAGTCTGCCACAGGAAGTTATAAAAAAGCAGCTATGTACTCTTGAATGCGAATTACTTCAATTAAAAAGTATTCTAGAGGAAAAATTATGAGTCAAGAAAGAGTCGTTATTACAGGAATGTCGGCTGTAACACCAACAGGCATAGGCTTATTTAATTTTTGGGACAACTGCATTAAAGGAGTTTCCGGCGTACAACAGATAAACCTTTTTCCCATACCTGATGAAATGAGTCAAGTTGCTGGTATAGCTAACAATTTTAAACCAGATAGTTTAGGTATCAATGATAAGATCAACACATTAGACCGCTGTTTGCTATTTAGCGAGTACGCGATTGAAGAGTCTTTAAAGGATGCTAGATTAGCATCTCCTTTAGGTAATCCTCGTTATGGAATTTATCTTTCTTCTGCTGTAGCACAAATTACAGCAATGGAGAGAATTTTTAATCATGAAACACAAAGTGGGACGAAAGAGCTTGAACTAGATAAAACCATAAACGGGAAAAATTCATATAATCCGTTTTTATTTAGTAGTATTACTGGTGAGCTTGCAAAACGCTTTGGCTTTCCAAGCCACATGCTTATTCCTACAGGGTGCGCTGGGGGAATTGATGCGATTACTTACGCCGTACACGCAATACGTAATAATAAATATGATGTCATTGTTACTGGCGCAACAGAAGCACCTATTACTCCACTAGTAGTTTCTGCTTTTAGTAAGATTGGCGCAACCTCTAGAAAATGGAATAAACAGCCAACTAAAGCAAGTCGTCCATTTGATAAAGGCAGAGACGGTTTTGTGCTAGGAGAAGGTTGTGGAATCCTTGTTCTCGAATCGTTAAAACATGCCCAAAAAAGAGGCGCGAAAATTTATGCGGAAATTACAGGCGTTGGAAGTATAAATAACCATAAGCATATGACAGATATTCCTCAAGACGGGGTATCTATTGCACGTTCATGCGTACTTGCTATCCAAGATGCCAATATTTCTCCAGATAAGATTGATTTTATTAACGCGCATGGCTCTTCTACTCCACAAAATGACATTGCAGAAACAAAAGCATTTCATCATATATTTAAAGAAAGAGCTAATAAAATCCCAGTAACTTCTATTAAATCTCAAATAGGCCATAGCCTCTCAGCTTCAAATGCCATTGAAACCATTACCGCAGTTATGTCTATTAACACCTCTATTATTCCACCCACTATTAATTTAGATCAAAAAGATGATCTATGCGATCTAGATGTCGTTGGGAACATTGCTAGACAACTACCTGTTAACTGTATTTTAAAAACCAGCAGCGGTTTTTCAGGGATCCATTCAAGCTTAATTATTGAACATTTTGTGGAGAATCGCTATGCAAAATAAAGACCGATGCGTTGTAACAGGATTAGGTATAGCTACTTCTATTGGCTGTACTCCTGAAGAATTTTGGAATAGCTTGATTTGCGCTAATTCGGGTATAAGCATAGATAATAACCTGGGACATATTGGAAAAATCGCTAATGAGACTATACCTCATGGCCTGAGCGAAAGACAATTAAAAAAAATTGATCGCTTCACAATGCTCTCTTTTGCTGCAACCAAGCAAGCGATATCCTCAGCGGGTCTTGTAATAAACCAAGATAATAAAGATCAAACAGGTTTGCTAATAGGCAATAGCTTAGGTGGTTGGTCGTATGTCGAAGATCAAATGTACGATCTTTATCGAGGAGACATGCGTGCAATCAATTCTTATGTTGCGACAGCGTGGTTTCCTTCCGCGCCTCAAGGAGAGATATCCATTCAGTTAGGTATTGGCGGTTACAGCAAGACTTTCTCCGCCGAAAAACTAAGCTCTGGTTACGCTATTGAGCATGCTTGTTACCTAATCAAAAAAAACTATTTAGAGCATGTCATTGCTGGAGGAAGCGAGGCGCCATTAACACCATTAGTTACACAATCTCTCATACGATCAGGAGAGATTTCTCTTAAAGAAAATAAATTCCAACAACTCGCGCTGGGTGAAGGTGCAGCCATGCTTAGCTTAGAGTCTTTTGGCTCAGCAGCTAAAAGGAATTGCAATATTTATGCCGAGATTCTTGAGACTGCCATTTCATCTAATGTTCAAGAAAGCATTAAAAAAGTATTAGAAGAAACAGGTGAGAAATTAAGTGGTATAGATTTGATTATTACTGGAAACCCACTTGAAAAAAGAAATCATGAAGCCCTAAAGCTAATCGATATGCTTTACAGCAACATAGAAAAGCCACATCTAGTTTCAACGCAAGCATTATGTGGTAATACATTGGGAGCAAGTATGGCTATTGATATACTCGCAGCATGTTTAATTTTTAAAAATCAGGAAATACCTCCAACTTCTAAAAATCTAGAAAAGCATCAGCAATTCGGATTTAAAACGTTGAAAGAAACAACTGCTGCGTCAATCAATAAAATACTCTTGGTTGAGATTGATAACTATGGGCAATGCATGAGTATCTTTTTAAAGAAAGTTAACTAAACCACACCTGAAGGAGTACTTTTATGAGTGAAGAATTAATCTTATATCATTTCCCAAAATCATCTTGTAGCCGTAAAGTTGTATTTGCACTTGCAGAAAAAGGGATTATTTATAAAGAACTGCGTATCAACTTACAAAATGGTGAACAAAAACAGCCAGCTTTTTTAAAATTAAATCCTCATGGCAAGGTTCCAGTTATTCAATACGGCAAAGCAATCATTTATGATTCAGCCGTAATTAATGAATTTATAGAAGATAATTTTCCGCAAAAACCGTTACTACCTGCCAATCCTATTCTAAGGGCACAAGTAAGGCTTAGTACACATTACGCTGATAACTTTTTTTATCTAGCTATTTCAGAAATACTTGCTGAATATCGTAAGTCTATTGATCAAAGAAACGAAAAACTATTACAAGAAAAGCTCGAGTTATTTAAATCTCAGCATTTATCTCAGCTAGAACAACAGCTGAAAAATTCAAGCAAATTTCTTTTTGGAACGCTAACATTAGCCGATATTGCTTATGCACCGGGATTAGATACTTTAATGAAAATATCTGGATTAACATTAGCACCAAATTCAGCAGTAGCTAAATGGTTTAAAAATATTTCTAGTTTAGAATCATTTAAAAGAACCTACAATTAAAAGGAACAGTAAATGAATAAAAATTCATTAAACATTTTATTCTTGATCGTATTCATTGACATGCTGGGATTTGGAGTAATCATTCCATTTTTACCTTACTTAGTTGGCAAGCTTGGTGCTTCAGGGTTATTTGCAACAAGCCTTCTGAGCATTTATTCATTAATGCAATTCATCTTTTCACCTCTATTAGGTCGCTTATCTGATAAATATGGAAGGAAGCCTATTTTATTGTTTTGTTTATCCGGTTCCGCTATTTCGTATTTGATATATGGTAGTGCTTTTTTTATTACTCAAAATTCGCATTTGATCTTGTGGCTAATTTTCTCCTCAAGATTATTTGCAGGCGTCATGGGCGCAAGTATCCCTGTCGCCTATGCTTATATCGCTGACAAAACCTCTTCTGATCAACGTACAGAAGCTATGGGAAAAATTGGTGCTGCTTTTGGCTTAGGCTTTATTTTTGGACCGGCAATTGCATCATTTCTAACCCCTCTTGGCCCATCTGCACCAGGTTTTTGTGCAATGCTAATTTGCTTAGTAGGTTTTAGCTTAGCATTAAAGTTTCTTAAGGAATCTAAAAACCGCCATTCTTATCAAGAACACCCACATTTTACTTTGGAGAATATATGCAACATCTTAACTCAAAAAAATATTGGACTTTTAATTTTAATTACCCTCCTTTATGGGTTTGCCTTCGTGCAAATGGAATCTATTTTTAGTCTATTTGCAGCTACAATCTATCATTTAAAACAAGCACAAATTGGCTGGATATTTGTTTATTTAGGGGTATTAATTGCCATTTCACAAGGCGCGCTTGTAGGAAAGTTAAGCCTTCGCTTTGGAGACACAAACTTATTACTGTTTGGAGCGCTTTTACTTGTATTTTCTTTTTTCTTTATCTCCTATACCAAAAATGTTTGGGTAATGATTATTTTAATGGGAGGTGTAGCTTTAGGGGCTGGTGCAATAAATCCAACGTTATCTGCTATACTTTCCCATCAAACTACCTCAGATAAACAAGGGATTACACAAGGAATAAGCCAGTCAGCTTCAAGCTTGTCTAGAATTTTAGGGCCAATTATTGCAGGAATTTCATTTGATACATGGTCGCCTGCCGCACCTTTTTTTCTGGGTACTATTTTAATGTTGTTAACAACTGGAATAATCATTATCTTTAGGTTGTGCCTTTACCCTCACTTAAAGAAAAAATCTCTGGTTGCAACATTATAAGTTTTTCAAATTTTTAATTAAGGATTCTTATGATTAGACTTTACCAATTTGCACCTTGCTGGAATTTACCTAGCGCAAGCCCATTCTGTGTTAAGTTAGAAACTTATTTGCGAATTGCCAATATTCCCCATGAGACAGTAATTTTATCTGACCCTCGAAAAGCACCTAAAGGTAAGCTGCCTTTTATTGAAGATAAAGGTAAAAAAATTGCAGACAGTAGTTTAATTATCGAATATATTAAGCAAACCTATGGCGATAAAGTGGATGCACATCTTACCAATGAACAGAAATCTGTCGCCTTAGCTTTTCAACGGATGGTTGAAGAACACTTATATTGGGTACTTGTTTACAATCGATGGATTGATGCTGATGGTTGGGCATTAACGAAAGAAACATATTTTAGTTTTATGCCAAAACTTATAAGAAAATTTGTTCCCGATTTAATTCGTAAAGGTATGATTAAGACTATAAACAATCAAGGTTTAGGCCGCCACAGCAAAGAAGAAGTTTATCAAATGGGTTGTGACGATGTTAAAGCAATTGCAGAATTTCTTGGTAATAAAAACTATTTCTTTAATGATAAAGTAAGCTCTTTAGATGCCATTGTTTACGCATTTATAGCAAGTATCCTTTATGCTCCTATTGATTCTCCTATGAAACGTTATATAAAAAATTCACCAAACCTTTTGGCATTTTGTGAGAATATAAAATCACAATATTACTCATAAGCAGTCAATAGATGCTGAAGCAGTTTAAAAACTTGGGGAGCGTGCGTAACTATGTTAAACATTAGGGATAGCCGTTTTTGCTGTATGTTATACGGTTCTCTAGCAATTGTTTTGAGAGCATTTTTAAATTAAATAAAATTTAATTTTTCAGCTAAAACAATTAACTCGGCCTCCCTCATATGCTGCGAAAACATATCTAATATTGAAAGGTCAAATGTATCTTTAAGAGGCAGGCATTCTCGAATAAAGCCCGGAGCAATACTGCTAAATTTTAAACTACACACATCGTGTACCGCATGTACAAATTCTAATTGGCCGGTGGTCTCAGCTCGAAACCAAACTAGTTCGCATGCAGACAAATCTTGCATCTCATATTTGCAGTAATCGCATAACATATCATAATCTCCCTGACCTTGTATTATATGACATTTTTTTAACGCAGAGCGTTTGATTCCTCAAAAGTCTCAGGTATTTTTCATAAAAACGTTCCGAATCATTATTGACGTAAATAGTTTAAGAGAATACCATTCGATAAATAGCTAAAGGCTACTTATTAATCATTTATTTTTAAGGATATTATTATGAATAAAGCTGAACTTATTGAACACATTGCTAAGTCTGTTGATTTAACTAAAGCTAGTGCTGGTGCAGCATTAGATGCGGTAATTGAAGGCGTTACTAAAGCTCTTAAAAAAGGTGAAGCTGTTACTTTAGTTGGCTTTGGCTCATTCCAAGTACGCAGCCGCGCTGCTCGTACAGGACGTAACCCACAAACTGGCGAAACATTAAAAATTAAAGCTTCTAAAGTTCCTGCATTTAAAGCTGGTAAAGGCTTAAAAGATGCGGTGGGCGGAAAGAAAAAATAATAATCGCCTGTAGGATGTTTATCATTAGGCATTCTTTTTTAATTAACCTTAAAAGGTTTCCCATAAAAGATAGAGCTCCGATAATGGAAGAACCAACTAACCAACAAGCCAGAATTAAGAATAAAGTTATTCAATTAAAGAACGAAAAAGAAAAAAATGGATATACTGGTCGTATGATATGGAATAGCTTAATTGAATTTTTCTTTAATGACATTACCAAGCAGGCAACCGACTACTACAATAACCTCCTTGCTGATCAAGAACTCAAGGCTACAAGCATTACTGTTGAGGAGCTCCAATGCAATATCAACACTAAAATTAAGCCACTTATTGATATTTACGTTAAGCAATTAGATTCTTTTAATATGGGAAATATATTTGGGAATTTTCCAATCTCTCAGGAGGATCTCGAAAAATTCCAAAATGAGATCGAGAAAATTTTAGCGAACCATATTCGTATTTTACAAGCAAATTATAAACGAATATTAGATGAGAGCAGAAGAAGCAAAGGGACATGGCTTGCTGCTTGGATAGCAGCCTGGGCGGCTATTATACTTGGCCTATTAGGAATCATTATCCAAATTCATCCATTCACTAAATGATTAAAAATCCTTTTTTGATAGCCACACCTTTATTACATCATACGAATTCAAGTCGTAACTGCAACGCTTCTATCTAAAAAATTTGCCAACAATTGATACTCCTTAGATTGAAATGAAAAGATAGCAAGTTGTTCGATGCCAAACTTTTTAACCGACATTAATGAACGCGGATTATTTGCCGCAATAAATTTACAGGCTGGTGAAAACTTTTAAAATTGGACATTCAAGTATTTCTTTATTTTGCTTGCACAAAAGAAAAAGCTGGTCTAACGCTTTTTGTATTTTCCGTAATTGTTTAATTTTTTCAGCAATCATCTTAGATTTTTCTTGCACAACTTTGCGAACATGTTCTCGATTAGATCTTGGATTAAGCGAAAGATTTAATAATACTTTAATATCCTTTAATGTAAATTCCAACTGCTTTGCTTTTAAAATAAAGTGGATGCTTGCGATATCTTCTTTATCATAAACGCGGTAATTGTTATGAAGGCGCTGAGGATTTTTAATGAGCTTTTGGGCTTCATAATAACGAAGAGTTTCAGGATTAATATTAAATTTTTTGGCGATATTCCCCCGAGTAAGGATAGAATTTTTAGCCATGGCAAGCTTTCCCATGTTTTTTCAGTTGATAATAATTATAAACCCAAGCGCTTAAATAACCTATCGCCCAGCTTGGAATAATGGATTCCCAAGTTAATATTAAGCGGTTTCCTCCAGAAAATAAAATACTCATAATATTTGCGGAAGATTCCATCATAAGCATGCTAATGACACTCATCCCTAAAGCAACTTTTAAAGCTAACCAGAATGGCATTTGCTTTATCAGCAGAATAGTTTCAAGGGTAATACTAGTCAGTAAGCCCATGATCATAGCTGTTGCCATGATTAATATCATAGGAAAATGAACATGAAATAGCTGAAAAAATAAAATAGCGCCGTTATCACCTATAGCACAACCCAATAAGCATACAGCGGTATTTTTGGCACTTTTCCTCCAGCTGGATTTACAAAACCAATTAAATTGAATAGTTTTCATAGGAAGATTTCCTTTGTTGGATCTTAGAAGAAAGCCATTCTATAGGTTGTAGTATACTGCAAGGTCAAGAATCAAGAGAAAAGTATCCTTGTAGCGTAGTTCTTATAATTGCTTAAACAATTAGATACAATCTACCTAATAGATAATTCCTTGGAGTAGTTGTCACGCCACTCCAAAGGAAACATCAAGGATTTTATGCAAAGTTTTAAAGTAACCGCTCTTTTACCATCAAGGCTTTCAGACAATTACTTTACATAACAGGTTACGTGCGACGCGAGGCTGTTCTGAAGAGCTGTCGTTAAGACCACCTGTGCTACCAGGTGAACCTATTGATCTGAATAAAGAGCGATCAAGACAATGTGCAAAGCAATAATATATGCGGGGAACGAACTGTGAAGAACGATCCCTCCTGATAGCCATAAATCGGGTAAGTGCTAGGTAGTAAGTATGGTGAAGATATCTGAATCTGTGATAAAGACCGTCATTATGAAGCAGGGGAAATGGCTTATACCCTGTCACCAAAACGGTAACAACACCCGGACAGCGATTGTAAGTAGCGCTGCGTAGTCAACAGGGGTGTTCGGTCGAAAGCAGGCACCTAACCTTACATATGCTCAGCAGAACGGAACGCGGAAACCTCGTATTGCACCTATCTAAATAGGAAGATCAACTGTGAAGTTGATCGAGTGCAATGCGAGATTGGGAATGTCGGAAGAAGCAAATGCTGCATTGTAACGATACAGATACTGGTTTTATTTTTTTTACAAAACCAGACACGAAAGTGAGCCCACGTCCGACTGGTCTTTAATCGCGAGAATATTTGGAGAACCGACATTATGAAGGAATTGCAAATGACAGTGATGGCAAAACCATCGACTGGTGCGCCTTCAACTACCGCCTCTTCCTGGGATGCTATCAACTGGCAAAAAGTGGAAGCAAATGTACGTCGGCTGCAAATGCGCATTGCGAAAGCTTTTAGAGAAGGGAAACGTGGCAAAGCGAAAGCATTGCAATGGATTCTTACTCACTCATTTTACGGTAAAGTATTAGCCGTTAAACGAGTTGTTCAAAATAAAGGTGCTAAAACACCTGGTATCGATAATGTCATATGGAAAAGTTCTATCCAGAAGATGCAAGCTGCTTTATCGCTAAAACGGCGAGGATATCAAACTAAACCGCTTAAGCGAATCTATATTCCTAAGAAACAGAAAGGCAAGTTTAGACCGCTGTCTATTCCTACAATGAAATGCAGAGCAATGCAGGCTTTACACCTACTTGCCCTCGAACCTATTGCGGAAACGATAGCAGATAAACATGCTTACGGATTTCGACCACTAAGATCAACAGCAGATGCCATCGGCCGGTGCTATACCGCACTAGCCCAGAAGACAACTGCTCAATACATACTAGAGGCTGATATCTGTGCTTGTTTCGATAATATCTCACATGCATGGTTGTTAGAAAACATTCCTATGGATAAAGAGATATTAAGGAAATGGCTAACAGCAGGCTACATAGATAAAAGAAATTTACTTCCAACGACTATAGGGACACCACAAGGGTCCATCATTGCTCCAACACTTTTAACCATCACACTGAGCGGATTGGGAGACGCACTTAAAGCAGCGACCAAACGTTGTGATAAAGTCTATGAAAGTATCTATGCAGACGACTTTATCATCACAGGCGTGAGCAAAGAAGTGTTGAACAATGTGGTGAAACCAGTAGTCGAAAATTTCTTAAATGAACGTGGTTTATCTCTCTCGCAAGAGAAAACAAAGATTAGCCGCATTCAAGAAGGATTTGATTTTCTCGGCATGAATATACGGAAATACAACAGTAAGTTAATCATTAAACCTGCCAAAAGTAGTGTGAAAAGATTACTCACAAACATCCGAGAAGCCATCAAAACTAATAGAGCAAGTAGCGCGGAAGAATTGATCCGCCAATTGAATCCAAAGATTCGAGGCTGGGCCAATTACTACCAATATGCTTGCGCTAAAAGTACCTTCAGCTATGTAGATCATCAGGTATTTCTATCTCTTTGGCGATGGGCAACAAGACGTCACCCTAACAAAGGAATAGCTTGGATTAAGAATAAATATTTCCGTAAAGATAAAACTCGAGAATGGGTGTTTTCAACAAACACAATGATCTACGATAGAGAAGGAAATTCACTAAAACTAGATCTTGTTGCAGCAAGTCACACTAAAATCAAGCGGCATATCAAAATAAAAGCCGAGGCAAATCCCTACGATCCTGTGTATCGAGAATATTTTGAGAAACGCAGATCAAGCAAGTGGGTTATGCCTAATCAACCTTGCTCAAACAACACACTTGAAATAAACAGAAAAGACTGGGCTGCTTTACCCGCGGCTTTATAAAGGCTTGAGCGTAGTGCAGTGAAAATGGCACGCTGCGTTCTTCGAGGAGCCAGCTACAGTAATGTAGTTGGCTTACTCTACTTTCCACAATAAACGTTCAGAATACTGACTCGACTGTGACCTAATTCTTCAGAAAGTAGCATCCGTACTTGATAATCTTTTGTCTTTTGTTCCCGCGTTAATTCTTTAGCGCGTGGGCCACCATTAATAGGCGCTTCCCAGCCAGTTAGTTCCTTATACCGTTTTTGTGCATAAGCATGTCGTAAACCATGCGGGTTACTTAATCCAATTTGCTGAACTTGTTTCTCATAAATATAACGTTGTTGCGCATAATTCTTACCAGCCGGGATTAGCGAAGCATTTTTATTGTCAGCAAATTTCTTTGCTTCCGCCAGCCAATAACGCTGCTCTTCCGTTCTAATTGGCACAAAACGACCACGACCACCTTTACACCAGGTTGGCTGTAATTCAAGCACGGTGCCTTTATCAGCAAGATAGGGTTTAATCTTTAAACATTCTTCACGTCTTAAACCAAATAGCCTTTGCAGTTCTAATGCAACGCGGATTTTATAATTTGTTATTTGGCTAAAATCTGGGTTAAAAATGGCTCTATTGAACTGCGGCTTATAAACTCTTTTTGCAATACCCAACTCATCATTAGTAGGTAGTACTTCTTTCTTATTTAATGATCTCCATAAATTACGAACCGCAGACATACGATTCTTCATAGTACCTGCACCAAGCTCTTCCGATTTCCAATGACTAACAACTTTAGCCACATGTTTTGCTTTAATTTGACGAATGTCCGTTAAGTGGATTCCCGCATCAAAAAGATCGTCTGCAAAACCTAACAGAATATCTTTTCGCGTTGCCTTGGTACTAAATGAACCACTATTATTTTGATGCAAACAAGCAGCAACAGATTTTCTTAATTGAATACGCTTACTCATAAAGGATACTCTCCAAATATATTGGTTTAAATTTATTGATGAAGAAATACAGACTAAAGAAAAGGTGAGAAAATGGGCGCGAAATCGGATTTAGGTAAGTGTTAAATCCCGACAGTCAAAGCCGAACCCTTGACGTCATGGCTAAAGCCACCAGAGGGACTATATAAGCACCCATAAAACTACTGCAATACAACAAAACAAACTATACTTAACGACACTGCTACGTTTGATACTTTAACATCACGAATCTCCTTTTTAAGATTAAAAAAATTAAAATGAATACCTTACACCTTAGATAAACTAATACATTTCAGCTACTCCTTTAAAGTTTGAATAATTTGATTTGTTACTCTTTCAATGGTTTCACGATTAATCACCATGTTCACAATCTTTCTTAATGATGGCGTAACTTCCGTTGCTTCAAAGATCTTCTTTTGGGCGTTTCTTAACAGTTCAAAATTTTCTTCGCTAACCAAACGATTTTTAAATTCTGAAGGTTCTATATTGCTCAAAGAATTGCTACTTTCAATGTTACTCATACGACTTTTCTCCTGTTGAATTAAAAAATAAAATAAATAACTGTCACCAAATACAAATACCCACTGTCATCTGGAAAAACAAAAACGATTTCAAAAAATAATGAATAAAATCAATGCGATTCAAAGATGACGCTACCGCGTCACTGCAGAAGCTAGCGCTTTTAGCAGTGACGCGGCCGCGTTTAAAGGCAAAAAACAAAAAGGCTGAAACCTTAAAAGATAAAAGTTAGGCGCACAGACATAAGCCTGTGCACACTAACTTCCTAATGAGAAAAACTATTGAATATTAAATATGCTGCGCTTTGACGATACGATGATACTCCGCTATCCATAATGTCATTAAGTTTCGATAATATTCATTACCAGTATGTACCCAAAGCATCGTTGTAGATTTTATTCTACTGTCAATTTCTTTAAGTAGAATATAAGGCCCATTAGAATGTTGCAACGCTTCTTTGCTCAATAAATGAAAAGATGAACCATTAGTATAAGTATTCACAAATTCAGCGTAATGACCTGTAAAAAAAACACTAACCTTTTTTTCTCCAGACGCATTACGCATTTGCTCTTTAACTTCTACCATGCCATTCTCACTAACTTTAATGATGTAAGATAACTCACTATAACCTTGATGATTATCAGAAAAGGAAACCAAACCAAGATTCGATTTAAAAAACCTCTCTGCTAAACGATCGCGACTTAGCCCACTATACTCATGCATTTTCATAAGACATTGTGCAATATCTTCTCTATGATTAACGTTTAAATAAAATGCGATAGGACGCGATAAGAAAAAATGCTCAAATTCAACAATTGCTCCGCTCATAAATTTCTCCAATAAAAGTTTAAACGCTTTCAAGGAAAAATATTCCCTTTCGGGAAAAATTTCCCAAAAGAGTTGGTGGTTAAAAGATATCAAGCTAAAACAATTACTAATAGCAATTGTCTTATCTTGAAATAGATAAAAGAAAACTAATTCCGAAGGGAACTAGCAGGTAAAAAAATGTTTTTAAGCAGCAGGCTTAAAAACAACACACAATTATTTAGTTAAGACTAAATAACAATCTTCATTCTAACGAATGGTGTGAGTGAGATTTTCTGCTTTGTTTTGCGTCAAAAGCAGTAAACGACAAAAACCTCTAAGCACCTAGAAACTTGAAAGCAAAGTCACCCCATATGGATAAGTATTTTCACACTTACCCACAAGTGGCACCGATATATTTGCTCTCACCAATATGCACAATCAATAAATTGAACAAGGCTCTTTGGCCTATGGAAAATCCTATGAACAACCTAATATCTGTTATTCACAGGATTTACCACAGGCATGCCTTTTGTGCACAGTGGTGAGAGCACAGCAACAAATTTAAAGCTTTCTCTTTGCAAAAAACTAGATTCATTAAAAATCTGAATGGGAGAGCAAAAGCTCTCTCATTCAGAATGGTTTACACAATTAGGGATAGAAAATCATCAGCATTTGAGCTAGCCTCGTTAGAACACACACAAAGCTTTACATCATCTGCCGTACAATTTTTTATCGAAACAAGTTGTGCTTCCATGGTGACAATATTTGCTTGGCTAGGCTGATCAATATATTTTTCAATTGATCCAAGATATCGCGCTTCAAATTCTAAACGGATAAAAGCTTCACTTGTGACAAGAGGCTTAATCTTTAATAGAAAATTAATTAACGTGAGATCTTGGACTTGGCAATCAAAAAATATTTCATCAGGCTCTCCATTGTCTTTGATATCTATTACATGAATTTTCACATACAGATTATCATGACGCTTTGAGATTTCTTCGACATAACCATAACCATGCAAACTTAAAGGATTTAAAATAGACACCATAACTTCCTCCATTAAAACTGTTAAAATAAAACGAAGGAAGTTCCCACGAAGGAAATTTCCCCCGTGGGTTGTAAAAAAACTTAATTACTCAGCTGCTGGTACTGATTCAGCATCATCAATATCCACAGATGCTAATTCTGTTCCATTTTTTGCCTCAGAAAATTTATGCACTTCTTTAGCAAGGATAAAAGCAGAACGATGGTTCACACCTTTTTTATCAGTCCAGTCTTTATAGTCTAACTTTCCAAGTGCTTGGATACGCATACCTTTTTTAAAAGATTTAGCATATTCAAAAAGCTTCCCGTTGAAATACACAACGTGCCAACAAGGTTTTGAAATAAACTTGCCGGATTCGCCTTTTGCCACTTCGGTAGTTGCTATATTTACCTTAGCAAATTCACGACCATCTGAAGTCTTCAGTACTTCAGGGTCGCTGCCAAGATAGCCGATTAATTGAGTAAAGTTGTTTGATAACATAAGTATTGCCTCCTAGAGTTAAAAAACTTTAGGGCAGCACTTCCCCGATGGGGAATTGCGCCCCAAAGGGTTTGGTAAATAAATCAACGTTAATCTACATGAAATACATGTGTCATACCGTTGACTCTAAATGAAACATAATCGCTCATAAACATGTCACGGGCGATTCTTTCATAATCAATGTAATATGCAAGGTGGTCAGGAATTTCCATGCAATCATCGTAGAATTGACGTGCGTAATCTTCTTCACTGTCATATTCTCCGTGATAGCATTCTTCCATCATGTGTTTAGCATGATCTATATCGCAAGTGTATTTTAAAACCTCTGAACTTAAATCCTCGCCATACTCCATAATGAATAAAGCACGTTCATGAGCTTCCTCAACACTCGTATATTCCGGCAATGTATTTCCCATATACTCAGAATCATGTATTTCCCATTCCTCTGCATTTGGAACAGGACTTGATTTGAGCATCTCAGAAATTTCTTTATAGATCTGCTCTACTTCTTGAGTAGCATCAATCCATACACCATGCAAATACCCGCTGTTATATGCCTCTAAACAAGCGACATAAATCTTGGGTACACCTTCTTTGATATCCATAACATCCTCCTGTAAGTTAAAAAAACCCTGCAGGAAAATGTTTCCCAGTGGGAAGATATTTTTCCCAAGGGGTAGTAAAAAAACCAAAGAAAATCGCTTCTTGTTGATAAGAATTAATGTTCTTTGATTAAATGAGATTAAAGAAACTAAATCATTTCTGGTTTAGTCAGATGAGTAAAAGAATATCTTTAAGTTTTTAAGCTTAAAAATATCACGCGTCAATTAAATATTGATATATCCAATTGCGACCAACATTCTTGCGAATGGCATGGGAGTGGTCTTCTGCTTTAGTTTGAGTCTTAAGCAGCAAAAGACTTTAAAATTTTTTAAATTTCTGTCCTTGGCGTTACATACCGACAGTTTTTTAATATAAGAAACTTCTGGTCTTTCTCAATTATAAATCGATTTTTTCCAGTTAAGACAGATAATTCAGTCCCAGGATACAATTTACCTTCAAAAGTGACCTTCCCCCTAAATTAGTACCACAATTAGGATGAGAAATTTTATCTTATGCTACCTGTTGGGCAAAAACAACAGGCGGCAAATATTTTAATGCACTATGTGGCCTTTCATGGTTATAGTGATAACGCCATCGGTTAATTTCTTCACGGGCTTCGTCGAGCGATCTAAACCAATGCTGATTCAAGCATTCATTTCTAAACTTGCCATTTAAACTTTCAACAAATGCATTCTGCGTCGGTTTGCCGGGTTGAATAAAATTTAATCGGACACTCGTCGTTTTGCTCCAGAAGAACATCGCCTTACTCGTAAATTCACTTCCATTGTCACAAACAATTTGTGTAGGTAAATCGCCTCTCTCTTGGCCTAATTGAGTAAGAAACCTGGCGACTTGTGCGCCTGATATCGAAACAGAAACCAGCTGACCTACCACCTCTCGGTTAAAATCATCAATCACATTGAGCGTCCTAAAACGCCGACCATTACTGAGCTGATCTGAAACAAAATCCATAGACCAGCGCTCGTTTAAGCATTTTGCTGCACTCATCACCACTCTTGGTCTCTGTAATTTCTTACGCTTACTTGTTCTTACCTGCAAGTTTTCTTCCTTGTAAAGCCGGTATGTTTTCTTTTTATTTTGAACAAAGCCCTCGTGCTTTAGAAGACCATGCAATAATAAATAACCGTATCTAGGAAACTGCACGGCCAAGGATTTTAGTCGAGTTCTCACCTCATCATCAGAAGCATTTTTTGACTGATAGCGATAGGCTGTTCGACTTAGCCCAACTAGCTTGCAAGCAACTCGTTCACTTAACTTAAAAGTGGTTAATAAATAATTAACCACTTGCTTCTTGCTAGCAGGCTTTACCACTTTTTTGAAACAACATCCTTCATCGCTTCAATTTCTAACAGTCTTTCTGCCAGCAGTTTTTTTAACTTATGATTCTCGCTTTCTAGCTCTCTGAGTCTTTTGGCCTCATTAACTTCTAGCCCCACATATTTACTTCGCCAGTTATAAAAAGTCCCTTGTGAAATACCTAAGCGGCGACATAAGTCTTCTACCTTCACACCTGCTTCATGTTCTTTGATGGCTCTGATGATTTGCTCTTCGCTGTAACGCTTTTTCATGGGGAGATCTCCTCGTTAATAGAATAATTGGAAATCTCATCTTTGTCATGGTATTAATTTTGGGGGATAGGTCAAAAGCTTTCACAAGAAACATTTCCCATAAAATCTACTGTTGAAATAAGCAGCCCCACAGGATTATAGGGTGAAGGCAGGTGAGCAATAAAATTAAAAACTCCAACAAAAAGACAAATTAGACCAACACAAGATATAACTATATACGTCTTAGGTAATGCGCTATTGAAAAAATTTGCTATTCTTTCTCTGATTTTTATAGGTTTAACAAGCTCTTCTGGCGAATAAATTATTTTATCTAAAACCTCTGAGTTTACTAAAATACAGCCGAGAGCCAAAGGGATTAAAACAAAAAATACAAACAACCAAATTATCAAAACATAGGCAGCTGATAGCACTGCTTGCGAATGAGAAAAGTTTACTGCGAAGGCATGGGTAATTAACTGAATATTGTAGTCACTTAAAACCTGCGCAAGTGGTGGAATCATGACATGCAAAGCATAACCACATGCTATCCAAAAGAGATAGAAAATTTTTTTAGCAAAAAGATTCTCTATAAGCTTAATTATAAAAGGTCTTGCTGCTCTGTATGCAGGATAAAAAGCTAAAAAAATTACCAACACTCTAATCAATTGGCTTTGCAAATCAGTATCAGTTATATTTAAAAATAAATAATAAGCAAAGGATAGGAAAAAACAAATTGATAAATTAATGCGCGAATAAAATTCGCGATTATTGTTAGGGGCGTTGCCAAGCATTTCAGCATCCTTTAATTTAAATCAAAAGTATAAATTAAGCGGATCTTGTTTGTATAGGCGGAATTCTTAATCGGCTCCAAAGAATGATAATTTCCTATTCCTATTAACAAATTACTTTGATCAGCAATATTTTTACTTAAAATCCATGCTCCAACTTTTATATTAATACAGGGGTTATTTTGAACGTCCCACTGTGAAATTCCATATTGAGATAGCTTGGGCCACCAGCTTGTATTTATTTGCATTGGTCCTAAATCGTAGGTCCCATTTTTATTGCGGTTAGCCATACCGACTTTTCCTTGTTCTACATTTAATACCGCAATAATAAGCTTTGCAGGAACATGATATTCATAAGCAGCCTCATTGATGCAGCTAAGAGGTACATCACTATAGAACATAACGAGACCTTTTAAATATGAGTATTCATTTTTGCTTGAGGCTTGAATGGGAACTGTAATTGCTTTTCTAGAATAACCATAGGTAACTCGCCCATAACTGAAAATGCTCTCTGGGCTTTTTCTGTATTTCCCACAACATCTAGTCTGGTAACGCCTGTTTTCTGCCATTGCCTTGGAATTACAAAAGTTTTACGAAGTTCATTTAAAATATTTTGGTAGTTACAAGTAGTCGTTTCAGGTATACCAAATTTGCGCATGGTCAAAAGTAGGCGCAAGGTATCGTCTACTTTTAATAACAATCTTGCTCCCATAAAGGCGTAAGGGGTTTTAAAATGCAACTCCTTTTTGAAAGGAGCGGTATTGGTATAAATCTGAATCTCCATGCCGATAATCTTATTTAATACTTGTGTCGCCTCTTGCTCGGCTTTGCTTATAACTTCCATTGCTGCCTGAATTTGATCATAGGTTCTATACAGGAAAAATTCCGCATAAGGATCATCTTGCTTAATGGCCTCCCATAAGCGCGATAACATATTCGCAAACTGAGTTAAATAAACTTTTCTGGTTTTCCAATCTCCACTAAAGTGCTGTATAGCAGCTTGAGTGTGCAAGGTCAGGATGTTTTTGTTAGATAAATTATTCAAAAGATCCATAGTATTCTCCCCGAATAAAAGTAGTTACACATTTATAAAATTAGAAGCTTGGAATAAAACTAGAAGAAATAGATTTTGACTGCCATTCTTTATTTAAGTGTTGCCGAGCAATCATTATTCCTTCAATGAAAATACGTTGATGAAATTGTTCATGACGATATTGAAAAATACTTTTGCCAGAAGTAGTTACTAAATATTTCCTTATTTCAGCTGCAAGATCATCAAACGATAAAGACTGAGACTGAAGGAATAAGTTTAAGGCCGCCTCATCCACCAACAATCCCGGCTCCAATACTAAAGTATTTTTTTCTAGCACAGCATGCTTCAGCAGCCAAGCTTGAAGATTTTCAAAAACATCTTGTCGTTGAGAACTTTCAGGTATTTGCGTAAGAGGATCTGAAAAGTGTTTTTCTGCGGTGATATCTAAACTTTTCTTTTCACATACTTTCGCTAGAGCTTGTCGTAACAAGTCTTCTACGGAAGATGAAAACAAACATTTTTCGGCTTCATCCATTTTCGGCAAAGGCATTCTAAGCTTATAAAGTTTTCCTCCTTCTAATAATGCAAAAGCTTGTCCCTTGGGCAGATTTAATACATCATTTTGCTCAAGCATTAGGACATTTTCATAAGAAACGCGGTCTTCATTTGAGGAATTAAAATATATTCCATCAGTGCCATGGGGTTGATCACTACTTGAAGAGCTTGGCGTTATACGCACAATAGGAACTTTAGGTAATTGTTCTCGAAGCATATCCACCGTTTTCGCTTCTTTACAGCGAAACATAATTACGGTCCCTAGATTTCCTGCCACTTGGCCTGCTTTGGCTTTGGAATTTAGCCTTGCCTCAACGTCTGACCAAGTTTGGGTATAAGCAGTGACATCAAAACCTGCGCCTCTTGCTTTATTTAAGAGCGGAATAAATTCGTCTCCAATAGATTCATTAAATTCATCAGCGTGAATACGAACTGTGGGCAATTTATTGCCAATCGGAAATTTGTATAAGTGACCAGCGGTGGCCACAAGGTCTGATAAAAGCGCATTACCAATAACCGATGAAATAATTGGGTCCGTTAAGGCATCCATTCCTACATAAACAATTTGTTTTTTCTCAATCACACTTAACCAGTCAATAATAGGTCGTGAATCATTTTCATTTGCGTAGTCCGGTGAAAATAACTCTGCAATTTCTCCTGTTGTTAACTTTTCCAGCAGAGGTCCTACTGAAGCCGTGATTTTATCGTAATAACTCCGGTCTAATTTACAGGCTGAAATAAGATCATTAACTAAATGCATTTGTTCATTAGCTAAACTTTCATGTTCTTGAGCTTTTATATACTGATCAGCAAAGGTCAGCATGAATTTCATCGCATTGAATTCTTTTTCTTTAAGTTCTGCATTTTTTGCAGCTTGAGACAATTCTTTTTGATACTTTTGTTTTAAGTTAGAATTTTCTTCTAAAACTTGCGTAAAGACTTGAAAGAATAATTGATCGAGCTTAGTAAGATAAAAATTGATCAAACGGTACGTTGGAGTAAAGCCCAACCTGACTAAACTTCGAGTTACCAGGTTTGTATATTTCCAGGAAAACTCTTTGAAAGCTGCTGCCTCACCAGTCGAAGGTAGAGCATTTGCAATACGAGTAGCCACTTGTGTAATTTTAGTAAAGAAGCCAATTGGGTTATAGCGACAGCTTTGTTTAGGAAAACCAAGATGAATCATGCGTACATCTTGTTCACGATCTGCCA
The DNA here is from genome assembly GCA_021156105.1 of Gammaproteobacteria bacterium. Classification (GTDB taxonomy): domain Bacteria; phylum Pseudomonadota; class Gammaproteobacteria; order CAISUE01; family CAISUE01; genus JAJNBD01. The sequence continues at coordinate 69,048 of JAJNBD010000003.1, read as the reverse complement.
TTTTCGCTTCATGTAGAATTCGCCTCAGTAAATCGAAATCCCCTTTAGGATCAAGCACAATGACAACATCACCCCGCCGAATATCTTGACCGATTAGAATTTCTGCAAAACGTGTTTTTCCTACCCCTGTCGTACCTAACACTAGAATATGTTGTCCACGATCTCTCAGTTTCATAAACACATCAGACTCATCCATAGAGACACCATGTAAGTGTGGATAACCACTTGGCTCTGAGTTAGTTTTGATGTATTTATGGTTGTAAGGCAAGTCTAGATCACGTAATCGCTGAGTATGAATAGGTTCCCATAAAAAGCCTTTCCCTAAAAATAACTGCGCTTGATCGATAGGCAATTCTTTAGAGGTCATATCATAGTGCGGCATTTTCTTTAAATGTTTTTGATAGCGCACAATCTGCAAGCCTTGCCAAAATCGCCAAAAAGCAAATAGAACTAATCCACCGCATACCCATAAAAATATAACATTAGGAATAAGGAAAAACTGAGGAAATCTCTTTAAAATTAGGGCTAATAATAAAGAGGTGCCAGCACTATACCATTCGAAAGGAGGGCGCAATAACCCCTCTAAAGGTTTACTTAGATTAATTTTCATGTGATTATTCAATAAGAGAAGAAATTCAGGATTTTTTTATTGCAACTATGTCCAAATGGAGATTTTTTATGTTAAGACGGTTAGCTAGTGGGTTAGCACAGATTTTACATTCATCTAGCATCACGCAAGAAGCTACGCTTTTTAAAAGAAATAATGTTGTATCTTTTTCTTTAAAGGTTCGCGGTTATAGTGATGCGCCTGAAAGAAAGAAAGTAGACTTAGAACAAGCCCCTGTCTTTTATGCTGAAGGGGTAACTCATGATGATCTTCATCAGCACCCCCCTATTGGCTGCAATAAACCTTTTCATTTCAACATGGCTTGGAAAATGGCAGCTATTCTAATTGAATCTAACCGAATAATTTTTAGATTAACAGTTAGAGCATTTGATATTACAAAAAATTATCAGGGCACTCATATTAGCTGCTATGAGGAAAATTTAAGTGATAAGCAAGGTATTAACCAAGCTGTTCAGATACGGCCTTTTAATGCAGGAGTGAGAGGCAATCGTAATAGCATATTTTATTATAGGAAATTTCAATTAGAAACTCCTAACTCAAACGTTCTTGAAATTTTCGGATCTCATTCAGAAGAAGTAAAAGTTTGCACTGAAAATAGCACAACTCATTGCTTTGCAAAAACAATAAATTTATTTAGAGGACGATCACAAACCTTAAGAAGACAAACAGATTTCAGTCTGACAAAAATGTTTCCATGTAAACCTTTTCCTAGCGAACCTTCTGAAGCTGATACTCCTTGCTTAAGAAGTTAGCCTTCACAAAAATAATCGTTTGGTTTTTTAAACCAAACGATTATAAAATTGCACATATCGACGCAAAAATTAGTTGATACTTATTGATGTTTATAAGTTCTAAATAGCTATCATTAATTTCCAAAGTATATTTTCACAGATTAATATTTCAAATACTATTAACCACATCATCACTCTAAATTTTTGCTGTAGCCAAAATTCTGTTTTTCTTTCTGTCCAAGCACATTGATCAGAACGTTTTTGAACAAGCCAGGGCCAAGCAAGATAAAAAATAATTAAGACAATCCAGCGAAAAACCGTAAAATAGACTTGATTTTGTGTAATAATAAAGTTGGTTTTAGGCAAAATTGGCGTAAAGTACGTCGCGCATAAAACCAATAGTGGAACACATATGATGGCCGCTATGCCACCTATCAGCCACTTTTTTAGAGTGGCTGATTTAAGGATGTGAGATATGAACATGATAAAGTTTCTCTTTCAAATTACCTTTCGTATTATCGGGATATTGCTTTTGCTGATGGTTGAGCTAGTTTTTGCTGCTATCGAAAGTGATATTGCGGTTAGCGAAAAAAGACATCGCAATGAGAAAGAAGGCAGAAATACGCTTAAGATGGAACAATCCAAAAGCGTTCTATTAAGAATAGAAAGAGGCGAAATTTAACTTTTTGCCTTATTCATTTCTTTAGCCATTGCCACCACCTTATTACGCCCCATTGTCATTGCTGTTTTAGCTACATTCGCACCCGAGCTTCCTGCCGCCTCTGATGGGCCAGAGGCTAACTGTCCGAATGCTCCTGAAGCTGTCGCAATGAAACTGCCTGCGGCTACCCCTAACGCCGACATAAATCCAAACCAAAAAAGTGGCGCGACAATCTGTAAGAATCCGATAATAATAGTGACTAAGGTTTCATTAGGACTTCTAAATGAGAACCAACTATCATTGAAAAATGCTTGCATTAATACGCTGTCTAACCATCCAACCAAATGCCAAATGTAAGACCAAAAATAAAGCGAGAAGATAACAATAGCGCCTGCCGAGAAAGTTGCGGGTTTATAGCCAGAAAAAACTAAAACAAAAGGTAAGAAACTAAACGCCATTAAAAGCAGCAATGCTTGCACAATGGGAGCGGCTTGGCTAATCGCATAGATCGTAGGATACGTTTCCATTTCACTAAAAATAAGACCAACTCTTTCGAGTAAATTTGACCCAACATTATCGGTTTCATGAACATTATCATTCGCACTATAATCTCCGCCTCCATTACTAGTAATACGCTTAACCACATCATCTTGCAACTTATCGTCACTACTTAGCACATCTTTAAATTCTGTCAAAAAGCTTGCGGGTAATGCACCATAAAGGCGAGCTCTTAATCCACTTTCAGGATCATTCCACCATTCAGAGCAAGAAGGTGTCGCATACGCTGGCGTTGGCGTACCATCAGGATAAGCGCCAGCATTGACATCCTCGCTAGGATTATAGGGAAACCCTGAGACAGGCTGTGATGCTTTTAGATTCTGATAATACGTATCTTGAAACCCATGGGACCCCAACCATTCGGTATCATCGTTACCATACTTACCTGTATCATTTTGAATGACCGGAATATTTGAACTGTCGGTATTTGCATCTTTTAAATATTGAGTACGCGCTGGCAAATAACAATCTTGCTCAAATTGCTGCAACTCTTGCTTTAAAGGCGCACTTTGGATTTGTGTCATATCCACTTGGGTAACCATCTTGCGATAATCAGGTACACAAGCCACGGTGGTATTCGCGGCTGCTGTTGAACCTGCACTAAACGACAATACCGCATACCAAAAGATAGGAACACGAATTTCACTCGTCGAAACTGAAAATGCCTGATCATATGTTGTCCCGGTATCTCCCGCATGATAAGTATTTTGCTGCCCATCTGGCTGACACACGGGAGTGTAGCTTATAACATTTGCATCAAGATTTAGTGCGGGAGACACCGCAAAAAATATTAATAACAATTTAATAATAAGATCTACTTCCATACGCCTTAAAGAAGTTCCTGCGGCACTTTTTGTTTCTTGTGACTCATAAGGTTGCGCAATGTTTTTAAGAATGATGCCAATGAAAGGTAAATAAGCCACCCCTGTTTGGGTAAGCAAGTTCCACATGGCATCATACTGTTGCCAACCAATAAGCGTCGCATAGAGCTCTGCAAAGCTTTGTACGCCAATTGACATAAATTAACCTCGATGGTTTTGGTAAAGACAATTTAATTACTTAGAAGCAGCGCCGTTATTAATAAAGCTTTGCGCGACCGTTGTTTTAGGAATGGAAACTGCTGCTTGCTGCATATTTTGTTGGTAAGCCAAAATATTACTTAACGTATCCGAGGTCATTTGCTTTTTAATTTGTGACTCAAAGGATAATGATTGTATATCGTTATCTAGTGCATGTATGGATTGCTCAACAATAACTTGAGCAGGCTTATTGGACGCAACTACGGGCACTTGCGCGCCTGTTTGCAAAATATTTCTTGCTAATAAAGCTGTGTCAATCACTTTTTGCGTTGCCACTTCTTGCGCTAATTTATTAACGATAATACCTTGCTGCGTAGTATCCATAGATTGGATAGAGCGAATGACTTGTGGGCTTATCATAACCCCATCCGCAGAAACAGCGGCTAAATTTTCATTAGTCATTGACGATTGATTCGTTACTAATTTTGCTAAATTTTGTCGGATATTTTCTGCGCAGAAGTTTTGATTTCCAGCGTCGCAAGTAGACAGCAAAGGTAATAAACCTCGACCTGCTACACCTCCTTGTGCGCTTTGGCAACTGGAATCCGTCGTGCAAGTCGTGACGTTTTGATCGCCCACGACATTGGTAACCCATGCTTGTGCACTTTGCGGTGTTGGGAAAGCATTCACCAACGCAATATTCTCAGAATTTTTAGGAGCCGGTGCATCACTCGTAATATCACGATTAAGTAAGGCGTTATAACCTGCTTTGGTAGTATCTGCTACCACATGAATTACAGGTTGACCTTTACCACCGGCAAATGTTCCATCAGAAGTCTTTATACCCTGTGCCCATGGCACACCATCATCACCAGAATGTTGGTCAATATCTTTTTTCGCATCATTAATATCTTCTTCCCCTTGTGAGGTAAGGGATAGATGTTTTTTCCATTGGTTATCAACAGCGATGGTCCCCCAATCTTTGTAAGGATTTTTACCGGCAGCAATTTCTTGTTTCACCACTTGGCAGGATTTTGTTGAAACGTCAATCTGATTATGCGCTCCAAGCAGTGTGTTATTAATCATGTTATAGAGGTTTTGATCGGCTTGCGCTAACATATAGGCTGGGATTTCAGCAATACTGGCTTGCATATTTGTAATCGTACTTTGTTCGATATTATCGGCACTATTTTTAAAATTGTTGAAAACATTTTTAATGGAACTCATCGGATTAAAAGCACCACAGCTATATCCAGCACCCAAATCAGCATCGGTATTAAGAATAATGCTATTAGAGCTTTGCACAGGTGGAAGAATATAGTTACTCCCGCCACCAATTTTGTAATACAAAGAATTATCACCTGCTCCCTGAGGAACCAACTCTGCCATTGCACTGATTGAATAATTCAAACAAAGCACTGCCACAAAGGCAGCAGAAAGCCTAGGCTTAAACATGGTTATCACCTATAAATTATTGGTATGGTTAAAAGGAAAAAACGAAGGATTTACGAAGGGACAGAAAAATAGCTACTTTTAAGAAAGCAGCCAGAAGAAAAAAGTTTTTAGTTAATTATTGAATGTTAAAATAGTTTAAGAATTTTTAATAAATGGTTTCAGAACAACATCTTCTGTTCGATAAGGGATCGTTGCTAATGTTGAATTATAAGGACAAAGTATACGAATTTTAGAAGAGGAAACTTCCGCAAAAAGATAGTCGTTTTGAGGGTAGACGCCATGAACGAGGCTATCTTTAGGTTCACCACAAATAATGGTATTTTGAATTGCCCAGCTTTTACCTACCCATATATCTTTATTTTCTTTAATAAAACGTATGGCATGCGTATAAGCAATAGCTTTGCTAAAAGAAATGAGAACAAAACTTTTTGCCACTAATATGAATAAAATAAGGTAAAGCCATCTTTTGCTAAAAACTAAAAAATAAACAGCACCAAAGCATGACACAATAATAAAAAAATTTAAGAAGACAAATAAAGATAAATCCCTAACATTTGCCGTCTCAACCATATAGCTACTTGGCTCCGGTGGAACAGCCAAAATATAAAACGAAGCGGCCAGTATGACGAGAGTAAAAAGAAATGCTTTGAAATATTTCATTTTTGCATTTTCCTATAGAGAAATCTTGGCTTTCTTATATTGTATCAATAATTTCTAAGACAATTTCATAAAATTTACGTATGTCCAAGATATTTCCCATCGCCTTGAGCGCAGCCATGATAATGGCGCCACACCACCCAAACATAAGCACCGTTCGTATCTTTATATAAACCATCGCCATAATTTAATGATTTACCAAAAACCTCGCAGCTTGTTTCAGGATCAGGATAAATACGTTGAAATTGCGTATGATCATCATTTTCATGAAAGCTATCAGCACTACATGCTTCTCCACAAGCGTTACTTATTGGATTGTAGACATGAAGTGGCACAACCAAAGACAACAGGTTGACTGCACGCTGGGCTATTACTGCTGCCGCTTTCGCATCATTGCCTGCATTGGTTGAGCCTTCGATGGGAAAAGCTCCACCCCACGTAATCGGAAAAGTTCCAATCCGTCGAATCATATCTTGTCCTTCCGCAGCAACTTTTTCCGGCATAGCTCCTAATGTTAAGCCACGCCACATCGTGGCATCTAACATTGATTGAAAGTAAGGCAGTAAAGGGGTTGCCGCCGAAGAAAGCATAAAAGGATTGGTATCGATGACTGCTAAAGCAGGATTCCCCACAACATCGGCTTCTTTAAAATACACCGACTGCTCATGTTCATCTGCCATGCTGTGTTGCTCATAACCCACGCTATCCCCGCCTGAGGCCACTGGAACAATTTTTTCTTCTGCCACTTTACCTGCTTGATCAAGCGTATTACTTATCTCAAGCCAGGGATTATCCCCTGGCTTATTAAAGACGCTAACCACCACGTCCGGCAAATACTGATCAACATAAGGGGTACTTGAAACAAAACCCCACTGATCTACCCAAAAACAAGCACCTTCTACCTTATAGTGCATGCAACTAGGTGCTGCTTCCATGGTCTTGGCTATGATATCCGCAGAGGTTATGCTGCCCGCATGGGCACGATCAGCAATTGCCGCTAAACCCAGTAAAGATATCGCAGCGGTAACTCTAAAAATAGTTTCTTTTTTAGTCATCGAGGTGCTCCGGCGGTTTATAGGCCATCATTTCTTTTGCCACCATTTCTGCAGCTTCTATCTCTGTCACGCCAAACCTTTCCATCAGTTCTCTGCGATGATTTTTTTCATCCTGTTCTGTCATGGCAAGTGCCAAATACAATCTAGGAGGGACATTGCGAAATAATCCTTGTGTTTTGGGACTTAATAAGACGCCTTCGGTGTATTGCTTTGGAGATTTTCGTGCGGATAAAAATAATGCTCTTTGCTCGCTTGTTAGCGGTTTGAATCTTTCTATCTGGTCGATCTCATCCGGTGGCAACGCTAAACATATCCAGGTTTCAATCATGGCTAACATTTTGTGTGCTTCATCCGAAAAGTCACGTAAGTTTTGTGTTGCTAACCATGCCCACAGCCCAAGCTTCCTCCCCATTTTCGTGATCCGTGTTTGAATGGCAGCCAGTAAAGGAATTTTGGTGAAAAGATGATTTTCATCAAATAAGGCAATGATAGGGCGGTTGCTATATTGATTGGCTTCCGCTAATGCTAAAATTTTACTGACACATCCTGCAAACGCGATTGAACGCTGAGCTTCATTACCTTCATTAGCGAATTGTCCCATATTCACAATGGTGACATCCGTAAGCGGCCAAGGATCTCCGTAACTATTAAAAAAACGACTTGAAACAGGATCTTTCGTAAAATAACGCATACTATCGGCCATTTCACGCGCACGTTTAATTTTTTCAGCATCACGTGAAGGATCCATTTCGTCTGCTAAACGCTCAAAGCCTTCAATAATATCGCTAGCGATCATTTGCTTTTTACCAGAGCTACGAACAAATTTTGCCGCATAAATAATCGCATCCATCACGAGCATACGATCTGCTCGTGTAATACGCTCTTCTTCTTTATGTTCACCTCCTGTAATCATTAACAGTGTGGCTAATACCATGTCCCCTAAGATATCTGGGCTTTCATTCTCATCTTCTTCAGCAACAGTAGACACCACCACTTTTTCTTTTTGAGAAGAAGCTTGTTGTTTTTCGAGCGCTTCATCTAATTTTTCTCCGGTCGTTTTTAAATATTCCGCTTGCTGATAGGTATCCAAAGCATCAAGCTGATCTAATATTTTTAATCCAGAAGCAAAAGGATTTAATGACACAGGATTTCGTGGGTCGATTTTGACTTTGTTGACACTTAAGCCATGGGCTTGGCAATAATCCCCCAGCAAATCAAATGAACCGCCTGCCTCTACAATAAACACACGAGGGTTATAAAACGCTAGCATGTGCATGATAAGAAAGTTAAGAAGATTAGATTTTCCAGTACCTGTTTCACCCAATAACAACATGTGCGCATTCTTGGTTTTATCTTTAAATAAATCATAAAACCAAGGTTCGCCACCGCGTGTATAAAACAAAATTCCTGGATTATGGGTACCCGTGCTTCGACCATAAAAGGGGAGCAGCTTGGCAATATCACTAAGTGTTAAATACTTAGAACGATAACTATTTCGTTGATCAAAGCTATAGTCATAGGACATCGGTAAATAGCGTAAGTATGCATCGACGGGAAAAACTTCATCATCGGTAATGAGCTTGAATCCATTACTATTGAGAAGGACTTCTGCCTGGGATTCGATATCACGTAAAGCGCTTTCGCTTTCTGCCTTAATATAAAGGGCCATCGCCACAGGAAATAAATAATCTCCATGTGCCATCGCTTCTTGTGCAGTTTCTACTTCATCGCGAACCTTAACGGCTTGAGCATGATGACCAATCGCACTGTCATAAACGGTTTTTAAGTGAAACTCGGTTTCACTCAATGCCTTGAAGGTAATATTCATCGAAAAAATACTGCCTTCGGGTAAGTGATCGACTAAAGTAAATACTTTGTCATCTACCTGACGTTTACGCTCGGCAGTTAAATGTCCTATTTCAGGATTTTTACTTAACGATTGAATGGTCAGCACTTTATGAGGCTGATCATCAAATTTCCAGCCTTGCGCAAAGCTATCTGGTGCACTAAAGAATAATTGTTCAGAAAAATCCCAACCAAACGGTTTTTCTTCATCGTTTGGAAAGTCGATGGATTGTACCAATCGTTTAACATCTCCTGCTGTTTGTTTAGGTTTAGGGTTAAACCACGTCACTAAGTCATAAAATAATTCTGGACCAATTCTTTTTAATTGAAGCCCACAAACACGTAATTGAGCAACAAGCTTTCGGGAAGTACGAAGCGTTTCTTCAATTCGCAATTTGCGAGCATCATTTACTACTTCTTTATTTTTTTCATCCGTCATACGACGATATAAGCAAAGCCATACTTGGATTCGCCCACCTCGAAAATGCGTATTCGTCACTAACTGATCAAAGAAGATACCGCCTGGTTGGGTAATATACTTTAAATGCGCTTCTAAAGTTTTTAAATACGCCTCCGTTAGGTCAGGAGTATCTTGTTGAGCCACATGCTTTTTAAGATGATCGAGTGTGAGATCCAAATGATTAATACGCTTTACAAAGGCTTGTAATATCCAAGGGTTTTCTTTTTCTAGCGGTATCGCATTTTTTAAAGATTCCGTGATAGATCGCATAATCGCTTCCATCATTTCTTCAGGCCTGGCTTCACAAGGGATTGCTTTAACTTCAAAACACACGCCCAAACTTTTACCATCTTCTAATAAAAATAATTTATGCTTGCTGTTATAGTCTTTCCAAGGTAAATAATTCGCGATTGTGGGACGTTTTTCATAACCGCGGTCTATATCTTTAGTGGTAATTTTAGTCATAGAAATATCCTACAAAATGAATTGCATTTAGAAGCTTTCTGTATTTAGCTGATTTAGATTGAAATGTTTTACTTTATAATGATTTTTTTTCAAGATTTATTAGTATGAGAAATCCTAGAGCTATAATTAATATTGAAAGCATAAACAATGATTAAGCTTTAATAAAAATAGCAACTCTAAACAATAAAAAATAAAGCTATTTATTTTTTAATTAATTATGGTGATGGCTTAAAATCTGAAACAAAATGCTTGTCTTTAAATTTTTTATCATTATCAGCTTGAGGTTTTTTCCCTATATTAAAAAACTTACTCGGAATATAAGATTCCTCTTGCTTTAATTCTACTATTTTAAGACCATGGGAGGAAACTGGTACCATTTCTGGATGTTTGCAGTTAATTGCTCCAACAAGTAGTTGTGAAAGGCTATTTTTTAAGAACAACATTAAATTATTATCTACAGCGCTCATTGCTTCCCTCTTATCAGCCACTTCCCATTTATATTCATTTGGGAGACCTTTAAAATTTACAGGCCGATAATGAGAATCATCTTCAGCAAAAAGTTTATATTTTAAATCATAAGTTACTCGATCCCGATCTAACATGATACTGCCAGTAAGTTTAAATGCGAAAGGAATTAAGTGTTCCGAGGGGACAAACCAGACAGGCAAGCCAACGACGAGTTCATCAAGATCTAAACGAATAAAATTTTTCTTGGTATTTATAACGAAATCTTTAAAGGTAATATAGGCTAAAAAACGTCCTGTACGAAACTCCTGCCCTCCTATTTTTAAAATTAATTCTCTTTCATTTGAGTAATATAAGTTATGAAAAAAACTAAGTAAAGCTACGTTACCAAAAGCATTTAACCAAAGTATATCATCGCCAAGCTGAGCAGCCTCTCTTTCTGCATCATATTTAGCTTCTTGTGCAGCATGTAGATAATGCTCCCTGCTCCAATAAGCTAGAGCTTGACCTGGAGTACGACTAGGATCATCTGAACCAAGCAGATCATTTCTTGACACAGTCATATCCGTATGAATACCCATGAAGCACTGACGGCGTCGATATTCTTTATTTTCACGGTTCTGCCATTTTTTTCTTATAGGATTGTATTTCTCCAGATCTAGGTAAGCATCTAAAAATGCGGTAAGCTCCAGTCCATAAATTTCTGGAAAATAGTCTAAGAACGGTATTGGTGTATTAATTCTTACCATATTAAGCCTGGTTGCTGCTGGGGTAAAAGGATGTAAAGCAGCTCTGTGAACATGACGCCTCCATTTCGCCATCCCTTCAGCTCTACTATATCCCTCATACTTTGGAAAACCATGATTTAAATATCGGTTAGCTAAATTTTTTTGGAAAAGCACGTCTTTTACTAATTTAGATGCTTGTTTTGCTAAAAATTCTCGTAGTTGTTGCCATGACATAATATTTATCCTTAGAATTACTGTAGTCTTAGCAGAGCTGAAAACCTTCAATCACTTTACATGTAACTACTTTATTGAGCAATTTATATGCCAAGTTAATATTTAAAAAAATAGATCCTAACGTCTATATTTTACTAATATTTTCTCTATCTCCTTTTGTGACCGCTAAACTTTGACCCAAATGCATAGCAATAGCTCTTAAAGAAACGGTAGCGTTCTTAAATTTAAGTTAAATGGGAAATGCTTAAGGTATCGTTGTGTTACTTATCGGAAGAGGAAACTTTGACGCTGCTGTGTTGAAGTATAAATAGGCGTGCTAAAAGAATGTTCCTCTTCTAAAATGTCATTTTCTTGAACAATATCACTAGAATCATTTAAAGCCACTGATTCTGATTTCCTTAGGCAATGCTTTTCTTCAATCAACTGATCAAGTAAAGCTTGCTTTTCTTGATGATGGCTTTGCAATGTTTCAAAAGAAGCTTTCAAGCGGTTATATTGCAAAATCATTTGCCGACAAGTTTCTTCCAAAACCGCTCTTTCTTGTTGCAAACGTTCATTCTCGTTTTCCGTTACGTGTAAACGCGCTAAGATTTCATCTATATTTGGAGCGGTACTTATCGAAGAATTGCTGCTATAAGTTCTTTCAAGCTCGGCTTTACAAGCCTCATCCCATTCTTTTAAGGTGGCAAGGCTCATGGACTGCATAGCTTCTTCCATATGTTGTTTCAAGCGACTGCTTCCTGTTTTAATATGCAGTTTTGGAATGCCAAATAAGTTAAACCCTGTATTGATGGTTTGGACATATTTTTTTAATGCAACTACTAAATCCAAATGGTCTTCATAATCACTTTCAATAATCCTTCTTAAAGCCACCATGTCTTCAATACGCTCTAAAGAATGTTGTGGCTTTGATTTTAAATATTGGTTAATGACAGCAAGGAGGTTCGCTTTATAAGTCGGATGAATTTTGGTAAACATAAATTTATAACCTCATAGTAATGGACGCTTGTGGCGCTTGTTGTTCTTCACGATAAAGTTCGTCATAAGTACGTTGAATATCTTCCTCTGTTAATTTCCTCAAAGGATTTTTGACCATTTCGTCATGGATAATCCTTTGACAATGACTAAGCTTTCGTATTTCCGTAAAAAGGTGAGATAACGCAAATAACGGTTGAAAAATCGTGCTTGCAGGTATGCCTGCAGCTTTTAAAAACTCTACCAATAGCTCTTTATTTAAAAGCTGCTCTTTAGGCAATTCTGATAGCTCTTGTACATAATAAAGCTGAAAATAATTCAAAATCTGTTGAACGTTAGGAAATAAATTTTCTATCGTGGGATGAGTCGTGCTGATATGTTGCAACTGGCTTGTTAACGCCTGTGATGCCGCATCTATTTGCGATTCAAGTTGCGTTTTTCTTTTTGAAAGTTGGTCTAACCTTTCACAATTGGTGGTCCCAATTTTGGCTAACCACCTATCAACCGTTGCTAAAGTCTCGTTTGAAGCCAAGCCTTCGTCAGTCATAAACTCCGCCCTTAGCATTTGAATATTTTTCTTAATGCCATATAAGCTTTGATCTTGACCTAGCATCGCAAAGAAAAGCACCCCTTGTTCTAAGTAAGGTATTTCTGACAATGCATTTTTATTGATCAACAAACCTTTAACTCTTTCTTTAAAGCTATCTAACGTTGCTTTATGATCTTCAAGATACTGTTTCCAAGCAACCGTATCAGAATGAAGCGTATTTAATTCAAGTAGCAGCTTATCCAAATTTCCTTGTGATAAAGGAATGCCTTCCGCCAATTGATTTAATATTGCTTTAGTAGTTAAGGTAGATTTTTGAGAAAGACCTTCACTACCAGCAGGTACACTACTCGTTAAAACTCGTGATCTACTTAAACCCTGCTGATTGGCTTTAATACGAACTAATTTTTCACCTACCTGATTGATTCTGTCATTTATCGGTGTTAACAATGCATGAAAACGTAATCGATTTTGTGTCGTTGAACCTTTTGTCTGTCCTTGAGAAAATGTTGTATCTAAGTGATTGATGTAGATAGTCCAGCGCTGTAATTGAGAGGCTTCCATCTCAATTACCTTCAAAAACCCTTGAAACTCTTGGGCTGATAAGGTTTCGGTGACAGGTAATTTTGAAACCCAATAATAAAACGCTTCTACTAGCGTTTGAAATCTTTTTATCGCCACATCTAATGCTTCTACTTGTTTGACATAAAGTTCACCTTGCCAAAACATACAAACTTCCTTTGTTTTACCAAAGAATAAGCTAGCCACTTTACCTGGCATGGCTTCTTCTACCCGAGATAATTCTTGCATCAAAGCTTCCCAAGCTTCATGGCATGAGGAAAAACTATGCGCAACAAAACTTTGAAACCGTTCAACAGGTTTTGAAGTTTTTCTACATCGATCAAATGCTTCCAGTGAAAATGAAGCTGAAGAAGATAATTGCAACTTATTCGAAATTCCGATGACATCTGCAACAGTTTTGTTATGTAATAATCGATAAGCACGTTTTTCATCAAAGAAAATCCCGGATCGTTTTTTATCAGGAACTATTCTCTGTTGATACACAGGTTCTAAATGCGCTTGCAAAACTTCGACACGAACACGAGCAGCGGTTTTTAACTTACGCTGGTCAAGCTGTTCAGCCTCAAGAATATACTTATAATTATGCTTTTTTGTATCGATATAATTCCTTTGTTCAACGCTTTGGTAGGTAGGAAAATAAAAAACTGGTTCAAGTAAAGCAATGGCATATTCTTTACGGCGCTCTAGTTGCTGAGAAATAATTTCAGCAGAAATTTGATCATCAAGCATCAGATGGCGCTTAAAAATTAAAAATTCTTTTTCTGAATCTGCTTTTAATTTCTCCAAATTTCTCTTAAGCTTTCCTTGCCAAAACCATAGATCCAGTAGCAATAAATTATTCCAAAAGTTCTGCTCTTTTTGTTCAAAAAAATTAAACATCGTTTTATCAAGCAGCATAAAAATAACCTCTTATTGTTGACACGCTGTAAGATTTACTTGAAGGGGCATTACATGAAGGACGTGGTAAACACTTAATAAGGTTGATCACTGGGAAGTGAATAATGATCTTTTTCGTAAGCGTTAAAAGCCGTTGTATAGCCAGGGACAGGTAATTCATTATTACCCGCCAAGTGGGGATAGACATACAACTTTAACATTGGATTAGAAACTTTATGAAAACTTTGACAAGTACGACCAGCTGGCACATTTTCAGAAAGCGAAGTAGCCGTAGATGGAGCGGGCGATACTTCTTTTCGCATATGCGTTAAGTTATCATCTTTTATCTCCGTATTCTCATCAACATTTTCATCCATTGTTTTAGTTTTACCGGTATCATCATAAATTTTCTCCATCGTTAAGCTTTGTTTGGGCATTACGCTACTCATTGAGGTACAGCCAGCAATAAATACAATAAACAAACTAACCAGAACAATCTTAATCAAGCTCAGCATTAGTGTGGTTTGTGGTTTCATCGTGGTCATAACTTATTTTTCTCCCCGTTGGGTTATAATCAATCGCAATTTCTTTCGCAAAGTTCACTGAAATTTCGACAGGTTTACCATCTTTATCGATGGTTGGAACATAGATCGCATCAAACGAATTTTCAGCACGGTCATCAAACCAACTTTGTGCCTGATTCGCGCCATTGGCCCCACCTTGTCCCAGCATGAATTTGAAAGGTGAGCCGGTGACAGTGGAACTATTTCCCCCAAAAGCATTCGTTTGATTATTGGTTTGGCTTTGCGAATAAGCAGTAGCAAAACCGGAAGCAACGCCCAAACCGACTTTCGTCGCAAGATAGGCAGGCGCGTTACTAATTAACGTTCCTTGAATAGGATTACCGTATTGATCAGTAAGATAGGCAAGTGCATTTTCTTTAGTAAATTTTCCAATGTTGTTGTCGTTTGAAGTCACCGAACTAATTGTCCCATCTTCAAAAACAAACGTTAACGAAGTCACCCAACCTCGCACGGTTTTTAAATTCAAATCTCCTTCGGTAAATCCACTAACAATCATTTGCTTAAGATGGGGTACGCGTAAACCATTGGCAGCTAGCGTGTCGTCCGAAAAAACAATCTTGAAAGGATAGGGATCGGTCACCACGCCTTTGACTGGAATACGCCCCACTAAGGCGGTCATCAAACGATCATGAATCGCCGTCGCATTTGCTGGAATCGTATAGAAAGGGATCGGCTTTGGCTTTTCTTTACTGGCAACATTTACATTATTTCGGTTGTTATCATTACCAATATGATCCATATTTCTGGCTTCAAAGGAAGAAGCTTTGGGCGAAGCTGAAACAGTAAGATCGGTAATCGTAGTTAAAGGTTGGCCTGAGCCCGGTGTCGGAATATTCGCACTGGCAACATGAGTCATGTTTTCAGGATTAACACTTCCGGTACCAATAGGATATTGCGTTAAAGTTTTATCTGCGGCTATTTTATTTTTACTACTTTGATCACTTTGTTTTCCACCTCCATCAACCGAAGCTGCCGTTTGCTGACTAAGCTGTGCTTGTAATGCTGAATTACTTTGCCGTAAATCATTATTATCTTTCACAACCTGGGCAATTTGTTTTTTTGTTGCATTCAGGTCCGCTGTTAAGGTGTCTAATGATTCAGCTTCACTATCACCTGATGCAATATTCTTCACATAAGAGGATTTGCTTGCATTGGGAGAAGTAGAAGCTTTTTCATCATGATGACTACAGCTTTTAACACCTGCTACCAAAAAGAGAAAGAAAAGAAATCCTCCTGCAATCCCACCATAGCGTAATAGCTTATTTGTTTCATGGGCTGACATGACAAACCTCCGTCGCTTTATTAAAAGATTCTCTACTTAAGACAAACAGTGTGGTGCTATCGGATAATTTATTTCCAGCAGAACTTAATTGTGCCCTTGGATAAAGCACTGCAGCTACCCAGTTGCCACAAAGGTCTTGGGGAATATGCACTGTTGCTGGGTGTGAGTATTGGTTTCGCAAACTAATTGCTGTGATGTAAAGGTTATTAAGTGTCCAAGACGCTAAAGGATGCGCAATAACTTTATCGCCATAAACCAATGAAGATTGCAGTTGCTCAGTTTGCATAGAGGAACGGCTAATCCCTAACGGGTTTGCTAGAAGTCTTGTGGGGGCATAGAGTTGTTGCCACGCATAACGCGTTAACGCTACATAGGTGTCTCCCTCAGACATCGAAGAAGTAGAGTTCGTTTCCGAAGCACTTAAGCCTTCATCGAGTCCTGCATGAAAAATACGAGTAGTAATTTCAGCACCACTTGCATTTGAAGTTTTTAAAGCTGGCACATTATTATTTTGCTTCACATCTATATAAGTGGTTGATACGCTACCCTTATCAGAGGATTGCACATCCAATAAAACCACTTCTTGTGAATTATTCAAAGTGATATAAATACGCGTATTCGCAAAAGGTTTTAATGCTGTAAGATAAAGCGATTTATCATTATCGATGACTTGAAGCTGATCTGAACTTAGTACCCCTTTCACATCTACGGTTACGGGCGTTGGAAAAACAATACGTTTTTCTTTTCCAATTGGTAATGTCAGTGGAATAGGATCTCCATTCCATACAAAATGGCTTTCACTTGCTTCATTAGGAAAATACATTTTGAGTTTTTGCATTTCAGCGTCAGTGAGTAATAACGGGTCAGCAATACTTACACCTGTTTGGCAAAGAAGTGCACTAAGCACAAGTGTTAACGTGAGTCTTTTTTGCAGCACAATAATCCTCCTGCAGCAAGAAAGCTGCTATTGAATAATTTTTAAAAAATAGATAAAAAAAATAAAAAAGGAAAAGATGAATTACACGTAAACTTTTAAACGTTGAGGTTCCGAAACAAAACCTGCAATCACTAGCCCATAGGGATTAAATTTTTCAGATACATTCATTCGCACTACTTTGAGAGGGTATAGAATTTCAACGTCTTTCACGACTTGGTGATTACTGTACTCTGTCAGCCGCATTTTTAAGTCCACTTCCCACGTATCACTACTTAATTGTTTTACTGAACTGGCATCATAAGCTTCCCCAGCAATACCTTCCATAAAGCGTTGTCGCTGTAACTGACCTGAGGATTTTAAGTCCGTTTCATCTTGCAAAAGATCGGATTGAAATTGTGAAGAGAGGTAATACCAATTCGTACGAATATCAGTTTTGTAATCTGGATCACCGCCTTGGGGCCAGTAATTAATACCTTGCCATACTTGATAGGCGAAACTATAAATGCTGGGTTTTGGAATTTCCCCTGCTCGTTGCGTAACTGCACTGGCGAGTGTCGGGGGAATAAAAATTTTCAACCTGGAGGGTGCTGTCATCCAACCAATAGTTAATAGCACACACATGCCTGCCAAAATCATATTATTTCTTCGCTGCGCTTTGATAATGGCATCATCCTGATCTTGTTTTTTCCAAGCTTTAAAAATAGATTGTGGCTGCTTGATCTTTTCAGTAGGTTCACTCATAGAGGTTTCTCGTAGAAATAGGGAATAAAAGAAAAAATTGAAATAAAGAGAATAATTATTTTTGTCGTCGCACAGACCACTTCCCTAATCGTTGCACAAAAGAGATGGGAAGCCAGCTAGCAAGAGGACTATTACTAAGAGATTTCAGCAAAATATGCTGGTAATAACCGTAAGGCTTACCAAATTTTAACTTTTGCAGTCTTGCTAAAAAGAATTTACTCACCGGCACCCACAAAACAAGCGCAAGAACCGCGCCAATCCATCCATAACCAAAAAGAATGATCGTTGTTGGAACCAATAGCAACATTAAAGAAATGATGCAAATAAAACTGACGACCATAACTTCTACTAAAGTACAGTCTCGATAGATCGGCATTTTTTGATTAATTTCAGGTAAGATCATTTTCTTGCTCCTAAAATTAAGAGGTGGCCGCTTTGAGAATATCGGTGGTTGCGTAATAAGCAATGGCAAGACAGATCACCATAAGAAATACACTTAAAAAACCATACTTAGCGAAATGACTTAAATCTTGTTTCTCTTGAGCTGTGTGGTAAGCTTTAATAAATCCACCAATCGCAGCAATACAGCCACCTGCAGCCCCCACGATCAACGCAATTTCCATAACTTTAAAAATCAAAGAACCCCCGACATCAATCCAACTATTATTGCCCGACGGTAATTCATCCGCAGGGGGTACAGGTAAATCCGCAAGTGCTTGTTGAGTAATCACACAAAAACCTAATAATGACCAACTCGCTTTTTTAAACAACATAAAAAGATTCTGCTTTGATATTTTTAAAGACATAAAAGATTCTCCAAAAGTCATTGGATTAATTTTTTAAAGAAGTAAAAATTAAACGTTAAGGAATAAAAACAAGAATGGTGATAAAGACAATGATTAATAAAACACGTGTGACCTTTTTTAAGGAAGCCATTAAATCATCCACGCCATCGTGTCGCACTTCATTAATGAATCCATAAACAACCCACACTGCCCAGCAATAAGCGCCGCCTAATACGAGCGTACGAATAAATAAATTAAGCTGGCTTGCGCTAACTCCCGAAGCTGCCTGAAATGCTTGTAGCAAACTGCCACTATCCGTCAGCATGTAACACCTCCGATGAATCAGGCGCGCTGGAGGCTGCTAAGCTGGTGGGATTATTGGGCACTGACTTCAAATCCAAATAATCTCCCTGTAACGGCTGCACCACTCTAGGCTCAACGGTAGGTTGGTTAAGGTACTGAATCACGCCTGCCTTGATAGATTGGGTATCTTCTAGCAAGCCATTATGTGTTTGGCCTTGATTGTCTTGATAATGCGTGTAATGAAATGTCACACGCTTATCAGTAAGTTGTGCCTGTTGAGCTGCCAATATTAGGGGTTGCAAGGCATCTAGTTGATTAATAATTTGTATAAGATAAGCTTTTTCATCATTACGGGTGGTGGGGGCATCTGCGTCTGCTAGTGCTTCAAAGGCAGGATTTGCTAAAGCACCTAACATCAGTAATATCTTGGGAAAGCAAATGGAATATTTTTTTAGCATAAAAGGCCCTCAGGTAACATGAAAGAAGAATAAGAAAAGGTTAAATATAATATTCACTGAAATTTATCGCATATTTTTATCGATAAATTTCACTTATGAATTTACTTAAAGAATTATTCGTAGCAAGTTATTGATAAAGATTCTAAAGATGTTTTTTAAACTGTCGAGAAACGACTTGAACCATATAGCCTAGGGCTGCTGCCATGATCACAAGATAAAGACTCAAATCAAACTCAAGTGGTACTACAACAAAAACAAAGTAACCTATAAAAAAGATACTGATTAAAAAGCTTTTGCTTCGATGAAAAATCAAGGTGCTTTCCCGTGCATTTTGGAATTTACGAATATCCCGCTGCACCAATCCATCAATAAAACCTAACGCAACAAAAGCTATCATTCCTAATAATTCCATCACAAAAATTTGGCAGCGCTGAATGACAAATTGTGTGACCAAAAGAAAAGTGACCCAAGCCTTAGCACCATCCTGAGCTAGCTTTGTAATAGGTATTGCATCTGCAGGAAACATCCAAGCGATCGAGGAAGGCAACTGAACAATGGTGTCGGTTTTTTGCATTATACTTTCCAAACCCAGCTGAGCTATCCATAGGTGAGAAGTCATTCCCTCAATAGCTTTTCCAAATATCTCCCACACGGTCTGCCACCCAAAACACAGAATGCCAAATACTGCCAACATTAACAGCAACATCCAAGCAAAAAATGCTAGCAGGATTAAGTTAAAAACAAGATTAAAACACTTGCCAATAAGTGATAAAGGAACACTTTTTTTACTTGCACCAGAAGTAGTTGACATAACATCTACCTCAAGCTGGCAAGATTCACATTTTGATTTTGTCCATTATGCACCAGCATTACTTGCGGCAACTGGCCACTGCCAAAGATAGACTTTAACTTTCCATTATCATGATTCAGTGTAATCAATCCTTTATTCACTAAATCAACCGGAATATTATTCATTTTTGCCCAAAGCTGGATATCTGCATCGCTAATATTACCTGCGCAGTAAATATCCAGATAAACACCAGGATGATTTCTGATCAAGCCTAATAAACTTGGCACAGCAAGAAAATCTAATCCCGGCGTGGTATCGACAAAAGCAACCAGATGGTCACCTGCTTCTAGCGTTACCGTCGTGCTACCATGCGCTATGGATTTTCCTTTTGCAGGATTAAATACTGACATATCAAAATCTTTAATCACTGGCTCATCGCTATAAAGCTTCAACATGGCATTATGAAAAGCATTGTTAAAAGAAAGTTCACGCGCAATTTTGTCATGCTCTTCTTTTGCTGCAATTTCTGCAAAATGTTTTTCATCTTGATCATTGTCGGCATACATTCCTAGTACTTCGGCTGGAGTAAGTTGCGGATACCATTTCCCAGCAGGGCCTGAAATAAGCTTCTGATAATTTTGCCACTCATTCTCGGAAAGATCCCAATCTTGGGCAGTACCAATCACTGTATTCTTTACCTGAGAGGTTTGTTCTTGGGTAGAAATGACTGAGGCTGATTCCATGGGCGATGCCTTCGCATAAGAAGTAGTTATAATCCCAAGACATAGACACGTCATGAGGGTGAATGCTCGTTTCATTGTTATAGTCCTCGTAATTCATAATTAAGCCATTAGGTTTTGGATAGGGGTTTCATCAATACTTAAGGCATTACCCGGTTTATGAGCTTGAGCCATGTCGCGTTTAGGTATCTGATGCATTGAGAATTTACTTTGCGCTAAAGCATTGCGGGTTGTTAAATGGTTACTTGGAAAGGAATGATTCATACTTGCACAACCGGAGACACCTACAAAAAGGGTGAGTGAAAGACATCTAAAGAAGCGTTGACTCATATTAAGCCCCTTGTATGATGACTTTTACATATTGATCTTTATCATTTTTGAATTCAGCAGTTGCAGTGGCAAAATCTGCTTTGTCCAATACCCAACCGGCTAATGCATCTTGCACCGCTAAAGGAAGAATATGATTGTCATAATTTACGGAGGCAAAAGGTTGTTGATCGATCACATCAATCGAAATCACTTTAAAGGGAAGTTCTTTGGCATCAAGATATTGTTTCATATTTGGATTGGAATTAACCTCTTTCTTAAGTTCACTCATTTGAGAGTCCATGTCGTCCTTCATCGTCAAGATCGATTGCTGTACATCGCCTAAGCCTGAATTGATCTTGACTAAATTCTCTTTAAAGGCATCAGAACTTTGAGGGCTTGTTTGAAGTGCTTCAAGTTGATCACGGATATCATTAATTTGTTTAAGGGTTGCTTTTGCTGTGTTCTCCTGAAGATTTTGTTTTGAGAGAACATGCGCCGTATCATGGCGCACTAGACTTAAACCCACACAGGACACAACGAGAATAAGCACCGTAGAAGCAGGTAGCAAAAACTCTAAAGGACGCTCTTTGAACATTCGCTTTGAGAATTCAAAAAACGATACGTGCTCACCACCCACTTCAATATGTATAGATTCAGGATTTACTTTATTAAAGAAAGAATGAAAATAATTTTTTAGCATGATGGAGATCTCAAGTTATTTAGAAAGATTTTTTTGATATAAAGCAGAATATTTGGAAGAGAGATTAAAGCTAACCATGCGATTTAAAGGGTCATTTACTAAAATAAAAACAGGGCCTGCTAATGTAGCTAAACCGTCTTTTAATTTCATCGGGCCAAATTCTCGATCTATTGCAGGTAACGGTTTACTTAAAGCAACTTTTAATGCGGTACTTCTTTTATCCTCCGGAACTAAGCTATAGCCGCTTTGTTTTAAAAGATACTCCATAGCATTTCCAATGGTTTGCACAAAAGAGGGGAAGCGAACTTGAAATTCTTGCGACAATAAATCTATTTGAGAAGATTTGGGCTTATTTTCTGCCGTCAAATATCGGCCCACCTGCGTAACTTCTGCATAACTGGAATTTAAAATACAAAATGAAAGAGACCCAACCAAAATCACAGGCGCTAGCCTGCCTAGCGTAGAAGCCATAAGAAACCCCATAGAGTGTTAATAAGAAAAAGTGAGAGGAAAAATAACTAAAAAAAAGCCCACGCGAAGTGGGCTTAAAAAGGACTGATAATGCTAAATTGGAACTTCAGCAGCAGTTTGTCGTTGAGTGCTGTTGGCGCAGATTTTCGATTTTAAGCAATTATACCATAAAACAGCCTGGCTGTCAATAGGTAAACTTTCTATTATGTCTTTAATAAAGCTTTTTGTCAAATTTCAAAAATTTTCCCCCTATCGAATCATTAGTGAACTTGCAAAAATTCATCGCCCCTTACCCTCCCATCTAACCACGTCTTTGCCTCATGTATTCTCGCCTTAAGCGCAGTAAGAGAAATTTTGAGCTCAGCAGCAATTTCTTTCATGGTCTTTTTCTCTTCTGTTAAGTACACTGCTTTTAACGCTTCTGCATATAATGGATAACAAGGCTTCAACTCTTGATTAATGATGTAATTCATCCTATCGGAAATTTCATTAAACGGTGGAATTCTCGTACCAAATTCTTTCGTACTAAAATCAGGTCGATCAAGCGGTATTGCGCTAGAAGAAAATGGCATCCACCCCAGCCCTCCTGACGCCAGTCGAATTTCCCAGTAAGACCACACCTTTAAAAGCCAATCTACATAAGCAGGTTCATATTTCATAAAGCTCTCCTCATTGTGAGTATTTATTGTTTTAATGAATTACATTTTCTATTGCCGCATCTAAACGCTTTTCTATTACACCTGCGGGCTCTATTAGCCGCATGAATGCTTCTGATAAATTTAATTTCTTATCATCAACTCCATTTAAATAGACATGCTTCGCTTTTTCGGTATCACCGACCAACACTGGCACAATTTGTTGAAAACAATTTTGAATATTTTCCGCGTTACCCACCCCTCTAAGCGCACGTGGATATTTCACGGGCGGATGAAGAGAATAAGCAACATATTTCTTCTGAAATTCTGATTCTTGGATTTCTAATAAGTCTGGCAAAACTGAACATAACTTGATCCATCCACCCATATCATCAAGGGCAACATGAATAATTTTGTCATCAAAAATCACTGTATGGTTAACGCCAAAATACTGAATAGCATGAGCAACACTAAGCCAAGCCTTTTGCGCCTTTAGGATTAAACTATCTTCAAGGTAACGCTTAATATCTGCTGGCATTGGCATCTTTTCCTCCTCATATTGATTGGCTTGATATTTTTTAATAGCATAAAAAATTGCTTCTAAATCAAACCGCTTTAACGAGCACCAGTAGATATCAATTAAATGTGGCGTTAGAAATTCTTCCTCATCATAAAAGATGGCAAGCTCGGTTAATCTATCTAAAAATAATGGCATGTCGTCGTAAGTCATAAATGGTTTTCCTCTTTTTTATTAATGGCAACAATAGTTCTTGAAGGATCCATTGACTTATGACGTATCAAAAACAAAATGGCTTTTCATTTTTGACCTCCTTTTGCATAGCTGCTCAAAGGAGCTTTTTTGGAAGTGTGGATATTCCCAAAACCACCGGTAAGTTTTTTGGGTATTTTCTGAACTTCGGGGATATTTAAATGCGCATGAGGTGGAAGCGCAACGTTTCTTTGATTCGTATAGTGCTCATTAAAGATGAGGAGACTTGTAAGCCCCATATACAATAAGTTTTGATAAGGCGCCTCAACGCCACCAGCGCCTAAATCAAGCTCATTAATAATTTTTTTGTTACGATCAGAATTTTTATTTTTAAAATATGCACGAATTTCTTTAGGAGATTTTTGCAATAACTCTTTTTGTGTTTCGTAGGATTCTTTTGCAAGGCGCGTTGCTAAATCAATAGCAATTTTTTCTTCATCCATCGCTTGAATTAATTCAGCACAACCATGTTGGTAAACTTTTCTTGCTTGCACATAGGTGGTAACATTTGAAAATCCTGCAAGCTTGGCAGCTTTTTCATCTTTTCTTTCACGATGAGGTTTATTTACTAACCTTGCGCGAGGACTGTTACCATTAAAATCTCTCTCAGGACTAACTTTGTAAAAATTTTTTTGAAGTTGGTCATGAGAAAAATCTTTGGTTAAATATTTTTGTACTTCTTCTTGTAAATCATGGCGTTCACCTTGGTGATTTCCTATCGCATTCTCATGATCTAAACCAATTTGAACACGTTGGGAAACACTTAATTCGCTTGAAGTCGCATAAGAAGATGAAACTGAAGACAAAGAAGGGGTGCCAGCAGGAAAATTGCTGTTATCAAATAGACTAATAGCATCACAAAACTTACCTTGGCGAATTTGACGTTGTCTTTCGAGCTGCGCTTTTTCTTCCAAACATTTTTTTAATAACGCTTCCATGCGCAAAAGCTGCTCGTAAGGCGCGCCATGCTTTGCCTCTGTAAGCCAGTAATGGAACTTTTGTTTGCGTACCTTAAGGGCTTTTGCCACCGCCGCTTGAGATCCAAGGATCTCTATTAAGGTACGCATAAGTTCATCTTGTTTTGCGTAACTTATTAGCATAACCAACTTGCATTTTTATTATGAGATGAAATTTTACTTAGCGGTCGGTCCTAAAATTAGGACGCGATTCCGAGTAAAATTTCTGCAAGTGGTAAGCGAAGGTGGTGCTGTTAGCTAAGAAATAAAAATAAAGGAGACAAGCTAAAAATTAGCAATACTGAAGTGAGCATTTTAGAAAACTAAAAATACTCAAATATCACAAAAGAATGAAAAGTATCAGTCCGTTGGTAGTCCATCACAAATATTTTTATTTTTCTTGTGAAAAAATCTTCAGCTATTAACATTTCTCAAATTATTTTTTGTTAACGGCTTCATTTACCAAACAACTTACTATGACATTAACATAGTATTTTTTAAACTTGCAATAGTTTTTAGAAAAATCATTGAGACTTTTGATAAAAGGATGCCGAATTTTAAAAAAACAAGGTAATTATGCATATACAACCTCGATTAATACGACTTAGAGATGCGCCAAATTATTTAGGTATGGATAAAAATCGATTTAATAAAGAGGTGCGAACAAATCTCACTGAAATACCCATTGGGAAACAGGGAATAGCTTTTGACAGACTTGATTTAGATAGCTGGATAGATCATTATAAGAACTGCAATGGTCGTCCAGTCTCCAACAATAGGAGACAATTATGGCACGACGAATCCCAGGGCTTCAAAAAATTAACGGTATCTGGCACATCGATAAAAAGATCAACGGACGCCGAATTTGCGAAAGTACTGGAACAGGTGATCTCGAAGAAGCACAAAGATATCTAGCTCGGCGGTTAGAAACAATCCGCCAAGCCGAGGTATACGGAGTAAGACCAAAACGGACTTTTAGAGACGCAGCAATAAAATATTTACTGGAAAACCAACATAAAAAAAGTATTGCATCTGATGTCGGTAGACTTAAAGTGCTCGAACCATTTATTGGCGACTTTACTTTAGAGTCTATTCACATGGGGTCTTTGCAGCCATTTATTCAGGCAAGAAGAAAGCAGGGGATAAAAACCAGAACCATTAATCATGGTCTTCAGGTAGTTCGCCATGTTCTTAATCTTGCAGCAGGAGAATGGATGGATGAGTTTGGCTTAACTTGGTTAGCTTCTGCTCCGAAGATTAAATTGCTTCCGGAACATGATAACCGAAAGCCTTATCCATTAAATTGGGATGAACAAGAGCGTTTGTTTGCTTATCTTCCTGCCTATTTAAGAGATATGGCGTTATTTGCAGTAAATACTGGCTGTAGAGATCAAGAGATTTGTATTTTAAGATGGGCATGGGAAATGCCAGTACCAGTTCCAGAAATTGGTTCAGTTTTTATCATTCCTGGAAAATATACGAAAAATGGGGAAGATCGATTAATTGTTCTTAACCAGATTGCCCGTGATGTTGTTGATAGTCAACGTGGAAAAAGATCTGAGTTTGTCTTTGGATACGGAGAGCAAGGGCTAAGTCGTATGCTAAATCGAGCTTGGTTGAAAGCAAGAGAACAAGCAGGTTTAGACGCGCGGGTACATGATCTTAAACATACATTTGGGAGACGGCTTCGTGCAGCAGGCGTAAGTTTTGAAGATCGACAAGACTTGTTGGGGCATAAATCCTCAAGGATTACGACGCATTACTCTGCGGCTGAATTAAAAAATTTGTGGGAAGCTGCTAATAGCGTATGCGCAGGATATAAAAAATCTGCGTTAACACTATTAAGAACAGCTACTCAAAACGTGATTATAAATGCGCCACAAGAAAATATTCTTGTGGAGAAACTGATTAATCAGTGGGAAAAACCGATTAGTCAAAGAGATGGTGTGGAGGAAACGCATTTACTAAGTCACGAAAAAGTCACGAACGCAAAAACCCCTTATTTAAGGGTGATCGGGTAACAGCTTGATTATATTTATAAAAACTGGTGGCCAGAGCTGGAATCGAACCAGCGACACAAGGATTTTCAGTCCTCTGCTCTACCGACTGAGCTATCCGGCCGCAGTAGATAATATGGGAAGTGGTGGGTCGTGAAAGATTCGAACTTTCGACCAACTGGTTAAAAGCCAGCTGCTCTACCGACTGAGCTAACGACCCTCAATAAGGTAAAAACTTTGTTAATTGCTTTGGTGGATTGGCATTCCCGAGGAGCTAATTCACCAACAACGAATCAGAGCTGCATATGATACCACATTTTTAGAAAAATAAAAGACCTTGTTGGCTATTCAGGTAATTTTTTTTAAGATATGATGTGAAAAGTGTATTTTAAATGCATTAATTATAAATTTTAATAATAATTTGGAGTAGTTCCTTATGAAACCTGACTCGTGTTTACTTAGTCTTTCGCAAATTTCGCGAAAATTAACCGAAGCTATTGAAACAAATAATATTAAAAAGGTAAGGGATTTACTTGCTAATGAACAAGCTAAAAATTTCATCAACCTAGCAGATAAATTCGAGCGGACAGCATTGCATAATGCAATTATTTGTCATGATGATACGCAAATTGAGCTTGTGAGTATATTATGTGATGCCGGTGCGGACATAAATGCTGTAGATTGCTGGGGGATGACCCCGCTGCATTTGGCTTGTAATGGCAAAAAAGCAGGTTGTGTGCGTACTCTTTTGGAAAAAGGTGTAGACATATCATTGAAGAATGAAGATGATAAAACTGCCCTTGACTGTGCGATAGAGGGAGACAGTGAAAGTTGTCTTCAAGCTTTTGTAGAGAAGTATCCAGAGTTTCAGCAGGATATTGAAGCGTACAAATTAGCTTTTAATTTCGAACGCATAAAGGCTGCAATTGAAAAAAATGATATTCAATATGCGCTAAGTTTGCTTGAAACACATCAAGTTTGTGCGCGGGGCATCGACCCGGAAGGTAATACGTTGCTGCATTACGCGATGTTTTGTCGGCATGACAATATCATAAATTTTTTGAAAAAGTTATGTGACTTTGGCGCCAATGTTGATGTGGTTAATAATCAAAAGCAAAGCCCATTACATTTGGCTAGCGAAAAAGGTCAGGTTGATTATATACGTTTTTTACTTGAGTACAGAGTAAATATAGTTTTAGAAGATGAAGATAACCGTACTGCACCTCATTTGGCCATTTTGCTAGATAAGAGAGAATGTTTAAAAGTATTTATCGATATGTATCCTTCGCTATTTCAAGAGCTGAATACTTCTAATCAAAATCTTATGCATATTGCTGCAAAAGAGAATCAATTGGCTTGCTTGGATATTTTATTAAGGGCTTTAAGTGACCAGTGTGCTTCTTCTCAAGCTAGAGAGATTCTTAATGCTAAAGATTGTCTTTCTAAAACACCTTTGCATTACGCTGCTTCAACAGGGCAGCCCGCTGTTATTAAGGCTTTGCTTGAGGCAGGTGCAGATGTCGACGCTAAAGATTATTTGAATCAAACACCTTTAGGTTGCGTTGAACAGTTATTAAACCATGATTTTCCTGAGAAGAAAGCGTGCATGGACCTGCTGCTTAAAAAGCATGTAGACTTAAGTTTGAAAAATGCCAACAGCAGCCCTGCGGCAGCTGCATCACCAGTTGGCCGTGGAGAAGAAGTTGTACAGGCACTCCTTTTGCGTGGCACTGGTTTATTTAATGCACCTCGTCAAGGTGAAGAACAACCATTAGTACCAAAGCAGGTAAATGGCGCAGAGGCGAGTAAAAAATGCTGCGTTTTGCTGTAAGGCATTAAAAGTTAATGCTAAAAGCCCTGTGCCAATAAAAAACCTGGTGCAGGGGCTTCCATTTTTCTAAAAATATGGTATTATGTGCAACTCAAATTCTGAGATCCATTTGTAAGGCTTAAGCTGTAAGCTTTATAAAGAAGATCACTATGCGGGAATAGCTCAGTTGGTAGAGCGCAACCTTGCCAAGGTTGAGGTCGCGAGTTCGAGCCTCGTTTCCCGCTCCATTTCTCTTTTCTTATTTTTATTCTCATCACTAGCTTCTGTTAAAATAAACGTACTTATTTTTTAAGTAAATTCGCTTATGCCAAAAGTTCACCTTGTAGAAGTTGGCCCACGAGATGGGTTGCAGAATGAAAAAGCCCTTGTTCCTGCTGAAATCAAAATCGCTTGGATAAATTTGCTATCACAATGTGGCTTTAGCGCAGTTGAAGTCACTAGTTTTGTATCACCTAAATGGGTGCCACAAATGGCAGACCATCAAGAAGTTTATCAAGCAATTCAAAAATATCCTGGCGTGCGCTACCCTGTGCTTGTGCCTAATGTCAAAGGTTTAGAAGCAGCGCTTGCCGTTGGTGTTAAAGAAATTGCTTTATTCGTTGCAGCGTCCGAAACCTTTTCCCAAAAAAATATTAATTGTTCGATTGAAGAAAGTTTTGAGCGCTTAAAACCTGTAGTTGCGCTTGCAAAGCAGCATCAATTGGATATTCGTGGCTATGTCTCATGCGTGGTGAACTGTCCTTATGAGGGTAAAATTACACCGCAAAAAGTTGCCGAAGTTGGTGAAAAATTATTTAAGCTTGGCTGCTATGAAATTTCTTTAGGGGACACAACCGGCAAGGCTTTGCCGCATGAGGTGCGTTTAATGTTGCAAGCCGTAACAGAAAAAATCCCTGCAGAAAAATTAGCCGGGCACTTCCATGATACCGATGGGCATGCGCTAGAAAATATTGCCCTTGCTTTTGATGAGTTTCGCGTGATGACTTTTGATTCTTCGTTGGCAGGGCTTGGTGGCTGTCCTTATGCGCCAGGAGCTAAAGGGAATGTGGCTACTGAAAAGGTGGTAAGATTTTTTGAAGAACGTGGTATTAGCACAGGCATTCACCAAGAGGCTTTAATGAATGCTAAGCAGTTTATTCAGCATGCTTTATTAAACACGGATAAAAGATGAAAAAAATTTTATTAAAAATAATTAATAGTTTGATCAGTTTGCTATTAGCGATTTGTTTTGGCGTTTGGTTGGCGTCTTTTATTCTCTATTTTGGTGGATTTGCTATTCTTGTTTTTGGCTATCTCTTTGTACCAAACCCCTTGATCATGCTGTTATTTGCATTTTTTTATTATGCTTTTCCGATTTCTTATTTGCTAAGCCGTGTTGATGCATTGCGGCGGCTTCTGGTGCAAGAATTCAAATGGGCTAAATTAGAAGTTTTTTTGAAATTTCTTCCTCTTGCCAACCTTGTTGCTTTAGTATTACTAATCATAATTGCTAAAGCATTACATATTTCATTTAGTTAGAGCAAAGCTAGCTTTATTTGTCCTTAGTTGTATCGTACAAGCTTATTCGGCTTGTACGATAACGGCGGTGCCATAGCATAAAATTTCTGTTGCTCGGCTAGCATTACCGCCAAGTTCAGAGCTGTCATAACGCATGCCAACAATTGCGTTAGCGCCCATGGATTGGGCATGTTCAATCATTTCTTGATAAGCTTCAGTGCGAGCGCTCTCGCACATTTCACGATAGCTAACAATTTGACCACCGATAATAGATTTTAAGCCGCCTATAATGCCTTGTGCAATAGTAGGGGAGCGAACGACTAAACCGCGTACAATGCCGCAATTTTTGGTGATTTTATAACCAGGAATTTCAAACGTAGTGCTAACCAATAGATCTTGCATTGCCATAGACGATCCTTGTTGAAAGTAACTAGCTTAAGTATAGCAAATCGAAGGCAAAATTAGGCACTGCCTTTGGTTTTTGCGCCTATCCGCGTATAATATTGCCATTCTTATGGCCTACCTAATGAGGAGAATTTAAAAAATGTCCAACCACAGCTTAAAAACCCGCACAAAACTTACTGTTGATGGTGAAACTTATCACTATTACAGCTTGCCAGTAGCTGAAGATCAAGGTTTACAAGGCGTTTCCAAATTGCCTTATACCTTAAAAGTTTTATTAGAAAATTTATTGCGCTTTGAAGATGGCGATAGCGTGACACGTAAAGATATTGAAGCTCTAGTCGATTGGACCAGAACGAAAACTTCGCAGCATGAAATCTCCTTCCGCCCAGCGCGAGTATTAATGCAAGACTTTACCGGTGTGCCTGCGGTGGTGGATTTAGCGGCTATGCGTGATGCGGTGGATAAATTAGGTAGTGATGCACGCAAAATTAATCCTATCATTCCTGTGGATTTAGTCATTGACCACAGTGTGCAAGTTGATGTTTTCGGTAACACCAAAGCCTTTGTGGAAAACACTGAAATTGAAATGCAGCGTAATGAAGAACGTTACGAGTTTTTAGCTTGGGGCCAAAAAGCATTTGAAAACTTTAGCGTCGTTCCTCCTGGCACCGGTATTTGCCACCAAGTTAACGTAGAATATTTAGGTAAAGTGACTTGGCATAATGAAGTAGATGGTGTGAAAACTGCTTATCCTGATACTTTAGTTGGTACCGATAGCCATACGACGATGATCAACTGCTTAGGCATTTTAGGTTGGGGTGTGGGTGGTATTGAAGCAGAAGCAGCAATGTTGAATCAGCCAATTTCCATGTTAATTCCAGAAGTCATTGGCTTTAAGTTAAAAGGTCGTTTACCAGAAGGTGTAACAGCAACCGATTTAGTCTTAACCATTACCCAAATGTTGCGCGCTAAAGGTGTGGTGGGTAAATTTGTAGAATTTTATGGCCCGGGTTTAGATACTTTATCTTTGCCTGATCGCAGTACAATTTCTAATATGGCGCCAGAATATGGCGCAACCTGTGGTTATTTCCCCGTTGACCAAGAAACGATCCGTTATTTGCAATTGACGGGCCGTAATGAACATACTATTGCATTGGCAGAAGCTTATGCCAAAGCACAGGGTTTATGGAGAGATGAGAAAAGCGCTGAACCAATTTATACCGATACGTTGGAATTAGATCTTGCCACAGTTGAACCTTGCGTGGCAGGCCCAAAACGTCCACAAGATCGCGTTAACTTAGGTAAAGTGCGTGAAGCGTTTGATCAATTCTTAGCAAGCAATGGCAAAGAAGCTGAAAAAGGTAAAGCATTTGCTGCGCCTAATAATGAATTTGCAATGCATCATGGTGATGTCGTAATTGCTGCGATTACCAGCTGTACCAACACTTCTAACCCAGGCGTATTAATGGCGGCAGGTTTAATCGCGAAAAAAGCAGTTGAAAAAGGTTTACAAGTGAAACCTTGGGTAAAAACTTCTTTAGCGCCCGGCTCACAAGTTGTAACCGATTACTTAGAAAAAGCAGGTTTGCAAAAATATTTAAATGATCTCGGTTTTGATTTAGTGGGTTATGGTTGTACCACTTGTATTGGTAACTCAGGTCCATTACCTGATGAGGTCACCAAAACCATTCAAGACAATGATCTTGCGGTTTCTGCTGTCTTGTCTGGTAACCGTAACTTTGAGGGCCGTATTCATCCATTAGTGAAAGCGAACTGGCTGGCATCCCCGCCATTAGTGGTGATTTATGCCTTAGCAGGTACCACACGCATTGATTTAACCAAAGAACCTATTGGCAAAGATGCTTCGGGTAACGATGTGTATATGAAAGATTTATGGCCATCGAATGAAGAAGTTATTGATGCTATGAAAGACATTGATGCTGCCATGTTTAGAAAACGTTATGACAATGTGTTTTATGGCACAGAAGCATGGCGTGCGATTAAAGTAACCGGTTCTGAAACTTATGAGTGGAAGAATGATTCAACTTATATTCAAAACCCACCTTATTTTACTGGCATGAAAATGCAGCCAGAAGCGTTAAAAGATATTGTTAGCGCAAATATATTAGCGGTTTTTGGCGATAGCGTTACCACTGACCATATTTCACCGGCAGGTAATATCAAAAAAGATAGCCCCGCTGGAAAATACTTGATGGAACATGGCGTACAACCAAAAGACTTTAACTCTTATGGTGCACGCCGCGGGAATCATGAGGTAATGATGCGCGGTACTTTTGCTAATATTCGTATTCGCAACGAAATGGTACCTGGCGTTGAAGGGGGAGTTACCAAATACTTACCTAGCAATGAAACCATGTCGATCTATGACGCGGCGATGAAATATCAGCAAGATGGTAAAGGCTTAATCATTATTGCCGGCAAAGAATATGGTACGGGATCTTCTCGTGACTGGGCTGCCAAAGGTCCACGTTTATTAGGGGTGAAAGCGGTTATTGCCGAAAGCTTTGAGCGTATCCACCGTTCCAACTTAATTGGTATGGGAATTTTGCCTTTAGAATTTAAAGATGGTGAAACACGCCATAGCTTGAAACTTGATGGTACGGAAACTTTCACTATTCATGGTTTAAATGATTTGAAACCTTCCCAAACCGTCAATGTCGAAGTAACACGTGCGAATGGTTCTAAAGAAACGATTCATGTGAAATGTCGTATTGATACCAATACAGAAATGGAATATTTCCGTAATGGTGGTATTTTACAATATGTGTTGCGCAATTTAGCTAAATAAACCTTTAGCTTACCTCGTCATCCCAAGCGGGTGGGAATCTATTTTGCATCAGAAAAAATGGGTTCCTGCTTTTGCGGGGATGACGACATATGACATTTTTATGCCCTCATTTAAAAAATTTAGCTGTCTTTTCATGCCCTGGGTGATATGGGTTGTAGCAGCATCTTTTTATTCTTACGAATTTTTTGTCCGTGTCTCACCATCAGTTATGGTGGCAGATTTAATGCGCAATTTTCGTGTTGATGCTGAAGCAATTGGCACTCTCTCTGCGCTTTATTATTACGCTTATGCCATGCTGCAAATTCCTGTTGGGGCAATGCTTGATAATTATGGTATCCGCCGTCTTTTATTCTTTGCAGCCCTAAGCGTTGCTTTGGGTAATGTGTTACTTGCAGCAACGCATAAATTTTGGGTGGCAGAAATTAGCCGCGTGCTCATGGGGGTTGGTTCGGCCTTTTCCTTTGTCGGTTGTTTAAAATTAGCCGCTAACTGGTTTCCTCAAAGGCAATTCGCATTTCTTGTTGGTTTAACGAATATGGTGGGTGTCTTAGGTGCTATTGGTGCGGAAGCGCCATTAGCTTATGCTTTCCATCGTTTCGGTTGGCATATGACCCTGTGGTCAATGGGGATCATTGGCAGTTTATTAGCTTTATTGATTAGTCTCGTTATTCGCGATAATCCACAGTTTATTGGTTGCTTAGCTTGCTGCCCTAAAAAATCTACGCAAGAACATGATTTTTGGGAAGGGTTTAAATATATTATTCGCTGCCGCCGCAATTGGTTGGTTGCTTTATATGGTGGTTTAATGGTTGCACCTGTTTCCGCATTTACAGAATTATGGAGCGTGCCATTTTTTACCCAAGTGCACCATTTTTCAAATATTGCTGCAGCAGGTTTATCTTCTTTAATGTTTTTAGGAATTGCTGTAGGCGGCCCAGTACATACTTATTTATCGGGGAAAATTCATCGCCGTAAACCTATTCTTTGGGTGGGCACAATAGGCGCGCTAGTTTGTTTATCTTTCTTGCTTTATGTAAATTTCACTTCAATCGTGTTAGCGGAAGTGACGTTATTTTTATTTGGCTTTTTCATTAGCAGCATGTTATTAGTTTTTGCTTTGAATGTCGAAATGCATGCGACTTGGGCCAATGGTATCGTGATTGGTTTCACCAATACCTTTGTTATGTTAGGTGGTACAGTATTTCAGCCATTAGTTGGATTAGTATTAGATCAATTATGGCAAGGCGAAATGCAAGGTAATGTGCAAGTCTTTTCGGCACATGCCTACCGCATAGCTTTATCTTTGACGATACTTTCCTTGGTTGGTGCGTTATGCGTTTTAAAATTTATCCGTGAAACTTATTGCCAGCAGGGTTCCGATTAGCGCCAAGCAATAAACAAAGATTGTTTAAAGCTTATTTATTAAGTACTATGTTAAGGGTTAAACACTTAAGGAGAAAAGAGATGAAAAATTTTTTAAAAGTTTTATTAACTGTCAGTGCTTTTTTATGTGCCAGTGTTCAAATGGCGGGGGCTGCGGAAAAACATTTTGCAGCGGGGGAAATAAAAGTAGTTAAGGCTGCCGATAAGAATGAATCTACTGACCCTACTGATCCGAAATCAAAATGGTATGGGATTAAAACTCGGGATTTGACTAAAACAACAGGTTCTTTCATCGCTTATGGTGATACGGTAACGCAAAAGGGTGAAAAAGTTAAAGCTAAAATTGAAGCAATTTATAATAAAACGACAAATACTTTTAAGGGCAGCTATTCTTCTCTAAATGAGAAAGGGCAATGGATTGAAGACTATTCTGTTGCAGGACGATATACTTTAAAAGAGAATAAAGTAGTAGAAATTTCTTACCAAATGCGAGTAGTACGGCCAGAAGAAGAGAAGGGTAAAGTAATTTCAGGGGTTATACAGATAGCAGCACAAGAGACAAAAAATAGTTAAAGAAAATAAATACAACCCTTTTGATTAAATTATTCCCTCACTTTTGTGCAAGCAAGAGTGAGGGTTTTGCTGCGCCAAGGACTTTGTGTCGTCGCTTTTTTCACGCTTATCTTATCAATCTTAACGCAAAGCCTCCTTTCCACTAACTCACATTTTGCAAATTGTTTTAAGGTCAGCGGCAGCCGTTAGCATTATGGATGGCCTTGGCAGATAAGATATATTCCTTTGAGAGTGATCGGCTAAAGCAGATGCGAATTAGCTAACGTATTTAGTTACCGCAACAAAAATTCAATGGGATGACAAACAGGTTTATTAATTTTTTTTGTTTTTAAATAACGCTGAAAATGCAGTTGACAGCCAATATTGCTCGTAACAATGGCGTCACAATTGGCTAATAATTCAGGTGTTAATAATTGCGCAATTAATTTCCTTGAAAGCTTTGGCTGCTCTAGCATATATAAACCGGCTGCACCGCAACAAGTATTTTCACCAAAGCGAATTAATTCAAGGTTAGTTAATTTGCTTAAAAGCTCATAAGAAAGATTAGCTTTTCGTAGCGCATTGGTTTGAGTGCAGGGTGAGTGAATAGCAACGCGTAATTTTTCTTTCGAACCAACTTGCTTGCTGCCTTTAGAGATATCAACGTGGTCTAGTAAAAATTGTTGGATATCGACTATTTTGATATCGCTATCTTGCCTTGATAACCATCCACCGCAACCTGTGGCAAATGTCACGACATGTTGAATGTTTTTTTCAGTACATAACGCCTTTAATTCATTTAACGTTGTTTGTGTGGTTTTTTCTCCTAAGCCTGCGTGCGCGCTTAATGCCCCACAACACCAGGATTGCGGCGGGAGAAGGACTTGGTAGCCAAGCTGGGTGAGTAATGTTTGTGCTGTAGAAAAAGTGTCTTGGCCAAAGCTTTCACCAGTGCAGCCAGGAAAAAGCAGGATTTTGTCATGATTAGCAGTACAAGTACCGCAAGTCAACAAATGGGGTCTGACCCCGTTTGTTGACTTAGAGAGGTGGCTTTGTCGTTTGGCCCAGGCTGCAACTTTAAACGGCAACTTCCTTAACCATGGTATTTCAATACATTTAATGAATAGTTTTTTCCACCAAGTAATAGGATGTTGTTTAGCTAAAGCTTCTCGTCCTTGAACCAATAACTTTTCATAAGAAACAGGAATCGGGCAGACGCGTTCGCAGTGGCCACAAGATAAGCATTGATCCATATGAGTTTGTAGCGAACCCGACCATTCTAATTCTTTTTTAGCAAATGCTGCCAGCATTTGAATTCTGCCACGGGGGGATTCAGGTTCTTCGCGACCAAGTTGATAAGTAGGGCAATGTGGCAAGCAAAGGCCACAGCGGACACATTGGCTTGCAAGCTCAATAAGAGAGTCGGCTGAAGGCTCGGTGCCTGTTTCAAAATTTGCCATAGGGAACTAATTTAATTTATTACCCTACATCATACGTAAAAATAATGCTTAACTCTAGAGTAATACGCAGCGAGGGTAAATTCTTTGCTGTTGTTTGGGAGCTTGTTCATCTTTGTTCTTCTGGGGTTGTCGTTATTGCTGAGGGCTGAGTTTGATGTGTAGCGGCAATGGTTATGTCTGTTGGAATAATGGTTGTGGCAGCAGCGCTAGCTATGCTTCGTTGGTGGGAAGTTACTAAGGTCCATTCTTCTTCAGTTTTTTTCTCAGAAATAGTGTGCTTTTCATCAGAGCTTGAGGGCATAAGCAAGACGGGTGCGACACTTGCCGCTTCCTCTTGAGGTTCTTGCGCTAAAGCCATTTTTACTGCTTTTAATTTTTTATCCAGATAGGCATCAACATCTTCACTTGCTAAAGCCTTGTCTAATTCATAAAAAGGTAAGCGGATGACTTGAATACCCATGCTGGTTAAAATTTTATCGCGTACTTGGTCAGTTAAGCGTGATTGATAATGATCTTTTTCAAAAACATAATGATAAGGACCATCAATTTCAATATTAAAATGATGATTGATAAGTAAATCCAATTCAAACGCACCTTTACGCACTTGAGATTGAATATTCTTTGTGGCAAGGTAACGTGAAATATGAGAAGTCCAAGTTTTTTCGAAATGGGAAGTGTCGGTGGGGAGATACCTTTTTTCTGCTAACAAGGCAAACTTTTTCAATAACGCAGCCAAGTTAATTTCAGGAGCAAGTTGGATTTTTGGCAAAAGCTTATATTGTAAAGCGGCGAGGATTTCAAAATAGGCTCCACAGTATTCCTCAGAAATATTATCAGAAGTTTTTAACGTTTTATTTAAAAGTGTTTGAAAGTTTGGTTGTAAACGCGGTGGAAGTTTGTGATTGGTCATAGATAAAACAGTAAGCGCCCATAGAATACCTACCGTATGGTTAATGTCTTGTTGGATTTTTTGATAATACTCAATTATGGTATCAAAAACTGAAATATTTATATGGTTAAGTGCAATGAGGGCTGAGCAAGCATTAGCGCAGGCTTGAGTATTGGCTTCTGGCAGAATTTCCATGAAACGGTCAAGTGCTCGATTCAACGCTGGATGGGTTAAATTTAATTTGGCACAAGCATTTAAGACATTAGCGCAGTGTTGGGTATTGGCTTCTGGCAGAATTTCCATGAAACGGTTAAATACTTGGTCTAACGCTGGATGCCTTAAATTGAATTTGGCACAAGCATTTAAGACATTAGCGCAGGCTTGAGTATTGGCTTCTGGCAGAATTTCCATGAAACGATTAAGTACTGGATTCAACGTTAGATGAGTTAAATTGAATTTGGCACAAGTATT
This sequence comes from Gammaproteobacteria bacterium, assembly GCA_021156105.1. Taxonomy (GTDB): domain Bacteria; phylum Pseudomonadota; class Gammaproteobacteria; order CAISUE01; family CAISUE01; genus JAJNBD01. Next base: position 31,353 of record JAJNBD010000003.1, on the reverse strand, counting down.
TAAGACATTAGCGCAGTCTTGAGTATTGGCTTCTGGCAAAATTTCCATGAAACGGTCAAGGACTGGATTCAATGCTGGATGCCTTAAATTGAATTTGGCACAAGCATTTAAGACATTAGCGCAGGCTTGAGTATTGGCTTCTGGCAGAATTTCCATGAAACGGTCAAGGATTGGGTTCAACACTGGATGGGTTAAATTGAATTTGGCACAAGCATTTAAGACATTAGCGCAGGCTTGAGTATTGGCTTCTGGCAGAATTTCCATGAAACGGTCAAGGACTGGGTTCAACACTGGGTGGGTTAAATTGAATTTGGCACAAGCATTTAAGACATTAGCGCAGTGTTGAGTATTGGCTTCTGGCAAAATTTCCATGAAACGGTCAAGCACTGGATTCAACGCTGGATGCCTTAAATTTAATTTTGCACAAGCATTTAAGACATTGGCGCAGTGTTGAGTATTGGCTTCTGACAGAACTTCGGAGCAGCTAAATGTTGTCAAAATATCTTTACAAAAACTTTGATATTTTTCTTTTATACTAAAAGGGGTTACCCCCCCTGTTTGGCCAAGTCGATGGATAAGTGTTGCAAGGTTAACAACATTGAGCATTTCTTTTTTAGCAAGATATAGCTCTTTAAAAGCAAATAATTTTTTTTCGGGAGGCATTACCTTGTTGGCAATGGCGATAATGTCTTGGTTAATTTTTTTTGCTTCAGCAAAAGAGATTTTTGGCATATGGAGTGTCACGCTTAGAATTATTTTTTATTGTTGTTATTGTTGCATATTTTAATTGTTTAATAAAGTAACAATTTTTTTGCTTGAGCGAGCTACCGCACCGTTAATATTTTTTTCTTACTAGCTGTGTTAAGGCTTGGGGCGAACAAGCCTTTGTACAGCTGATACATTTTGCTTCACGAATTTTTGCCAAATAAAATATCTTATCGACGCTCGTTCATTGCACTTAAGATTTTCATTAACTCTAGAGTAATACGCAGCGAGGGCAAATTCTTTGCTGTTGTTTGGGAGCCTGTTCATCTTGTTCTTCTGGGGTTGTCGTTATTGCTGAGGGCTGAGTTTGATGTGTAGCGGCAATGGTTATGTCTGTTGGAATAATGGTTGTGGCAGCAGCGCTAGCTCTGCTTCGTCGATGTGAGGTTACTAAGGTCCATTCTTCTTCAGTTTTTTTCTCAGAAATAGCGTGCTTTTGATCAGAGTTTGTGAGCATAGGTAATGCGGCGGATGCGACACTTGCCGCTTCCTCTTGAGGTTCTTGCGCTAAAGCCATTTTTACCCCTTTTAATTTTTTATCCAGATAGGCATCGATATCTTCACTTGCTAAAGCCTTGTCTAATTCATAAAAAGGTAAGCGGATGACTTGAATACCCATGCTGGTTAAAATTTTATCGCGTGCTTGATCGGTGAAACGTAAGTGATAACAGCCTTTTTCAAAAAAATAATGTTGGGGGCCATCAATTTCAATATCAACTTGATCATTGACAAGTAAATCCAATTCAAAAGCACCTTTATAGGTTTGAGTTTTAACCTTTGCTGTTGCAAGATAAGGTGAAATATGAGAAACCCATAGCTTTTCTAAATTGGAGGTGCCCTCAGGATGATAGGATTTCTCTGCTAATAAAGTAAATTTTTTGAATAAGGCATCCAGATCAATTTTAAAGTTAAGCTGAATTGAGGGTAAAAGTCCATACTGTAAAGCAGCTAAGGTTTCATAAAAGCTGTAATAATTATCTTCAGGAATTTCTTTGTGAGCTTGTAATACTTCAGGTAATAAATTTTGAAGATTGTCTTTTAAGTGAAGAGGTAATGACTGATTGATAATAGAAAAAATAATAATTGCACGCACAATTTCTACATTGTTTTTAATATCTCGTTGAATGCTTGTATAGTGATCAACAATGGTATCAAAAACTGTAGCGTTTATATGGTTAAGTGTAATGAGCGCCGAACAGACATTAGCGCATTCTTGAGAGTTGGCCTCAGCAAGGGTATCAATGAAACGGTTAGCTACTTGAGCTAATCCAGAATGCTTTATGCCAAGCTTTGCGCAAGCATTTAATACATTGGCGCAATCTTGAGTGTTGGCTTCTGCAAGGATGTCAATGAAACGGTTAGCTACTCGAGCTAATCCAGGGTGCTTTATGCCAAGCTTCGCGTAAGCATTTAATACATTGGCGCATGATTGTGTGTTAGCCTCTGCAAGGATGCCAATGAAACGGTTAGCTACTCGAGCTAATCCAGGATGCTTTATGCCAAGCTTTGCGCAAGCATTTAATACATTGGCGCAATCTTGAGTGTTGGCTTCTGCAAGGATGTCAATGAAACGGCTAAGTACTCGAACTAAGCCAGGGTGCTTTATATCAAGCTTTGCGCAAGCATTTAATACATTGGCGCATGATTGTGTGCTAGCTTCTGCAAGGATGTCAATAAAATGGCTAGGCACTCGATCTAGCTCGGGAGGATTTATAGGGAGTTTTGCGCAGGCGTTTAACACATTGGCGCATTCTTGAGCGCTAGCTTTTGCAATAATAGTAATGAAACGGCTAGCTACTTGAACTAATTCTGGATGATTTATATAAAGTTTTGCACAAGCATTTAATACATTGGCACATGATTGCGTGCCAGTTTCTGCAAGAATTCCAATGAAACGGCTAAGTACTTGAACTAATTCATGGCGCTTTATATCAAGTTTTGCACAAGCGTTTAATACATTGGCGCAAGCTTGGGTGTTGGCTTCTGCAAGGATGTCAATGAAATGGCTAAGCACTTGATCTAAGTTAGGATGGTTTATACTGAGTTTTGCGCAAGCATTTAATATATTAGCGCAAGCTTGAGTGTTGACTGTTGTAAACATTCTGGCGTCACTAAATGCATTTAAAACTTCTTTACAAAGGCTTTGATATTGTTTTTTTATGCTAAAAGTTGCTTGGTCACCTGTCTGCCCAAGTCGATGAATAAGCGTTGCAAAATTTACAGCATTAAGTTTGGCTTTGTTGGCAACATATAGTTCTTTAAATGCCAAGAATTTTTTTTGTGGTGTCATTATGACATTGTTGCTAATATCTATGATGTCTTGGTTTATTTTTTTTGCTTCAGCAAGGGAATCTTTAGGCATAAAATTATCTTTAGTTATTTTTCGTTGATGAATAATAAAATAAGGCAAGGTAGAGGTCAATTAATAAAGATATCAAGCATATTTAAGGTTAGTTGCTGGTAAACAGGGGGCAAAATATTTTTTGATTTTTAATAAAAATTAGGTTTTATGGAAGAAAAGTATTTATGGCTGATTTTTTTTTGCTTTAGCGCGGGCCACGGCATCGTTAATATATTTTTTCTTATCCTCTGAGCTTAGGTTTGGCGCGGGTAAGGCCGCTAAGGCTTTTTCTGCTAGCGCTAATTTGCCAGCACGTTGAAAATCACCGCGCTCCAGTTTAGCTTTAGCCCGGTTGCGTGCTTTGAGTTTATCAAATTCGAGTGATTCAACAGGGATAAGATCAATGCAGTCTACAGGACAAGGTTCAATACAAAGTTCACAGCCAATGCATTCTGCTGCTATGACAGTGTGCATTTGATTAAGTGCACCAAAAATTGCGTCAACGGGGCAAGCTTTAAAGCATTTGGTGCAACCAATGCATTCTGTTTCACGGATCTTGGCAAGAAAACCCCCACCTGAGTGGTGAGGGTTTTGGTTGGGCTGATTACTGCTATGCGTCATGATGCCTTTAATTAACGGCGATCGTTAAAGAAGCTCAAGATATTGAGCAAGCTAACAAAGATATTATAGAGAGAAACATAAAGTGAAATTGTTGCCATGATGTAGTTTGTTTGGCCACCTTCAATAATTTGGCTAGTTTCAAACATAATCATGACAGAAGAAAAAACTGCAAAACCAGCAGAAATTGCTAAATAAAGCGCTGGTACGTGCCAGAAAAGGCCAACGACCATCGCAACCACGAGCGCAAGCATACCTGCAAATAAAAAGTTAGCTAAAAAGCTGAAATTTTTGCGGGTGACTAATACGACAGCAGATAAGCCAAAAAAGATTAAACCTGTCATACCCAGGGCGGTCATCACAATATGTGAACCATTGGCAGTTTTCAAAACAGCGTTCAACAAAGGCCCTAAGGTGTAGCCCATAAAACCTGTAAAACCAAAAACAGAAACTAAACCCCAAATACTGTTGCGGAGCCACATGGTTAAGAAAAGTAGCCCATAAGAGCCAATGATAAAAAACAGGATGCCAGGCATGGGAACTGCGTTTGCTAAGCTCCAATAAGCAGTAGCTGCGCTAAAAAGGAGGGTGAGGCTGAGTAGCATATAGGTGTTGCGTAAGACGACATGAGTACCCAGCAACGATTGACTTTCTGCACTGGTACGAATTTGTTCAAAGTTCATAATCTGTACTCCTTAATATTTCTTTAAGGTTAATATTATACACTAGTCATGACGGCCTAGGCGATTTTTGCTAAAATATTAAAGACAATCTTCATTAATAAATATTTATAAGAACCAAGCTTTGAGAAAAATAAAATGATTAAGTACTTAAAGAAGCTAATAACTTTGTTTGCTATGCTTTTGATAACCGTGACCGCATATGCTATGCATACATCGACTTTAAGTCATAGCAGTAGCATTACGACTAACCATCAAGCAGCAATGCATGAAAATGCGACAGCGTTTTCAGCAGAAAAATCTGCTTATACCTCTGATTATTCTGCGACACGCTCTATGTCTGCTGAATCTGGCATAGATGAAATTAGCATGCAAGACACTATTCAAACAAGTTTAGCTGCAGAGTAATCTGAATGCATCCAGCTTTCGACAATTAATTTTGCCGCATAACTATCGACATCTGCTTTTTGCAAATGGCGATATCCTCCTTGTTCAAAAAGATCGCTGCGTGCTGCTTTAGTCGTTAAGCGTTCGTCTACTGAAAAAACAGGCAAATCGGTTAAAGTTTTTAAAAATTCTATGAAGGCTAAAGCAAGATCGGTGGTAAATTGTTTTTTACCATCCATCATCGTCGGCAAGCCCACGACAATAACATCGGGCCGCCATTCATTAAGTAATTTTTTAATTTCAGTCGTGGTTGGCAAGCCTTTTTGTGCAATGATACGTGGTAAAGGCTTTGCTTGCTGAGTGAGTGTTTGGCCGACAGCCACACCAATTTTATGGCTGCCAACATCAAATCCTAAGATAACATGCGTTTTAATAAAGTCCATAGTATATTTTATATCGCTTGATTAGGCATGTCCGCTAAGATCTGAAAGGTGAAAAGGATGTTGAATACCAAGGTGTTGCATTGCAAGCGACCAGCGTTGCTCGACAGGGGTTTCAAATAAAAATTCTTTTGGAATATCCCCAATTAACCAATCATTTTCACATAATTCATTTTCAAGCTGGCCGGGCTGCCACGCGGCGTAACCTAAAATAATTAAATAATTATCAGTAATTTCTTTTTGTGCAATGGCGCGCAGGATTTCTTTTGATGTTGTCACAAATAAATTCTTACCAATGGCTAAAGTATTGTGCCATTGACCTGAGTGATTGTGAATAACGAAGCCACGGTCAGTATGCATTGGCCCACCATTAATAAGTGCCCGAGAAAACTCTGATGAAGGAATCTCTAAATGTTGGTCCACGAGCAAGTCCCTTTCTAACATATGTAAGGGTTTATTAATGACAAAACCCAGTGCCCCTTCTGCATCATGCTGGCAGATATAGCAAACAGATTGCTCAAAATGAGGATCTTTTAAATGTGGCATTGCAATTAATGCTTTGCCTTTAAAACTTTCAAAAGTTTGTGCCATATTAATATCTCCCGCACCTTGAGCTGCGGCGCAAGAATCGAAAATTACTTATTAAAACCCCATGCGGCGTAAAATACCGTCTTTATCAATTAATGCATGCTTTAATGCGCCTAAAACATGTAAGCTAATTAAACCAATTAAAAGCCAAGCAACGATTAAATGTATATTCCAACAAAATCCACTTAAAGTTTTATCTAATGGAATGCCCGGAAAATTTAATGCGATTGTACCTATTTTCGGTGGCTTTCCAGCTGCTGTACTCATTATCCAGCCTGCAAGCGGCATAATGATAATGGCTAGCATTAACAGATGATGCACAAACCGTGCTAGAAAGGTTTGCCAGCGTGGCATATTCTCAGGAAAAGCGGGTTTGATATTTATCTTTTTCCAAATAAGAAAAATGATCGCAAGTAAGAAAATACTCATGCCAATCAATTTGTGCGTTCCGATAAGCGTAGACTTGGTTGTTTTAGAAAAGTCATCGAAGAAAAAGCTCACGCTTAGCATTAGGATAATGAGTAGTGCCATAAGCCAGTGCAAAATTTTTTCAACAATGCCATAATGTTGGCTATCATTTTTTATTTCCATAAAATATTCTCCATGTTGCTCATCATCCTCATCAGTGTCTTAATTGGGTTTAGTCTTGTGATAACGTTATTAGTGTTGTTTTTGTGGCGGCGTTTGGCGCAGCAATCACAAAGCGATGCTTATCTTAGCAAGGATTTAGATATTTTGCAGCAGCAAGGCCAATCTTTGCTAAAAGAAGTGCGTGACTATCAGCAAAGCCAATTGAAGCAAACACATCAGTATCAATTAGATAATGTGAAATTAATGCAAGAAAGCTTGCAGCATGTACAACAGCAATTGCTAGCATTATTAAGCGAAAGAATTACAGCGCAAAATGAACAAATTGGCCAGTTACATCAGATTGTTGATCGTCGTTTACAGCAAATTAGTGGCCAAGTTGAAGAGCGTTTACAGCAAGGTTTCGAAAAAACCACGGCAGTTTTCAGTGATGTGATTAAACGTTTGGCGTTAATTGATGAAGCACAAAAGAAGATCACCGATCTGTCACAAAGTGTAGTGAGTTTACAAGAAGTATTGTCGGATAAGCGCTCACGGGGTGCTTTTGGTGAAGTGCAGCTTGAAGCTTTGGTGCGTAATTTGATTCCCGAAACGCATTTTGCTTTTCAACATGAGCTGGGTAATGGCAAGCGCTGTGATTGTATTTTATTCCTGCCGGCGCCTACCGGTAATATTGTGGTGGATGCGAAATTCCCACTGGAGTCTTATCAAAAAATGCTTGCGCCTGAAACAAGTGAATTAGAACGGCGTGAAGCAGAACGGCAGTTTAAGATTGATATTAAAAAACATATTAAAGATATTGCTGAAAAGTATATTGTTGTGAATGAAACAGCTGAAGGCGCGATGATGTTTGTTCCTGCCGAAGCTGTCTTTGCGGAAATTCATGGTCATTATCCGGATTTAGTGGCAGAAGCTCAGCGCATGCGTGTTTGGATTACTTCCCCCACAACGTTAATGGCGGTGTTAACAACGGCAAGGGCTGTCTTAAAAGATGCTGCAACACGCCAGCAAGTCCATATTATTCAAGAACATTTACAAGGATTGGCCAAAGATTTTAAACGGTTCCAAGATCGCATGGATAATCTAGGTCGGCATATTGCTCAAGCCCATAAAGACGTCGAAGAAGTGCAAACGTCTGCCAATAAGATAACTAGCCGTTTTCAAAAAATTGATAAAGTAGAAATAGATTTATTGAAAGAAGGTTAAAATATTATAAGTTTAAATATGATACGTATCTTCCCAAGCGATCAAGAAATTCATTTGGAGTGGGGTAAGATATGGGGGGGTTAGGTTTGCTATGGAAGGGTTAAAACCTTGACAGAGAACCCCCAATTTAGGTCGCCAGAGCATTATTTCAAGAAATCTTTATACTTAGGCTTTTTACTACATCTAGTGCCACATCTTAGACAAAAACACAAGATCTTGTGTTTTTGCTCTGCTGTGTTTAATATAAATAGTTGTGCCCTATTTTTGTTAAATTCAAGGAGAAGTGTATGTCAGCAAGCGTGGAATCTCAGGCAGGAAGCCTTAAATCTCAAATTAATCCAGCGATGATGAACCAACAATCAGAATTAAAAAGTAATACGCCCGGTACCTTGCGGGTCATTAAACGCAATGGCAAAGTTGTGACGTTTGATGCAAGCAAAATTGCTATTGCCATGACGAAAGCGTTTTTAGCTGTTGAAGGCGGTCAAGCCGCTTCCTCTTCGCGTGTCCATGAAGTTGTTGATAAATTAAGTCAAGCGATTTCCGATGCTTTCAACCGCCGTCTGCCAGCGGGCGGTACAATCCATATTGAAGATATTCAAGACCAAGTTGAATTAATGCTCATGCGTGAAGGCGAGCATAAAATTGCGCGTAGCTATGTATTATATCGCGAAGCACGCCGTCAAGAGCGGGCGGCGGCTCAGACCACGGATTTTGAAATAACCGCAAGCGACTTGAGCGTTACCTTGCGAGATGGCAATAAAGCACCACTGGATACGGCCCGTTTAGGTCAAATTATTAGCGAGGCTTGCCGTAACTTATCAAATGTAACTGCAGAACAAATTTATAAAGAAACGTTACGGAATATTTTTGATGGTATTCCTGTCAGCGACGTCGCAAAAGCGGCTCAGCTTAGCGCGCGTGCTTTAATTGAAACCGATCCTAACTATTCTTTTGTTGCCGCACGCTTATTATTAGATGACTTGCGTGGTGAAGCATTACGTTTCTTAGAATTACAAGAAGATGCTACCTTTGATGAAATGGCAGCAATTTACCCTGCTTATTTAAAAGCTTACGTGATGAAAGGGATTGAGCACGAATTATTAGATCCAGAATTAGCTAAATTTGATTTAGAAAAATTAGGTGCGGCGATTAAGCCAGAGCGTGATTTAAAATTTACTTACTTAGGCCTACAAACCCTTTATGATCGCTATTTCATTCATCACCGTGGTACACGCTTCGAATTGCCACAAGCATTCTTTATGCGTGTTGCAATGGGTTTAGCTTTGAATGAAAAAGATAAAGAAGCGGCAACCATTGAGTTTTATGAAGTGCTTTCTAGTTTTACGTTCATGAGCTCAACCCCAACACTTTTTAACTCAGGTACTTTGCGCCCTCAGCTTTCTAGCTGTTTTTTGACTACCATTCCAGATGATTTAGATGGTATTTATAGCGCCATTAAAGATAATGCTTTATTGTCGAAATATGCGGGTGGTTTAGGTAATGACTGGACGCCAGTTCGTGCCATGAATTCTTATATCAAAGGCACCAATGGTAAATCACAAGGCGTGGTTCCTTTCATGAATGTGGCAAATGCCTCTGCCGTTGCGGTAAATCAAGGTGGTAAGCGTAAAGGTGCAATTTGTGGTTATTTAGAAACTTGGCACTTAGATATCGAAGAGTTTTTAGAATTACGCAAAAATACGGGTGACGAGCGTCGTCGTACCCACGACATGAATACGGCTAACTGGATTCCAGATTTATTCATGAAGCGTGTATTTGAAAACGGCGAGTGGACATTATTCTCACCTAGCGATGTACCACATTTGCATGATCTTTATGGCGCGGAATTTGAAAAAGCTTATGCTGAAGCCGAAGAAGAAGCAGCACGTGGTGAAATTAAGCTATTTAAAAAAATCCCTGCTGTTTCGCTCTGGCGCAAAATGCTTAGCATGCTATTTGAAACTGGCCATCCTTGGGTTACTTTTAAAGATCCTTGTAATGTGCGTTCACCACAACAACACTGTGGTGTGGTACATAGCTCTAACCTTTGCACAGAAATTACCCTGAATACCTCACACGATGAAGTGGCTGTGTGTAACTTAGGCAGTATCAATATGCCAGAAATGATGGGTGACAAAGGCTTAGACGTTGAGCGTTTACGCCATACGGTTCGTACGGCCATTCGCATGTTGGATAATGTGATTGATATTAACTATTACTGTATCCCGCAAGCGAAAAACTCCAACATGAAACACCGCCCAATTGGTTTAGGCATCATGGGCTTCCAAGATGCGCTCTATCACCAAGGTATCGCTTATTCTTCGGATGCAGCAGTGGAATTTGCTGATCGTTCTATGGAATATTTAAGCTACTTTGCAATTGAAGCCTCCAGTGATTTAGCTGCAGAACGTGGTTCTTATGAAAGCTTTAAAGGTTCTTTATGGAGCCGTGGTATTTTACCAATTGATTCCATCAAATTGTTAAAAGAAACGCGTGGTCAGTATTTAGATCAAGATACCAGCACTACTTTAGATTGGGATGCTTTGCGTGAAAAAGTGAAAAAACAAGGTATACGTAACTCTAATACCATGGCAATTGCACCAACAGCAACGATTTCTAATATTTGTGGTGTATCTCAATCGATTGAGCCAACTTACCAAAACTTATTTGTTAAATCCAATATGTCAGGTGAGTTCACCGTGGTTAACCCTTATTTAGTGCGGGATTTAAAAGCATTAAATTTATGGGATGAAGTTATGGTCAATGATTTGAAATACTATAATGGTAGCTTGAAGCCAATTCAGCGTATTCCTGAAAAACTTAAAACGCTTTATGCAACGGCGTTTGAAGTTGAGCCAAAATGGCTGATTGATTCCGCATCGCGTCGACAAAAATGGATTGACCAAGCGCAATCATTAAACCTTTATATGGCTGAACCATCCGGTAAGAAGCTGGACATTTTGTATCGTATGGCATGGGTTCGTGGCTTAAAAACCACTTATTATCTGCGCAGTATGGGAGCAACGAATGCGGAAAAATCTACCATTCATGATGGCGCATTAAATGCGGTAAAAAATGTCAGCGCAGCCCCTGTCGAAGCAGCACCAAAAGCTTGTTCAATTAATGATCCTGATTGTGAAGCTTGTCAGTAACTTTTCATAAAAAAGCTGCTACAGATTTTAATTTGTAGCAGCTTTTCTTTTAAACAGGATTAGCAGCTTTCCAAGCACCATAACCGCCTTGTAAAGAGAATACTTTGGTATAGCCCATCAGTTGCAAATTATCCGCTGCCAGCGCAGAACGAAGTCCGCCACCGCAATATAAAACAACCACATCCTCTTTATTGGGTACTACACGCTCAATTTCATGCTCAATTAAACCTTTGGTAATTAGCACGGCATCAGGAATAACGCCATAGAGCCATTCATTTTGCTCTCGTATATCAATTAAATGGAAAGGAATATTTTGGTTCTTTAATTCACTCAGTTGAGTGATGTCAATTTCTTTAATACGTGCTTTTGCCTGGTTGGCAAGTTGAATAAATGCAGGGCCGAGAGCCATAAATTGCTCCTTACTTTAAATGAATGATGAGAAAGCCATCATATCTCTAAGCTAATATAAGGGCAAATTTTTTATTGGGTGTTTGCTGTTAATCTTATTACGCTTCTCCTAAGGGCAGCATTTTTTATCTGTTGTCTTAATTACAATTTTTATGCAGCACGCGCCCATCATTTTCATACTCCACGGCTGCTACTACGTAAAGCGATAATTTTTTTAATATTTCTTTATTGTTTGGGCTCTTGAGAAAACAATTAAATCAGCTTCGCATTTACTTGCAAGCTTAATGCTGCAGTGCGCCCCTATGTCAACACTGATTATTGGCTCAAAGAAGCTCTTGGGGGGCTGTCTAGGCTGAAAATCTTCTTTTAAGTCATAAAACTACGGTTTTTTCGAACCGTGCATCTCTTAAAAGCGTTTTTAAATACAAGGTATTTTAATTAATATAGTGGTTTTTAAAATAAAAATCTCTAAGCTGGAAATGGCTTTTATAATTTGACATTGTAATATAAACGTTGATATATTTTAAAAAAATAACTTAATATTTAAATAATAAAATTTTGGGGACTTAAGTCATGAGATTGTATAGCGAAGAGCATTTATTAATCCCCCCACCTAAAAATGCAAAGTACAATTGGAAAGCCCTACTACCGGGCTGGGCAACAGTTGCTGCTGCTGCAGTAATTGTTTCGACTAAACATATTTTAGACACTTTCGATGATCCTAAATTAGAAATTGTCAAAACTGTTTTAAATGCAGCTTACCCAGGTGCCTTTAGTCATCTTGCTGGCATAAGCTTAGGGGTAGGTGTGGACGTTGTTGCGGTTATTAAAAATGGCCCCGCCTATTTTAAAGAAGGTCACAATAAGTATCATATTGATCTGTTACCCAACGAATCTCCAGCTGTTGCTTGGGGATTAGCGTGGGGAATACACGCTAGCTGGAAATTATCCGCCATGTTCGCTGCGGTTGAGACTATCCCATGTATTGTTTTTGCCGCATTAGGACAAGCGCTACCATTTACCTATCTCGGCTATGGCTTGCTTGGCCTCACAGGCATTGGAATTGCTGGCGCGCATATTTACAGCAATTGGAAATTTAATAATTATCTAAAAAGCTATTTTGATTGGGGACGCCCAGAGCCGGCGCAAATTCCACAAGAGGCAGCGCGCCTTCTTTCTGAGATAGAAATAAACCCTGCTGAAAATTGTGACCAAGTTGATCTAAAAAGAATCCCTGCCTCAGAAGCTTCAGGCTGGTTTAAAACAGGCTTTGCAACAGGTTTTACTTACTTCTTTGGCCCTGTAATTGCAGCACCCGCGACTGTCATCAGCACAGTGGTAGCAGGCAGCCTGTACCTTAAAGGATATATCCCAGGATTAAAATAAATTATTTTTGATTAGTCAGCATTGTTGGCATATGGACGCTTTTATTTAACTGGCTGGGGTTGTTTATTTCTGTGGCAGTTACTTTTACTGAGGAATCCACATGCTTTTTTTCTGTAAAACCTTTAAACAAAATTTGCAATGCTTGCCCAGAGTATTTGTAAAAATAGCCAATTTCGAGTAAAATACCGGGCCCGTCAAAAAATTTGACGGTTAACTCCTTGTTTAGTGCTTTGCATTAAACTTTGTTTAACAAATCCATAGGGAGAGTATCCTCATGAAACACTATGAAATCATCATCATGGTGCATCCTGATCAAAGCGAACAGGTGCCCGGTATGATTGACCGTTATTCTACGCTTGTTAAAAACGGCAAAGGTGTTGTACACCGTGCTGAAGATTGCGGGCGTCGTCAATTAGCTTATCCTATCAATAAAATCTATAAAGCACATTATGCTTTATTCAATATTGAATGCGATCAAAAAGTATTGGATGAATTAGCGAATGTCTTCCGCTTTAATGACGCGATCATTCGTCACTTGGTTTTACAACGCAAAGGTCCAGTAACTGGCCCATCTGCTTTGCTAAAGAAACCAGAACATAACGCCGCAGCGCCAGCGCAAGCTGAAGCTGCTGCAGAATAAGGGGAGGAATCTATGTCTCGTTATTTTCGTCGTCGTAAATACTGCCGCTTCACCGCTGAAAAAATTACCGAAGTGGATTACAAAGATGTGGAATTATTAAAAAGCTTCATTACTGAAACCGGTAAAATTATTCCTAGCCGTATCACAGGTACCAAAGCACGTTACCAACGTCAGCTAACCAGCGCAATCAAATTAGCGCGCTTCTTAGCATTGTTACCTTATTGTGATCGTCACGAATAAGCTATAAATTAATTTTTGTGATGATTTGAGGTAGGCTGCGGCCTGCCTCACTACCGCACAAAAATATCGGTTTATAGAAAGGCTTAAATTATGTTTCCAGACAAACTGAAAGAGCTTATTGCGACGCCCAGACAAGCGATGATCTGGACGGCAGTTTTGTCAGCCATTCCTTTTTTACATTGGTTTGGTGTGTTGTTAATGTTGCTAGTGACGCTGCGTCAAGGCTTGCAGCAGGGTATAAAGCTTGCCGCTATTGTCGCTATTATTAGCGTGATTGTGTTTGGATTTGTGCTTCGCTTAACAACGGATCAAATGGTATTTCAATTTATTAATCCATTGATCCTTTGCTTACTAGCTTATCGACTACGAGAAACAGCTTCGTGGTTGAATGTGACACAAATGATCACAGGGCTTGGGGTTTTAATGGTCATTACCATTTATTTGGTATTCCCTCAGCTTGCTCAAACATGGTCGCAGTTGTTGGTTGCGATGATGAAACAAGTGGCAGTTGATCGGCCAGAATTGCTAAGCGTGTGGAACGCTGGGCAAATGCTTCAACTGTTAGGTGGTTTTGCTGTTGGCTTGCGTGTGATGTTATTTGTCACGTTAAGCTTATCAAGTTTAATCGTTGCTCGTTATATACAAGCGGTTTTGTATAATCCAGGCGGCTTAAGACAAGAGTTATATGCTTGGCGATTAAATTTTTATACAGGCATATTACTACTTGCTTTAATTATCCTGGCAGCAGTGGTGCGGACACCGATTTGGTTAAGTCTGATACCGGTATTAATACTGCCATTTATCTGTGTGGGATTTACCGTAATCCACGCAGTAACAGCATCTAATAAATATCAGTGGTTAATTTTATTGGTTTTTTATGTGGCGCTATTAACGATAGCACCCCAATTATTAACACTGGTGGCTTTACTGGGTTGTTTGGATTCTTTAATTAATTTTAGAAAACGTTTTGCTTTAAAGAGGTAATTTTATGAAAGTTATTTTAGTGGAAAGTGTTCGGGGTTTAGGAAAAATGGGTGAAGTTGTTAATGTTCGTCCTGGTTACGGCCGAAACTTTTTGATTCCACAACAAAAAGCAGTATCTGCAACAGCTGCCAACCTTAGCAAGTTTGAAGCGCAGCGCGCAGAACTTGAGCGTAAAGCTAAAGAAGCACTGGCAGTTGCTGAAAAACAAGCAGCGCAAATCAATGGTAAAACCATTAGTGTTGCTGCCAAAACAGGTGATGAAGGTCGCTTATTTGGCTCCATTGGTACCAGCGATATCGTTAGACTGGTTAAAGAAAATTTTGATATTCAAGTGGCTCGTAGCGAAGTTAAAATGCCACATGGTGCAATTCGTCAAACTGGCGAGCACCATATTGAGATTGACTTGCATAGCGATGTAGTTGCAACAATTAATATTGTCGTTACTGCTGAAGTTTAATATTAAGTTTGGCTGAGCGTATAACGTGAAGCTAAGCAGTATCATTGCTGGGTTTGAGCTATGCTTAAACCCAGCTCACATCTTACGATAAACGGCTCTATGACAGAAACGTTTGCTGCGCCTAAACGACGTAAATCAGGTGATCGAGACCGGGATCGGGATCGCATGCTTGATGCCATCAAAGAACCTCCTCATTCTCTTGAAGCAGAACAAGCAGTTATTGGTGGACTTTTACTCGATAATCTTGCTTGGGACCGTGTGTCTGACCGTGTGTCAGAGTCAGATTTTTATCGTCATGACCATCGCTTATTATTTCGTGCCATTACTAATTTAGCGCGTGCTAATCAGCCGTTTGATTTCGTTACCCTGAAAGAAAATTTAAAAGCTCAAGGCGAATTAGAAAACGCGGGTGGTGAATTTTATTTATTTGAACTGGCTAAAAATACGCCTAGTGCTGCCAATATTGGCGCTTATGCGGATATCGTTCGCGAGCGTTCTATCTTTCGTCAGTTAATTGGCGTCAGTACAGATATTGCAGAAACAGCTTATCGTCCAGAAGGTCGTAAAGCGTCTGAAGTATTAGATGAAGCCGAGCAAAAAGTTTTTTCCATTGGTGAACAGCTGTCTCGTGGCTCGGGTCCCGTTGCGATTGGTGAATTATTAGCTAAAGCAGTTGATCGGGTTGAATATCTTTATCATACGCCAGATGCACTTACGGGTGTGCCAACAGGTTTTACAGACTTTGATGATATGACAGCAGGTCTACAGCCTGCGGATATGGTTATTGTTGCTGGTCGTCCTTCCATGGGTAAAACCACTTTTGCCATGAATATCGGTGAGTATGTGGCTTATAAAGAGCAAAAACCGGTTTTAATTTTTAGTATGGAAATGCCAGGTGAGTCTTTGGCAATGCGTATGTTATCGTCGATGAGCAGCATTGATCAAAGTAAAATTAAAACTGGCCGTTTAGATGATCACGACTTCCATCGCTTAGCTAGTACGCTTACGATGATGTCAAATACGCCGATGTATATTGACGATACCCCCGCACTGACGCCCAATGAATTACGTGCTCGCGCAAGACGTTTAGCAAAACAATTTGATGGTAAATTAGGTTTAATCATTTTAGACTACTTGCAGCTCATGCAAGTACCGGGTTTGCGTGATAACCGTGTTGCAGAAATTTCTGAAATTTCCCGTTCGATCAAAGCGGTTGCGAAAGAATTGAATGTGCCGATCATTGCTTTATCACAGTTAAACCGTTCATTAGAGCAGCGTGCCGATAAGCGTCCTGTGATGTCAGATTTACGTGAATCGGGCGCGATCGAGCAAGATGCTGACTTGATCGTATTTATTTATCGTGACGAAGTTTATTACGAAGATAGCCGCGATAAAGGTACGGCAGAAATTATTATTGCAAAACACCGTAACGGTCCTACCGGTAAAGTGCGGCTCACCTTCCTTGGCCAGTACACGCGCTTTGCTAATTTTACGCCCAATATGGGCTAGTCGTAAGATTTTCTTTTTGCTAAAGTTCTCTTTTTATCAAGTGCAATCTAGCGATGTTATAATTAGCTTGAAAGATAGTGCAATAAAAACCTGATATGTGCAGGCAATTAGCTTGTACTAATCACATAATTGATGGACTACCATTTGTTTTTAACAAGAGTAAATTTCTAAGGAGAGATTAATGCGCAATAAGTTTTTATTTTGCTGTTTATTTACTTTAATCGCATATCCAACAGTATTTGCAGAAGGGATTACTGTATATGTAAGTGAACGGTTTACAAGGGACGCGCTTGGGGTAAGCACACTAAAAAGCTGTATTCCAAGTGATGATTCTACGGCCCCCCCCGCAAGATACTAAAGATGTCGCAGACATGTCATGCCTGAAAGATAGTGAGGTTGATATTCCGCTTGCAGATAAAATAGGGGGTGCCTTGTCTTACGCTACTGATCAAAATCTTTCTGGTCGTGGAAGAGTATTTTGGATGACAGTAATTGCGCCGACAGTTCCAGGAAATGGCTGTGTGTATGATGAGTGGGGGACGCTCAGCCAAGCAACAACTGGTGGGAAGCTTTGGGTGCCTAGTGATGGCAACAGTCAGGTTTTTATTATGCCTGGTTCTGATGCTGGCGATGATCCTTTTATTGTTTGTTGGCCAAAAGCAAGCAATGATATTCTATCAATAAACAGCTTGCCAAAAAGTTGGCAACAGGCTGTTAAAAAGTATTATGCTGTTAAAGGAGCTAAGAGCGATAAAAAGCTATTAAAGAGAGATGGCTATCAGCATGGCGATAATGACAAAGGGGGATGATTAGTCTAATAGGTTAAGCAATATTTTTATGGATTGTTCTTTTGCATTTTTTAGCAGAGAATATTTTTTTCTTAAGAGAAGAAGTTTAAAAATGTTTGCATTTTTGGTTCACGAAGTCTCTGGTAAATATAGTATCTATAGACATTAATAGGGGCGGTCGTAAACTTTTCCAAAAAACATTTTAAGCACGGTTTTTTATCAGGCGCAGCTTAAGCTGCGCCCAAATAAAATGAAGAAGTCTAAAGCGCTAAATCATGAGAACGCGGATCTGGCTCGGGATCACGGCCAGGAGGCGGCGCTGGTTGATGGGACGCTATTACTGGGGGTCTAAAAAAACCAGGAAGAGAATCAAGCTGCTTTTTTCGCTCATTAAGTTTTTTTAATATCCCACTCTCTAAAGAGGGCATACTTAAGCCTCGTTGTAAAAAGAAGACTCTACCCAATGGGTGATTTTGACAGGTGGCATTTTTAAGCGCATAACGCTGTTCATCTAACGGCAATTGAAATATATACTCACACAAGCTTTCTTTTTTATCTTTTAATGAATCATACATTCTTCTCGGGAAAAGATCATTTTCTAGCATGTTATAAAGTAATCTTGAGCTCTTGCTGTAGCTTTCGAAATAAAACTCTCCAGAGTCAGGGGAAGGATTGTTAAACCATCCTTGAAAATAATTTACATTTGGAAAAATCTTCTTCTCACATAAACGTCTAAATGTCTTCAGTAAAAGAATTTTACAGTCGTCATCTTCGTGGTCGAAAGCTATAAATAAGGCGTAATATTTTTTATGCGGGAAGAAATCATTTTCTAGCATGCTACAGAGTAAATCGTGATTCTTGATGAAGCTATCGAAAAGATGGCGATCAGCAGATGAGGATTGGGGACTGCTAAGAAATAATGCTTGAATTTTTTTCGGTTCAATACCCTTTTCACATAATTGCTTAAGGGTTTGCAGTAAAAGCATTTTATATTCATCATCTCTTTGGTAATAAGTCATAAACAATGAATAATATTTTCCATTTGGGAAGAAATCGTTCTCTAGCATGCTAGAGAGTAAATTTGGGTTCTTGATGAAGGTATCGAAAAGATTTTTATAAAATGAAACGTGAGAGTCGTAAAAAAATAATGCATGAATCCTACGCGGATCAGTTCCTTTTTCACATATCCGGTTAAGTGCTTTTAGTAAAAGCATTTTATACTCATCATCTTTTTGATCAGCATCATTAAATAATAAATAATATTCTTTATGCGGGTAAAAATCATTTTCTAGCATGCTATAAAGTAATTGTGGGCTCTTGATGAATTTTTCAAGGAAGGATTTATCAAGTGCAGAGCGGGGGCCGATAAGGAATAATGCTTGTATTCTTCCTGGCTCAATTCCCTTTTCAGATAACTTTTTAAAGAGCCCAAGTAAAAGCATTTTACATGCATCATTTTTTTGATGCTGAGCAATAATTGCTAAGGGGGTTAAATCACGGGAAGCATTATCTTCAAATAATCCCATTATTCTTTCTACATGAATATGCTTTAGCAGCTCTTCTAGTAAACAGCAAAAACTCCTTACCTCTTCGATATCCCCACTGCTAAAAATACGGATTGCTAGTGCCTGTCCTCTTTTATAGAGTACTTGATCAAAAAAGGCTATTAGTTCCCCTGTCGCATTTGCTTTTAGTAGTTCATGGTATATTTGGAGAGCAGAGGTTAAAAAATTACGCCATGATGCGTGAAAGATAATTGACGGTGGAATGATACTCTCAAAATTTTGTATAAGAAACTCAGTAAGCTCTGCATGATGGTCTGCTTCAATTTGTTCTTTAATAAAAGTTATAAAATTAGCAAGAAGAGGGTTGGGTTGCTGAATATCCTCGCTTGGTTTGAGTGTCACTGACGTTACTATTATATAGAACAGCTGTAATTTTTCTTGTAAAGTAAGCGTTTTAGCGTTAGGAATATATTCTGCGGATAGTTTTAAAAGGTCCGGATGCTTTTCTGATATATATTGTTCGATTAAGGCTTCGTATTGATTAAAATTTAATTCAAAATACTTCTGTTCAGGGGAAGGCATGGAACGCTCCATTGTTTTTATTGGTTGATTGTATCTTAGCTTTACAGTTTTTTTTTTGCAAGTGTTGGTTTAATAAAAGCGCTAGCTGTCAAAAAATTAGCTAAGAGAAAAAACTTAAAAAGGCTTGAATTTTTGGCTCACGAAATCTTTGGTGAATATAGTAAGCATAGACGTTAATAGGGTCAGCCGTAAATTTTTCCAAAATACATTTTAAACTTTTTGTTGCTAAATATTTATCTACCATATTTTTATGAGCCCAAATAATACCTAGTCCTTCTTGCGCTGCTTGGATCATCAGTGAGGTATTATTAAAGAAGAGTTTAGGTTGCAGCAAAACATCTTGCTTTGCAAAGTGAATGCGGTTGGGTGGTTTTCTGCTACTATGCGCAATAAAGCTGTGTTGTAATAATTCCGCGAGATTTTTTGGTTCGCCATATTTTTTAAGATATTTGGGTGAGGCGCAAAGAACATAATGTGTTGCTGCAAGTTTTTTTTGAACGAGCCCATCACTGCCTGGGGCAGAAATGCCAAATAAAATGTCCATTTTTCGACTATTAAAATCTGGCTGCATATCTGCTATTTCTAGCCGCAAGAGGATACCTGGATATTTTTTTAAAAAGTTTCCAAGTTTAGGCAAGATTTTATTTTCCGCATAAAATTGATTGCTGACAACAACAAGTTCACCTTGCGGTTCAGACTTTAATTGTTTAGCAGAAAGTTCAGCTGTCTTGAATTGTTGGATCGCTAGCTTAATTTCATGATAATACGATTGACCTGCTTCCGTAAGTGTTACGCCTTTACGCCCTCGTGTTAATAATTGTATGCCTAGATGTGCTTCAAGCTTACTTAACTTTTTACTAATGGCCGCGCTTGTCTGGTGAAGCTTTATGGCGGCTTGATAAATAGAGCCGCAATTTGTCACCCAAACAAAAGTTTCTGCCAAATCATAATAATTACTCATATTTTAATTAACTTTTTGTTAAGTTAAATTAACTTTATAAATATATCCTTCCATTCTGTCAAGTATTAATATGATTGTTATGGCTTTAGCGTTGTACGAGGTAAAGATAATCGGTACGCGTGCAGGGTGGACAAAGGCGCGTAAGCGATGTAACTACCTGTATGGCGCGCTTTGCCCACCTTACGATAGATTTTTGCCCGGTGCAAAGTGAATTTATTTGGAGACGAGTTATGCAAAAAAATATTAAAATCCCTTTTTTAACTTTAGTATTAATGATTTCATTCGCATCGGTTAATGCTGTGTTATTTACACCAGCGTTGCCAAATATTGCACATGATTTTCAGATCTCAGAAAGTATAGCGCAGCAAATGATTACGTGGTTTATGATTGGCTATGCTATTGGTCAATTATTATATGGGCCGATTGCAAATCGTTATGGACGAAAGCCTGCGATTTATATGGGTATAAGCGTGCAAATAATGAGTAATATCTTATGCATCATTGCGGGTTTTACTCATAGTTATCTTTTGCTTGTTGCAGCACGTTTTTTAATGGCTTTAGGTTCTGGGGTTGGTTTAAAAATGACTTTCACTTTATTAAGTGAAAGTTATGAGCCAAAAATGGTGAGCCATAAACTATCCTGCCTGATGTTGGCTTTCGCAATTACTCCAGGATTAGCGGTGGCATTAGGTGGCATTTTAAATACGCATTTTGGTTGGATGAGTTGTTTTTATGCGGGTGCGATTTATGGTTTATGCTTATTGCTTTTGACAAGAAAATTGCCGGAAACACTTGTGGCAAAGGATATACATGCTTTTGAATTAAAGCATTTAGCAGAAGGCTATATGGCACAGTTTAAAAATATACAGTTAATGGCGGGTGGTTTATTAATGGGA
The DNA here is from genome assembly GCA_021156105.1 of Gammaproteobacteria bacterium. Classification (GTDB taxonomy): domain Bacteria; phylum Pseudomonadota; class Gammaproteobacteria; order CAISUE01; family CAISUE01; genus JAJNBD01. The sequence goes on along the minus strand of JAJNBD010000003.1, from coordinate 10,229 downwards.
GGGGCAACAGCATTTGTTTATGTTTTTGCAGCGGTTGCCCCTTTTTTAGCCATCAGTATTTTACATATGAGTGGAACCGCTTATGGATTAGCAAATTTATTGCCGCCGATTGGTTTGATGCTTGGTTCTTTAGCTTCTGTACAATTTTTAAAGCGAAAAGGATTGGTTTTTAGTATTCGCTTGGGTATAGCGGTTAGTGCCATTAGCATCTTAATTATGATAGTTGCTGTATGGATGAAGGCATCTGCTTTAATGACTTTATTTCTGCCAATGATCTTGATTTATTTTGGTTTGGCATTAATTTTTGCCAATGCTTCAACGGCAGCAATGGATAAGGTGATGGATAAAGCTCATGGTTCAGCGGCAATGAATTTTATGAATGTGGGCTTTGCAACATTAATTGTGTTGATGGTAGGTTTATTTCAAATAAAATTAATGTTATTACCAATCATCTTTTTATTCTTGGTGGTTGTGATGATAATGGCGTTTAATGGTTTGAAATACCAAAATGCTTAGGCATCAATTAAAGGGGTAACTTGTCAGTTGCCCCTTAATTTTTAAATAAATCTTTGGCTAGCGCGCCAATATTACCCGCGCCTTGCATGAGTAAAATATCTTGGTCTTGGGTGATTTCAGAAAGCGCTTGTTGTAGTTTTGAATGATCAGCTAATAAGATAGGGTTAACTTTTTTATGATCACGAATCGCATCTGCTAAATGTCCACTGCTAATGCCTGGAAGCGCAGACTCCCCGGCAGAATAAATATCTAGCAAGCATAACTCATCACATTTGCTTAATACTTCTGCAAAGTCTTGAAATAAATCACGTGTGCGTGTGTAACGATGCGGTTGAAAAACCATCACGATGCGGCGCCCTGGATAAGCGCGACGTAAAGCTTCTAATGTGACGGCAACTTCACGTGGGTGATGGCCATAATCATCCAGTACGTGTACCGTTGTGCTTTCTGATAGTTTTAAATCGCCATGATGCTGTAATCTGCGGCCGACGCCGCTAAAATTTTCTAAAGCTTTTACTAACGCATTATCGGCAATGCCAAGTTCATGAGCAACGGCAATTGCAGCACAGGCATTAAGGATATTGTGATCGCCTGGTAGTTTCAACGAAACGGTCAAATCTGTTGCATCACGGCGTTTAACTGTGAAATGCGACATCCAACCATCATAATGACAGCTGCCAGGTATCACGGAAATATCAGCGTCAACACTAAAGCCATAAGTACGCATCGGGCGAGAAATTTCCGCCAGCGATTGACGAATGATGGGGTCGTCGATGCATAAAATAGCAATACCATAAAAAGGTAGGTTTTCTAAAAATTTTAAAAAAGTTTTACGTAGCGTTTCAAAACTACCACCATAAGTTTCCATGTGGTCAGCATCAATATTGGTGACCACGGTCATCATGGGGTGTAAGTATAAAAATGAAGCATCGCTCTCATCAGCTTCAGCCACTAAAAATTTTCCAGTGCCTAATTTTGCATTAGTACCTGTGCTATTTAATAAACCGCCGATCACAAAGGTTGGGTCTAAATTAGCTTCACTTAGGACGCTGGTAACCAAGCTGGTCGTTGTTGTCTTGCCATGCGTGCCTGAAATAGCAATGCCATAACGAAAGCGCATTAACTCGCCTAACATTTGTGCGCGCGGTACAACAGGAATGTGGCTCTCGTGAGCGGCAATAACTTCAGGATTGTCATTTTTAATGCTAGTCGATTTTACTAATACATCCGCACCGGCAATATTGCTTGCTGTATGACCAATAAAGATTTGAGCACCAAGTTTGGTTAAGCGATCGGTGTTGAAATTGTGATGAGCATCGGAGCCTGAAATTTTATAGCCTTCATTTAATAAAACTTCCGCAATGCCACACATGCCTGCACCACCAATGCCGACAAAATGAATATGGTTAATGCGTCCTAGTGCAGTTGCTTTTGACATTAACACTCGCCTCTTTCTTCTTTGCGAAGTGTGAAGACTTCAACGCCATCAGCGGTTACGCCAAGTGTATGTTCCCATTGGGCAGATAAGCTGCGATCCTTGGTAATGACTGTCCAATCATCCGCTAATAGGCGAGTATGACGCTTTCCTGCATTAATCATGGGTTCAATAGTAAAGGTCATGCCTTCTTCAAGAACCAAACCTGTGTCCGGCTCTCCATAGTGTAAAACTTGTATCGCGTCTTCATGGAAAATGGTGCCGATACCATGGCCACAATATTCGCGTACAACAGAGAAATGATTTTTTTCTGCATGCGCTTGAATAGCTGCACCAATATCGCCTAAGCGAACCCCGGGTTTTACCATATCGATACCAATCCATAAACATTCATGGGTAACGCGTACTAAGCGTTGTGCTAAGGGTGAAACTTTTCCTACCATAAACATTTTGCTGGTGTCGCCGTGGTAACCATCTTTTAAAACAGTAACATCAATATTAACAATGTCGCCTTCTTTGAGTTTTTTATCGCATGGGATTCCATGGCAGACGACGTGATTAACGGAAGTACAGATGGATTTTGGAAAGCCGCGATAATTCAGTGGGGCAGGATAAGCATCCTGGACTTTGACAATATATTCATGGCAAATATCATTTAGCTCACCCGTGGTAATGCCAGGTTTTACATAAGATTCAATCATATCAAGCACATCAGCGGCTAAGCGGCCAGCAATGCGCATTTTGGCAAATTCTTCAGGGGTTTTGAGGATAACGGAACTCATTGGTGTCACAAATTATTTTAAAGCACACATCTTACTGAATTTAGCATAAATTGGCTAGAGTGCTTGTTGTAAACGCCATGTTTTAAGTGTTTGTTTAACAAGCGAATAAATTTTTCATGCGGAAACCGTTATAATTTTACTGTTATCTTTAAATAAAGTTTTTATGGAAATATCTTGTCTCCCACCTGAAATCCTTGGTAAAGAACACACCGATTTTCCTTTGTTATTAATCCCAGGTTTGGGTGCAGATAGCAAAGTATGGGCTTCAGCAAAAATGCAGCTTGCACAGTATCATCAAGTGATTGCTTTGAATAATCGCGGCGTTGGCATTTCGCAAGATTTAACGCAAAGTTATACAACCTATGACATGATGGAAGATGTTGTCAGGCAAATGGATGCTTTAGATATTGAGCAGGCTCACATCTTAGGGCATTCTTTAGGTGGAGCAGTAGCACAGTTATTAGCGATTCATCATCCTAAGCGTGTTAAAAAGCTACTTTTGATTTGTACAAGAGCATTTTTTGGCAAAAAGTCCGTTTTCCAATATGACTTGATCATTAAATACTTAGAAATGGGCTTGCCAAGAGAATTGTTGATTCAAAATTTATTTTTATTTTTGTTTGGCACAACATTTTTTGAGGATGAAAAGCGCGCTAAAGATTTAATTCATTTAACGGCACTAATGCCGCCAAATATGACGTTGCATAATTATCGTTTGCAAGTGCAAGCAGCAATGAGGCATGATAGCCGTGAAAAGCTTCATAAGATTAATGCTCCAACTTTAGTGATGATTGGCGCAGAAGATGTGATTTGTTTACCTAAATATAGCTTGCAGCTTAGCTCAGCAATTCCCTTGGCAGAAACCATTGTGCTGGAAAATGCAGGCCATATGCCTTTTGTTGAAGCAGAAACATTGTTTATCGAAAATATTGTTAATTTTTTAAGGAGAGAATAATGGGAGTCCCTGTAAAACCTAATCGTGCTACTTGGTTAACGCCTTACATGACTGCGCGAGACGTGGATGCCATTGCTGATTTCTATCAGCGGGCTTTTGGTTTTGAAATCTTAGAATTAGCCAAAGGCGAAGATGGTACAACTTGGCATGCGGAATTTCGTTATCAAGACCAGCTGGTGATGATGGGTAAGCAAGGGGTTTATGGCAAAGGCGCTGAATCACCTGCAACCACAGGTGTGGATTGCCCCATTATCCCTTATGTGTATTGTGAAGACGTTGATAAGTTTTATGAGCATGCTTTAAAAGAAGGGGCTGTATCTGTGATTAAGCCAGATGATATGTTTTGGGGCGATCGCATGTGTAGTGTGAAAGATCCAGAAGGTTATATGTGGAGTTTTGCAACGCATAAAGGTGAGGGAATAGCTTGACGATAAGGGGTATAGGCGTGTTCATCCAAGCAAGACGCGCCTACTTACTAACATAGAAGTTGTGTGATGGTTATACTGCTAATAAGCCGGTGGTATAAAAGTTGCATCAAAAATTGTAGTGACATTTTAAAAGATGGCGCATTGTAGTTGCAGCGAAGGATAATTTCTGGTATAGTGTAAAGCTCAAATCAGGCGCGGGGTGGAGCAGCCTGGTAGCTCGTCGGGCTCATAACCCGAAGGTCGTTGGTTCAAATCCAGCCCCCGCAACCAAACAAGAATTTTTACGAAGTGAGCCTTATGGCTCATTTTTTTTATTTGATCCATGGAAGTTTTATCTAAATCGTCTTTTTAATTAAGAGTTTACTTATGACCACCATTAACGAACAAGTAAAAGCGCTGATTAAACCAACGGTTGAATCCATGGGTTATGAATTCTGGGGCTTAGTTTTTCAAGCACAGCAAGGCCGCTCTTTATTGCGTGTATTTATTGAATCACCTCAAGGTGTTTCGATTGAAGCCTGTGAAAAAATTAGTCGCCAAATTGCAAGTATTTTAGATGCAGAAGATGTGATCCGTCATGCCTACGTATTAGAGGTTTCCTCACCTGGAATGGATCGGCAATTATTTGAATTAGAACATTACTGCCGTGTCGTAGGCAGCAAAGTAAAAGTTAAATTGCTGGAAGCGATTGAAGGGCGTCGTAGCTTTGTTGGTGTCGTAACTGGTGTCGCTGAAAATGGAAACATTAGCTTGGATATAGATGGAAAACCAATGGTGCTTTCTGTTGAAAAAATTCACACTGCACAAGTGCAACCCGATTTTTCAAAGCCAGGAAAGCCTAAGAAAAACCCGTAAAATCAGTTCAGTAAAGAGTGGAGATTAAGTATGTTAAACAAAGAAATTTTGAATGATGCCGAGCGCGTTTCCAACGAAAAAAATGTACCACAAGAATTGGTGATTGAGGCAATTGAAAAAGCAATTTCTGCAGCGGCACGTAAGCATTTTGGTGTAACACATACTTATGAAGCAAAAGTCGACCGTGCGAAAGGAAGTTATTTGACTTTTCGCGTTTGGCAAGTCGTAGAAAGCCCAGAACAAATTGAAAATCCTGATAGCCAACTGTTATTAGTAGATGCTCAAGCGATTGATCCTAATGCGGAAGTGGGCGGTGTGGTGAAGCAACAGATTGACTCTGTGGAGTTTGGCCGTATCGGCGCACGCATGGCAAAACAAGTGATGGGTGATGAAATCCGCATCGCTGAACGCCAGCAGATCGTTGAACAATTTAAGCCTAAAGAAGGAACATTGGTTAATGGCATCGTGCGTAAAGTAATGCGCGATGTTTTATTTGTTGATGTTGGTGGTGGTGTTGAAGCGGTGCTTTCACGTCAAGACATGATCCCCCGTGAAATTTTCCGGGTTGGTGATCGTCTTCGTGCCTTATTGTTTGATGTACATTATGAACGTCGTGGTGCTTTATTGCATTTATCGCGTACTCACAAAGAGATGTTAACCGCTTTGTTTAAAATTGAAGTACCAGAAATTGCAGAAGATGTGATTGAAATTATTAGTGCAGCTCGCGACCCTGGTGCGCGTTCAAAAATTTTAGTAAAAACCAATGATGGCCGCGTAGATCCTGTTGGTGCATGTGTTGGTATGCGTGGTGCACGCGTTCAAGCCGTATCAAGCGAATTAAATGGTGAAAAAATTGATATCGTGTTGTGGTCAGATAACCCAGCACAATTAGTCATGAATGCTATGTCACCAGCAGAAATCGTATCGATGGTTGTCGATGAAGAAAGCCGCACCATGGATTTGGCGGTTGCGCCAGAACAACTTGCACAAGCGATTGGCCGTAACGGACAAAACGTTCGTCTTGCATCTGAGCTGACGGGTTGGAAAATTAATGTGATGACACCAGAAGATCTAGAAACTAAGCGCGCTAAAGAAGCTAGCAACGTAAAAGAAACTTTTGTCAGAGAATTAGAAGTGGATGAAGAAGTTGCTGATGTGCTGGTGCGTGAAGGTTTTAGCTCATTAGAAGAAATTGCCTATGTGCCACTTCAAGAAATGGCTGCTATTGAAGAATTTGATGAAGAAATTGCTGAAGCGCTCCAAGCACGCGCAAAAGATGTGTTGTTAACAAAAGCGATTTCAGAAGAAGTTAAACATCATCAGTTGCCAGCAGAAGATTTGTTGAGTTTACAAGGCATGACAGAGGCGTTGGCTAAAAAATTAGCAGCACATAACATCGTGAGTCGCGAAGATTTAGCAGAGCAATCTGCCATGGATTTGTTGGATATTGCGGATGATTTAATTACGCAAGAGCAAGCTTCGAAACTTGTTTTAGAAGCTAGAAAACACTGGTTTAAATAAAAAAACTTTTCTTCCTTATTAGAAGAAGGGTGCAAAGCGCTGGGTACGCGGATAAAAGGGCCCCTTAGTCTTTTTCCCCCTGGGAAAAAGAGGCGCTATTATTAAATATTAGAGAAAGAAAATTATGGCTGACCAAACCGTCAAAGCATTAGCTGAAAGCATTGGAATTTCTGTTCCTCAAATGTTACAACAGCTCAAAGACGCAAATGTTCCTGCTGATTCACCCGATCAAATTGTTACAGCTGCGCAAAGAAGAGCGCTGCTTTCGCACTTGCAAGGCCAAGCAGATGGCGCAGCAACGACAACGAAAAAAATTACACTGAAAAAGAAAAGTGTTACCGAGATGAAAGTCGAAGGCGCACAAGGCCGTTCAAAAACGATTAGTGTTGAAGTTCGCAAAAAAAGAACCATTATTAAACCGGATGTGGTGGAAAAACCTGTTGTGCAAACGTCCCCAGCTGCACCTGCGCCAGAAGTTGTTACAGCGCCTGTAGCAGAAGCGGAAGCACCAAAAGAACAGCTTGTTGTTTCTACGCCAGCTGTAGCTACTGCAGAAGCTGTATCAGCAGTGCCAGCGCCGGCTGTAAGAAAAGTAGAAGAAAATAAACCTAAACCACAACAAAAAGAAGCACCAAAGGTAGAAAAGAAAGAAGTCAAACCGAAAAAACCAGTGCCAAAAGGCCCTATTTCAAAAGCTGAAGAAGAAAAAGCACGTCAACATCGCGCTTTAGATCGCGAAAAAGATACGGGTGTTCATCGCTTGCGCTCTTTAAATATTGCTTACGATGAAGATGCTGAAATTGACGAAAGTGCTTACCGTGACCTTATGGGTGGTGGCCCGCGTCGACGTAAAGTAAAACATAAAAGACCAGATGCGGATCGTATCAAACAAGCGTTTGAGCAGCCTACTGCACCAATGGTTTATGAAGTTAAAGTGCCTGATGTTATTACGGTTGCAGAATTAGCCCAAAAAATGTCCGTGAAAGCGCCAGAAGTTATTAAGAGCTTGATGAAAATGGGCGTAATGGCAACCATTAACCAGCCTTTAGATCAAGATACCGCTATTCTTGTTGTCGAAGAGTTAGGCCACAAAGCGGTTGCTGTAAGTGAAAATGAAATTGAAGAAACCTTAGCAAAAAGCTTTGAGAGTATGAAGGGCGAGGGAGAAACGCGTGCGCCTGTTGTAACCATTATGGGTCACGTTGACCATGGTAAAACTTCATTATTAGATTATATCCGCCGTACAAGAGTGACGGCTGGCGAAGCTGGTGGTATTACGCAGCACATTGGTGCGTACCATGTTGAAACGCCAAAAGGAATGATTAGCTTCTTAGATACCCCTGGTCACGCAGCGTTTACCGCAATGCGTGCTCGTGGTGCAAAAGCAACCGATATCGTTGTGTTGGTGGTTGCAGCAGATGATGGCGTGATGCCACAAACAATTGAAGCGATTCAGCACGCAAAAGCAGCTGGCGTGCCTATTATTGTGGCAGTGAATAAAATGGATAAGCCAGAAGCTGATCCAGACCGCGTTAAAAATGAATTATCTCACCATGAAGTCATTTCTGAAGAATGGGGCGGTGATACCATTTTTGCCCCTATCTCAGCGAAAACGGGTATGGGTGTTGATGAATTATTAGACTCCATTCTTGTCCAAGCAGAAGTATTAGATTTAAAAGCAGTATCTAAAGGCCCTGCGAAAGGCGTGGTGATTGAGTCCCGCTTAGATAAAGGCCGTGGCCCTGTGGCAACTATATTGGTGCAGCGTGGTACTTTACGCCGTGGTGATATCTTATTAACGGGAACCGAATTTGGCCGTGTGCGAAGTATGCTGGATGAAAATGGCTACCCGGTTGAAGAAGTTGGTCCTTCTATCCCGGTAGAAGTTTTAGGTCTTTCAGGTGCACCAGTGGCAGGTGATGATGCCATGGTTGTTGAAGATGAGCGTAAAGCGCGTGAATTAGTAATCTTTAGACAAACCAAAATCCGTGAACAAAAATTGGCGCGTCAACATGCAAGCCGCAAAGGCCAGGATTTATTCGAGCGCATGGGGCAGTCCGATCAATTGATTCTTAATGTGTTGTTGAAAGCTGACGTACAAGGTTCCGTAGAAGCGATTAACGATGCTTTAGCCAAGTTAGGTACTGATGAAGTAAAAGTAAAAATGGTTGCTTCTGGTGTCGGTGGTATTACAGAATCAGATGTTAACTTAGCATTGGCATCTAAAGCGATTATTTTTGGTTTCAACGTACGTGCAGATGCAACAGCAAGAAAACTTGCTGAGCGTGAAGGCGTGATGATTCACTATCACAGCATTATTTATAACTTGTTAGATGAAGTGAAAGCAGCGATGAGCGGTATGCTATCGCCAGAAACTAAAGAAAAAATCTTGGGTCTTGCTGAAGTACGTGAAGTGTTCCGTTCGCCAAAATTTGGCTTAATTGCAGGCTGTATGGTGCTGGAAGGTGTGGTGAAACGTAACAACCCTATTCGCGTGTTGCGTGATAATGTGGTGATCTTTGAAGGTGAGCTAGAATCACTGCGTCGCTTTAAAGATGATGCGCGTGAAGTACAGCACGGTATGGAATGTGGTATTGGCGTTAAAGGATATAATGATATTCGCGTGAGTGACCAGATCGAAGTATTTGAAACTTATACGGTTGCAAGAAAACTTTAATGGCTGATATTGACGTTGTTGAAAACGTAATAGAAAAAATACGTGATCACATGGTTGAAAAAGAACGTATAGAAAAAATGGTCACCTTGCTAGAGCGTGGGGTAGCTGTGCGAGACGTTGTTCACATGCTTAATGTAACGCCAGAAGAAGTTGAAAAAGCTTTAAAGCAGCAGGAAGAAAAGGCGTAATTTAGTAATTTTTTGTTTTTAAAAAATAAGTTGTGACATTCATCTGAAACCGCAACTTATTGTTAGCTGTAATTTTCTTAAGCCTTTTAAAACGAGTTTGTTAAAAATATTTGACAACTAGGCATTAGGCTTGCGATAATACCTGGCTTTTGGAGGGGTTCCCGAGCGGTCAAAGGGGGCAGACTGTAAATCTGTTGCTTCGGCTTCGAAGGTTCGAATCCTTCTCCCTCCACCATTTACCCTAATCAAAGCCGCGATTTACGCGGCTTTGATTTATTTTTGAAAGCAAGGTTTAATGGTAAAACTTTAGCCTTCCATGCTGAGCGTGGGAGCAAAAAGATACCATGTTAGTGGTTTATGTTAGAGAGTGCGGTTAAGAGGTTTTGAGTGTTTCGAAGCGGGTGTAGTTCAATGGTAGAACTTTAGCCTTCCAAGCTAATAGCGTGGGTTCGATTCCCATCACCCGCTCCAAGTTGTACAATATGACTGATTTTGGATTTGTGGGTTAATTTAGTGAGTTAAGTAAAATTGCCTTAAGCAATTTTGCGACTTGGAACATCCATGTTCCTCGGGTTTCGCCCGCACTAAAATGCGTCCAAATTGGCAATCCTGCCGATTTGTCCCATCACCCGCTGTAAAAAGATAGAAGTGGTAGATTATTTAAAAAATTTACGACTTCTGTCCTTTGAAGCCCATATAGCTCAGTGGTAGAGCACTTCCTTGGTAAGGAAGAGGTCGCCAGTTCAATCCTGGCTATGGGCTCCATATTAAATTTTTTATTTTTAACCCTGAGGTAATGAGAAATGTCGAAGGAAAAATTTGCACGTACAAAGCCACACGTAAACGTGGGAACTATTGGCCACGTTGACCAT
>JAJNBD010000014.1 GCA_021156105.1 Gammaproteobacteria bacterium | reverse complement strand
CTTTAGTTATTCCCGCATTGCTTATCGCTTAAATGTCAGCCCTTCCGCGATCCAAAAACTCATGACTTTCCCTGGCCGGCGGCCACGCGCGCAAGCTTTGTATGATTTAGAAAAGTTGTACTATAAAGTTTTTCAAGGCCAATATTCCTCGCCAAAAGCTAGAGCTTATTGGTTAGCTAAGAACACATCAGAGTCGCGGGTATGAGCAAGATGCAATGCTGCATATCTCTATAAACAACCCACAATACGCGCTAACTAATGGTGGGCAAACTACGCTTTGCCCACCCTACTTTTAATACTATCAATATCTTTAGCAACGAAATATTCGGTTGCGCTCTTGGCTCTGAAAACTGCGCCAAGCTAATTATGCAGCCGACAATTCATTTACCGCGAGCGTAAGCTCTTTAAGCTCATGCAAAAGAAACTGGGTTGCCACTAAAAAAGCTTCGACATTTAACTCCACTTCGAAGGGATGATCAGCAGCGATTTTTTGGATATCATTTGTTAAAGCAGTCAGGACTTCAAAGTCACCGCATACGACCAAATTGCTATCATGCTGCTGCATCTTGCTTGAAAGCATTTGCAACCCTTGGATAACTTCCGCATTTAAGTTTTGATAACTGGCTAAAGCCTTAATAATAGTAGTGCTGCGAGGATTGCTATACAAAGCATAATTCATCAGCAAGATAGAACGATAAAGACGCCGCTCTGCCTTTAGCATGTTTTTTAATTTCAGATGCAATTTCTTACCCTGCGATTCAGATCTTGCTTCATCCAGGAGCTTTCGCTGCGCAAGAAATAAATTCAATAATTTTTCTTCTGCACGAGGAGAAATCTGTGCAGCATCATCAACTGAACCTTGGAAATCTTGTATGTGCTCATATAATTTTTTTAAAGCCTCAAGCGACACAACAAAATTATCAATTAAACGCTTTGTTGCATGAATAGGGAAAACAAAGCGACTGACCACTAAAGCAATCATGATACCCAAAATAATTTCTAGTGGCCGCATGTAAATCACTCTAGGATTAGGCGGGTCGTTCATTAAAATCATAATCACTGTTGCGCCGCCAAGGGTGCCAGGGACACCATTTTCACCGCCAGCAATATAGGCAAACATCAAGCAAGCGATAAGCAAAATAACGCTCGTCATGATCTGAGAATGAGCAAAAAAATATAAAGCAATACCACCAACGACAGCACCCGCCAAGGTACCTAACACACGCAAATAAGCTTTTTGCCGGGCACCACCCAAGTGAACTTGAGATGCCATCACGACCATGATGGACATTAAAATCCACTGCCCCATCTCAATGTGGAAGCCTTTAGCAATAACTAAACCTATCGCACAAGCAATACAAGTCTTGACCGCATTAATACTTTGGTCAGAAGTGAAACTAAAATGATGGGAAAGTTTTATCATAAGCAGGCGTATAAGATGAATAAACAATTGGCAATCATTGCCCTTCCTCCGCCTTATTGTTGACAGGTTGATTCTGCATAACGCAAAAATCAACCTGTACCTTAGCTTATGCGGTTATCGCTGCTAAATTGCCCTGGGTATCTAACACGATCAGCGACTGATTCATTAGTAATGGCGGAACAATCATTGGCGTTGGTTTTTTACTCGCTTGGATGCGCCCCAATAACTCGCCTGTCGCAGGTTTAATGAAATGCACATAACCTTCCAAATCACCAACAACCAACATATTTTGATAAAGTGTAGGGCCAGTTAAAAAGCGCCAAGCAAAATCTTTTTGTGTCCAAACAACCTTACCTGTATTTTGGTTATACGCTGTCATCGTACCATCAGCATGCACTGCATAGACAAGTTGATTGTCAACTGCAATATCGGCATAAACAGAGTTAGGTGCTTGCCACAAAATGTTGCCGGTTGCAGGCGCAAGTGCGTCAACCTGTCCTTGATAAGTTGCCACAAATAAACGACCATCTTGCAAAATTAGATTAGCGTCGATATCAACCATACGCTCTATATCTGAAAATCCTTGTGGATCTGCCGCTTGGGTGGACCAAATTTCATCGCCATCAGTTAAACTCAGCGCAACCACTTTGCCGTCAGAGAACCCTACATAAGCCACATTGCCATTAACTAAAGGTGCACTACTTGCGCGCAACATAAGCGCAGGAACGGCATGTTGATATTGCCAGCGCTGTTGGCCCGTTGCGCGGTCAAACGCAGTAACTGTTCCATCCATCGCTTTTGTTAACACTAAGCTTGGTGTAAATGTCGGTGCCGCAAGCGTTTGGTCAGTTAAAGTTGCTTGCCATAGAGATTTAGCATGATCGCTGCTTATGACATGCAATACCGCACGTGTATCGACAAAAGCCACCATATTACCGTCAGCAGCTAAGTTACTCTTGCCACCGTCTTTAAAGCGTGTGTCATAAAGCTTCTTACCATCTGCCGTGGTAGCCGTAAATAAACCGTTCTGATCAATGGTATAAACCACATTATTGCTAATAGCTGGCGCCAACTGCAGGTAGGCCCCATTACTACCACTACCAACACTGGTTGACCATACAAGTTTTGGCGCTACTTGCGGAGTAATTTTTTGTAAAGGCGCAGGACTAGGGATATTGCTTGTACCATAAGGACTAAAAATAGAACATGCCCCAAGCATTAGCGGAAGAAAACCTATTAAAATTTTTTTCATGAGTAATTTTTAAAGATTATTTAATTTCATCAAAACCAATGAGCGTAAAATCGACTGCTCAGACAGACCAGCTACCGCCTGCTGATAGGCTTGTTTTGCTGCATCAGTATTATTTAGTGCCACATAAGCATCGCCACGCACTGCAGAAACAGTGGGCAAATAATTTGGCGCGTCGATATCTTTCAAAGTATCTAATGTCGCTTGAGGTTGATTCAATTGTAGTTGAATACGCGCAAGACGAATACGCGCAATTTCTCTAATGGTAGGAATATTGGCATGTAACATGACATCTTGTAATTTTGTTATCGCATCCGAATATTTCTGCTGACTAACATCTCGCTGCGCGAGTAAAAGCTCAGCCAATTTTGCATAAGCTGTATGCGGGTAACGCTTAATTAAATACTCAGCCGCTTGATTAGCTTCTTGGGTTCTATTTGCTGCTAAATCATCTAATAATTGCTCATAGCGATGAGACGCATGCGCTAATGCACGCTCATGCACTGCAGACCAGCGCTGATAACTAAAAAGCACTATTGCTGCTAAGACAATCGCAACAATTAGCGTAAGGCCATATTCAGCAACCCATTTTTTGACTTGCTCAACCTGCTGTTGTTCTTCGACGTCTAATGCCATATTTTCCTCAATAAATTTACTTAAAGGCTCGAAATACCTGAAATTACATGTTTTGTAAAAAACCAAGCAAATCTGCTTGATTTATCGCTTGTTGTGGACGATCTTCCCGCAAAAATTTGACGCTTATTGTACCAGCTTTTACTTCGTCTTCGCCAATGATTAAGGCAATTTTTGCGCCAGATTTGTCTGCACGCTTCATTTGACTTTTAAAACTTGCGAGTGAAGTATCATTAACAATTGGTTTTTGTAGGCTTTGCCTTAGGTTTTCTGTAATTTTCATTGACTGCGCCTTGGCTTCCTCTCCCACACTTAAAACATAAACCAAAGGCTGCTCAAGTGTTGGTAATTTTTCATTTGCTCTCAACAATAAAATTACTCGGTCTAAACCTATCCCAAACCCGACGGCAGGTGTTGGCTTACCGCCCAATTGGCTAACCAACCCATCATAGCGACCACCTGCACAAACCGTTGCCTGCGCCCCTAATTGATGACTTACCCACTCAAACACACCGTGTGAATAATAATCAAGCCCACGCACTAAGCTTGGGTTAACCGTAAAATTAATACCATTCTCTTTTAAAATTGCTTGTAACTGCTCGAAATATTTCAATGCATCTGCATCAAGAAAATCTATTAACTTAGGCGCACCAGCAATAACTTCTGCCATATTAGGGTTTTTACTATCTAATATTCTTAGTGGATTTTTATATAAGCGTCGCAAACTATCTTCATCTAATGCAGCGCGATGCTCTTCAAAATATTGAATCAATACAGTACGGTGCGCCTCACGTGATGCGGGTGTCCCCAAGGTATTAATCTGTAAACTAAGTTTGTCGAGCACACCTAAAGCACGCCAGAGACTTGCCGTCAAAAGAATTAATTCCGCATCGATATAAACATCGGCAATACCAAATACTTCAAAACCTGCTTGATAAAATTCTCGATAGCGCCCGGCTTGCGGACGTTCATGACGAAACATAGGGCCGCTGTACCATAAGCGTTGAATCTGATTATGAATTAGCCCATGCTCCAAAACTGCGCGAACACAACAAGCTGTGCCCTCTGGTCGTAAGGTGAGTTTATCGCCATTACGGTCTTCAAAGGTATACATTTCTTTTTCAACAATATCCGTTACCTCGCCTACCCCCCGAACAAACAGTTCAGTTTTTTCGACGATCGGTAAACGAATTTCTTCATAACCATAAAGCGCCGCCAGACGGCGGATATGGGTTTCAAGGAAATTCCAATAAAAAGTATCTGGCGGAAGGATATCGTTAAAGCCGCGAATGGCTTGAATCAGCTGCATAATTATTCAGGTGAGTTATTATTAGGTTCTTCATCTTCGTTAGATGACGATGAAGTATTGTCACTATCACTGCTAGGGCCAGCAGATGACTGCAAAGCTGCAAAAGATTTGATGCTAGGCTTTATATTCGGGTCAAAGGCTTTATTTACCTCAGCTTTATTCGCATCAGATTTATTTACAGCAGTTGTGCTTGCATCAACTTTGTTTGGAACGGGCGTTGCCTCAGCTTTAACAGGAATTGGCGCTGGCGCAGAACTTGCCACCACAGCCTCAACAGGTTTTGGCGCTGGTGCGGGTTCTTTCTCTTGGGGATGATTAGCGGTATTAACAACAGTCGCTGGAAGCACCGCACTTTGCATTTCAAGCGCTCTATTATGGTGATGATGCCAAACATAAACTGCAATCGCTAATAAAATAATAATAATGCCAACAGCCCAAAGCGCAAAATTATCATTATTTGATTTTGGCATGGTTGTTGTACCTTGATCGCTCTTAGACGGTGTTAACATCTCTGAGCCATCATTTATTTGCTCTAAAGCCTGATCAATATTAACGTTTAACAACTTAGCATAGCTGCGTAGATAACCCCGAACATAGACTAACCCGCCTGTTTCATGGTAGTCATTTGCCTCCAATGCTTTGACCGTACTAATTTTTAATTTAAGATGGTCCGCCACATATTCAATGCTAAAACCTCTTTTTTCGCGTGCTTTTTGAAGAAATTCGCCTAACGTAGTCTGGGGTGCGGTGGATTCAACTTCCATGATGCTCTTTACCTTGGTTTAGACATAAAGATAAATGATAAAGCCTTAAGTGCTCAGGCGCAAGGGGGCTAAACATAATCATTATCTCAGTCACCTGTGCCAGCTAGCAGCTGCTATCTCACTCGTGTCATTTGTGGCTGATCTCAAACGAAGCAAAACAGCGGGCTATCACCGCAATAACAATTCTTTTCTAACACTAGCAGCGATTTTTTGACAAACGAGCAGATTACCACGAGCTTTTTCTCGTTCGGCATAAATATTCCCTTGAGCCGCTTGCGTTAACCAATACAAACCCTGCACATATTGCCCTTCTTCGCATAAAAATGCACCATAATTATTCCAAACCTCACAGTCATCAGGCGCTCTATTCAAGGCTTTTTGATAATAATCATTTGCAAGTTTTCTTTGATGGGTTTTTTGAAAAAAATAAGCTAAGGCTAGCGTAACATGCTGTGAGCTTTTATCTTGCTGCTCTGCCAAAAATAACTTTTCTTCTGCCACTTGGAAATTATTCTGTTTAATATACATCAAGCCCAGGGTCGTATTAATTTCTGCCGCTTGTTTTAAATCTATCGATGAGTTCGTGCTTGTTTGGCAAGCTACACATACAAAGCCAAGCATGGCAATTCCCCAAAAGCGCACCCCCCACATATACTTTGCCCTCAGCATTAAGAAAAGAAGAGTTTAACCTTCGGGCTGGCTTTATAGCTTGATTTTTAGAAAAATGTCTAAAGATTTTTTTAAACCCAGCCTTAGCACCATCAATCCAGGTTAACCTTTAACGTCAAACTTAATTGAGCCTTCAACAAATTCCAAGGCTTTTATGGCAAAAATATCGATTTAAACTTGACCAAGAGACCCTAAGCCCCTAAGATAGCGGGTATGAAAAAACACCTATCCTTATTACTGATTATTTTTTACGGCTTAATGACTGGCTGTACGAATTTTCAAGGACTCAATACAACACCTCAAGCTTCGACGGTTAAGCAACCAAAGCCTATTGTGCGCCGCAATAAAACTACAACAAATACAACAAGTAGCGCCGCAATTTCTTTAAATGATTTTACTGATTTAAATCTTAACAATCATGATGGTAGCGCTGGCAACCTTTGGCCAGATATCGCTAGTGGTTTAAAACTCGAAGATAATGAAAATCGCCCCGAAGTCCAAGAGCAAATCCGCTGGTTTATGGCACATCCCGGCTATTTACAACGTACAGTTGAGCGCGCAAGACCATACTTGTACATTGTTTATCAAGAAGTTAAAAGCCGAAATTTACCTACCGAACTTGTCTTACTTCCTATTAATGAAAGTGCTTATTATCCTTTCTCTTATTCTTCTCGTGGTGCAACAGGTATCTGGCAATTAATGCCAGGCACCGCAAGCGACTGGGGATTAAAACGCAATTTTTGGTATGACGGCCGCCGAGATATTTTTGACTCTACCAATGCCGCACTAGATTATTTAACTTATCTTGCGCATTATTTTAATGGTGATTGGTTATTAGCGATTGCAGCTTATGACACTGGTGAAGGTAATATTGAAAATGCTATTCAACGCAATATCCGTGCTGGTTTGCCGACAGATTTTTGGTCGTTACGGGTAGCTTCAGAAACACGCGCTTATGTGCCCCGCTTATTAGCGCTTGCAGCGATTCTTGCGCATCCTGACCGCTATCCCATAGCTTTACCTATTGTTGACGCAAAACCAGTTGTAGGCAGTGTTCATATTAACCAGCAATTAAAGCTAACTGATGCGGCTAAATTAGCAGGAATTAGCGTTGCGCAACTGAAAATTTTAAATCCAGGACTTGGACGCTATGCAACTGACCCAAGTAGCGACGCTAAACTCTTACTGCCCATTGACTCTATCGAAAGCTTTAAAACGAATTTAAGCGGCTTTGCACCTAGTCAAACAACACCTGCACCTCAAACGTTTGGCCGTTATCGAGTGCAGCGTGGAGATACTTTGGCAAGCATTGCACGCCGCTTTAATATTGAAATTGATGATTTACGTCAAGCAAACCCAACGCTTGGTCGACATGTTACACGTGGTATGGTGCTTTCAATTCCGAATGTGGCCGAAAACTTCAAACCAAGCACACAAATTAATTTAGATCAGACTCCATTAACACTAAAACCGTCTAATGAGGATATATCCTCTTCTGATACCAATGATAAAGTAAATCAAGCCCCAGCCCAAAGTACACCGGCAGCAACGGCCCCAAAGCACGTCATCAAACATAAAGTACAAAAAGGTGAAACTTTATCTTCGATTAGCAAGCGCTATCATGTCAGTGTTCAGCAATTGCAACAACTAAACCCTGACCTTACAACACTTCATCCTGGCCAAGTGATTACTATCCAAATCACCCAACAATCGCTAGGAAAATCCCATAGCGCTGCCAACCAAGCTAAAAAAATCGTCAAAAAAGTTATTAGAAAGAAACGGAAACCTCACGTTTCCTAACGGGATGGAACACCTCAGTTGATATGACTGAGGTGTCTTTCTGCAGGAATGATTTATCTTCTGCCTTTTCTTTCATCTTTGTTTTCTGGAAGCCGTCCTTTCCAAACCGGACCTTCGCCGCCAAGAAGACTACCTTCTACTTTCACGCCGCTAACCATACCTGAAATGTGCTGAGCCGTTAAGCATGCATCATCTCTATTATCTTTTTGGTTACAATTCGCTAGCCTTACGCCGGTAAACGTGACATTGCTAGGCAGCGGCGTTGCTTGTATCTGGCTTCCAGGAATGGTAAAAGAAACCGAATTCGTCACACACGTAATCGTATAGATTTTAGCAGGATCGAGTTGAGCTGCAATCTTTGCAATAACATTATTAGGGTCTCTTAACTCTTGCTCTTTCGAGCCAAGCGGATTATCGTTACTTAAATCATTAAAAAAAGCTTGCGCCGAAGTTCTAACAGTATAACCAACACCATTATTTCCCGTACAGCTAAGGTTAAGTTGATTATTGAGGATAGTCTGCCTAGAGCTTTCCCCCGCTCCAATAATAGACACTCCAGCTTTAGTAGCATAGCTTATTCCTGTTGCGCTCAAACAAGCTATTAACCCTATCAATTGAACACTTTTTTTCATAAAACACTCCTGTGGTTAATAAAAAACTTACAAGTTAACTGCCAACTTATTTTGCGCATCCCTTTCAAGCCCGCGCGAAGTTTTAAGAATATACTGGTATTCTCTTTCGCCGATAATGCCGGCTTCGAACTTAGCTTTAGCATCAATATCCATGGTTTGACCGTATTCTTTTAACAGTTGACGAGTTTTTGCGGTAACCATTTCAGTAGGCGTGTCTAAAAGCGCATCACGTACTTTTTCATCAAAAATTAAATATTCACGTAAAGCAACACGTTTACCATCTAAACTTGGAATTAAGGTTTGCCAAATAACAACACGGATGGTTTCAATAATATCAATCGTTCGGCCTGCACGCTCTTCAATAGGGAATGTCATCACTAAACGTCGAATCGTTTCCGCTACGCCATTGGTATGCAAAGTAGTATAAACCGGGTGGCCAGTCACTGCCGCCTCAATTACAGCAGAAATAGTTTCTTTGTCGCGTGATTCACCTACAAGAATTGCACGAGGTTTACGCCGTAAAGCATTGCGCACGCCTGCATCAAAACTAGGTAAATGGCGGGGGATTTCGGATTGGCTCACCACCGCAGATTTCATGG
Organism: Gammaproteobacteria bacterium; assembly: GCA_021156105.1. Classification (GTDB taxonomy): domain Bacteria; phylum Pseudomonadota; class Gammaproteobacteria; order CAISUE01; family CAISUE01; genus JAJNBD01. The sequence continues at coordinate 12,507 of JAJNBD010000014.1, read as the reverse complement.
GAATTTCATCGTAAACAAATTCAATTGGCGCTTCATAGGTTAATACTTTACGATTGCTATCTTCTTTTTCCACTAAGTCGCGAATAATAGAAGCAAGCAAAGTACTTTTTCCTGAACCTGTCGCGCCTGTAACGTAAACAACGCCCTGTGGCGGTTCACAAGCATCAATGAGTTCTTTTGGGAGCTCCAAACTATCGATTGGCGGTGGCGTGGTTGGTATAGAACGCAGCGTAATTTGAATTCCATCGAATCCTTCTACCATACACCCTGTGCCATTAACACGATAGCGGTAACGCTCTGATCGACTAGGTTTAAATTCATAATGCGTATCAACATCATGGCCGCTTAAAATTTGTGCGGTACCATTTGCACCATAAACAGAATTTAAAATTTCACTGACTTCTGCATTGGTCAGTTTGCGTCGTGTCAACTGTACTAACCGACCATAAACCTCAGCAAAAACATGTTGTCCTGTTTGCAAAGTAATATCTGAAGCATGCAGCATTTCACAATGCAATAACAAGCGATCAAAATCCGCAAGTGAAAACCTTAGCGGTTCATCTGGCAGCAGAAATTGATCACTCATCTGCAGCTCCATCTGCGGGTGTTTGTGGTACCATCACAGCCTTCCACTTGCTAGGATCAACTTGCAGTTGTGGCAACGCCGTGATTTGCAAGATTTGGTCGTTAATACGTAAAGACTCGCCGCTACCAGTAACACCTAGATCACTGGTTTTAACAAATGGCAAGCTCACCATATTTTGTGCCAACAATTTGCGATATAAAACCATTCCCTTCATATCACGGGTTAGTCGAGCTAAGTTGTCACGTAGAATCATGTCTGCTTGCTGCACGCCCTGCTGCCAACCACGCGCAACATATTCTTGCCAAAGCCTTTGTTCAAGTGCCGTTTTAGGTAACATGTTATCCGGTGGAGCATCAGGCGCTTTAAAGTTCATCCAAAGATATTCACGCCAGTTAGGCGCCACACTGACAAACTTCGCCTGAGTTAAGATTAGATAAGTCTGATCCGATAAGCGGATAGTATTAGGACTATCGACTTTCATATTTTTAGCGCTGGTTTGTAGAACCGGTGGCAATACATAGTTAGGCAACATCAAGCGGTTAAAGTCAAAAATCTGATCAAACTCTTTGCTGTGATCTTGTAAAATGCCATTGATTTGCGAAGCGCGCCATGCCAAACCTGATTGCGCACCAATGCTTAACGCCGCATCTTCTAAGCCTTGCGCGCGAATTAAGCCATTATTATCTGCGGCCAAAGAACCTGTTGCGTGCAAGTTTTTAAGCTCAGATAACGAGGTTGTGCCCATCGGGCCAGTGCTATGGCAACCGGCCAGAGTGCCTAGCGCTAAAACTAAAATAAAACGCATTGCTTTCATGCAAATCTCCTAGCTGCGGTATTGCAAGACAATCGTTTTTGTTCTCGCATCGGTGGTAATTTTTGCGCGCAATCCCGCTTGCAATGCTGCATCACGTAAAATTGTCGCATTAGGCTCTGCTTGCAGCGAATGAATCGAAACAATAATTTGCGCCATAGGTGGATGGCCAATAATATGAAGTTTATAACCCGAAGCTTTTGCAATTTGAGAAACCAGCCCACCAATGGGCCCTGTCCAATCAACGGAAGAAACACCAGGAATCTCTACAGCAGCAACGGTTGGATAAATTTTTGCCGCTGCTGGTGCCATATTTGCTTTATCAACAGCATCTAAATCTGTAAATGCGTGACTTACGCTTGCAGCCGCTTCAGCGATTTGCGTGCTTGCCTCATCAGGTACTTGGGTAATAGAGGGTTGTTGAACTTCTGCGCCTACTAAGTCGCTTTTACCTGTATGACAACCAGTTAAAGCAAGCGCTGCTGCGATCACAGCAGTCCAAAAAAGAGTTTTCTTCACAATAGTCTTCCTTTTCATGTCAATATCCTTAATCCTACGGCAAAATGCGTTTGGGATCAACCAGCGGCAAGGGGTTTACAGCATAACCATTCTGTAATATAAGTTAATCGTCTTAAACCTAATTCTTTATAAAGGCCACTAAAGTAAAATAAAAGCTAACCATTTAGAAAATAACTATAAGGGTATCCTCATGCGACTTCAAGACTTTTTTCTCTTAACCCAAACACTATTATCCAATCGTCATCTACTCCCACATTGGTTTAGCCTGACCTCACTAGAAAATCAGCAAGCTATTGAAGAATTAAGTCATTTACCGTTGCCTTACCAGCCAAATGTAGATCCGCTTGAGATTCTACAAATATATTTGCAAGAACTTTATAGCAGGAAGAAGCAAGAGGAATACGGAACCAAAACTGATACGACCACTGTAAAAAAACTTGAGCAAAAAATCACTAGACTTGAAGCTATCATCAAAGAAGGCGCGCCTGAAGTTCAAGATGATATACAAATACTAGAACAGCAACTATCCTACCTCTCAGCACCTGGCGCACAATCGGACCTAGAAATTAATGAAAAGAAAGTTTTCTTAGTAAAAAAAGCGATTAAATGCATCGACAAGCAACTTGCTTCTTCTAGAAAAATACAGCAGAAGCTCTTACATGATTTAGAATTACAAGCGCAAAAACTAAAAGACCAACAAAGAATTTTCAAAACCCAGAAATCGTTATACACAATGCAGCAGTTAGCAAATACCAGAATATTATCCGCTAAACATCGAGAGCTATGGCTGCTAGAAAACAAGCTATTCCAAATTGAGAAAACAACACGCCGCGTTCAGATTACCAATACCCAAGGCCCTCAGAAACACGTTGAAATTACGATTCATAACATAGCATTAAAGGAACTCCTTGAAACAAAAGCGTTGTTAGACAATGATAGAGCGCATTTAAGAGAAGAGCGCAAAAAGCTTTTACAACCAGGCCACTTATCTGCAGACACAAGCCGAAGCATTATTAAGCAGCAAGAAGCGCTTGATCAACAAATTCAAACAATAGAAAGCTTGCGCCAAGAAGTAGAAACAGAAATTAGTCAACAACACAAATCTTCTCTTCCTTTAATTCACAAACTCTCAGAGCTACATAAAGATATAGAAGCCTTAACACTAACAGGACGTGCGGCACAGGTTAAAATTGTTAACTTAGACCTTCAGTTACACCATCTTGAGAAACAATTAAGCCACCTTGAACAACAACTGAGCCATGAGGATAACAGCCTTACCGCCAATTTTGCTTTTGCCGAACAAGCTTTAACGCAAAAGAAGATAGCTTTAGAAAAAACACTTGAACGCATCACTGATCCTGATGAAGCCTTACAAGAAGAAGTATTTCAAGCAATGCGTCTTGAACAAACGATGCTTCAAACAGAAGTAACCAAACTAAGAAGTAAAATCGAGAAGCTTCACACCAGCAGCCAAGAGTCCCCACAAAAAGTAGATCAAACGAGCATTGAACCCGCCTCCCTACAACCACTTGCTATTTATCGGGAGAGGGAAAAAGCTTTATCTGAAAATTTGGCGCACGTCACTAGGGAACTGGCAAAAATCATCCCAAGCTCAGGTAGAATTAGCGCTTACTTAGCAGAAAGGCTTGCTCAGTTAAAACCTCAAGCAGCGCTTAAAAAAAAGCAGGAAGAACAAGCCATTACTATTAAGAAGCTATTTCAACTCATTCAAAGCAAAATCCCTGCACCAAAGGCTTCAATCGTTAAAGCGGTAGAGCCCCTTGTCATAAAAATTGAACAATTAGAGGCAAAACAAAAAGAACAAACAGGAGACATCGCTGAACAAATTGATAATGCTAAAAAGCTGTTACAAGACGAATTAGAAAAAAAAGCCCGTACTCTCGCTGCAAGTCTAGAAGATTTAATGAAACAACCGCTGGCTACCGCCTTAAAAACCAAAGCAAAAACTTTAGGTCTTAATGAATGCTTTCTCACTACATGCCTATCAGAAATGATACAAATAGAAAGCACTCCCTTAGGAAGTGATCCATCTCTTCTTGCGCAAGCATTAGAAAGGCTTGAAGCCCTGGAAAGTTTCGCCCAATTTTATTATGAAATTTTTCTATCTTTAAGCGAACAAGAACAACAAACCTGCTTAGACTGGATCGCACCTTTTGATAGTCAAAAATACTTAAATATTGTCGCAAGTTTCCAACAATATATTACTGACCCACATAAGTACAGCAGACGCGTTGATGGCAGCGATTATCGGCCGTTTTTAACAACATCGCGCCAGTCTATTCACGGCATATTTGTACCCTGCCAAACCGCTGCCTCCAAAGCACCTATAGTTCAGAGCGCTCCAAAACCATATACAGTGTCAGTGGCAGCATTACCACAGATTGAAAGCCATGCAGGGGCTGCAAAGCAGCGGGCATCTGCGGCTGATTTAGACGCTGTGGCACCGTCAGCACAGCAAAAATTAACACGCAACTTGAACAAGCCGTTAGCTTGCGGCTTATCAACAAGCACTGGCGCAGCACCCAAACCTCGTTTGGACGCTGATTCAGCACCACCAACACCAGCAGAGCTTGTAGCAGGACACCCAATCGCACCAGCTGCAGCAAGCTTACCGCCTGTAAGGTCAGGTCTCTTTCGTCAAACCACCTTACTTCAACCAACTCCGCTGCGACAAGCTGTACTACCTGGAATAAGTATTTCTTACAGCGCTACAGTGCTAGAGCCCGAGAGACCACCTTCAAGGTTGGCCAGCCCTTTGCCTGCGACAGCAGCAGCCGATTTTGATTCTTCTCAAAGCAAAGCAAAAAGACCAGGACCAGGGTAGATACTGGTCATCTTCGAGCCAGCTTTAGATTGAGGTTTAGATCCCATTCTCTTTAAGACAGTTTTGCGAAAATAGTTGAGATTTTTCTTGATCTTCGCCTTAAACTTTGTTAACATAAAACTTTTCAAATAACTCAATAAGCTCATGTTAAAATCACAACTTATCAATGCCATGCAGGATCGTCACCCTCACCTTTCTGCGCTTCAAGTAAAAAATGCTGTTGATAGCATTATCGATCGCATGGTGGATGCTTTATTAAGCCAAGACCGTATTGAAATTCGCGGTTTTGGTAGCTTCAATGTTCACTACTATCCACCTCGCCGTGCACATAATCCTCGCACCGGTGAATTTATCGTAACAGGCCCTAATGCCAAACCACACTTTAAAGCTGGCAGCATTTTAAAAGCTTTGATTGATAAACAAACACAAAAAGAAGAAGGCAAAAACTAAGCTATCTTAGGTTGAATATTAATATTCAACCTAATTCTCTCTTCATTAAGCAACAAAAGGATACTTATGCTGACTGTTGGTGACAAACTACCTGCTTTTGATTTGAAAGCCGTGGTAGGCAATGATATTGAAAAAGGCATCATTAACATCAGCAGCGAAACATTTAAAGGGAAATGGCTGGTGTTATTTTCCTGGCCCAAAGATTTTACCTTTGTTTGCCCAACGGAACTTACTGCCTTTGGTCAAATGAATAATGACTTTTTAGATCGCAATACGCAAATTCTGGGCTTAAGCACGGATTCTGAATTTGTTCACCATGCTTGGCGTCAACATCATCCTCACTTAAACGACTTGCCTTTCCCAATGCTTTCAGACATCAAACGTGAATTGTGCACAGCACTTGGCATTCTTGATAAAAATGAAGGTGTTGCGCAACGTGCAACTTTTATTATTGATCCTGAAAGCGTGATTCGATTTGTGATGGTCACTGACTTAAACGTAGGTCGCAACCCTGCAGAAGTTTTGCGAGTATTAGACGCTCTTCAAACCGGCAAACTTTGCCCTTGCAACTGGCAAAAAGGCCAGAACACACTGTAAAACAAGAGATGGTTCTACTATTTAAAAAGCCCGCTTAAAGCGGGCTTTTTTCTTGCTTATCACCAATATAAGCTTAAGCGCCGATGTCTTTTAATGGTAAACCCTTACGGATATTTTCCTCGATATGCTCTAAAGAAACACCTTTGGTTTCAGGCAAAATAAAGTAGCTAATAATTAAACCTAGCACGCACATTGCCCCAAAAAGCAAAAAGGTATTGCTAGGGCCCAAGGCATTTAGCAAACTCAAAAAAGTTCCCGATACAACGGCATTCCAAAACCAGCAGCTAAAAACAGCAATACTCATTGCTGTACCACGTACTCTTAATGGAAAAATTTCAGATACCATCAGCCATAACAAGGGGCCCAAACTAAACGCAAAGCAAATAATAAACACAAAAATACTGACCACAGAAACCCAGCGCAAACCTTCCCAATTCAAACCAAAACGAAAAGCAAAGCTCAAGCAAAACAAACTTGCTGCCATACCAATTAATCCCGCAAACATTAAAGTTCTGCGGCCTTTACGATCCAAGTAAATTAATGCCCAAATGGTTGATAAAACATTCACAACACCAATACCTACAGTTGCAAGGATGGTGTTAGAAATATCGTGAAAACCGGCGGCTTCAAAAATAGTAGGCGCATAGTAAATAATCGTATTAATACCGGATACTTGCTGCAAAAACCCGAGAAAAATACCTAAGAATAAAACCCGCCTTACCCAAGGTGCAAAAACCTCTTTGAAACTAGCATAGTGGATATTTAAACTTTGCTGAATATCAGATAGCTCATGATGAATGTTTTCAGTGCCACGCAAATAAGCTAGAATTTTTTTTGCTTTTTCAAGTTGATTCTGTTTAATCAACCAACGTGGGCTATCCGGCAAAAATAACATACCTACGCCTAATAACACGGCAGGAACTACCCCCATGCCAAACATCCAACGCCAAGAATATTCTGTCCCTACAAAAGCATAGTTAATTAAATAAGAACAAAGAATACCAATGGTAATCGCCAGTTGATTTAAGGAAACCAAGCCACCACGCCATTCATAAGGTGCTGCTTCTGCAATATATAAGGGCGCGATATAAGAGCCCATTCCAATTGCAAAGCCAATTAATAAGCGGCCCACAATAATCATCTTAATACTGCCAGCAAGCGCGGCAATCAATGTTCCGGTAATAAAGAGTATCGCAATCACTAACATGAGATCTTTGCGACCATAATTATCCGCCAAACGCCCACTGATTAAGGAAGCTATCATGGCCCCCACCAAAACAGCACTCACAATACATTCTTTTTGTACGGCAGTTAAAGGAAAAGACTTTTGAATCACCAAAATTGCCCCAGAAACAATTCCCGTATCGAAACCAAATAATAAGCCTGCTAATGCCGCAATTAGCGAAACTAAGCAAACTGCAAAATTAAGTTTTTTTGAAGTCATATTTTTTTCTCATTTGAGTCTAAGTTAAAATAAACTAAATCAAATTGCTGCCCATCGTAACGCAAAAAGTTCCCCATTGTACCCCAATCTGCTAGCACGTACCTAGTTAATGGCGTACCTTGCTTATTTTGATAAATATGAATTCCTGGGCGATGCACATGCCCATGAATCATGATATTAGCTTGATATGCGTCAAAATCCTCTTGAACAGCAGTTTCTGCAACATCCATCATATCAAGCGTTAACCGCTGGCCTTGCATCATACTCTTTTGCCGCATGCGATTAGCAATCGACTGCCGCCAAGACAAGGGTAAAAACAAAAATAGCTTTTGCAGCCATTTCTTTTGCACTTTGCTACGCCAAGCTTGATAAGCAGAGTCATTGGTGCAGAGCGTATCGCCATGCAACAATAAAACGCGGTGTGCACCTAATGGGATAAGTGTCTTTTCGGCGAGAAGCTTTCCATGGGTTTTAGCCAAGAATTTTTTACCGAGCAGAAAATCACGGTTACCTGCTAAAAAATACCATTCAATATTTCTTTGAGCTAAGGCTTTTAAAAGCTGCTTTGTTTGATTAACCATATGAGAATATTGGTCATCACCTACCCAATATTCAAAGAAATCCCCCAGGATATAGAGTGTATCGTTTGGCTGCAAAATAGATTCAATAAAGTATTTGAAGAGCTTTAAAAGCTGCGGCTGATGATCAGAAAGATGAATATCAGAAATAAAATAAGTGCTCATCGACAGCACCTCTTTTTTATAGAAAAAGCAGGTATATGATTCATGGTTGCTAAGCTTAGCGGAAACCTTAGATAGAAACAAGCCGCTTTAATGAAAAAAGCTTTACCTAAGGTTTTTTGCGAGCTAATTAGCTTTGCGATATATACCTGTAACAGAATTAACTTAATTGGGTATCTTCCCACAATTCAATAGAATTGCCTTCTGGATCAGTCAGCCAGGTAAATTTACCCTGAGGGTATGTTTCAATAGGTTTAAAAATTATACCCAAAGAGGTTAAATGTTCTGTGACGGCAGTAAGGTTATGAACCCGATAATTAACTCGAAACGGTTTAGACTCAACGTGCGCGCCTTCCTCAGCTTGAAAAATGGCAAGTACGCAGCAAGCTTGCTGTTCAGAATGAATCTTTGCAGGATATTTAAAAGTCGCATACCAAATAGGGCTACCTGGCGTATGCTCATAATTAATCCCCAAGCTTTTCTGATACCAAGCAGCGAGCTCAGCAGGCTTTGGAGAATAAATAAATATGCCACCAAGATTAGCAATAAGGTCGCCCATAAAAATTTCCATGTAATTTAAATTTTCAGTCAGTTAACCATATTTTTAGATTAAAGACAATATTTTGAAAATTATTTTTCTACCAGACAAAAAAACGCTGGCGCGCTCTTATAAGCCAAACTTAAGTTTCACATAACCGCTGAATTTTAAGGGTTTATAACAACCTAGTCTTGCCGCATTAAGTAATGCGTTAGCGCAAATAATTCATTTACTGGCAGGTAGGTTATATTTCAGGTATTATCATATTCCTTCAGCCTTTCATAAAAGAAACGCCAATTATAAAAAACTAAAGGATGCATTCATCATGCAATATAGTTCAGTTTTTACTTCTTCTGATGCACAATCAACCGGCAATGAAAACACAAGTCTCGTACAAAGAAAGCAAGATAGCCGGCAATGTGATCCTTGCTGTATAGCTGTTGGCACTACCGGAATAGGTTCTGTGTTTGGATTTGTGGTAGCAACTGTTGTCGGTCTTTATACTAACCACTCATTAGGTAATTCTGCCGTATATGGCATACCTGGCTTTTTTATAGGCTCTGCTTTAGGCTGTGCAGCTCCTTTTGCCGTAAAAGCCATAATTAATAATTGTAAAAAGAAAGATAACAGCAGCAGTGATCATATGGATCCAGTTAATCCTAGTAGGATATATCAAGTATAAAATTATTCAATATCGCGATGAGCAAAGTAAGGCGCATACTTGCGCCAACTGAAATTTGTCATTGAAAATTGGTTTTTGCAAAGTTAGAAGTACACACTGTACGAGAAAGCTAAGCACGCTTTTCTAACTCTTCCCAACGAGCATAAGCTTGCTCAATTTCCAACTCTAACTGTTTTAATTGATCTAATGCTTGGGCAATTTTATCTGGCGCCTGTTGATAAAAATCGCCCTGTGAAGTTATAGCTAATAATTCAGCTTGTTGTTGTTCCAAAGTTTCTATACGCGCAGGCAATTCAGCAAATTCTTTTTGTTCTTTGAAACTTAGCTTCTTAGACGCTGCTGAATCTTTTACTTTACTAGGCATAGGCTCTGAAGCTTTTTTATTCGCAACAGGCACTGTTACTTTTTTACTTTGTCGTAACCAATCTTGGTAACCGCCAATATATTCTTTAACATTACCTTCACCTTCAAATGCAATCGTGCTAGTCACAATATTATCTAAAAACGCACGGTCATGGCTCACAAGCAAAAGCGTACCTGAAAATTGCGTAAGCAGCTCTTCCAATAACTCCAAAGTTTCTAGATCTAAGTCATTTGTTGGTTCATCCATAACCAACACGTTAGCGGGTAAACTAAATAATTTTGCTAACAATAAACGATTACATTCGCCGCCAGATAAAGCTTTAACAGGCGTGTGCATTCGCTGCGGTAAAAAGAGAAAATCTTGCAAGTAACCAATAACGTGGCGCTCACTGCCATTAATTTTTATACTGGAACGCCCTTCTGCTAAGTTATCTAAAATAGATTTTTCAGGATCAAGTTTTGCACGCAACTGATCAAAATAAGCAACCTCTAATTTCGAGCCCAGCTGTACCGTGCCTTTGCTTGGTCTAATTTTGCCCAGTAAAATATTTAACAATGTCGTTTTACCTGCGCCATTAGGTCCTAACAAACCAATACGATCGCCCCGCATGATGCGAATTGAAAAATCTTTAATTAAAGTTTTATCCCCATAGTTCTGGCTAATATGTTCAGCATCTACCACGAGTTCACCTGAACGGCTAGCTTCATTTAATGCAATGTTGGCATTGCCTTGCAATTCACGCCGCTGGCTACGCTCCACACGCATGGCTTCTAAAGCACGCACACGCCCTTCATTACGCGTACGTCTTGCTTTAACGCCTTGGCGGATCCAGCGTTCTTCTTCGGCGAGTTTTTTATCAAATTCTTTATTTAAGTTTGCTTCTGCGGCCAACGCTTCTTCTTTGCACCGGAGGAAGTTTGCATAATCCCCAGGCCAAGACGTTAAATGGCCCCGATCCAGCTCAATAATACGCGTTGCTAGACGCTGCAATAAGGCTCGATCATGGGTAATAAATAAAATGCCACCTTCAAATTTTAATAATTGTTCTTCTAACCATTGAATAGCTTCAACATCTAAATGGTTAGTTGGTTCATCCAGTAATAATAAATCAGGCTTAACCACGAGTGCTTTAGCTAGTGCCACACGTCGCTGCCAGCCACCGGATAACTCAGAAATTTTTTGATCCGCCGGCAAGGCTAAGCGTGTTAATACTTCTTGAATCGATTGCTCAAACTGCCAGCCATCGCATTGATCAATTTCATGTTGTAATTTTTCGAGGCGCGCAAGATCTTCAGACAGGTCTGACAAATGCTGTAAACAATGATGATAGTCTGCCAACAATTTTCCGGTTGTTGCAAGACCTTGAGATACCACTTCGTAAACGCTTAAATCCATCTCTTGCGGTAATTCTTGTGTCAAGCGCGAAATGCGCAAACCGGGATCCCGATAAATTTTTCCGCTATCCGCTAAGACAGCGCCTTCAATAATTTTTAATAAAGAAGATTTGCCTGCGCCATTGCGTCCAATTAAGCAAACACGTTCACCGCGAAAGATTTGCAAATCAACATGATCTAATAACGGTTGAACACCATAGGACAGATAAATTTTTTCTAAACTAATAAGGCAAGACATAAATGGTTTTCATGATTATATAAATAATAAGCAATATCTTACCTTACTAATAGGCACATAATCAAAGACTAACCATATTTGAAGAGTTTGCTAATGCTCGTTTCTAAAACCAGGCTATAAAAAACAGGTGAATGATAATAACAAAATGCTAGAAAAAAAGTGCGAGGTTTACTGCTCCTTACAGCTTACACCGCAAGGAGCAGGATAAATAATATTAAATTTCTTTACTATTATTTTTTAGCTTTTTTCGCACTGCTTTTTTTAGCACTGCTTTTTTTAGCAGGCTTGCCTTTTTGAGAAAAATTAGTACCCAAATGGCTGAAACTTTCGCCCAAATGTTTACCCATTTCAGCAAACTGTTTACCCATATCTTGGAAATGCTTTCTTAAAGCTTCGTATTTAGCTTTTAACATTTTTAATTTTTGTTCAGCAGCTTTGAACTCTTTATCCGTCATAGGAACAACTTTTACGACATCAGCTTTTTTGAGATTTTTAAAATCTACATAGAAGCACGCTAATAACTGAGCGACTTGTTGTAACATTTGTAAATTTTTTTGATAGTCGTCACCTGAGTTATTTGCAGGTGCATTTACTTTTGCTTTAGCCATAATAAATTCCTTAATTTATAGTTGATAAAATATCTTAACTTTCCACTTAAGATGTTTTTCGATTTTGGCACATTTTCTAGAAGGCCGCAAGCATAGATACTTAACTGTAATAAGAAGTAAATCTTTCTAATACACACTTGAGTTGAAAAAAATATTTTTCCATTTTTAAACTAAAACCCTCGTAAAAAAAATTTAAAAGAGTCGTGCTGAAAAGCGTCTACTTATAATAAGTATACTCAGGCCCAATCCTAAAAAACTTGCCATTACTTATATAGTAATATTTATCCTCGTTTTCGATCTGCCGCACGCAACCCCAATAAGTAAGAATATTTTGGACTATGTAAAAAAAACCAGAAAAGACACCCATGCTAAGCAGGCTAAAAGACGAACAATATTTATCCTCTTTATCTGATGCCCACTTAAATCTTTAGTGCAGGGGCAGATGCAAGTGTAGCAAGCTCTGGCGCAACTAAAGGCTGTAATTTTTCTTTCAAGGCCCTCAATGTTTCCCCATAGAGTCGTTTAGTATTCTCATGCGCTTCATTAAAAAAATAACGTCTTTGTTGTTCGCTGACTCGCCGTTCTAATAGCACTTGCAACTCAATAGCAGCATCAACAATGCTTGCTGCAGAGCCAAATTTTATTTGAGCTAATATTGCTAAAATAGCCGTGACTCCCGCGGGAGCACTTT